>NZ_MRCP01000001.1:0-643102 GCF_002303975.1 Pseudomonas sp. ACN5 | reverse complement strand
AAATAAATACCTGTTCAATCGGTCAATTTATATTGTCAATTTTTCAATAACTTGGCGAAAAGCCATAACAAAACGAAATGAACAGCGCCGTTCATAGAACGCTCGACTGGCATGGATCTGGCTTAAGTGCATACATGTTTTGTATACAATAATCTCAAAACATACACACACCTTAGATCCGCAAGCCTGAAGCGCCCTATCCCGTACAGGCTGCAGATGCCCCGTAACCAATGATATTCGCCACCCGCGACGAAGATTTGTCGAGCCAAGGCTCATGCACAGTCATCGCGGCGTCGAGCATCAGGAGCCTGCCGGAATGCGTACCAGTCTCTCCAATAACAATATCGCTCTGGATCTACCCTCCCCCCATTCCACCCACACCGCCGACAATCAGGCGCATGACTCCCCCGTGGTGCTCAGTCCTCGACTGCACAACAAGGACCTGGCACCGACCAAGGCCGAAGGCCGACGCTGGGGCCGCTACAGCATCTTTGCCTTGTGGACCAACGACGTTCACAACATTGCCAACTACTCCTTTGCCATCGGCCTGTATGCCCTGGGCCTGGGCGGCTGGCAGATCCTGTTGTCCCTGGGGATTGGTGCGGCGCTGGTTTACTTCCTCATGAACCTGTCCGGCTACATGGGCCAGAAAACCGGGGTGCCGTTTCCGGTCATCAGCCGGATCAGTTTCGGTATTCATGGGGCGCAGATTCCTGCGTTGATCCGCGCAGTGATCGCCATCGCCTGGTTCGGTATTCAGACGTACCTCGCGTCCGTCGTCTTTCGTGTGCTGTTGACGGCGATCCATCCCGGGTTCGCCGACTACGACCACAATTCGATCCTCGGCCTGTCGACCCTGGGCTGGGTGTGTTTCGTCGCGATCTGGTTCGTGCAACTGGCGATTCTTGCCTATGGCATGGAGATGGTGCGGCGCTACGAGGCGTTTGCCGGCCCGGTGATTCTGCTGACCGTCGCCGCCCTCGCCGCGTGGATGTACTTCCAGGCCAACGCGACCATTGCCTGGTCGATCCGTGAGCCGCTGACCGGTGGCGAGATGTGGCGCAACATCTTTGCCGGTGGCGCACTGTGGCTGGCGATCTACGGCACACTGATCCTCAATTTCTGCGACTTCGCCCGCTCTTCACCGTGCCGCAAGACCATCAAGGTCGGAAATTTCTGGGGCTTGCCGGTGAATATCCTGGTGTTCGCCAGCATCACTGTCCTGCTGTGCGGCGCGCAGTTCCAGATCAACGGCCGGATCATCGAAAGCCCGACCGAAATCATCGCCTCGATCCCCAACACCTTCTTCCTGGTGCTTGGTTGCCTGGCGTTCCTGATCGTCACCGTGGCGGTGAACATCATGGCCAACTTCGTCGCCCCGGCGTTCGTCCTCAGTAACCTGGCGCCGAAGTACCTGACGTTCCGTCGCGCCGGACTGATCAGCGCGACCATTGCCGTGCTGATCCTGCCGTGGAACCTCTACAACAGCCCACTGGTGATCGTGTACTTCCTGTCCGGCCTCGGTGCCCTGCTCGGCCCGTTGTACGGCGTGATCATGGTCGACTACTGGCTGATTCGAAAAGGCCAGGTCAACGTGCCGCAGTTGTACAGCGAAGACCCCAACGGCCCTTATTACTACAGCCGCGGGGTTAATTTGCGCGCCGTGGCGGCGTTCATTCCCGCCGCGTTGATCGCCATCGTCCTGGCCCTGGTGCCGGGTTTCCACAGCGTGTCGCCGTTCTCCTGGCTGATTGGTGCCGGCATCGCCGGAATGCTCTACCTGATCATCGCCAAGCGCCAGCCGCACTACGCCGACGTCAGCGGTGAAGCCATCGCGGTCGAAAACGTCAGCCATTAACTCCATGGCGGCCCGGCAATGTCGGGCCGCAGAACCATCCGCAATAAGGACTCCCCATGCGTATTCTCGTGGTCAACGTCAACACCACCGAATCCATCACCCAGGCCATCGCCCGCTCGGCGCAGGCCGTGGCCTCACCCGGCACGGAAATCGTCGGCCTCACCCCGCACTTCGGCGCCGACTCCATCGAGGGCAATTTCGAAAGTTACCTGGCGGCCATCGCGGTCATGGACCGGGTGATGTCCTACGACCAGCCGTTCGACGCGGTGATCCAGGCCGGCTACGGCGAGCACGGCCGCGAAGGCTTGCAGGAACTGCTCAACGTGCCGGTGGTGGACATCACCGATGCCGCCGCCAGCACGGCGATGTTTCTCGGTCACGCCTATTCCGTGGTCACCACCCTCGACCGCACCGTGCCCCTGATCGAAGACCGCCTCAAGCTCTCGGGCCTGTGGGACCGTTGCGCCTCGGTACGGGCCAGTGGCCTGGCGGTGCTGGAGCTGGAACACCAACCGCAACGCGCACTGGAAGCCATCGTGCACCAGGCCGAACTGGCGGTGACCCAGGACAAGGCCGAAGTGATTTGCCTCGGTTGCGGCGGCATGGCCGGGCTGGACGAGCAGATTCGCCGGCGTACCGGGGTACCGGTGGTGGATGGGGTGACGGCGGCGGTGACCATTGCCGAATCGCTGGTGCGGTTGGGACTGTCGACCTCGAAGGTGCGGACCTATGCGACGCCGCGGCCGAAAAACATCATCGGCTGGCCCGGGCGGTTTGCCCGGTAGACCGCGGCGCCCCCTTCGCGAGCAAGCCCGCTCCCACACTGGATATGCGCCGTTCACAATCCCCTTGTGGGAGCGGGCTTGCTCGCGAAGGGGGCAACTCGGTCCTGAGCCTGACTCAAAGAGCACTAAACCTCTGCCCCAACCCCCGCTCGGCAAACTGCTCGATGACGAAATCGACAAACGCCCGGGTCTTGCCAGGCAGCAGTTTGTGTTCGGCGTAATAGATAGAGGTGTAGCCGTCGTCGATGTACCAGTCCGGCAACACCCGCTGCAACCTGCCCGCCTCCAGGTAACCCGAGGCGAACGGCATACTCACCAGCGCAATGCCCAGACCTTGTGCGGCGGCGACGCAGGCGGCCTCGGAGTCGCTCATGGTCATCCGCGCCTTGAGCGTCAACGGGCTGTGTTGCTGATTGCGGTGGGTCAACTGCCAGGAGCGCACGCGACCGGTTTGCGGCGAGCGGATCAGAATTCCGTCGTGGTGCTTGAGGTCGTCCGGCTCGGTGATTGACGCATGTACCGCCAGGTAATCCGGCGAAGCCACCAATACCCGATGCGCCGGACTCAGCTTGCGCGCGACTACGCCCTGGGGTAATTCGAAGCCGCCGCCGATTGCCGCGTCGAACCCCTGCCCGATCAGATCGACCTGGCGGTTGTCGAAGTGCCAGTCCGGGTTGATCGCCGGGAATCGCCGCAGAAACTCGCCGAGCATCGGCACGATGTACAGGCAACCGAATACCGTCCCCATGCTGACTTTCAATGTACCCGCTGGCTGCCCACCGGCGCTGGCGAGGTTGGCCACGGCATTCTGGATGGTGTGCAGGCTGGTGCTGACTTCGCCGAGAAACAACTGGCCGGCCTCGGTCAGCGTCAGGCTGCGCGTGCTGCGCTGAAACAACCTGACGCCCAGGCGCGCCTCAAGCTTGGCAACGCTCTTGCCCACCGCCGCCGGTGTCAGGCTCAAGCGTCGCGCCGCTTCGGCGAAGCTGCCGACCTCGGCGCTGCGCACAAAGCATTCGATACTGCTGAAGGTTTCCATAGACGCCACTATAAACTTTTGGTTTACACAGACTATCGCAATTATGGCCTACACAGCTCGTAATCCTGAATCGATACTAGCCTCCATCAACCGGGACATCTCGCCTCGGGACTTGGAGATCGACATGACTACTCAGAACCTCAGCGGCAAAGTGGCATTGATTCAAGGTGGTTCCCGCGGTATCGGTGCAGCCATCGTCAAGCGCCTGGCCGCTGAAGGCGCGACCGTTGCCTTCACTTATGTCAGCTCGACAGCCAAAGCTGAAGAGTTGCAACACAGCATCACCGCCAAAGGCGGCAAGGCCCTGGCCATCAAGGCCGACAGCGCCGACGCCGACGCGATCCGCGGCGCCGTGTCCGCCACGGTGGAAGCCTTCGGTCGCCTGGATATCCTGGTCAACAATGCAGGCGTGCTGGCCGTCGCACCACTGGCCGACTTTAAACTCGAAGACTTCGACCAGACCCTGGCCATCAACGTACGCAGCGTGTTCATCGCCACCCAGGCCGCCGCCAGACACATGACCGAAGGCGGTCGCATCATCAACATCGGCAGCACCAACGCCGACCGCATGCCCTTTGCCGGTGGCGGCCCGTACGCCATGAGCAAGTCGGCACTGGTCGGCCTGACCAAAGGCCTGGCCCGTGACCTCGGCCCGCAAGGCATCACCATCAACAACGTGCAGCCGGGTCCGGTCGACACCGACATGAACCCGGCCGAGGGTGACTTTGCGGAAAGCCTGATCCCGTTGATGGCCGTGGGCCGTTACGGCAAGGCCGAAGAGATCGCCAGCTTCGTCGCCTACCTCGTCAGCCCGCAAGCCAGCTACATCACCGGGGCCAGCCTGACCATCGACGGCGGCTTCGGCGCCTGATGCGTTGAACGCAAAGCAAATGTGGGAGCGGGCTTGCTCGCGAAGGCGGTGGATCAGACGACATCAATGTTGCCTGACACACCGCCTTCGCGAGCAAGCCCGCTCCCACACTTTCCTTTGTCAGGCCCACTCAAGCGCAGGCAAACCAAAGGCGTCCGGCTCGAACGCCTTCAACGTACGAAGAATGCCATCGGCGTGTGCGTATCGGGCGTCGGCCATTGCCGCATCCGGAATCGCGATCGCCGTCATCCCCGCCGCTTTCGCCGCGGTGACACCAAAGGGCGAATCCTCGAACACCAGGCAATCCTCGGGCGCGACGCCCAGACGCCGCGCCGCCGTCAGAAAGATATCCGGCGCCGGTTTGGCTGCCCCCACCTCGGGGTCATCGGCGGTGACGATGAAGTCGAACAAGGTGAACCAGTCGCGGTGCAGGGTGGTTTTCTGACCAAACGACTGGCTCGATGAACTGGTACCCACGGCAATGGGAATGTTGTTGGCCTTCAGATGCCGCACCAGTTCCTGTGCGCCAGGCATCGCCTGTGCTGTAGGAAAGCGCTCGCGCATCAGCGGCTCGCGGATCACCAGAAACTCTTCGGCGGTAATCGGCAGGTCGAGCGCTTCAACCACATAGCGCGCCAGATCCCCTGCGCCCCGGCCAATGATGTTCTGCTTGATGCTCCAGTCGAACGTTCGGCCATAACGCGCGGCGATGATGGACGTGACTTCGGTGTAGATGCCCTCTGTATCCAGCAGCAAGCCGTCCATATCGAAAATCACGGCCTTGATCGGGCCGAATGTTTTGAGCGGTGCATTCATCGCATCTGATCCGTTTTCCAAGGCATCCCGGGCGGCGCAGGTGAGGCCCGCACCCGAATGGATTAAAGGATTCAGCAGCATAACGAGCGTGGCCGTCTCAGAGCAACGTTGAAATCCCGATCCACGCCGAATGGCTCTCGTGATTTAGCGATTCGCCCTACATCAAACGCCAACTTTCCCGACTTCTTTCCTGGAAGATCCTCCGCAGAGTCTCAGGTCCTACATTCCGCCAAGCGAAAGTCTGCAGATGTTCGATCCCCAAAAGGTATTGGCATGTCCCGCCAGCGGCCCCCTGAGACAGGTGCACAGGTTCCCCGCCAGTATCGATACCCTCGAGCGCACCACCCCGCACAACGGCCCGGTGTCGATGGTCACCGGCGAAGTATCGCTGGCCCTCACGGACGGCACCCTCGACGGGATCTTGCCGTTCGACTTCACCCGCCTCTATCGCACCCGTACCGTCGAACTCGACAGCGGGCTCGGTTTCGGGTGGCGGCACTCGCTGTCCCAGCATCTGGAATTCCACGGCGAGCAGGTGCTGTGGATCGACGCCGAAAACCGCCGCACGCCATTTCCATGGCCGACGACGGCGCGCCCATTGATCCGTAACAGACTGTCGCGGGCGGCGATTTACCTCGGCGAAGAACCGGGCGAACTGATCCTCGCCCAGGCTGGCGACGCGGCGCGTTTTTTTCATTTCCGCGATGGCCGACTGATCGCGATCAGCGACGCCTACGACAACCGCCTGACGGTACATCGGGACGGCCTTGAGCGGATTCAGCGCCTGGACAACGGCGCTGACCGTGCCTTGCTGCTGCGTTATGACCTCAAGCACCTGGTGGCCGTCGACTATCAGGTGTTTCAGCGCTGCGGGCCCAAGGCGTACTCCTGGTGCACCGAACAGACACTGGCCAGCTACCGCTACGACGCCCGCCAGCGTTTGGTCGAGGTGACCAACGCCGCGGGTGAAAGCGAGCGTTATGACTACGACGAGCAGCACGTGATCCTGCAACGGCAACTGGCGGGCGGCGCAAGTTTCTTCTGGGCGTGGGAACGCTCCGGCAAAACCGCCCGTTGCGTCCATCATTGGGCCTCGTTTGCGCAGATGGAGGCGCGTTACGTCTGGGACGATCAAGGCACCGTGACGGTGAACAACGCCGACGGCAGCCAAGAGGTTTACGTTCATGACCCATACGCGCGACTGGTGCGCCACATCGGGCTGGACGGCGGCGAACAGCACAAGGCCTACGACAATCTGGGCCGATTGATCTTCGAGCAGGACGCCCTCGGCGCCGTCACCCAATACCATTATGACGAAGCCGGTCGACTGAGCGCGCTGCTTGCGCCGGATGAGGCGCCCACGTCCTACAAATATCGCCACGGTTTCCTGCACGCCCGCACCCGCGCTCAGTCGACGTGGAGCTACCAGCGCAATGCCCAGGGAGACATCACTGCCGTCACCGATCCCGACGGACAGATCACCCACTATTCCTACGACTCGCTGGGGCGCTTGCTGACGATCCGCTTTCCAGACCAGAGCATTCACCGGTTTGTCTGGAGCGTCCTGGGGCAATTGCTGGAAGAAACCTTGCCCGATGGTTCTCAGCGCATTTTTTCCTACGATGCGTTGGGGCGGCGGATTACCGGGCAGGACGAACACGGTGCTATCACCCGTTATGAGTGGGACGCCGTGGGTCGACTGAGCCGGACCACGCTGCCCACGGGCGCCTGCCGTGCCTGGCGCTACAACGCCTACGGTCGGATCACCGCCGAGACTGACGAACTGGGACGGGTAACCCGTTACGAATACGCCGACGACCTGCATTTGATCAGCCGTCGGATCAACCCCGACGGCAGCGCGCTGAAGTACCGCTACGACCATGCGCAATTGTTGCTGACCGAGATCGAAAACGAGGTGGGCGACACTTACCGCCTGGACTACACCCCGGGAGGATTGATCCGACAGGAAACCGCCTTCGATGGACGTCGTACCACTTACAGCTACGACCCCAAAGGCCAATTGCTGAAGAAAACCGAGTTTGGCGACGAAGGTTCGCAACTGGTTACCGGCTATCAGCGTGACAGCGCCGGGCGGTTACGGGTCCAAACCTTGCCCGACGGAGTCAGGGTCGAGTACCACCACGACACGCTCGGGCGACTGGTCAGCGTCGATGACGGCCGGGACCCACCGTTGCAGTTCGAATACGACCTTCAGGACCGACTGATCACCGAGTATCAGGGCTGGGGCACCCTGCGTTACGACTACGACGTCTGCGGTCGACTCAAGTGCCTGCACCTGCCCGACGCCTGTATCCTCGTCTACCACCACGCCAAGGGAGGCGCCCTCACGGCCATCGACCTCAACGGCACACCCCTGACCCGCCATCGCTTTGTCGGCGGGCGCGAACAGCAGCGCCAACAGGGCCTTCTGCTCAGCGATTACGCCTACGACGAGCAAGGCCGTTTGCAGGCCCATGTCATCAGCCAAAAACAACGGCCGCTGTACCGCCGTGAGTATGCCTACAGCGCCAAGGGCAACCTCTTGAAGGTTACCGACAGCCGCCACGGTTCACGCCGCTATCAATACGATGCACTCGACCGCCTGACCGGCGTACATCACGCCCGCGACCAGTGCGCAGAGCACTTCACCCACGACCCGGCCGGTAACCTGCTGATCCACGAGCGTCCCGGCCCGTGTGCTTTCCAGAGCAACCGCCTGCAGCGCAGTGGCAGTGGCAATGACGGCAGCTATTACGACTACGACGCCTTCGGCAATCTGATCCGCGAACGCCGCGGCCTGCCGCCCCAGGTCACCGAATACACCTACGACAGCCAGCACCGCCTGATCAGCGTCAGCCCCCCGGACGGCAAAGGTGTCAGCTATCGCTACGACGCTTTCGGCCGGCGTATCCAGAAAACGGTTGAAGGCTACACCACGCAATACTTCTGGCAAGACGACCGGCTGATCGCAGAAAGCGGCCCCCGGCACTACCGAAGCTACATCTACGAACGCAGTGAAGCCGGTAGCTTCCGCCCGTTGGCGCTGCTCGACGGCAAAGGCCGGGCACAAGCCTGCGCCTACTACTTTCAACTCGACCACCTCGGCACCCCGCAGGAACTGACCGGCCACGGCGGTGCGATCGTCTGGTCGGCCAAATACACCGCCCACGGCAAACTCCGCAAATCGAGCCGCGAATGGCTCGAACAACCCTTACGGTTTCAGGGGCAATACTTCGACGCTGAGAGTGGCCTGCACTACAACCGGCATCGCTATTACCATCCGGACTTCGGTCGTTTTCTGACACCGGATCCGCGCAAGTCGGGCGGTGGGTTGAACCCGTATCGGTACACCCGCAACCCGACGGGGTGGGTGGACCCGCTGGGATCGGGCGACCCCCTCGGCTCGATTCGCTCAGCAAGCATTAAGGACCCGGATGCCCTCGCCGCCGCTTCGAAGTAGCCGGCTCTCCCGAGCCGTCGGTATCTGCATCGCGCTGATCGTGCGGATCTGCCTCGACATTCTCGTCGCTCTCGTCGCTCGGCACTTGCTCCACGCCGGCATCATCGTCCGGCGGTCGTTGGTCGCGGCTCAAGGAGTCGGTAGGTGACGGCAGCGGATATTCCGGAGTTTCATCAACGTCGAAGGCCTTTGGATCAGTGTTCATATCGCACCTCTCATCTGACCTCAAGAGCAGGTCATGACATATCGAAGACTGCGCGATGGACGCGTTCGACCCGGTAGACGATCGGTTGATTCGGCAACAGGGTTCAATCAGTCTTCGTCCTCTTCCTCATCATCAAACTCGATATTTCCCACATCGCCTGCATCATCAGCATCGTTAAGTGGCACCGTCGCATCATCCATCAGCGATCCCGGATCTTCATTGCCGGGATCGTTGATGGATGGCTGTCCACTTGGGTCTTTGTCTTGCGTGCCTTCGGATTCCAGAGTCATGGTATGCCTCACTCAATCAGTGATGCTTTTTGTGGTGCTTGTTCGAGTGTTTATGGCTGCCACCGGAATGGGAATGACCACTGTCATCCCCCAGATCATTGCCGATCGCGCCGCCGGCTGCACCGCCAAGGCCGGCACCGATGGCCGATCCGGTCGAACCGCCAAGACTGTTGCCGACCACCGATCCGCCTGCCGCGCCCAAACCGCCGCCTACTGCCGCTTCGGTGCGATTGCGCTTGGGCGCGGCAACGGCACTGCCGGCTGCTCCGCCGACACCCGCGCCAATCGCTGCGCCAGTACTGCCACCCACCTGGCCACCAACCACGTTACCCAGCACCCCTCCGAGACCACCGCCCACCGCGGCATCTCCATTACCGCCTGCCAGCGCCACCTGGGAGAGCAGCAATCCAAAAACAATCGCAGGCAACATCAATCGTCGAGTCATCGGGCTTGCGTTCTGTTTGCCGTCGGTTTGGGAGTTCATGGCACGCCTCGCATCTTCAGGGGTATGGAAGATTTGAGCCGCTACGGCGGGAATCGTTCATATATGAAAAAGCCCGGCATCAAGCCGGGCTATTTCAAATCTGGATCAGCATCAGTGACGCTTGTGACCGTTGGCCAGGTTGCTGCCTACGCCGCCGCCCAAGGCACCGCCCAGGCCTGCGCCGATGGTGGCACCGGACTTGCCACCCAGGCTTTTACCGATCACCGATCCACCCGCTGCGCCGACACCGCCACCGATGGCTGCGCTGGTGCGATGACCTTTTTTGGCGGCAACTGCGCTGCCCGCCGCGCCAGCAACGCCCGCACCGATCACTGCGCCAGTGCTGCCGCCCATCTTCTGGCCGACCACGTTACCCAATGCGCCGCCCAAGCCACCACCCAACGCGGCAGTACCGTCACCGGCCATTGCACCTTGAGCAACCAGAAGCCCCAGAACCAGAGCAGGCAGTGTTAAACGCATGACAAAAACCTCAAAAAATAGGGGTACACACAAGGGGGCGAGATTGAATGCTTTGGCGCGGATAGAGTCCAGCACGCCGGTCCAACTTCGCGATTGGCGACGGTTGGACAGCTATTTTGGAAAAGGTTTTACGACGGGCAAAAAAAAGCCCGCTGGGGAAACGGGCCAGGTGTTGCTTTCTAACGGATAAGTCGAGACTACGGCAGCTGTTGTGAAAAGTTTGTGAAAGATCTCCACTTTAAAAAACTCGTCATGAAAACCTTTCCGACACGAAAAACCCCGTTCAATGACGGGGTCTGCCTGCGTTCGTCTACTTCCTGACCGGTGCTGTCACCTTGGGCAGGAACTTGCCCTTCAGGACCCGGCACGCCCTGGTCTTGATCTTGTCGACCTCTGTCTGGTCCTCACCGAAACTGGCCACATACTGAGTCTGGCCACACTGCACGCAATTGTTGATCGGAAACTCTGCGCCATCGTCCTCGATATACGGATCAGCCATCTCTTCACCCCTTTCAAAGAGCGGGATCGACACCGGCAAGCCCTTTGCCTGAAAAATATCGATCGCCAAGGCTTTTGAGACTAGCCGGTCACTAATGGACTGTCCGTTCGAATCTCCATGTGACCGACGAATGGCTGCGATCCCTCATCGCAACTTGACCGCTGTCCCGGTCACAAACACGACGACCATTCCGCCCTTGCCGGCCGGCATGCTGATCTCATAGTCAAGCCCCACCACTGCGTCCGCCTGAAGCGCCCGCGCCCGCTCCTTGATCTCATCAGTGGCCTGAATGCGGGCTTCCTTCAACGCTCGCTCCAGCGTCTGGGAGCGCCCGCCGAAAATGTCGCGCATCCCGGCAAATACGTCACGAACAACGTTGATCCCTTGCACTGACTCGGCGCTGACGATGTCCAGGTAGGCGGTAATTTGCCGGCCTTCAATGGAGTGGGTTGTGGTGGTGATCATTGCTGTTTATTCCTGTTCAGATATTCAGCCAGCGCATCAAACGCCGGCAAAGTCACGGGATCATTGGCCGAGTTGCCGGTCACCGGGTGTGATGCGTAACGGACGATGACCATCTCGGCCTTCGGGTCGACATAGATACGCTGCCCGTGAACCCCGCGCGCCATGAACGCCCCGCCCTCCTTGTCCGTCACCCACCACATCGACCGGTAACTCCAGTCTTTGAGCAATGTGTACCCCGCCTTGGCGAAAGCCTGTTTATCGGCACCAGCACGGATATCGGCAATCACGGCCTCAGGCACGATCTGCTGACCATTGAACCGACCGCCGTTACGCAGCATCTCGCCAAACCGCGCCAAATCCCGAAGCCCCGTATTCAGGCCACCACCGGCGAACGGCGTGCCGATGGAGTCCACGGTGAAATAGGCGTCCTGTTCGGCGCCCAATCGACTCCAGATTTGCTCCGACAGCAGTTGCGCCACATTGCGTCCGGTGGCACGGGCAATGACCCAGCCCAGCACATCGGTGTTGACGGTTTTGTAGGCAAACGCCTTGCCGTGCTCGCCTTGTGGTTGCACCGTCTGCAGAAACTCGTAGTAACTGCGAGGGCCGTCATAACCCTTGGGTTTTGGCACCGGGCTGCCTGCCCTGGCATGGGCCCAGACCTCGGCATCCGGGTCCGCGTAGTCCTCGCTGTATTTGAGGCCCGTCGTCATGTCGAGCACCTGCCGTACCGTGGCGCCACCAAACGCGGAGTCCTTCAGCTCCGGTACATATTCGTCAACCCGTTTGCCAGCATCGATACGCCCTTGCGCCACCAACATGGCGCCCAGCGTGCCGACCACAGACTTGGTCACCGACATCGCGGCGTGTTGACCGTCCGCCTTCAACACACCGAAATAACGCTCATAGACAACCTTCCCGCGGTGCATCACCACAATGCCATCGGTGTAGGTAGCCGCCAGGGATTGCTCCCAGGTCATAGGCAACTGGGCACCAAGGGGGACGAAACTGATCGTGTCGATGTCGTCGCGCAACGTGGATACCAAGGGAACAGGCGAACCAAGCCCACGCGAAACATTGATCGTCGGCATCAGTTGCCGGAAATTCGAGACGCTCCAGCGCATTGCCGGAAACCGGAAATAGCTGCCGTCTTCAAAACGCACAGTGCGATCAGCGGGAGGTGGAGACCCGACCATCCAGCCCAGCCTGGCGGGGTCGCTGGCTTCGGCGTCGGGAAAGGTTGCAGGAACGGAAGCGAGGGCCAGTGATGACAGGGCGACCACCCACACAGTCACTATGAACCTGGCGGTACCACGAAAACTGACGCGAGGAGGGAGCATGATGTCGATTCCATTCGAAGAATCCGCACAGTCTAACAGCCGGCTCGCCTTGTTCACTGCTTGCGTGGCCAATGCCAGAGTGCCCTGCTGCTATGCTGAAACATCGGTTCCCTGCGCTGGAGACCATCAGCATGGCGGCAGAAGGCAATCATTCCCCGTTCACTTGCAAGGCTATGGCCTACTCGGCTGCAGGCTTCCTTATTGCCCTGATCATTGCCACAAAGCTGCTCGACACTTACTTCGAGCTGACGTTGTTGGCAGAGATCAAGGGCTGGCTGCTACGCACATGGAGCTGGCTTCAACTGGAAACGCCAATGCCGAACTGGTCGCTGCTGATGATTATCGGGGCGTTCGTCAGCACACTGACCTTAGTGATTTACTACTACCGCAGCAACGACGGAGCCTACAGTGAGCTACATGAGATAGAGCGAAAAATTTACAAAAAGAACAACCCACAATTTCCACAGCTGACAGATAACCAAACGCTACTGATGGAAGTGTTGGCCTATCACGCAAACTTCAGAAAAGTTGCAAACCTGGACTCGATTTGCAAGCTGGTCTCACTCAGCAAGCTGGAAGTTGAAGAGGGTCTGAAGCAACTCCAGGCTAAACGTCTTGTGAATCAAAAAGTGACTCGGGGTACGTTCGGCGCCACCATTTTTGAACTTACCCTGGCAGGTAAGGATTATGCGCAAGAGCGGTTTGAGCTGACGTAGTGGCTTTTTCTGCCACGATTTAAAATGAATGTGGTGCAGGCCAGTGAACTTGGCCATTTCTCTGCAAAAGCACTGATGCCAGTGCAGCAGTCCGATTCCGCAGTCACACCTGACCAGATACCGCAGTGAACAAATAACACAACCTTAGGCATGCGCTTCGCGATCAAGCACGTCGGCGACCCACTGATTGATACTCTTGTGAGCTAACTGCGCTTTTACCGCGACCGTCGCATGCAGTGCGGGGGCCAGACGCAGACTCAGGTTGCCCGAGTAGGGCTTCTGCGGTGCACGTCCGAGCTTGGCGCACGTTTCCAGATAGTCAGTGACGGCCTCTTCGAACGCCGCTCGGAGTTCCTGGACTGACTCGCCGTGAAACCCAACGACATCCTTGATGCCTGCGATGTGGCCGACAAACAGGCCATCTTCGTCGCTGTACTCAATTCTGGCTGCATAGCCGTTGTAATTCATCACGTTCACGCGTAACTCCTGCTTGTTCAAGGAAAGTCCGAGCGTCTCGCACCTGGTAGGGCTTGGCTTCTTTGTCGGGGTGGGGACGGTGAAAGGTGGCCACCACGCCATTGAGCTCAAAACGTACTCGCGATCCATGGCCTTCAATGGTTCTGGCGCCTGCTGCGCCGAGCAAGGACTCGATACGCGCCCACTCCAGCGTGGCTGGGGCAGGCCTTGAGAACACGGCTTTGAGCGTACTGAGCTGTTTATTATTCATGGTATTATATCATGATACCGCGTCGAATTTAGCAACCGCGAATGACATCGCTGATGCATGAAGCGCCCCTTCAACACGTGCGAAGAAAACGCCGCTTACCCAGCAATAGGAAAGCGGCGTTTTCGTGTCTGAGGTTCAGATTTTGTTTGGGCCGGTTACAAGAATATCCGGTGGGTCTCGCTGAAGTTGTAGGCAAAATCTGAGAGTTGCGTAAGGAGGTACGCTGCTTATTGTTCCCATATCGCCTTTTTTCAGACGCAAGAAATCACAAAACCCCGACTCTCTCTAGGAAAATCAGGGGTTTGTGTTTACTAAATGTGGCGGTGAAGGAGAGATTCGAACTCTCGATACAGTTTCCTGTATACACACTTTCCAGGCGTGCTCCTTAAGCCACTCGGACACTTCACCGTATCTCTTCAAACATGTTCTGTCTGTCGAGGCGCGCTAATGTAGTCGAAAGCTTTTCCGATGGCAAACATTTTTTTCAGAATTTTCATGCGGTTAACGCGATTCAGCGTTTGCGCTCCCTCCGGGCCATGGCAAACCGGCCAATCTCCGGCTTCGTGCCCTCCTCTATATAGAGGGGAATGCGCAGCAGGCGCGGCGGGCTGCGCCTGGCGAGCGGGCAAAGGGTGACTGGCGGGTCAGTCACGGCGCTTTACCTGGCCTGCGGCGGTGGGTAACGTCTGCCCAACTTTATTGAAAGGAATAGCGTCATGAGTGAGTTGATTTCATACCATCTCGAAGACGGTATCGCGACCCTGACCTTGAGCAATGGCAAGGTCAATGCCATCTCCCCGGATGTGATTGCCGAGTTCAACGCTGCGCTGGATCGGGCAGTGACTGATCGTGCGGTGGTGATCATTACCGGCCAGCCGGGCATTCTCTCTGGCGGCTATGACTTGAAGGTGATGACGGCCGGCCCTAGAGAAGCCGTGGCACTGGTGACCTCCGGCTCGACCCTGGCCCGCCGCCTGCTGTCGCACCCCTTCCCGGTGATCGTGGCGTGCCCGGGGCATGCGGTGGCCAAGGGTGCGTTCCTGCTGTTGTCGGCCGACTATCGCATCGGCGTAGACGGTCCGTTCAGCATTGGCCTGAACGAAGTGCAGATCGGCATGACCATGCACCACGCGGGCATCGAGATTGCCCGTGACCGCCTGAACAAAGTGGCGCTTCAGCGCTCGGTGGTCAACGGTGAGATGTTCAATCCACAAGGCGCCGTGGCTGCCGGCTTCCTGGATGTCGTGGTGTCGGCGGAAGAACTGCAAGGCGCGGCACTGGCGGCGGCTCGTCAGTTGAAGAAGATCAACATGACCGCGCACAAGAACACCAAATTGAAAGTGCGCAAAGCACTGCTGGAGGCCCTGGACAACGCGATCATCCAGGACCAGGAGCATTTGGGTTAAGCCCGGATCTGCTGCAACGAAGAGCCCGACCGTCGTGTCGGGCTTTTTCGTACCTGTCCTGGTAAAACTTCTGTGACCGCTCTAGACCGCATCTGACCAATTGGTCGGAAACATCAACACAAACATCGGCTATCTCTCACTACTCTGGCAGCAATTGCCGAAAACAGTGCACATCCGTACACTGCGCCACCTTTTGTCCCGGTGGGGCCTGTAAATGCTGTTTTTGTTCCGTATGTCATTGATGGGTCTGCATTTTATCGTGGCGGGCGTGCTGGGTGTAATCCTCGGCCTGTGCCGGCCTTTCAACCCGGACAACAGCCGCCTGTGCGCACGCCTGTATGCGTGGCCGGCCATGTGCATTTTGCGTTTGCGGGTGAAGGCCGAAGTCGGGCCGTTGATGGATAAACCTGACAGCTGCGTGATCATCGCCAATCATCAGTCCAACTATGACTTGTTTGTGTTTGGCAACGTGGTACCCCGCCGTACCGTGTGCATCGGCAAAAAGAGCCTGAAATGGGTGCCACTGTTCGGGCAGTTGTTCTGGCTGGCCGGCAATGTGCTGATCGACCGCGGCAATGCGCAAAAGGCGCGCAAGTCGATGTTGACCACCACCCACACCCTGCAAAACAAAGACACTTCGATCTGGGTATTCCCGGAAGGCACGCGCAACCTGGGTGAGGAGTTGCTCCCCTTCAAGAAAGGCGCATTCCAGATGGCCATTGCCGCCGGGGTACCCATCGTGCCGGTGTGTGTCAGCAGTTACGTCAAACACATGCAATTGAACCGCTGGCGCAGCGGGAAAATCCTGATTCGCTCGTTGCCGGCGATTCCTACCGCCGGATTGAGCCTGGACGACATGCCCCTGCTGATTGCCCAGTGCCGCGAGCAGATGCGTGAATGCATCGAGTCGATGGACCGGCAACTGCAAGCCGCCTGAACAAGAAACCCGCCTGGTGCGGGTTTTCTTTTGCCTGCGAGACTTTACCGGCGAACTCGGAAGATTTAACTGACTCTCAAACCCTTGCGAGGCTAAGCTGATCGACACTGCCATTGCATTTGTTGCCAATTGAAAGCTGCCAAGAAGAAGTGAAGCACCATCATGGGTAGAGTTGTTGCTGCTGCGGTTTATAGCGCCGGTAAGAAAGTCACCAATATCACCCTCGACGAAGGCGCAGCCTGGGCGGCAAAGCCCGGGCACTTTGTCTGGATCGGCCTCGAGGAGCCGAACGCCGAGGAGCTCTACAACCTGCAACGCCAGTTCAACCTGCACGAGCTGGCCATTGAAGACGCCCTGGAAAAACACAGCCGGCCGAAGCTGGAAACCTTCGGCGATGCGCTGTTCATCGTTACCTACTCGCCGATTCGTAATGAAGGCAAACTCGAGTTCATCGAAACACATATCTTTGCGGGCAAGGGTTACATCATTACCGCACGCAACGGCCATTCGGCTTCCTACGCCTATGTCCGACAGCGCTGTGAGGCACGTCCCATTCTGCTGGAGCACGGAGAAGATTTCGTACTTTACGCCATCCTCGACTTCGTCATCGAAAACTACCAGCCAATGGGTGAAGCCATCCATGCTGAAATCGATGAGCTGGAACACAACGTACTTTGCAGTGCGCTGAATGAGCATGACATTCAGAAACTTCATGGCTTGCGCCGGGATGTCTTGCGCCTGCGTCGTTACGCGGCGCCGATGGTGGAGATTGGCGAGGAACTGCAAAAGCTGAGCTTCCCGTTCATCGACAAGAACATGCGTCCGTACTTTCGCGATGTGCAGATCCATGTAACGCGGCAGATGGAAGACCTCACGACCCTGGCGGATATTGCCAGCCAGACGATTGAGGTCGGGGTGCTGCTGGAGGCCTCTCGCCAGAGCGTGGTGCAACGCAAGTTTGCGGCCTGGGCGGCGATTCTGGCCTTTCCGACGGCGGTGGCGGGGATTTACGGGATGAACTTCCAGAACATGCCGGAGTTGAGCTGGCACTACGGCTATTTCGGGGTGCTGGGGTTTATTACGGTGGGCTGCGTGGGGTTGTGGACGAGTTTCAAGAAATCGGGCTGGTTGTAGGAGCGAGCTCGCTCGCGAAAAAGCCAGAGGCGCCGCTGTCTCCCTGGTTCAACGCGCTATCGTTCACGACCTTCGCGAGCAAGCCCGCTCCCACATGTTGATCGCATTTCAATGTGGGAGCGGGCTTGCTCGCGAAGCATTCAGGTTTTAAACAGCTGCCGGTTTGTGCGCGACAAACCGCATCATCCATTCGGCAACCGTGGTGCCGTGGTGCTCCTGCTCCAGGCTCGCAATGCCTTTGGAGTAAATCTGCTGGCCCAGCGCATCCTGACGAATCTCCAGCAAGGCGCGGGAGTAGTCGTGGATGAATTCCGGATGCCCCTGGAAGCACAGCACCTGATCGTTGATGTGGTAGGCAGCATAGGGGCAGAAATCGCTGGAGGCGATGACTGTGGCGTTCTCCGGCAGCGACGTGACCTGATCCTGGTGGCTGATCAGCAGCGTCAGTTCCTCGCGTACAGGACTCATCCACGGGGCCTTGGCGGCCAGTTTGTAGTTGTGGGTGCCGACACCCCAACCCTGGGTCGCACGTTCGCTCTTGCCACCGAGCAGCAATGCCAGCAACTGATGACCGAAGCAGACGCCGAGCAACTTGTCGCCACGCTCGTAGCGGGTCAGCAGGTACTTCTTGAGGGTTTCGATCCACGGGTCGGTGCCGAAGGAATCGGCCTTGCTGCCCGTCACCAGGTAAGCGTCGAATGTCAGGTCGTCGCTTGGGTACTCACCCTGCACCACGTTGTAGACGGTGAACTCGGCGGCAATCGGCTGCTGCGAAAACAGGTGTTTGAACATCTGCCCGTAGCCCTGATATTGGTCAACCAATTCCGGACGCAGGTGGTCGGTTTCCAGAATGCAGATGCGTAACGACATAAAAAATACCTGACACGTGATGGGAATAATGCACACCCCAGAGCCTGCCTCGAAACACGGTAACAAGGCAAGCCCCGAAATGTGTCATCGCGCCCTTAGAAGGTCTCCCCTTTCGCCGCTTTTTCCAGGAGCAGTGCAGGCGGCGCGAACCGTTCGCCATATTGCTTGGCCAGGTACTGGGCGCGGGCGACAAAGTCCTGTACGCCGTACTGGTTGATGAACTGCAGTGCACCGCCGGTCCAGGCGGCGAAACCGATGCCGAAGATCGAGCCGACGTTGGCGTCCGCCGTCGAGGTCAACACACCCTCCTCCACACAACGCACGGTTTCGATGGCTTGCACGAACAGCAGGCGATCACGCACATCCACTGGCGAAATCTGCCCATCGACTTTCTCGAAGCGTTTTTTCAACTCCGGCCACAGGTATTTCTGGCCGCCCACCGGATACTCGTAGAAACCTCCACCGGCAGCCTTGCCCGGACGCTTGAACTCATTGAGCAGCAAGTCGATGACGGCAAACGCAGGATGTTCTGTCAGCGGCTTGCCTTCTGCTTGCAGGTCCTTGTCCGTTTGCAGGCGGATATGGTTCATCAGGCTGAGGGAAACTTCATCAGAGATCGCCAGCGGTCCTACAGGCATGCCGGCCTTGCGTGCTTCAGTCTCGATCATCGCCGCGTTCACACCTTCGCCCAGCATGGCAATGCCTTCGTTGGTGAAGGTGCCGAACACCCGCGACGTGAAGAAACCGCGGCTGTCGTTGACCACAATCGGGGTTTTCCTGATTTGCAGGACGTAATCGAATCCGCGGGCCAGGGTTTCGTCGCTGGTGTTGGCACCCTTGATGATTTCCACCAGCGGCATTTTTTCCACGGGGCTGAAAAAATGCAGGCCGATGAATTTGCTCTGATCGGGCACGGCGCACGCCAGGCCGCTGATCGGCAAGGTCGAGGTGTTGGACGCGATCACCGCGTCCGCGCCGACGACCTTCTGCGCGGCCAACGAGACTTTGGCCTTCAGGTCACGATCCTCGAACACCGCCTCGATGATCAGGTCGCAACCGGCCAGGTCAGCATCGTTTTCGCTGGCTTGAATACGCGCCAGCACCGCGTCACGCTGCTCGATGCTCATTTGTCCGCGGCCGACTTTCTTGTCCAGCAGCGCTGCCGAATGCGCCTTGCCCTTCTCGGCTGCGGCGAGATTGATGTCCTTGAGTACCACATCGATACCCGCCGACGCGCTGACAAACGCAATACCGGCGCCCATCATCCCGGCGCCGAGCACGCCGACCTTGCGGGTGACATAAGGCGCAAATCCTTGAGGCCGCGAGCCGCCGGCGTTGATTTCATTGAGCTGGAACCAGAATGTACCGATCAGGTTTTTCGAGACCTGGCCGGTGGTCAGCTCGGTGAAGTAGCGGGTTTCGATCAGGTGCGCGGTGTCGAAATCCACCTGCGCGCCCTCGACCGCTGCGCAGAGGATTTTCTCCGGCGCGGGCATCGTGCCCTGGGTTTTGCTGCGCAGGATAGACGGAGCAATCGCCAGCATCTGGGCGACTTTCGGGCTTGACGGTGTGCCGCCAGGAATCTGATAGCCCTTCACATCCCAGCGTTGGACCGCCACCGGGTTGGCGAGAATCCACGCCCGCGCCTTGACCAACAGATCTTCGCGGTCGGTCGCCAAGGCGTCGATCAGGCCTGCCTGCAATGCCTGTTGCGGCCGCACCTTCTTGCCTTCCAGCAGGTACGGCAGGGCTTTTTCGATCCCGAGCATACGCACCATGCGCACTACGCCACCACCGCCCGGCAACAGGCCGAGGGTGACTTCCGGCAGGCCGAGTTGCACCGCAGGATTATCCAGCGCCACCCGATGATGGCAGGCCAGGCAGATTTCCCAGCCGCCGCCGAGTGCCGCGCCGTTGATCGCCGCAACCACCGGCTTGCCCAGGGTTTCCAGGGTGCGCAACTGCCCCTTGAGGGTCAGCACCATGTCGTAGAAGGCTTTGGCTTCGGGCTTGCCGACCTTGATCAATTCATTGAGGTCGCCACCGGCAAAGAAGGTTTTCTTGGCCGACGTGATGATCACACCGGCGATGTTGTCCTTGTCGCCCACCAGGCGCGCGACGCAGTCGGCCATGGCCTCGCGGTACACCGCGTTCATGGTGTTGGCGCTCTGGTCCGGCAGGTCGATGGTCAGGACGACAATGCGGTCCTGGTCTTTTTCATAACGAATGGCTTCGCTCATAACGGGGTTCCTTGAAGTCCGGGCTCAGAGGCGTTCGATGATGGTGGCAATGCCCATGCCGCCGCCGACACACAGGGTCGCGAGGCCATAACGCAGGCGCCGGGCTTCCAGTTCATCCAGCAGCGTGCCGAGAATGGCGCAACCGGTGGCGCCCAGCGGGTGGCCCATGGCGATGGAACCGCCGTTGACATTGACCTTGTCCGGGTCGATCGCCATGTCCTTGATGAATTTCAACACCACCGAAGCGAACGCCTCGTTGACCTCGAACAGGTCGATGTCTTCGACCCGCAGCCCGGCCTTGGCCAACGCCTTGCGGGTCGCCGGCGCGGGGCCGGTGAGCATGATGGTCGGGTCGGTACTGGTGACCGCCGTGGCGACAATCCGCGCCCGGGGCTGCAGCCCCAGCTCCCGGCCCTTGGCTTCGGAGCCGATGAGCATCAGCGCCGCACCATCGACAATCCCGGAGCTGTTGCCGGGGGTGTGAACATGATTGATCCGTTCGACATGGCTGTAGACCCGCAGCGCGGTGGCATCGAACCCCATCTGCCCCATCATCTCGAAACTCGGCTTGAGCTTGCCCAGGCCTTCCAGGGTCGATTCGGCGCGGATGAACTCATCATGATCGAGCAGGATGATGCCGTTCTGGTCCTGCACCGGCACCAGCGACTTGTTGAACGAACCGTCGGCCCGCGCCCGCGCTGCCTTCTGCTGGGAATGCAGGGCATAGGCATCGACGTCCTGACGGCTGAAACCTTCAAGGGTGGCGATCAGGTCGGCACCCACCCCTTGCGGCGTGAAATGGCTGTGCAGGTTGGTCGCCGGGTCCAGCGCCCAGGCGCCGCCATCGCTGCCCATCGGCACCCGTGACATCGACTCGACACCACCGACCACCACCAGATCCTCGAAGCCGGAACGCACTTTCATTGCGCCGAGGTTGACCGCCTCCAGCCCCGAAGCGCAGAAACGGTTGATTTGTACCCCCGCCACACTGACATCCCAATCGGCCACCTGGGCGGCGGTTTTGGCGATGTCAGAACCTTGATCGCCAATCGGCGTCACGCAGCCGAGCACCACGTCATCGACCTGGCTGGTGTCCAGCGCCGTGCGCTGCTGCAGCGCAGTGAGCAAACCGGCCACCAGGTTCACCGGCTTGACACTGTGCAAGGCGCCGTCGGCCTTGCCTTTGCCACGGGGCGTGCGTAATGCGTCGAAAATCAATGCTTGGGTCATGACGTCCTCGAACCGCAGTGCAGGAGAGTAAATGCAGAGCGCTCACTCTTGGCCCGAGTCGCGTTTGATTCAATGACCGCAGCGCTCATAGATGTTGACGCACACGCTCAGACGGACGGTCGTCAACGATCGGATTAACCGATTCAGGATACCAAGCTGTCTAGCCAACGGGCGGCAAAGAAGCTGGCAATAGGCCTCATACCTTTTTTAAAGCTAATCGTAACTTCACCATACGAAATGGATCTAAACCAAGCGCGGCGCGGGCTCTAAGGTGAACTTGTACGAAGTTGTCGTCGGGTTTTGCCGAGGCGCTCGTCATTACAGGAAGTGCAACGCGCTGCCAACATGGAGATATGCAGGCAGGCATCAGGAAATAACAATAAAGGCGGTCAAGCCATGTTCAAACAATCGAAAGTACGTCAAGCCGGGCTCATCCTTTTTGCCACCACGCTGTTGTTGATACTGCCAAACCTGACCAAGGTCATCGGCTAGTCGCGTCTGAAAGATACGGCGTCACAGTTTTTGAATTGCCACTATCAAAATGTGACTGGCCCGCTTCCCGGGCCAGCGTGGCTGTGCCAACCTTCATGGCACTTCCACGACATGGACCGCGATCACTTTGAAAATGCTCATTCTGCTCGGGGCCCTGCTGTTCGGCTCGCCCCTTTATGCCGCACAGCTGAATCTGGATCTGGGCGCGAACAGTCGCACCTGGCAGACGGAGGAATTGCTCAAGCATCCTCAGGTGCAAACCCTCAACATCAGCAACGACGTTTCCTACAAACGGGACATGAGCTACCGCGCCGTACCTCTGTCCGCCCTGCTGACCGGCATCAGGCCTGACGACCACCTGCAAGCCGTGGCCCTGGATGGCTTTGCCGCCGAAATGGCCGCGGCGCCGCTGCTCAATACCCAAGGGGCGCGGGCCTGGCTGGCAATTGAAGACCCGGCCAAACCGTGGCCAGCGCTATCGGAAGGCAAGCCGGGTGCCGGGCCGTTCTACCTGGTCTGGACCGATCCGCAGGCCGGTAACATCAGCCCGGAGCAATGGCCGTTCCAGGTGGCGAGCATCAAGCGCCTGGCGCCCGTGGCCGAGCGTTTTCCTGCCCTGCTGCCCGATCCGTCCTTGAAGGCGGATGATCCGGTGAACAAGGGTTTTGTGTTGTTCCAGAAGAACTGCCTGGCGTGCCATCGACTCAATGGTGCCGGGGATGCGCAGTTCGGGCCGGACCTGAATATTCCATACAGCCCGACCGAATATTTCGGCGCGGACTTCCTCAAACGCTACATTCGCGATCCACAGAGTTTGCGTCAGTGGCCGCAGGCGAAGATGCCCGGGTTCTCGGCCGAGGTGTTGCCGGATGGGGATCTGGGGATGCTGGTGGGGTATTTGCAGCATATGGTCGGGCGCAAAATCAAGCCCTGAGTCTTGTGCTGCATGGACCGGCGTCTTCGCGAGCAAGCCCGCTCCCACATTGGAATGCGTTCCCCCTGTGGGAGCGGGCTTGCTCGCGAAGCGGTATCCCCGATTCTACTGTTGTTGCACTGAAATCACCGGCGCGGGCGTCGGTGAGACCAGCACCTTCGCGTGCATCTGCTCACACCCGCCGCCCCGGCGCATCCCGCGTACCGGGCAGGCATCCAGGTAATCCAGGCCCACGGCCAGTTTCAGGTGACGCTCCGGCCGGGCCAGTTCGTTGGTCACGTCGAAGCTGTACCAGGCGTCATCCAGCCAGGCTTCGGCCCAGGCGTGGCTGGCCAGGTGTTCGCTGCTTTCGCTGTACAGATAGCCCGACACATAACGTGCAGGAATGCCCAGGCTGCGGGTGCAGGCAAGAAACGCATGGGTATGGTCCTGACAGACGCCGGAGCGTCCGGCAAAGGCCTGGGCCGCGCTGGTGTCCACTTCCGTGGAACCGGGCGTGTAGGTCATATGCTGGTTGAGTCCATGCATCAGATCGATCAACGCCGTGCGGTCGCGGCGTTGCTTGCACGCCTTCTCCGCGAACGCTCGCAGGGCGGCATCAGCTTCAGTCAAACGGGTGAATCGCAGAAACGGCAGTGCCGACTGGCTTTCGTGTTCGGCCTCACGCCACTCATCGATATCGACCTGGCCGCGGGCACCGATGATGATCGCCTCGTGAGGCTCATCCATGGTCAGCACATGCAGAATATTGCCGAACGGATCGAGTTGCGCCCGCACCGGACGCGGCAGGTCGAGCTCCCAGCTGAGCACGTGCTGGCGCTCGCTGTCGTGGGGCGTCAGCCGCAGATACTGGATGCTCGCCCGCACCTTGTCTTCGTAGTGATAGGTGGTCTCGTGGCTAATGGAAAGTCTCATGCCGCCTCCAGATAAGAACTGTGAATCGCGTTACCCAACTGGCGCACCAGCGGGATGAACTCGGTCAGCCAGGCGTGCAGGCCTTCTTCGAGAATTTCATGGATGCCGGTGTAGCGCAGGCGTGCATCCATTTCTGCCGCCAGGCGCTGTGCAGGACGACCGTTGGCCCCCGGCAATTGTGCGAGGATCTGGTCGATTTCTTCGGTGCAGGCGCGCAGGGAACGCGGTACATCGGCGCGCAGCAACAGCAATTCGGCAACATGCCGGGCGCCAGGGGCGTCGCGGTAGATTTCCGTGTAGGCCTCGAACGATGACAACGCCCGCAACAACGCGCTCCACTGGTAATACGCGTGAGCGGTGCCATCGCTGACTGCTTCGGCCTGGTCGCCGGCCATTTCGTAGCGGGCATCGAGCAGGCGCAAGGTGTTGTCCGCCCGCTCGATGAAGGTCCCCAGACGAATGAAGCGAAACGCATCGTTGCGCATGATGGTGCCGTAGGACGCGCCCCGGAACAGGTGGGAACGCTCCTTGATCCACTCGCAGAAACGGCTCATGCCGTAGCGACTGAGGCCCTGTTCGGCGATGCCGCGAATCTCCAGCCAGGTGGCATTGATGTTTTCCCACATGTCGGCGGTGATGCGCCCACGCACCGCATGGGCGCTGGCCCGTGCGGCACCGAGGCAGCTGTAGATGCTCGCCGGGTTGGCCGCATCCAGGGCGAAGAAATGCAGCAGCCGTTCGGCATGCAGTTCGCCATGGCGTTCCAGGTAATCGTCCAGGGTGCCGGTGATCAACAGTGGCATGGCCAATTCGTGCAAACCGTCGCCACGGCCGTCTTGCGGCATCAACGACAGCGAATAGCTGATGTCGAGCATCCGTGCGAGGTTTTCCGCCCGCTCCAGGTAACGCGACATCCAATACAAATCCGAGGCAGTTCTACTTAACATGGCAGGCTTCCTTTAATCCTCGACCACCCAGGTGTCCTTGGTTCCGCCGCCCTGGGAGGAGTTGACCACCAGGGAGCCTTCGCGCAGGGCGACACGGGTCAAGCCGCCGGGCACCACCCGGGTCTCGCGACCCGACAGGACAAACGGCCGCAAGTCGATGTGGCGTGGCGCGATGCCGTTTTCGACAAAGGTCGGACAGGTCGACAGCGACAGCGTGGGTTGTGCGATATAGGCATGGGGCTTGGCGATGATGCGCGCGCGGAAGGCTTCGATTTCCGCCGCCGTCGCGGCCGGCCCCACCAGCATTCCGTAACCGCCGGAGCCTTGGGTTTCCTTGACCACCAGTTCTGGAAGATTGGCCAGCACATGGGACAGCTCAGACGGATTTCGGCACTGCCAGGTCGGCACGTTCTTCAGGATCGGTTCTTCATCGAGGTAGAAACGGATCATGTCGGTCACGAACGGATACACCGATTTGTCGTCTGCCACCCCCGTGCCGATGGCATTGGCCAACACCACGTTGCCGGAACGGTAGGACGACAGCAGCCCCGGCACACCGAGCATCGATTCCGGGTTGAAGGCCAGCGGATCGAGGAAGGCGTCGTCGAGGCGACGATAGATCACGTCGACCGCTTTCGGCCCGTCGGTGGTGCGCATGAAGACCTTGTCGTCACGCACGAACAGGTCCGCGCCTTCCACCAGTTCCACACCCATTTCCCGCGCCAGAAACGCATGCTCAAAGAACGCGCTGTTGAAGCGACCGGGGGTCAGCACCACCACGCTAGGGTTGTCGATGGGGCTGGAGCTTTTCAGGGTATCGAGCAACAGGTTCGGGTAATGGTCGATGGGCGCGATGCGTTGCGCCGCGAACAGTTCGGGGAACAGGCGCATCATCATCTTGCGGTCTTCGAGCATGTAGCTGACGCCGCTCGGTGTGCGCAGATTGTCTTCGAGCACGTAGTAGGTGCCGTCACCGTCGCGCACCAGGTCGACACCTGAGATGTGCGAGTAGATATCGCGGTGCAGGTCCAGCCCCTGCATCGCCAACTGGTACTGCTCGTTGGCCAGCACCTGCTCGGCCGGAATGATGCCGGCCTTGATGATGCGTTGCTCGTGATACAGGTCGGCGAGGAACATGTTCAACGCCTTGACCCGCTGGATGCACCCGCGCTCGACGACCCGCCATTCACTGGCGGGGATACTGCGGGGGATGGTGTCGAAAGGAATCAGGCGCTCTGTGCCCTGCTCGTCCCCATAGAGCGTGAAGGTAATCCCGGCGCGATGAAACAACAGATCGGCCTCGCGTCGCCGTTGTGCCAGAAGCTCGTCAGGCGTCTCGGCCAGCCAACGGGCAAACTCCCGATAATGCGGGCGGACCTGGCCGCCGGCATCGTACATCTCATCAAAATAGGTGCGGATCATGCCGTACTCCTTGTCACTCGGACGTCCAGACCTTCGCAAGGCCCGTGCCAGCGGCATAAACGCTTTGATATCAATCAGTTGGATAATCAACGCGCAAGTACCGCACCATTCCTGTGCGGCAAATGCTCCAATCTGATCGCCCCCGCTTCATTGCAAGGCGTGGTTATCGCCTATCACCAGCATAGCCAGAGTTGATTTCACTGCCCGGTAACAGGTGCGGATAATCCAGGCATTCGCTGAAAAGCCCACCGAACTTCCCTTTTAGCCGCCTGCTCAGGCGGTTTTTTTTTTGCCTTCTTGAAACAAGATCAAAAGATCGCAGCCTTCGGCAGCTCCTACAGACCAAAATGAAAACGGCCAACCCGAAGGTCAGCCGTCAATACCGGTTGTCACTGTTCATAAGCCTATGCGAGTCGCCCTCGTACCTCCTGTTTCACACCCCAGCCTTCGATGATGCCGCCCAACGGCTCGACCACCGCTTCGAAACCCTGTTCGAAATCGCCGATGTCGTCGTAGGTGGCATACATGACTTTGCACAACTCCAGCGCCCAGGCGCCATCGTCGCGCACACTGACTTGCGCATCCAGAGATTCACCACGGTGGAAATGACCTGCCGCCCTGCGTGCCCGCTCCTCGTCCGGGAAAATGGCGTAGAACTCGATGGGATGAAACCGCGAAAAGTCAAAACCGCCTTCTTTCATGCGGCGTAGCACGCTGCTGCTGATGTCTTCTTGATAGGCTGTGCTCATGAAACGTCCTCCTCAAAACGATGGATAGACTTTCCGTACTCCCTCACCCGCAACCGAACAGCGCGAGCGACGGCAACCGATGTGCCGGCGGGAAACAAGCATGGAGCTGACAAGACCAGACCTTAGCGATTCATTCGCTGATCTCGCTTGCAGAGTAGCCTCAAGATAGAGCCTCTGCCAAGGCCTGGATGTGAATGCGACAGGTGTCGTTCAGATTGGAGTAATGCCGAGGATTTCAATGCTGTTCTGGGACTTGAGCTCTTTGACGCTCGCATCGGCGGTCCGCCCTTCCAGATCGTTCAGATCCAGTTCGGCAGCGACAGGAAGAAGCCGGGACTTGATGAGCTTGGCGGCACGCTCGTTGTCCGGGCACTCATCGCACTCAAAGACCTCGTTAACGGTTTCGCCATGATCATCCACGAAAGTGATTTTCCACTTTGGCATTGATGCCTCCTCGATAAAACCCATGGATGGGCTTACCTTTATCTCGACCTTGTTAGCTGGCTAATTGTTCCGCCTGTTCTGCCGCAATTCAATGTGTGAGCGGGCTTGCTCGCGAATAAGGTGTGTCAGTTGACAGAATTGCTAACTGATACACCGCTTTCGCGAGCAAGCCCACTCCCACAGGTGTTGCATTTCATCCAATCAGTCGTTGCTTGGCTTGTTCACTGCCTGCAACACGTATTGCGGCAGGGCGAACGCGCCGATGTGGATTTCAGGATTGTAGTAGCGCGTGACGATGCCGCTGCCCGTGAAACGCTGTTGCAGGGTTTCGCGGGACAACTTGCGATAAGCGGCATCGGTCGCACCCCAGGCGAAGGTCATCGAGCCGCCGATGTAGGTCGGCACAGCGGCCTGGTAGAAGTGCCAGTCCGGGAACAGGCTGCGCAGGCGACCGGCGGTCGTCTTCACTTCTTCGATCTGCATGAACGGCGTGCCGTTCTGGGTCACCAGGATGCCGCCTTCGTTCAGGCAGCGGTGGCAAGCCTGGTAAAAGTTTTCCGAGAACAGCACTTCGCCCGGCCCGATCGGGTCAGTGGAGTCGGAAATGATCACGTCGAACTTTTCAGTGGTGGTGGCGACGAAACGCATGCCGTCGTCGATCACCAGGTTCAGGCGTGGATCGTCGAATGCACCCTTGGAGTGATTCGGCAGGAATTCCTTGCACATGTCGACCACGGTGCCGTCGATCTCGACCATGGTGATGTGCTCGACACTGCGGTGCTTGGCCACTTCACGCAACATGCCGCCGTCGCCGCCGCCGATGATCAGCACGCGCTTGGCGGTGCCGTGGGCGAGGATCGGTACGTGGGTCAGCATTTCGTGATAGATGAATTCGTCGGCTTCGGTGGTCTGGATCACGCCGTCCAGCGCCATCACGCGACCCATGCGCGGGTTCTCGAAGATCACCAGGTGCTGGTGTTCGGTGCGCACTTCGTGCAGCAGTTTTTCCATGCGAAAACGCTGGCCGTAGCCTTCGTAGAGGGTTTCCAGGTAGTCGCTGGTCGGGGTGATGCTCATGGGAAGTGCTCCGATGAATGCGGGTGGCAACGGACGGTTACCCGCCCATGATGGCCATTCGTTTGTCTCGAATGACCGGGAAAGGCGCGCATTCTACGTTGCGGAACATGACAGGTCGAACCTCACTTGTTCGACTTGCCACAATCCTGTGGGACGGGCTTGCTCGCGAAGGCGTAGTGCCAGTCACTATCGATGTTGACTGACTCACCGCTTTCGCGAGCAAGCCCGCTCCCACAGGTTCAGTGCCGCTTGTTCAGGCCCGTACGTTGCCCCGCGGCCCGGCGATAGCCCAAATGATCAGCCCCAGCACCGGTAACAGTGCGATCAACAGTACCCAGAGGACTTTCATCCCGGTCCCGGCACTACTTTTGAATACGTTGATGATGGCCCAGATGTCCAGGACAAAAATGATCAAGGCAACCAGGCTGTTGAACGTGGAACCCATGGTGACGCTCCTGAAGAGTGATTTGCCCTCTTAGGATAGACGGTCGTCGTGAGGGTTCCCTTTGATTTGACAGTATTTGGCTATCAGACGTGGATCGCCACTTTCAGGGCTTCCAGGGCGGGCGCGGCTGCGATGCCGGTTTCTGCGCACAATTGCAGCACGCGGGGCACGTCATTGCCGTACACCAGCACCACCTGCAATTCGTCATCGAGCAACTGGCTGAAGTTCATCAGCGTGTAGCCCCCGTTTTCCTTGTTCAGGCTGCTCATTTGCACCTGGATGCGGTTGAGCGCGGTCAAGGCTTCGGTCTTGGCCAGTTGCTTGGGCTTGAGATTGAATTCCACGCCCGGGCCGAACGAGGCGACGATCTGCGCGAACAGGTCCATGTAGGTGTCAGCCTGGAACAGCACCGTTTCCGGCAGGCTGCCGACCACCACCCATTCACCCAACGGGATCGGGAAGGTTTCGTCGTAGTTGATGTCCGGATTGGCGCTCAGAAAAGCCTGCGGATCGGCGTAGGCCTGGGCCGCTTCGTCTGCGACCTTGAGGATTTCGTCTTCGCCCATGCACCCGGAGCTGATTTTGCTGATGAGTTCGACGAGTGCGGCTTTCATGGGGAGGATCCTGTAGCGAGGGGGATTTTGAGGGCGCGAAGGATAGCGCATTAATGAGGGAAATGCGGACCTGTGGCGAGGGGGCTTGCCCCCGTTGGGTCGCGAAGCGGCCCCGAAACATTCAATTGGGGGTACATCAGAAAGACCGCATATGCTGACTTTACGACTGCTTCGCAGCCGAACGGGGGCAAGCCCCCTCGCCACAAAAGCTCCCTCGCCAAAGGGTTCAACGTCAGCCCAGCAGTTTTTCCAGTTGCGCAACCGTATCGGCAGCCCCCATGGTCCTGGCAGCCTCCAGCGCAGTGATGCCATTGGCGTCCTTGGCCTGCGGGTCGGCCCCCTTGCTGATCAGGTAGTCGACCACTTCGACGCGGTTGAACATCGCCGCCATCATCAGCGCCGTGCGGCCATCGAAGGACGAGCCTTCAACCTGCGCGCCGCCCTCGACCAAGGCCTTGATCACCGCCAGGTCACCCTTGAAGGCGGCGCCGGCAATCGGGCTCTGGCCGTTGTCGTTGCGGATCTCCGGATCGGCCTTGTGCTCCAGCAGGACTTTCACCGTGTCCACATGACCGTGGTACGCGGCCAGCATCAGCAAGGTATCGCCCTTGTGGTTACGCAGGTTCGGCGGCAAACCCTTGGTCAGCAGCGCGGCCATCATCGCCGCATCGCCCTCCCGTGCCTTGTTGAATACCTGTTCGGCAAATTCGGCGGCTTCTTCGGGGGTCATCTGGCGGCTTTTGTCTGACATTGGGCACTCCCTTTTCTGTCATTCGTAAAAGCCGACAGTTTCCCGAGCGGTCCCGGCACTGTCACTTGTTTTTTCTCATGGGCGGCCATAGCCAGATTCAATAGCGGTACTTGCCGCCGTGAATGTCGGACAACAACTGCTCCGTGACCTGCACGTAAGTCTGGGTTCCCGGCAGCCAGGCATAGATCGGATCATCACCGGTTCTACCCGGGTCGAAGGCTTCGTCCTTGAGCCGGGTCTTCTGATACTTGAAAGTCCCGGTGGTTTCCATTTTCACTTTCACCCGCAGGAACAATGGCACCGCATAAGCCGGCATTTGCTCACGGGCAAAGGCCAGCAATTCGCTGAAGTCCAGGGTGGCCAGGGATTCGGCGGGCGTGATCGCGGCCATCCCGGCCCGGCCATTGGTGTTGCGGATTTCCACGCCGTAGGCCACGGCTTCGGAAATATGCGGGTGCCGCAGGAGGATGTTCTCGACCTCCGTGGTCGACACGTTTTCCCCCTTCCAGCGGTAGGTGTCGCCCAGGCGGTCGACAAACTGCGCATGACCAAAGCCGATGTTGCGCAACAGGTCGCCGGTGTTGAAGTAGCGGTCACCCTTATCGAACACATCCTCAAGCACGACCCTGGCGGTTTTCTGCGGGTCGGTGTAACCGTCCAGCGGAGCCTTGTCGTCGATTTTTGCCAGCAACAACCCTTGCTCGCCCTTGGCGACCTTGCGCATCAGCCCATTGGCCTGACGAATCGGCGCCCCGCTGTCGTGGTCGTACGCGACCAGTTCCCAGGACATCAGGGAAAAACCTATGGTGTTGTCGAAATTGAGAATGTTGGTGAACCCGATATTGCCGTCGCTGGCGGCATAGAGTTCGCAGATGTGATTCACCGCAAAGCGGGTCTTGAACTCGTTCCAGGCGCCGGGACGCAGGCCGTTGCCGATCATCTTCTTCACATCGTGCCGGCTGTCGTTGGCGCTCGGTGGTTGATCGACCAGGTAGCGGCACAGTTCGCCGACATAACCGATGGTGGTTGCCTGGTATTTGCGTACGTCGCTCCAGAATTGACTGGCGCTGAATTTGCGGCGGATGGCGAACCCGCTGGCACCACTGACGGCCGAGCCCCAGCACACGCAAAGGCCCGTGGCGTGGTACAGCGGCAAGGTGCAATAGACGACATCCTCCGGGCGCATGTCCAGCGCGATCATGCCGAAGCTCGCGCAGCTGCGCATCCAGCGGCCATGCTTGAACACGCCGGCCTTGGGCAGCCCCGTGGTGCCCGAGGTGTAGATATAAAAGCAGGGATCGTCGAAGAAAATCTGCCGGCTGCTGGCCGGATTATCGCAGGCGTCGTCGAGGCTGACAGTCATCAGGTTGATGAACCCTTCAGGCGCGATACCCGGTTGGCGAGAGGTGTCCTGATCGGCGACGAACCAGGTTCGGGCAGACTGGATCGCCACCCGATCTCGTATCGCCAGATACGCCGGAACCAGCTCCTCACCGACAACGATCGCCACCGGCGCCACCAGATTCACACTGTGCACCAGGGTATCGCGGGTCTGCGAGGTATTGAGCAAGGCACTGATCGCGCCGACCTTGGCCACCGCCAGAATCGTCACCAGCAGTTCCGGGCGGTTCTCGATGAAGACCGCCACCACGTCGCCCTTGCCGATACCTTGGCCGATCAGGTGATGGGCGATGCGGTTGGCCCACTGGTTGACCTCGCAGTAACTGAGCGTGACGTCGTCCTGCAACAGCGCCGGGCCATCCGGGTTGCGCAATGTGGCTTGTTCGAAACTCCAGCCCAAACCACACGCCTGGGTCGGGTCCTTGACGTTGGCGGCCTTCATGCCCTTGACCACCCGGGGGATGGCTTTAGCGATGGAAGGCAGCTTGCGGAGCATCATGCCCCAGGTAATCGTGTCGTTCGACGTGCGGCTCATGATGCTCCCGTTCGCTGTTTTTTTATTGTCGGGCGGCGATGTCTGAGGCCGAAAATACGTCAACGGTTCTTGAGCTGTACACGCGGTTTTTGAAATGTTTTGTATCCGCGATCTTGATCCACGATCTGATCCACGGTCGATACGATGCCCCGCGTGAACCCTGCCATGAACAATGGTTCCATCGAATCGCCGAGCGACCTCGCAAAATGCAGGATGCACGATGGCCATTCATGCAGATTGCACGAATGCAAAAATCACAAGAAACAGTAAGCCATTGATTTTTATTGATATTTCTCAAATAAAAACACTGGCACAAAGGCTGCAACGGTCTCTCCACGCCATTCAAGTCATCACGGAGCTGAACGACATGAGCCTGATCCAGGAAAAATTTACGTCCCTGTTCTCCAACTACAAGGTCACCACCCAGGCCCGTCCTGACGGCGGGATCCTGCTGACCCTGAGCGGCGGCGAAGGCAAAGAGTTCAAACGCTCGATTTCCTACCAGCAATTGCACAACGGCGACCAACTGACGTGGGTCATCAGTGCGATTCGCCGCGACCTCGCCGAACAAGCCAGTGAACTGCCGCAGATTTCCTTGCTGCAAAGCCAGCAACGGTTTGCGTTGCCGACTTATCACTCGCTGTAAAAAACAATGTGGGAGCGGGCTTGCTCGCGAAGAGGGAGTGTCAGTCAACATCAACGTTGACTGGTACACCGCTTTCGCGAGCAAGCCCGCTCCCACAGGGGTTTGTGGCGTTTAGAAATTAGCGGGATCGATCCGCGCAAAACTGTCCACGGTGACATGCCCCGCCAGCTCCCCACCTTCGCGAGCCAGGCCGCAAGTGGCCATTCCTGCCGCGCGCGCCGCGTCGAGCTCTTCGACGATATCCGACAGAAACAGAATCTGCCCCGCCTCGAGGTTGATCACCTGGGTGATGTTGGCGTAGGACTGCGCCTCGCGCTTTGGCCCCGAAGTCGTATCGAAGTAGCCGCTGAACAGCGGCGTCAGGTCCCCCGCCACCGAACAGCCGAAGATCAGCCGCTGGGCCTGGATAGAGCCGGACGAATAAACAAACAGTTGAAAGCCATCCTGATGCCAGCGCTTGAGCGCTTCGACGGCGTCCGGGTACACGTGACCCTGCAACTGCCCGGCCTGATAGCCCTGCTCCCAGACCATGCCCTGCAACGCTTTCAACGGCGTGGCCTTGCGGTCTTCGGCAATCCAGCCCAACAGGATCTCGACGACCCGTTCGACGTCGGCGTCCGGCTCATTGCTGTCGCGGCGTACGGCGGCCAGTTGTTCGGCGACGTCAGCGCGCCCGGCCTGCTGACGAACAAACGCCGGCAGGTGTTTGGCGGCATAGGGAAACAGCACGTCGAAGACAAAACTCACCGCGCTGGTGGTGCCTTCGATGTCGGTGAGAATCGCTTTGATCGGCATCGACTCAGTCCTCCAGACGCGGGAATTGGCTGGCGATGTCTTCACCGGTGAAATTGGCCACCCAGCCTTCCGGGTTGTTGAACAGGCGGATTGCAATGAAATGCGGGTGCTCGCCCATGTCGAACCAGTGTTTGGTACCGGCCGGCACCGAGATCAGATCGTTTTTCTCGCACAGCACGGCGTAGACGTAATCGTCGATGTGCAGGGTAAACAGGCCACGGCCGGCGACAAAAAATCGTACTTCGTCTTCGCCATGGCGGTGCTCGTTGAGGAACTTGGCGCGCAGTTCGGCTTTTTGCGGGTGATCGCTGTTGAGGCTGATCACATCGACTGTGATGTAACCGCGCTCGGTCATCAGCTGGTCGATTTGCGCTTGATAGGCGCCAATCACTTCTTCCTGAGTGGCGCCCGGCTGAAGCCGGGTGGCGGCTTGCCAACGGTCGAAGCGCACGCCTTGTTCAGCCAGGGTCGAGGCGATGTCTTCGAAATGGGTCAGCACCTTGTTGGGGATTTCAGGGCTGGAGACGTGATAAACGGACAGGCTGCTCATCAGGGCAACTCCTTAACGGTTCATGCTTTAACGTTCAAGAGCGAGCGCATCTTCAACTCGCACTCGAACAAAAATTCAAAGGCCTCGATCTGCCGCAGGGCATCGCTCATACGCGCACCCCAGGTGTACAGGCCATGGCCACGAATCAGGTAGCCGACGCAATCGGGATGGGCGTCCAGCCAAGGCTGCACCTTGGCGGCCAGGCGCGCAATGTCCTGGTCGTTGTCGAAAATCGGCACACGCACCCGGGACTCGTGGGTCGTCACACCGCTGAAGGCTTTTTGCAGTTCGTAGTCTTCGAATTCGATGAAGTCTTGCGGCGTCAGGCGTGACAGTACGGTGGCATTCACCGAATGGGTGTGCAGCACCGCGCCGATCTCGGGCCGCCAGCTGTAAAGCTGAGTGTGCAGCAGGGTTTCGGCGGACGGCTTCTTGCCCGGCTCCAGGCTATTGCCTGACAGGTCGGTGGCCAGCACGTCGTCCATGCCCAACTGGCCCTTGTGCTTGCCGGAGACGGTCAGCAAGGCTTCGGTCGGCGACAGACGGGTCGAGTAATTGCTGCTGGTGGCCGGCGACCAACCGCGGCCATAGAGAAAACGCCCGGCGTCGATGATTTCCTGGGCGAGGTGTTCACGGGTAAGGCTCATGGCCTGTCCTCTTGCATACATGTGGCAATGATAACGGCAGCCGCGAGCGCTGCGAGGCTGGCAATACTAAAGGTCAATGAGGCGCCAAGGGCGTTCCAGCTGTAGCCGGAATACAAGGCGCCCATTGCGCCACCAGTGCCGGCCAGGGCGGCGTACAGGGCCTGACCCTGACCTTGCTGGCGCGCACCGAAGCTACGTTGCACGAATTGAATGGCAGCGGCGTGAAAGCTGCCGAATGTCGCCGCGTGCAACACCTGGGCAAACAACAGCACCCAGAGAAACTCCGCCAGCGAGCCCAGCAACAGCCAGCGCAACGCCGCCAGCAGAAAACTGGCCATCAGTACCCGACGCAATGAGAAGCGCGTGAGGATCCTGCTCATGGCCAAGAACATCAAAACTTCAGCCACCACGCCGACCGCCCAGAGCATGCCGATCACGCCGCGGCTGTAGCCCAGCCGCTCGAGGTGCAGGGTCAGAAACGTGTAATACGGCCCATGGCTCATCTGCATCAGCGCCACGCAGGCGTAAAACGCCAATACCCCGGGGCTGCGCAGTTGTTTGAGGAATCCTTCCCCCGCTACCCGGTTGCCCGGCGTCGGCTGGGCATTGGGCACCCACAGGCTGCTGAGCACGATGCCGGCCAGGATCAGCACCAGCGCCGCGGGGTAGATGTCGAGGCTCAGCCATTCGAACAGCCGGCCCAGCGCGACCACGGTGATGATGAAACCGATCGATCCCCACAGACGAATCTGGCTGTAGCGCGCGGTCTGCCCCTGCAGGTGCGCCAGGGTGATGACTTCGAACTGCGGCAACACCGCGTGCCAGAAGAACGCATGCAAGGCCATGACCATCGCCAGCCAGGCGTAGGTCTTGCTGACGAAAATCAGCGAGAAGGTCAGCAGTGTGCACACCGCGCCAAAACGCACGATGGCCAGCCGCTGCCCCGTGAAGTCGCCCAGCCAGCCCCAGATGTTCGGCGCCACGCAGCGCATCAGCATCGGGATCGCCACCAGTTCGCCGATGCGTGCGGCGCTGAATCCCAGATGATCGAAATACAGCGCCAGAAACGGCGCTGTCGAACCGAGCAAGGCGAAATAGAACAGATAGAAACTGGAGAGCCGCCAGTACGGGAGCGCCGCAGTCGCCATCAGACGGCTGCGACCAGGAGGTCAGCCATTTACAGCTGACCCAGCACCGGCGTGCTCACACGCACATCGGCATTCTGCCCACGGTGACGCAGCAGATGATCCATCAGCACGATGGCCATCATCGCCTCGGCGATCGGCGTGGCACGGATACCGACGCACGGGTCGTGACGGCCCTTGGTGATCACTTCCACCGGGTTGCCATGGATGTCGATGGAACGGCCCGGCGTGGTGATGCTCGACGTCGGCTTCAGCGCCAGGTGCGCAACGATAGGCTGCCCGGAGGAAATACCGCCGAGAATGCCGCCGGCGTTGTTGCTGAGGAAACCTTGCGGGGTCATTTCATCGCGATGCTCGGTGCCGCGCTGGGCGACGCTGGCGAAACCGGCGCCGATTTCCACGCCTTTGACCGCGTTGATGCTCATCAGCGCATGGGCCAGTTCGGCATCGAGACGGTCGAAGATCGGTTCCCCCAGGCCTGGCATCACACCTTCGGCCACCACGGTGATTTTCGCGCCGACCGAATCCTGGTCGCGGCGCAACTGGTCCATGTAGGCTTCCAGTTCCGGCACTTTATCCGGGTCCGGGCTGAAGAAGGCGTTCTGCTCGACCGATTCCCAGGTCTTGAACGGGATTTCAATCGGCCCGAGCTGGCTCATGTAGCCGCGAATCACGATGCCCTGGCTGGCCAGGTATTTTTTCGCAATCGCACCGGCCGCGACGCGCATCGCGGTTTCACGGGCCGAGCTGCGACCGCCACCGCGGTAGTCGCGCTCGCCGTATTTGTGGTGGTAGGTGTAGTCGGCGTGGGCCGGGCGGAACAGATCCTTGATCGCCGAGTAGTCCTTGGACTTCTGGTCGGTGTTGCGAATCAACAAACCGATGGCGCAACCCGTGGTGCGACCTTCGAACACGCCAGAGAGAATTTCGACTTCGTCGGCTTCCTGGCGCTGGGTGGTATGGCGGCTGGTGCCGGGCTTGCGGCGGTCCAGGTCACGCTGCAGATCCTCCAGGGATATCTCCAGGCCCGGCGGGCAGCCATCGACAATGGCGACCAACGCCGGGCCATGGCTTTCGCCCGCGGTGGTGACAGTGAACAGCTTGCCGTAGGTATTGCCGGACATGCAGGACGCTCCGTGAAATGAACCTGAATACGTAATGCGCGCCAGTATACGCAGGCTACCCAAGTAGTTCATCCTCGAACCTTATGGGTGCCTGTGAGTCCAACCGGCATCTTCTTGATGATGGCGTGATGATGCTGCGAGTTCTAGCCTTGAGCCTTACCCTGATTTCCGGCTTCGCCCAGGCGACTGTCCTGCAACGGCCGATCACGTTGGACACCGGCACCGGCGAGCTTTTCGGCTCTTTGCTGCTGCCCAAGTCCGACAACCCGGTACCCGTTGTCCTGATCATTTCCGGCTCCGGCCCTACGGATCGCGACGGCAACAACCCTGACGGCGGACGTAACGACAGCCTCAAGCGCCTGGCCTGGGTGCTGGCCAAACACAACATCGCCAGTGTGCGTTACGACAAACGCGGTGTTGCAGCAAGCCTGGCCGCGACGCCGGACGAACGCAATCTGACGGTCGACGCGTACGTTTCCGACGCCGAGGCCTGGGGCCAGAAGCTCAAGACTGATCCGCGTTTCGGCAAACTGATCGTGCTCGGACACAGCGAAGGCGCCTTGATCGCCAGCCTGGCCGCGCCAACCATCGACGCCGATGCGGTGATTTCCGTCTCGGGTAGCGCGCGACCGGTCGATCAGGTGATCCGCCAGCAACTGGGCAATCGCCTGCCACCGCCGTTATTACTGCGCAGTAATGAGTTGCTCGACAGCCTCAAGGCCGGGAAGCCCGATGACAATGTGCCGCCCCCCTTGCAGGCCATTTTCCGTCCGAGCGTGCAGCCGTACCTGATTTCCCTGTTCCGCCAGGAACCGGCTGCAGCGTTTGCCAGGTTGAAGATGCCAGCGCTGATCATCCAGGGCAGCAACGACATCCAGGTCGGCGTCAATGACGCCAGGCTGCTCAAGGCCGCCAAACCGGACGCCGAACTGGCCCTGATCGAGGGCATGAACCACGTCATGCGCATCGTGCCCAACGACGTCAAACGCCAGCTGGCTTCCTATAAGGACCCGCAATTGCCTCTGGCGGCGGAACTGGGCACGCGAATCCTTGGGTTTATCGACGGACTTCGCACCAGTTAAGCGCTACTGGGGGTGTTATCAACCCGTTTTCACGGCGTGAAAAATAGTTGATAACACCTCCTACCCTCCAGTCTTGGGAAAAACGGCCGATAAGCCTTTGTCGCCAACACATTGGTTGGCAACAAGCTGAGCTTGGACAGGATCTCGCCGTTATGACTGACACCCAGACTTCACCCGACAACCCCGCTGAAACAGAAGCACCGCCAGCGGTCGAGCTGCCCTGGGCGGACGTCCACGTCGAGCACCACAAGATGCTCCGTCTGGCACCGCTGAAGACTGATCGCAATACAGGCGGGCGCCCATTGCGCTTTGTCGAGTTCGGCTATGCCGAGCGCAACGACAAGGCGCGCAGCCTGATGCGCATGAGCATCACCCTGCCCGCCCAGCGCGTGCGCAAGGAACAGAATCATCTGGATGTGTGGGTCGATCACGCGGAAAAGCGCATGCATTTCGGACCGGAAAGCGGTTTGCAGGTCGAACCGCTGAACCGCGGCATCGGCCGATTCATGGCTGCCCAAGGCATCAACTGGGCGAAGAAGCGCTGGCCCACCTACACCGTCGACGGCTTTGACCTGAACAACAAGGAAGCGCTCAACGAAGACACCCGCCAGCGCCGCGATCATTTTTTGCGTGTGCACGGTTTCGACGTGGTGTATGCCGATGCCCAGCATTTGAAAGGCAGCGTCAAAGCAGTCAAGGTCGGCGACCTCGCGGGGGACTGGAACAGCGAAAAACTGCAGGTCGTGGAGATTCTCGAGGCGGCACAGATGCTCCAGCAAGCCGAGCAGAACCTGGCCGAGCAGGAAGTCAAACTCAAGAAACACGAAGAGAAGGTCAGCAAATACAAACGCGAAGACGCCGGACTGCGTTTCACCATTACGTGCCTGGTGGCGTTTGCGGTGTTTCAGGCGGGGTTGCTGATCTGGATTGCCACGCACCGTTAAAATTTTGAGCGCGCGGCGCACTCGTACTTTGTAGGAGCGAGCTTGCTCGCGATGGACTTGAGGGCGACGCGTTTATCCAGAATAAGCGCGTCATCGTTAACCTCCATCGCGAGCAAGCTCGCTCCTACAAGGGTCAAACGCGGGAAGCGAACAACGCCTGATGCTCCCGGCACTGCTGCGCGCTCAGCATGAACACACCGTGACCACCGCGCTCGAACTCCAGCCAGGCGAAGTCGACTTCCGGGTACAACGCCTCGACGTGCACCTGGCTGTTGCCCACTTCGACAATCAGCAAGCCTTTCTCGGTCAGATGATCCGCCGCTTCGGCAAGCATGCGACGCACCAGGTTCAAACCGTCATCGCCGCACGCCAGGCCCAATTCCGGTTCGTGCTGGTATTCGTCCGGCATGTCGGCGAAATCTTCCGAATCGACGTAGGGCGGGTTCGACACGATCAGGTCGAAACGTTGTCCCGGCAAGCCCTCGAAACCGTCACCCTGCACCGTGTACACGCGCTCATCGACACCATGGCGCTCGATGTTCTGGTTGGCCACTTCCAGCGCTTCGAACGACAGGTCCGCCAACACCACTTCGGCATGCTGGAACTCGTAGGCGCAAGCAATGCCGATGCAACCGGAGCCGGTGCACAAATCGAGAATCCGCGCCGGCTCGTTGGCCAGCCACGGGGTAAAACGGTTTTCGATCAGCTCGCCAATCGGCGAACGCGGGATCAACACACGCTGATCGACGATGAACGACATGCCGCAGAACCAGGCCTCGCCCAGCAGGTAGGCCGTTGGCACGCGCTCTTCGATGCGGCGCTTGAGCAGCAGCTGCAGGTGAACCACTTCGTCTTCTTCCAGATTGCAGTCGAGGTAGCTGTCGGCGATTTCCCACGGCAGGTGCAGCGCGCCCAGCACCAGTTGACGGGCTTCGTCCCAGGCATTGTCGGTGCCATGGCCGAAAAACAGATCCTCCCCATGGAAGCGGCTGACGGCCCAACGGATATGGTCACGCAGGGTGCGAAGGCGGGAAGTGATCACGACGGCAAACTCCAGAAAAATCGACGGGCGATTCTACCAGTCAAACGGCGCCACGACGACGCAGGAAAACGACCGACTCAAATGTAGGAGTTATCCGTTTTTTCGCCAGGCTATTGAACAAAACGTGACTATTGACAAGGCTAGAGGCCAGCAACCACGGCACCTACGATCGTAGCGATTCACAGAACCGCTCAGCCAGAGGACAATGGCGCAAAAGCCCCACTCCAAGGAGCCCCAGAATGTCCGTTCCAAAAACGATGTTTCAACTCAGCGGTCGCGGTTATCCGGCAGCCAAACTGAGTCATGCGACCCTTATCATCATCGATGCCCAGAAAGAGTATTTGAGCGGGCCGCTGGCCCTCAGCGGCATGGATGAGGCCGTCGCGAACATCAAGCAGTTACTCGCCGCGGCCCGTGCCGCCGGCCGGCCGATCGTGCATGTGCGCCACCTCGGCACGCTCGGTGGCATGTTCAACCCGCAAGGCGTCGGTGGTGAATTCATTCCGGGCCTTGAGCCACAGAGCGACGAAACCATCATCGGCAAATTGCTGCCGAGCGCGTTCCACGGTACCGAACTGGCCAAACGCCTGGAGGACCTCGGCGCCCTCGACCTGATCGTATGCGGCTTCATGAGTCACTCGAGCGTCAGCACCACGGTGCGCGCCGCGAAGAACCTGGGCTTCCGCTGCACGCTCATCGAAGACGCCTGCGCCACACGCGACCTGCCCTACAAGGGCGGTGTCCTGAGCGCCGCGCATGTTCATCAGACCGAAATGGCGATCATGGGCGACAACTTCGCCACCCTCGCGCTGACCTGTGAACTGATCTGATCGACGCTCAATGAGCGGCCTGGGGCGCCGCTCATCCGCAAAAACCTCTCATTTGCCGTAATTGTCTTAGCCTCAGGAACATCCCGGTCAACTCCCGGTCGAAGGGCCGATACCCATTGAGGAAGGTCGGAATGAAGTTATCCGATGGTTTTGACGCTCGCCGCTTGCGGCCCAAAGGCCAACGCAACTGGCGTTTTCGAATCGGCGCGACGTTCGCGGCATTGCTGGCGATGTGCGGCGTGTTGCTCGCCATGGCCGGTGCCGCCAGCCTGTTCGGCCACGTACCTGCCCTGGGTGAACTGAACACCAGCCGCACCGGTGCTGCCGTGATCCTGGCCATTGGCCTGTTCGTGCTGTACCTCGGTGTCTGGCTGTGGCGCCGTTGCCGCCGTCGCTCGCGGCAGTCGCGGGAACTGGCCATGTCCCCGCACTTGATGAAAAAACACGACTGAGCCAAGCGCCGCGCGCGTTTTTGTCGCGCCCGATTCGCTTCGAGTTGGGTAAACTGGCCGCCCTTCGCGGAGGCTGACATGCAAGACGACGATTTTTCCCTGTTCAAAAGCGCGATCCAAGGCGTCAAGCCGATCAAGCACGATCGCGCCGAAACCGGCAAACCCAAGAGTGACCGTGCGCAGATTGCCAAACTGCGTCAAGCGGCCACCGTGCGCACCGATGCCACCACCGTTGACGGTCTGTCCGATCAGTTCGTCATCGACGTCGGCCCTGAAGACGAGCTGATGTGGGCCCGCGATGGCGTGCAGGAAAGCCAGATGCGCAAGCTCAAGATCGGTCAGATTCCATTCGAAGGCAGCCTCGACCTGCACGGCATGAGCGTGGAAAAGGCCCGGGAAACCCTCTGGGCGTTCCTCGCCGAAGCAACCAGATTCGAAATCCGCTGCGTGCGCGTCACCCATGGCAAGGCGGTACGCCTGGACGGCAAGCGGCCGATGATCAAAAGCCACGTCAACACCTGGCTGCGCCAGCATCCGCAGGTGCTCGGCTTCACCTCGTGCCAGGCCAAACACGGCGGTGCCGGGGCGGTCTATGTGATGCTCAAACGCACCATGATGGAAGGTCGCGACGAGTAAAGCTGATGCGCCACGCTTGCAGCGTCGTGTCCGTCACCGTACCCTTGCCCTTTGCGTAAAATCCCACAGGTAGTTTCATGTCCCTGGAACAGAATTACACGGCGATCCTCGGCCAGCTCGGCGAGGACGTTTCCCGCGAAGGCCTGCTCGACACGCCAAAACGTGCCGCCAAAGCCATGCAGTACCTCTGCCGCGGCTATGAACAGACACTGGAAGAGGTCACCAATGGTGCCCTGTTCAGCTCCGACAACAGCGAAATGGTGCTGGTCAAGGACATCGAGTTGTACTCGTTGTGCGAACACCACCTGCTGCCGTTCATCGGCAAGGCGCACGTTGCCTACATTCCGAGCGGCAAGGTCCTGGGCCTGTCGAAGGTGGCGCGGATCGTTGATATGTACGCCCGTCGCCTGCAGATCCAGGAAAACCTCAGCCGCCAGATCGCCGACGCGGTCCAGCAGGTCACCGGCGCCCTGGGCGTTGCGGTGGTGATCGAGGCCAAGCACATGTGCATGATGATGCGCGGTGTGGAGAAGCAGAATTCGACGATGATCACCTCGGTGATGCTCGGTGAGTTCCGTGAGAACGCCGCGACCCGCAGCGAATTCCTCAGCCTCATCAAGTAATTCGCGGCACGAAGAAAACCGGCACTCATCGCCGGTTTTTTTTCGTCCGTGAAAAATCAGGTAAGCTGCGCGCCCTTCTTCATTTGCACCGTGAGGCTTTCAACGTGTTCGTAAAAGCGCTTCGTGTCGGCCTTGGCCAACTGATCATCTTCATCGACTTCATCACGCGCCCAGGCAAGAAAAAGCGCCCCGCCGCGGCTCAGGCCCAGGTCGAAGCGGCCGCCAAGGGCCTGACCCTGTATCAATTCCACGCCTGCCCGTTCTGCGTGAAGACTCGCCGCACCCTGCGCCGCCTGAACGTGCCGGTGGCCCTTCGCGATGCGAAGAACAACGAACAGGATCGCCAGACCTTGCTCGAGCAAGGCGGCAAGATCAAGGTGCCGTGCCTGCGTATCGAAGAAAATGGCCAGACCACCTGGATGTATGAGTCCAAGGTGATCATTGATTATCTGGACAAGCGTTTCGCGGCAGCCTGATGTTTTTTCGGTGAGGCTGATGGCCTCTTCGCGGGCAAGCCCGCTCCCACAGGTTTTGTGCACGCCACAGTTCCTCTGTGGGAGCGGGCTTGCTCGCGAAGAGGCCGGCACAGACACCGCAACACTTCAGACAAAAATAAACCGGCCCTTGCGCCGGTTTATTTGTTTTCAGGCCGCTTGCGCCGCCTGTGCCTGACGCACCACCGCCGCCAGCCGCTTGAGCCCCTCCTCCAGCCGCGCCGGGTCAATGTGGCTGAAGTTCAACCGCAAATACCCGTGATGCTTGTCCGGATCGGGGAAGAACGGCTCGCCCGGCATGAACGCCACATCCTTGGCCAACGCCGCATTGAGCAAGGTTCGAGTGTCTAGCGGCTGCTTGAGTTTCAACCAGAAAAACAGCCCGCCCTGTGGCTCGTTCCAGTCCGCCAGATCACAGAAGTGGGTTTGCAGCGCCAGCTGGAGCGCATCCCGGCGTTCCCGGTAAAAATCCCGTAGTTCACTGCGATGCTGCTGATACTTCTCGGTTCCGATCCATTGCAGTGCCTGCCACTGGCCAACCCGGTTGGTGTGCAGGTCCGCCGACTGCTTGAGTTTCAACAGATGGGGAAACAGATCCGGGCTGGCGATCAGATAGCCAACGCGCAAACCTGGCAACAGGGTTTTCGACACCGTACCGGTATAGATCCAGCTGGCCTTCTTCAAGCGACCGGCAATCGGCGTGGCGCTACCACCATCGAAAGTCAGTTCGCGATAAGGCTCGTCTTCGATCAGGGTGACGCCGAACTCATCGAGCAGCGCTGCCACCGCGTCGCGTTTGGCTTCGCTGTAACGCACCGCCGAAGGATTCTGGAAGGTCGGGATCAGGTAGATGAAGGCCGGGTGGTGGTGTTCCAGGCGAGCACGCAGCTCTGCCAGGTTCGGCCCGTCAGCCTCCAGCGGCACGGTCAGGCAATCGGCGCCGAACAGCTGGAAAATCTGCAATGCCGCCAGATAAGTCGGCGCTTCGAGCAGGATTTCGGTGCCCTTGTCGATGTAGAGCTTGGCGGCCAGATCCAGGGTTTGCTGTGAACCACTGACCACCAGCACCTGACTTGCCGCACATGCCACTCCCAACGCTCGCGCCTCGGCGGCCAACGCCTCACGCAACGCCGGTTCGCCCTCGCTCATGCCGTATTGGCCCATGGAAAGCGGCATGTCGGCCCAATCGACCTTCGGCAACATGGCTTCAGCCGGCAGACCTCCGGCGAACGACATCACTTGCGGGCGCTGGGCCGCGGCAAGGATTTCACGGATCAAAGAACTTTTAAGGCGTGAGACACGTTCGGAAAAAGCCATGGGGATCACCGGTAGCGAGGCATGAGGAAAATGAGTCAAACTTGTTGACCGAAATTACGCTTCTTCGAATGGATACGTCAACATGCTTGACCTTAAAAACCCGCTTTCCCAACAGCAAGCCATGGAAGCGTTTTTCTTCGGCTACCAGGCTTTCACCGCCAAGGCCGATGAAATGCTCGAACGCCGCGGCCTGAGCCGGGTGCATCAACGCATCGTGTTTTTCATCGCCCGCTATCCGAACCTGAGCGTCAAGGAATTGCTGGCCTTGCTTGGCGTGAGCAAGCAGGCGCTGAACATGCCGTTGCGGCAATTGCTGGAGATGCATCTGGTCGACAGCGTCGCGTCCGAGTCGGACAAGCGTAAGCGGTTGCTGGAGTTGACTGCTGAAGGTGTGCGGTTTGAGCAGGCATTGAGGCGTGAGCAGGTGAAATTGCTGGAGCGGGTATTTGCCGAGGCTGGGGAGACGGCGGTGAATGGGTGGCTGGCGGTGAATCTGGCGTTGGGGAAAAGTCAGGCGCTTACCGACTGAATCAGTCTGCCTGCTGATTTTTATGCTGGCTGTTCCGGCCTCTTCGCGGGCAAGCCCGCTCCCACAGTGATGGATGGTGTCCACAAATCTTGTGCCTGACCGGGTTTCCTGTGGGAGCGGGCTTGCCCGCGAAGGGGCCGGAACAGGCGATATATCCCTAAAGCCAAACTTTTCGTCGACAAAATCAAAAACATTATTTGCATTCTTTGTATACAAAAGCATAATCCACTTCGTGCGAGTTCCTGACCAAGCGGTCAACAAATTCGCAAATGCCTCAAAGGGCCGCTGCCACCCTCATGGGTCCGGCCCTGGAAATAAAAATAAAACTCTTGAGGAGTATTCGCTGTGGAAAGCCGCAAATCCGAAGCATCGACGCTGGATCTCTCGCCGCCATTACGCAATGGCTTGCTGGAGCGTCTGTTCAAACTCAGCTTGCATGGCACCACGGTGAAGACCGAGCTGATTGCCGGTCTAACAACCTTCATCACCATGGCTTACATCATTTTCGTCAACCCCAACATCATGGCCGACGCCGGGATCGATCATGGTGCGGCATTCGTCGCCACCTGTATCGCTGCCGCACTCGGTTGCCTGTTGATGGGCCTGTACGCCAACTGGCCGGTCGGCCTGGCGCCAGGCATGGGGCTCAACGCCTTCTTCACTTACACCGTAGTCGGCACCATGGGCTACAACTGGGAAACCGCCCTCGGCGCGGTGTTCGTGTCCGGTGTGTTGTTCATGATCCTGACCTTCTCGCGTATCCGCGAATGGCTGCTCAACAGCATCCCGGTCAGCCTGCGCTTCGCCATGGGCGCCGGCGTGGGTCTGTTCCTGGGGCTGATCGGCCTGAAAACCGCGGGTATCGTCGTCGATAGCCCGGCCACGCTGATCAAGCTCGGCTCCCTGCGCGAACCCGGCCCACTGCTCGCCGCCGTGTGCTTCCTGATGATCGCCATCCTCAGCTATCACAAGGTGTTCGGTGCGATCCTCATCAGCATCATCACCGTGACCCTCGCCGGTTGGGGCCTTGGGCTGGTGCACTACGAGGGCATCATGTCCGCCCCGCCGAGCCTGGCTCCGACCTGGATGGCCATGAACATCGCCGGCGTGTTCAACATCAGCATGGTCAGCGTGGTCCTGGCCTTCCTCTTCGTGCACATGTTCGACACCGCCGGCACCCTGATGGGTGTTGCCCAACGCGCCAACCTGGTAGGCGCTGACGGCAAGATCGAAAACCTCTCCCGCGCCATGAAAGCCGACAGTGCTTCCAGCGTATTCGGTGCAGTAGTCGGCGTTCCGCCGGTCACCAGCTACGTGGAAAGTGCAGCCGGTGTTGCAGCGGGTGGTCGGACTGGTCTTACCGCAGTGACCGTAGGTGTGCTATTTATTGCAGCCATGTTCTTCGCGCCGCTGGCCGGGATGATCCCTGCCTATGCAACCGCGGGTGCACTGATCTACGTAGCGATGCTGATGATGGGCGGCATGGCCCACATCGAATGGGATGAAGCGACCGACAGCATTCCGGCGATCGTTACCGCAATCATGATGCCACTGACCTTCTCGGTCGCCGACGGCATCGCGCTGGGCTTCATCACCTACGTGGCGATGAAGGCCGGTACCGGCAAGCACAAGGAAATTTCGGTGAGCCTGTGGGTGCTCTGCGCGATCTTCATCGCCAAGTTCATCTTCTTGTAAGCCACACGCGGTACACGCTTGAAAACAGCCTCACCCCGTCGGGTGGGGCTTTTGTGCAAATGGAGGAAAGTGATGAGTCTGGAAACCTGGCTGCTGTTCAGCGGCGCTGCGCTGATAGTGATCCTGATCCCGGGGCCACTGTCGTTGCTGATGATCAGCAACAGTCTGAATTACGGCCTGCGCCGCTCTTACCCGGCCTTTCTCGGCGGCGTGTCCGCATCGATCTGCCTGCTGAGTGCTTCGGCGCTGGGCCTGGGTGCGTTGTTGCTGGCGTCGGAACAGCTGTTCAGTGCCCTGAAGATACTTGGCGCCCTTTACCTGTTCTACCTCGCCTGGCAGAGCTGGCAGCAATCGCGCCTGCCTTCCCATGGCGCTGAAGTGCCACAGGCCGCGGCGGTGCCACGCTTTCGTGCGCTGTTCGGGCGTGCGTTCATGCTGGGCGCCAGCAACCCGAAGGACATCCTGTTCTTCGCCGCTTTCCTGCCGCAGTTCCTGAGTGCCGAACAGCCGTTCCTGCCGCAGCTGCTGGTGATGATCGTGACCTGGACCCTGCTCGACCTGCTGTGCAAGCTCGCCTACGGCCTCGGCGCCCATGGCGCGGCCCGGTATCTGCGCAGCGGCAAGGGGCAGAGCTGGTTCAACCGGATCAGTGCGGGGTTGTTCAGTGGTGCGGGGGCTGCGTCCCTGCTGAGCCGCTAAAGCTGTAGGAGCGAGCTTGCTCGCGATGGACGTTAACGATGACGCGGGCCATCTGAATGCCCGCGTTGTCTGGGCCTCCATCGCGAGCAAGCTCGCTCCTACAGACGAAAAAAAGCCCGCAGTGTGAGCGGGCGAAAGACCAAAGAAGCTATATGCGCAGTCGCTTCCAGGGTGCAGCTGCTGCTTGGGGGATCAGCTGCCGCGATAGGTGGAGTAGCTGTAAGGCGAAATCAACAACGGTACGTGGTAGTGATCCTGCTCGGCAGAGATGCCGAAACGCAGCACCACCACATCCAGGAAAGCCGGCTCCGGCAGCTTGACGCCGCGGGCGCGGTAGTAATCGCCGGCATGAAACTGAACCTGATAGACCCCGGTGCGGTAGTCATCGCCTTGCAGCAGCGGTGCATCGACACGGCCATCGCTGTTGGTTATCGCGCTGGCGACCAATTCCAGGTGCGACCCTTCAACGCGGTACAACTCGACCTTGATCGAGCTGCCCGGGCAACCGTGTGCTGCGTCCAAAACGTGTGTAGTCAAACGTCCCATTGATTCTGCGCGCCTGCCTGCGTGGAGCAGTCAGACTTCGCGCCTCCCGAAGTCAGTTGAAAAGGAGACCGCACCGATTCGGAGCACGAAAAGTTGCGGCGAGCGATTGATTAAGACACTTTTCAAAAAAATTGTACACAATAAAAACGACATTTTTCGCGTTATACCCCGCACCTGCACATTTACCGTCGATTTCCCGCCGAACCGCACACTCTGTGAACCCTTCATCAAATTACTGACCAGTCAGGCAGATTTCTTGCAGGCTCACGCCAATAGCAGTAAAAGATGACAGTCGGTTAAAAATGCGAAAATTCAGGCTTACAAAGTGAATATAAAGTTGTATACAATCAGCCCATCGCTGTGACGCCAGCCTGCCAACCAATCTTCAGCTGCGTCACACCAACCGTCATCATCGAACAAGAAGGAAGCCTGCAGTGAGCGCTGACTACCCACGCGACCTGGTCGGTTACGGCAGTAACCCTCCTCATCCACACTGGCCGGGCAATGCCCGCATAGCCCTGTCGTTCGTACTCAATTACGAAGAAGGCGGCGAGCGCAACATCCTGCACGGCGACAAAGAGTCCGAAGCCTTCCTCTCGGAAATGGTGTCTGCCCAGCCGCTGCAAGGCGCGCGCAACATGAGCATGGAATCGCTTTACGAGTATGGCAGCCGTGCCGGCGTGTGGCGGATCCTGAAGCTGTTCAAGGAATTCGACATTCCGCTGACCATTTTCGCCGTGGCCATGGCCGCCCAGCGTCACCCGGACGTGATCCGCGCCATGGTCGATGCCGGCCACGAGATCTGCAGCCACGGCTACCGCTGGATCGACTACCAGTACATGGACGAAAACCAGGAACGCGAGCACATGCTCGAAGCAATCCGCATCCTCACCGAAATCACCGGCGAACGCCCGCTGGGCTGGTACACCGGCCGCACCGGCCCGAACACCCGTCGCCTGGTAATGGAGGAAGGCGGTTTCCTCTACGACTGCGACACCTACGACGACGACCTGCCCTACTGGGAACCGAACAACCCGACCGGCAAGCCGCACCTGGTGATCCCGTACACCCTGGACACCAACGACATGCGCTTCACCCAGGTCCAGGGTTTCAACAAGGGCGACGACTTCTTCGAATACCTCAAGGATGCGTTCGACGTGCTTTACGCCGAAGGCGCCGAAGCACCGAAGATGCTGTCGATCGGCCTGCACTGCCGCCTGATCGGCCGTCCGGCGCGTCTGGCTTCGCTCAAGCGCTTTATCGAATACGCTAAAAGTCATGAACAGGTGTGGTTCAGCCGTCGCGTCGACATCGCGCGCCACTGGCAGCAAACCCACCCGTACCAAGGGGCCGCGAAATGAGCGCCTTTCAAACATTGAAACCCTCGACATTGAGCCGCGACGCCTTCGTCAAAGCCTTCGCCGACATCTACGAACATTCGCCATGGGTGGCCGAAAAGGCCTTCGACCTGGGCCAGGACGCTTCGATCGACGAGATCGAAACCCTGCACCAGCGCATGAGCGACATCCTGTTGAGCGCCGATCACGCCAGCCAGTTGGCTCTGATCAACGCTCACCCGGACCTGGCCGGCAAAGCCGCCGTCCAGGGCCAGTTGACCGAAGCCAGCACCCATGAACAGGCTGGCGCCGGTATTCACCAATGCACGGCCGAAGAGTTCCAGCGCTTCACCGAGCTGAACGACGCCTACAAAGCCAAGTTCAAGTTTCCCTTCATCATGGCGGTAAAAGGCAGCAACCGGCATCAGATCCTCGCAGCGTTCGAAACGCGCATCCACAACCCGGTCGACACCGAGTTCAAGTGCGCGCTGGCGCAGATCAACAAGATCGCCCTGTTCCGATTACTGACCCTATAGCAAGCCTGGCCCTCGCGAATTCAAGAACGCCGAATCCGCACAGGGCCTCGCAAGCATCCCAAGCCACTTATTTAAAGGCAGACAAGAAGAATGAAAGCTTACGCCGTACCTTTCGAGAAGTTCGTCAACCTGGCCGACGCCCGCCTGGGCACCAAAATCATCTCGGTCACCGATGACTGGTTCGCAGACGCCAACCGTCTGTTCCAACCGACCCCGGCCGTATGGAAGGAGGGCGTGTTCGATGACAACGGCAAGTGGATGGACGGCTGGGAATCGCGCCGCAAGCGCTTCGAAGGCTTCGACAGCGCCGTGATCCGCCTGGGCGTACCGGGTTCGATCAAGGGCGTCGACATCGACACTTCATTCTTCACCGGCAACTTCCCGCCATCGGCGTCCCTGGAAGCCTGCTTCCTGGCGTCGGGCGAGCCTGATGAAAACACCCAGTGGACTGAAGTGCTGTCTGCCGTGGAGCTGCAAGGCAACAGCCATCACTACCACGAAATCAGCAACGACCAGGCCTTCAGCCACCTGCGCTTCAACATCTACCCGGATGGCGGCGTGGCCCGTCTGCGTGTGTACGGCGTGCCGTTCCGCGACTGGTCGGCCATCGGCGACAACGAGCAAGTCGACCTGGCCGCGGCCCTCAACGGTGGCCGCGCCCTCGCCTGCTCCGATGAACACTTCGGCCGCATGAGCAACATCCTCAACCCGGGCCGCGGCATCAACATGGGCGACGGCTGGGAAACCGCGCGTCGCCGTACCCCGGGCAATGACTGGGTCATCGTCGCGCTGGGTCATGCCGGTGAAGTCGAGAAAGTCATCGTCGACACCCTGCACTTCAAGGGCAACTACCCAGACAGCTGCTCGATCCAGGGCGCCTTCGTGAAGGGCGGCACCGACAGCCAGATCGAAACCCAATCGCTGTTCTGGCGCGAACTGCTGCCAAGCCAGAAGCTGGAAATGCACGCCGAACACACCTTCGCCGAGCAGATCAAGGCACTGGGCCCGATCACCCACATCCGCCTGAACGTGTTCCCGGACGGTGGTGTGAGCCGCCTGCGCGTTTTAGGCAAGGTCGCGAAGTAATGCTGAGCCTGTAGGAGCGAGCTTGCTCGCGATGGTCGTCAACGAAAACGCGCCCAATCTGAATGAATGCGGTGTCTTGACGTTTTTCGCGAGCAAGCTCGCTCCTACAAAGAACCATCAATACCTAAACAGATTAAGAAGAACAGCATGCGCACACTGACGATTGAACCGCTGACCAAAGAAGCCTTCGCCCCTTTCGGTGACGTGATCGAAACCGACGGCAGCGATCACTTCATGATCAACAACGGTTCGACCATGCGCTTCCATAAACTGGCGACGGTGGAAACCGCCACGCCAGAGGACAACGCGATCATCAGCATTTTCCGCGCCGACGCGCAGGACATGCCGCTGACCGTCAGCATGCTGGAGCGTCATCCGCTGGGCAGCCAGGCTTTCATTCCGCTGCTCGGCAACCCCTTTCTGATCGTGGTCGCGCCACTTGGCGATGAACCTGTATCAGGCTTGGTCCGCGCCTTCGTCACCAACGGCAGGCAGGGCATTAATTACCATCGCGGCGTCTGGCACCACCCGGTGCTGACGATCGAAAAGCGGGATGACTTCCTGGTGGTTGATCGCAGTGGCACAGGCAATAACTGCGATGAGCATTTTTTCAAAGAGGATGAGCGTTTGATCCTCGCCCCCCACCAATAAGAGAAGGTCTGATCACTCGACAACAGAGTGACAGGCGAGAGGTAAAGACTGTGGAAGCACATCTGTTGGAATGGCTGAACCTGAGCGTGCGCTGGGTTCACATGATTACTGGCGTGGCCTGGATCGGTGCGTCGTTCTATTTCGTCTGGCTGGAAAACAACCTCAACCGGGTCAACCCGAGAACCGGCCTGGCCGGCGATTTGTGGGCGATCCACGGCGGCGGTATCTACCACCTGGAAAAATACAAACTGGCTCCACCGACCATGCCGGACAACCTGCACTGGTTCAAATGGGAAGCCTACTTCACCTGGATGTCGGGGATCGCGCTGCTGTGCGTGGTGTTCTACTCCAACCCGACGCTCTACCTGCTGGCTCCGGGCAGCACCCTGAGCGGTCCTGAAGGCGTGGCCATCGGTCTCGGCTCGCTGTTCATCGGCTGGTTCATCTACTCCTTCCTGTGCGACTCGGCCCTGGGCAAACGCCCTGCCCTGCTCGGCTTCATCCTGTTCGTGCTGATCATCGGCGCGGCCTATGGCTTCAGCAAGGTGTTCAGCGGTCGCGGTGCGTACCTGCACGTCGGCGCGATCATCGGCACCATCATGGTCGGCAACGTGTTCCGCATCATCATGCCGGCACAGCGCGCACTGGTGGCGGCGATCGCCGAGAACCGCACGCCGGATCCGGCCCTGCCGGCCAAAGGCCTGCTGCGTTCGCGTCACAACAACTACTTCACCTTGCCGGTGCTGTTCATCATGATCAGCAACCACTTCCCGAGCACCTACGGCAGCCAGTACAACTGGTTGATCCTGGCCGGGATCGCGGTACTGGCGGTGTTGGTGCGTCACTACTTCAACACCCGTCATGACAGCCACAAGTTTGCCTGGACCCTGCCGGTGGCAGCGGTGGGCATGATCTGCCTGGCCTATGTGTCCGGTCCGAAGCCGATGTCCAGCGCCCCTGAAGTGGCCAACGCTCCAGCGAAAATCGAATACCAGCCGCTACCGGAAACCGCAGTGGGCGGTGGTTTGAAACCCGCCGAAGCCAAACCTGCAGAAACGCCAGCCGCCGCTCCGGCGCAAGCGTCCAACGCCGGCCCTGGCTTTGACAAAGTGCACAGCGTGATTCAGGAACGTTGCACGGTCTGCCACTCGGCCAAGCCCACCAGTCCGCTGTTCAGTGCAGCACCGGCAGGTGTGATGCTGGACACTCCCGAGCAAATCCGCCAGAACGCACCGCGGATCCAGGCGCAAGCCGTCACCAGCCAGATCATGCCACTGGGCAACATCACCCAGATGACCCAGCAGGAACGCGACCTGATCGGTGCCTGGATTGTGCAGGGAGCCCAGACCAATTAATCGCTGAACGCTTCGCGAGCAGGCTCGCTCCCACATGGACACCATCAATCCCTGTGGGAGCGGGCTTGCTCGCGAAAGCGTCGGGTCAGTCAACAACGATGTTGAATGTTATGGCCTCTTCGCGAGCAAGCCCGCTCCCACAGGTTTGCCTGACACACAAAATCACAAGAATAAAAAAGATCCGAGGTGTTGCATGTCCGAGCTATCCGCAGCGCGCATCCCCGACGCACCCGCCATTCAGCGTTTGCCCCTCTTGCAACTGATCCTGGTCGGTTTGCAACATGTTCTGCTGATGTACGGTGGCGCCATCGCGGTGCCGCTGATCATCGGACAGGCCGCTGGCCTGAGTCGTGAAGAAATCGCCTTTCTGATCAATGCCGACCTGCTGGTGGCCGGTATTGCCACCATCGTCCAGTCCCTCGGCATCGGCCCCATGGGCATTCGCATGCCGGTGATGATGGGGGCCAGTTTCGCCGCCGTCGGCAGCATGGTCGCCATGGCCGGCATGCCTGGTATCGGCCTGCAGGGGATCTTCGGCGCGACCATCGCCGCCGGTTTCTTCGGCATGCTCATCGCGCCATTCATGTCCAAAGTCGTGCGCTTCTTCCCTCCTCTGGTGACCGGCACGGTCATCACCTCGATCGGTTTGTCGCTGTTCCCCGTGGCCGTGAACTGGGCTGGCGGCGGTGCCAGCGCCGCTCAATTCGGCTCGCCGATCTACCTGGCCATCGCCGCCCTGGTGCTGGGCACCATCCTGTTGGTGCACCGTTTCATGCGCGGCTTCTGGGTCAATATTTCCGTGCTGATCGGCATGTGCCTGGGCTATGTGCTCTGCGGCCTGCTCGGCATGGTCGACCTCAGCGGCATGGCGCAGGCGCCATGGCTGCAATTCGTCACCCCACTGCACTTCGGCATGCCGAAATTCGAACTCGCACCGATCCTGTCGATGTGCCTGGTGGTGGTGATCATTTTCGTCGAGTCCACCGGGATGTTTCTTGCGCTGGGCAAGATCACCGGCCAGGAAGTCAGCCCACGGATGCTGCGTCGCGGTTTGCTGTGCGATGCCGGCGCCTCGTTCTTCGCCGGGTTCTTCAACACCTTCACCCACTCCTCCTTTGCCCAGAACATCGGCCTGGTGCAGATGACCGGTGTGCGCTGCCGCTCCGTGACCATCGTCGCCGGCGGTTTGCTGATCGTCCTGAGCCTGCTCCCCAAGGCCGCGTTCCTGGTGGCCTCGATCCCGCCGGCCGTCCTGGGCGGCGCAGCGATTGCGATGTTCGGCATGGTCGCCGCCACCGGGATCAAGATTCTCCAGGAAGCCGATATCGGTGATCGTCGCAACCAATTGCTGGTGGCGGTGAGCATCGGCATGGGCCTGATCCCGGTGGTGCGCCCGGAGTTTTTCGCCCACCTGCCCGTGTGGATGAGTCCGATCACCCACAGCGGCATCGCCATGGCCACCCTCAGCGCGCTGACGCTGAACCTGCTGTTCAACATCCTTGGCGGTGCCGAACGCGCGGCCATCAACGACTGCCACGCTCACCAACATTGACTGAATAGGCACTGCCCCCCTGTAGGAGCGAGCTTGCTCGCGATGAACGCAAGAACACCGCGTTTATCCAGCTAACACGCGTAATCGTTAGCGACCATCGCGAGCAAGCTCGCTCCTACAGGGGCAAGGGCTGCCTGCGCCTCAAAAATAAAAACAAGAGGGAGCAACAGATGATTCGGACACAAACCAACCTGCTGTTGGGTGCTGGCCTGCTGGCTGCGAGTCAGGCCATGGCCGGCGATTTACTGCTGTGGCAGACCAACAGCCTGAGCTATCTGTACGGCAAGGATTTCGTGGTCAACCCATCAATCCAGCAGACGATAACCTTCGAGCACGCCGACCGCTGGAAGTACGGCGACAACTTCATGTTCATCGACAGCACCTACTACAACGGCGAGAAAGACCGGAACAAAGGCGTCCACGCCTACTACGGCGAGTTCAGCCCGCGCCTCTCCCTGGGCAAGATCCTCGACCGTCGCTTCGAATTCGGCCCGATCAAGGACGTGCTGCTGGCCATGACCTACGAGAACGGCGAAGACGACACCGAGGCCTACCTGATCGGCCCCGGATTCGACCTCGCGGTACCGGGCTTCAATTTTTTCACCTTGAACTTCTATTACCGCCAGACCGAAGGCTCGCGTCCCGGCGACGATGTCTGGCAGATCTCGCCGGCCTGGTCCTTCACCCTGCCATTGGGCAACTCGAACCTGTTGATCGACGGCTACATGGACTGGGTCGTGGATAACGACCAGAACGCCCATGGCACCTATCACGCCAACCTGCACTTCAACCCGCAGATCAAGTACGACCTGGGCAAGGCCCTGGGCTGGCGGGAGAAACAGGTGTACGTCGGCGCTGAATACAGCTACTGGAAAGACAAATACGGCATCGAAAACAGCGGCAAATTCGACACCAATGAAAACACCACCAGCCTGCTGGTGAAGGTGCATTTCTGATGCTGCCCCGCAACCGTGCGCCAAACCTGTCGTCGGTGCGCCGTTGCGGAGCACTTGAGACCTGGCCGAGGAGTCAGTATTCTCCGCGGCCGCCCGAATCCGGTTTAAAAAAAAGCCCGGATGTAAAACCTGACCAGCAGGCCAACTTATCCCGGCGCTGGCAGGCACCAAGGCACTCCACCCCCCCTCTCAATCGACCGCTTTTGAGCCGTCGAGCGGGAGTTTTTTTGCTTTTTGAAAGCCTTGGCTCAGCTCTTGCTATCAGCACAAAGCTGACCGACTGGATGATTTTTTACCGCTACGGAAAAAGGCGCCACACCAGAGCGTCGACCTTAAAAAAATAACGTGGAACCACCTACTTTTTGGGAGCAACCGAATGAAACGTACGTGCACTAGCCTGATGCTGGCGGGATCGATGCTGGCCGGGGGCCAGGCCATGGCCGGCGATTTGCTGCAGTGGCAGAACAACAGCCTGACCTACCTGTATGGCAAGGATTTCCAGGTCAACCCGCGCATCCAGCAGACGGTGACCTTCGAACACGCCGATGGCTGGAAGTACGGTGACAACTTCTTCTTCATCGACAAGATCTTCTACAACGGCAAGGAAGACCACTTCGCGGGTGAAAACACCCACTATGGCGAGCTCAGCCCGCGCCTGTCGTTCAACAAGATCTTCGACCAGAAGTTCGAGTTAGGCCCGATCAAGGACGTCCTGCTGGCCATGACCTACGAGTTCGGTGAAGACGACACCGAGTCGTACCTGATCGGTCCGGGTTTCGACCTGGCCATCCCGGGCTTCGACTACTTCCAGTTGAACTTCTACAACCGTCACACCGAAGGCGACCGCCCGGGCGACAACATCTGGCAGGTCTCGCCGGTCTGGTCCTACACCATCCCGGTGGGTGACTCGGACGTGCTGATCGACGGCTTCATGGACTGGGTCGTCGACAACGATGTCAACAGCAAAGGCGAGTACCACGCCAACCTGCACTTCAATCCGCAGGTCAAATACGACCTGGGCAAGGCGCTGAACCTGGGTGCCAAGCAGCTGTACGTCGGTGTCGAGTATGACTACTGGAAAAACAAGTACGGGATTGAAGACAGCCAGGGCTTCAAGACGGATCAGAGCGTGACCAGCTTCCTGGTCAAGGTTCACTTCTGATCTTGTAGGAGCGAGCTTGCTCGCGATGGACTAGAGAGCGCCACGGGGTGTCAGGCTCCCAGCGTCATCGTTAACGTCCATCGCGAGCAAGCTCGCTCCTACAGTAAGCCGAGAAACCGGCACAACTCCCCGCGCTTGGCCAACGCATCGCTGCGCCCCAACTCGATCAACTCGCTGCAATACCCCGACTCGAACAGCAGGTAGCTCAGTACCCCTGCCCCGCTGGTCTTGGTCGCGCCCGGCCCGCGTAAAAACAGGCGCAATGCCGGCGGCAACTCCTGACGATGTCGCGCGGCAATCTCATCGATCGGCTGGCTCGGTGAAATCACCAGCACGTCCACCGGCGCCACGCCCAATGCGCGGGTCGGTGTGCCATCAGGCATCAGGTGACTGAACTGGTTCAGGCGCTGCAACAGTTCGATGTCACTTTCCAGGCTGTCAATGAACGTACTGTTGAGCATGTGCCCGCCGATCTGCGCCAGGGTCGGTTGCTGCCCGGTGTAGCTGCGCTGCAAGGGTTGTTGCGGGTCGATACCGCGGGGGTTGCCGCTGACGCCCACCACCAGCACCCGACTGGCGCCCAGATGCAGCGCCGGGCTGATCGGCGCCGACTGACGCACCGCGCCATCACCGAAATACTCTTCGCCGATTTTCACCGGGGCGAACAGCAGTGGAATCGCCGAACTGGCGAGCAAGTGTTCAACCGACAGTCGGGTGGGAACGCCGATGCGTCGATGGCGCAACCAGGCATCGATCTTGCCGCCGCCCTGATAAAAGGTGACGGCCTGGCCGGACTCATAGCCGAACGCCGTGACCGCCACCGCATGCAATTGCTTCTGTGCGATCGCTTCGGCGATGCCCCCCATATGCAGCTTGTCGTTGAGCAGATCCCGCAGCGGCGAACTGTTGAGCAGCGCCACCGGAACCTGGGAACCGATGCCGAGCAAACTATGGCTGACAAAGCGAGTGGCCTGGCGAATGACCCCGGGCCAGTCACTGCGCAATACCAGAGGGCTGCGAAAGCCCTGCCAGAAGGCCGTCAGGCGCTGGATGGCATGACGAAAGTCCATTGCCCCGCTGGCGAGGCTGACGGCGTTGATCGCGCCTGCCGAAGTGCCGACGATCACCGGAAACGGATTGCTCGCCCCCGGCGGCAGCAATTCGGCAATCGCCGCCAGCACCCCGACCTGATAAGCCGCCCGAGCCCCGCCGCCGGAAAGAATCAACCCTGTAACCGGTTCAGCTGGACTCATGCACAACTCTCCATGGTGCTTGATGGGATTTCGTTGTTTCGACCTGTTCCCTTGTGGGAGCGAGCTTGCTCGCGATGGACGTTAACGATGACGCTGGGAGCCTGACGCCCCGTGGCGCCCTTTGGTCCATCGCGAGCAGGCTCGCTCCTACAGGGGATCGGGGTTCAACGGCGTTTGGCGTACAGCTTCGGCTCGCCCGGTGGACGGCTCTTGAAGCGGCGGTGGGCCCACAGGTATTGCTCGGGATATTGGCGCAGGACGCCTTCGATCCATTGGTTGATGCGAATGCAGTCTTCTTCCTCGGTTTCACCGGGGAAGCCTTCGAGCGGCGCATGGATCACCAGGCGATAACCGCTGCCGTCCGCCAGACGCTCCTGGGTGAACGGCACCACCAGTGCCTTGCCCAGCCGCGCAAACTTGCTCGTGGCGGTGACGGTCGCCGCCTGAATGCCGAACAGCGGCACGAAGATGCTTTGCTTGGCGCCGTAGTCCTGATCCGGCGCGTACCAGATCGCGCGGCCCGAGCGCAGCAATTTGAGCATGCCGCGCACGTCTTCACGCTCTATCGCCAGCGAATCGAGGTTGTGCCGCTCGCGGCCCTGGCGCTGGATGTAGTCGAACAGCGGATTCTTGTGCTCGCGGTACATGCCGTCGATGGTGTGCTGCTGACCGAGCAACGCCGCGCCGATTTCCAGCGTGGTGAAGTGCAGCGCCATCAGGATCACGCCTTTGCCTTCGCGCTGGGCCTGCTGCAGATACTCCAGCCCTTCAACGTGAGCGAGACTCGCCAGGCGCTTGCGCGACCACCACCAGCTCATCGCCATCTCAAAAAATGCGATGCCGGTGGAGGCGAAGTTTTCCTTGAGCAGGCGTTTGCGTTCGGCGGCGGTTTTTTCCGGAAAACACAGTTCCAGGTTGCGCTTGGCAATGCGCCGTCTGTCGCAGGCCACGCGATACATCAATGCGCCCAATGCTCGACCGATCCACAGCAGTGCCGGATACGGTAACTGGACGATGAGCCACAACAGCCCCAGGCCACACCACAGCGGCCAGAAACGTGGAGATAGAAATGCTTTTCGAAAACGCGGGCGGTCCATTAATGCTTCCGGAATGACAATGGCCGCGCATTCTACATCGTTCGACCCGGCTTGCGGCCTGCGGGCGTTCTCGTTATAAGTCTCGGCACTTTTAGTGACAAGTCGTTGTATGCCGACCATGAGCCAAACCGAACCGCTAGACCAAGATCCCGTGTTCCAGTTGAAGGGCAGCATGCTGGCCATTACGGTGCTGGAACTGGCCCGTAACGACCTCGAAAGCCTTGATCGGCAACTGGCCGCCAAGGTCGCCCAGGCGCCCAACTTCTTCAGCAATGCGCCGCTGGTACTGGCCCTGGACAAACTCCCGGCCAGCGAAGGCGCGGTCGATCTGCCAGGTCTGATGCGCGTTTGCCGCCAGCATGGCCTGCGCACCCTGGCGATCCGCGCCAGCCGCATCGAAGACATCGCCGCCGCCATTGCGGTCGACCTGCCGGTGCTGCCACCGTCCGGTGCCCGGGAGCGTCCACTGGACCTGACCGAAGGCGAACCGAAGAAAAAACCGGAAAAACCGCCTGAACCGACCATCAAACCGACAAAAATCATCACCTCGCCAGTACGTGGTGGCCAGCAGATTTATGCCCAGGGCTGCGATCTGGTGGTGATCTCCTCGGTCAGCCCGGGGGCGGAACTTCTCGCCGATGGCAACATCCATGTATACGGCCCGATGCGGGGTCGCGTGTTGGCCGGCGTCAAGGGCGACACCAAGGCGCGGATTTTCTGTCAGCAAATGAGTGCTGAACTGATTTCCATTGCCGGACATTACAAGGTTTCCGAAGATCTGCGCCGCGATCCTCTGTGGGGTTCGGGTGTGCAGGTCAGCCTGTCCGGCGACGTGTTGAACATCATTCGGCTTTAACGGATACTGCCGCATTTTCCAAGCATCTCTAAAACATAGCGAAAACGGCTCAAACGAAGTAGGAAAAAGGCCGAAAGCAGTGTTTACCGGGGGTAAGCGCCGCTCAAAACCGGATTCCAGCCAAGGCTGTCCGACTGCAGTAGTTTTTCAGGAGATGTTTTTCAGGGGCTGAAAAGTCCTTTTTCCTTAGGGGTGAAACACCTTGGCCAAGATTCTCGTGGTTACATCCGGCAAGGGTGGTGTGGGTAAGACCACCACCAGCGCCGCTATCGGTACCGGCCTCGCTCTGCGCGGCCACAAAACAGTGATCGTCGACTTCGACGTGGGCTTGCGTAACCTCGACCTGATCATGGGTTGCGAGCGCCGCGTGGTGTATGACTTCGTCAACGTGGTCAACGGCGAAGCCAACCTGCAACAGGCCCTGATCAAAGACAAGCGCCTGGAAAACCTCTACGTGCTGGCCGCCAGCCAGACCCGCGACAAAGACGCGCTGACCGTCGAAGGCGTGGAAAAAGTCCTGATGCAACTCAAGGAAGACTTTGAGTTCGTGGTCTGCGATTCCCCGGCGGGCATCGAGAAAGGCGCCCACCTGGCCATGTACTTCGCCGATGAAGCGATCGTCGTGACCAACCCGGAAGTGTCCTCGGTACGTGACTCCGACCGCATGCTCGGCCTGCTGGCCAGCAAGTCCCGTCGTGCCGAACGCGGCGAAGACCCGATCAAGGAACACCTGCTGATTACCCGTTACCACCCGGAGCGTGTGAGCAAAGGCGAAATGCTCGGCGTAGAAGACGTCAAGGAAATCCTTTCGGTGACCCTGCTCGGCGTGATCCCTGAATCCCAGGCGGTGCTCAAGGCATCCAACCAGGGTGTTCCGGTGATTCTCGACGACCAGAGCGATGCCGGCCAGGCCTACAGCGATACCGTTGACCGCCTGCTGGGCAAGACCGTGGATCATCGATTCCTTGATGTACAGAAGAAGGGATTCTTCGAGCGCCTGTTTGGAGGCAACTAAGCAATGAACCTTTTTGACTTCTTTCGTGCCAACAAAAAGCAAAGCACCGCGTCGGTAGCGAAAGAGCGTCTACAGATCATCGTGGCGCACGAACGCGGCCAACGCAGCACCCCGGACTACCTGCCGGCCTTGCAGAAGGAACTGGTCGAGGTGATCCGCAAGTACGTCAATATCGGGTCCGATGACGTGCACGTCGCACTGGAAAGCCAGGGCAGCTGCTCGATTCTGGAACTCAACATCACCCTGCCTGATCGCTGAGTCGATCCGCCAGGAGCCACGGCGGCTCAGGCCCCTTCTGCAACCGGAAGGGGCCTGAGCCGCCGTTGGCGTTTGTTACGAGGCTGTTTTAATGCCGTTGTCCAACATCCACATCATCCATCAGGACGCTGCCGTACTGGTGGTGAACAAGCCGACCCTGTTGCTCTCTGTCCCTGGCCGGGCCGATGACAACAAGGACTGCCTGATTACCCGCCTGCAGGAAAACGGCTACCCGGAAGCGCGAATCGTCCATCGGCTGGACTGGGAAACGTCCGGCATCATCCTGCTGGCCCGCGACCCGGATACCCATCGCGAGCTGTCCCGGCAATTTCACGACCGCGAAACCGAAAAGGCCTACACCGCCCTGTGCTGGGGTCAGCCGGAACTGGACAGCGGCAGCATCGACCTGCCCTTGCGCTACGACCCGCCAACCAAGCCGCGGCATGTGGTCGATCATGAATTCGGCAAACATGCGCTGACCTTCTGGCGTGTGCTGGAGCGTTGCGGCGACTGGTGCCGCGTTGAGCTGACACCGATTACCGGCCGCTCCCACCAGTTGCGCGTGCACATGCTTTCGATCGGTCATCCGCTGTTGGGCGACGGGCTCTATGCCCACGAGCAGGCGCTGGCGGCCTGGCCGCGCCTGTGCCTGCATGCGAGCATGCTGACCTTCACCCATCCCCAGACCGGCGAGCGCCTGCGCTTCGAGTGCCCGGCACCGTTCTGAACGCAACGCACTCCCCCCTGTAGGAGCGAGCTTGCTCGCGATGGTCGTCAACGATAACGCGGGAAGCCTGGCGCCCTGCGGTGTTCTTGGGACCATCGCGAGCAAGCCCGCTCCTACAGGGCGGGGCGGGGCGCCACTCCACCCGCACACCACCGCCAATTCCCTGACCAATACGTTAAACTGGCGCCACTGCTGTCTGGAGCTACTTTATGCGCGAAGAGTTGAACCAAGGCCTGATCGATTTCCTCAAGGCCTCCCCTACCCCGTTCCATGCCACCGCCAGCCTTGTTCAGCGCCTGGAAGCGGCGGGCTATCAACGCCTCGACGAGCGCGAGCCGTGGAATACCGAAGCCAACGGCCGCTACTACGTCACCCGCAATGACTCTTCGATTGTCGCGATCAAAATGGGCCGCCATTCGCCGCTGCACGGCGGCATTCGCCTGGTCGGCGCCCACACCGACAGCCCGTGCCTGCGCGTCAAGCCGCAACCGGAGCTGCAGCGCCAGGGTTTCTGGCAGCTGGGTGTCGAAGTCTATGGAGGCGCACTGCTGGCACCGTGGTTCGACCGCGACCTGTCCCTGGCCGGCCGCGTGACCTTCCGGCGTGACGGCAAGGTCGAGAGCCAGTTGATCGACTTCAAGGCCCCGGTCGCGATCATTCCGAACCTGGCGATTCACCTCAACCGCGAAGCCAACATGGGCTGGGCCATCAACGCCCAGACCGAACTGCCACCGATCCTCGCGCAATTCGCCGGTGACGAGCGCGTGGACTTTCGCGCAGTGCTCACCGACCAACTGGCCCGCGAACATGGCCTGAATGCCGACGTGGTGCTCGATTACGAGCTGAGTTTCTACGACACCCAAAGCGCTGCGGTCATCGGTCTGCATGGCGACTTCATCGCCGGCGCGCGCCTGGACAACCTGCTGTCGTGCTACGCCGGCCTGCAAGCGCTGCTGACGGCCGACACCGACGAAACCTGCGTGCTGGTCTGCAACGACCACGAAGAAGTCGGTTCCTGCTCGGCCTGCGGTGCCGACGGCCCGATGCTTGAGCAAACCCTGCGTCGCCTGCTGCCTGAAGGTGATGAATTCGTACGCACCATTCAGAAATCCCTGCTGGTTTCGGCTGACAACGCCCACGGCGTGCATCCGAACTACGCCGACAAGCACGATGCCAACCACGGCCCGAAACTCAACGCCGGCCCGGTGATCAAGGTCAACAGCAACCAGCGCTACGCCACCAACAGCGAAACCGCCGGGTTCTTCCGTCATCTGTGCATGGCTGAAGAAGTGCCGGTGCAAAGTTTCGTGGTGCGCAGCGACATGGGCTGCGGCTCGACCATCGGCCCGATCACCGCCAGCCACCTGGGCGTGCGCACCGTGGACATCGGCCTGCCGACATTCGCCATGCACTCGATCCGCGAACTGTGCGGCAGCCACGACCTGGCGCACCTGGTCAAGGTACTGAGCGCGTTCTACGCCTGCCGCGAATTGCCGTAAACCCTGTAGGAGCGAGCTTGCTCGCGATGGACGTGAACGGTCATGCGTGCTTACTGGATAAACGCGGCGCCCTGAAATCCATCGCGAGCAAGCTCGCTCCTACACACACATCACGCCGGCCGCGTCAAAAGCGGCCTAGACTTCAAGTATCCCTTCGACAAGGCTGTCTCCATGATCTCGATGTCCTCCTTTCACGCCATGCTGATCCCGATTCTTGCCGGGATGCTCCTGCTGGCCGTCGGTTTCAACTTTCGCGACAAAAATGCCGGTGTGTTCGCCATGTGGATCGGCATGCTGACCATCCTCGCGACCGTGGTGATCAAGATCCTCGCCAAACTCAACGAATAATTCATCGCCCTTGGCTCGCATTGATTTTGACGGGCTCGTACACTCGGTCGATCCGCTCCTTGCGAGGTTGACCGCCTAGTGTTCGCTCGTCTTTTTGCCCTTCCGTATTTTTTCCTTGCCTGCCTGATGCTGCTGCCAGTGGCACCTGCCCAGGCGGCCGGCCTGCCAAGCCTGCTCGGCGGCCAGGCCAAGGCACAGCCCGAAGCACAGGAACCGCTGGGGCAGTCCCTGGACGAAGTGATCAAGTCACTGGAAAACGATCAGCAACGCACCCAGCTGCTGGCCGATCTGAAAAGGCTGCGTGACACCACCAAACAGGCCCAGCCGATTACCGAAGAAGGCGTGCTGGGCCTGATTGGCGGAACCCTGGCCACGATCGAAAAGAAATTTTCCGGCGACGACAGTCCGCTCACGCGCTGGTCCAGCGAGTTCGACCAGGCCCAGGAAGAGTTGATGGCCCTGGCGCTGCCGGCCAATGAATGGCTGCCGATGCTCTTGGCGTTCGCCATGATCCTGATGGTCTGGAGCCTGCTGGCCGCCGCGCTGATCTGGATCAGCCACCGCGTGCGCATGCGTTTCGGCCTGACTGAAGAACTGCCGCAGCACCCCCGTGCCCTGGACATGTTGCGCTTTGCCTTGCGCAAGCTCGGGCCATGGCTGATCGCCCTGGTGATCACGATCTACATGAGCTATGCCCTGCCCTCGTCCCTGGGCAAAAGCCTGGCCATGGTGCTGGCCTATGCATTGGTCGTCGGCACCTGCTTCTCGGCCATCTGCGTGATTGCCTTTTCCCTGCTCGACGGCCCACACCGCCACCGCGCCTTGTACATTCTGCGGCACCAGGCGTTTCGACCGCTGTGGCTGATCGGCAGTTTCGCCGCGTTTGGCGAAGCACTGAGCGATCCAAAACTGGTCGCCAGCCTCGGCAGTCATCTGGCCCATACGGCAGCCACGATTGCCAACGTCCTGGCAGCCTTGTTCACTGCGCGGTTCATCTTGCGTTTCCGCCGCCCGATCGCCCACCTGATCCGCAACCAGCCGCTGTCCCGACGCCTGACCCGCCGCGCCCTCAACGACACTCTGTCGATTCTCGGCACCTTCTGGTACGTGCCGGCGCTGGTGCTGGTGGCCATTTCCCTGTTCGCGACCTTCATTTCCGCCGGCGACACCAGCACGGCCCTGCGCCAGTCGCTGATCTGCACCGTGTTGCTGGTGTTGTGCATGGTCATCAACGGCCTGGTACGCCGCCACGCCCTCAAGCCCCAGCGCGGCATCCGGCGTTACGCCGTGTATTCGGAACGGTTGAAGAATTTCTTCTACACAATCCTCCACCTGTTGGTGTGGCTGGCCTTTATCGAGCTCGGCCTGCGGGTCTGGGGCATGTCCTTGATCCGCTTTACCGAAGGCGACGGCCACGAAGTCAGCGTCAAGCTGTTCAGCCTCGCCGGCACGCTGCTGTTCGCCTGGTTGATCTGGATTCTCAGCGACACCGCCGTTCACCACGCACTGACCCGCTCACGCAAAGGCCTGGCCAATGCCCGCGCGCAGACGATGATGCCGCTGATTCGCAACGTGCTGTTCGTGGCCATTTTCATTGTCGCGCTGATCGTTGCCCTGGCGAACATGGGCATGAACGTCACGCCCCTGCTGGCCGGTGCCGGTGTGATCGGTCTGGCCATCGGCTTTGGTGCGCAGTCGCTGGTGGCCGACCTGATTACCGGGTTGTTCATCATCATCGAAGACTCCCTGGCCATCGACGACTACGTGGATGTCGGCGGCCACCTCGGTACGGTCGAAGGCCTGACCATCCGCACCGTGCGCCTGCGGGACATCGACGGCATCGTCCACACCATTCCGTTCAGTGAAATCAAAAGTATCAAGAACTACTCCCGGGAATTCGGCTACGCGATCTTCCGGGTCGCGGTGCCGGCCAACATGGACATCGACAACGCCATCAAACTGATGCGCGAAGTCGGCCAGAAAATGCGCACCGATCCGTTGCAGCGGCGCAATATCTGGTCACCGCTGGAGTTCCAGGGGGTGGAAAGTTTCGAGTCGGGCAACGCGATCCTGCGCGCCCGCTTCAAGACCGCGCCGATCAAGCAGTGGGAAGTGTCGCGAGCGTTCAACCTGTCACTCAAGCGGCACATGGATGAAGCCGGACTGGATCTGGCGACACCACGGATGAGCATTCAGGTAATGACCACCGGTGGTGGCCCGCAGAATGAATAGCCCCTGTAGGAGCGAGCTTGCTCCGGGCGGCGTTCCGACGATGAACTCAAGAACACCGCGTTTTGCCAGTAAACACGCGTAATCGTTAACGACCATCGCGAGCAAGCTCGCTCCTACAGGAAGGTCGGACGCTAGACAACATCCACACCGACATGAATCGCATCATGCCGCCAGAACTCCAGGTCACAGTCGATCAGGCGTTCATGCTGGTCATAATTGACGCGGGCAATCCGTAAGCCCGGGCTACCCGCCGACACCTTCAACGCCGCCGCCGCATCCACCGACAACGCCGTGGGCACAATCTCGAAGCGCACCCGCCCGTAGTGCAAGTCGTAATGCCGCGAATACAACTCGGTGATCGACTGATTCAAATCGAAATCGAGGATGCCCGGAAAGTACTGCGGGTTCAGATAGTGCTCCACATACAGCACCAGCCGCCCGTCGATCCGCCGTGAGCGGCAGATCTGGATCACGCTCGACAGCGCCGGCAATTGCAGCCAGGCACAAACGGCCGCCGACGCCGGTTGCAATCGCGCAGAAATCACCTCGGTGGACGGTACCCGCCCCTGGGCACTGACCATCGCGTGAAAGTGGCTGCGCTGCATCAGGTTGTACGCCAGGCGTGGCGGCGAGACGAACCAGCCACGACGCTCCTCGCGGTAGATTTGCCCCTGCGACTCCAACTGCAACAACGCCTCACGCAAAGTGATCCGCGTGGTGCCGAACAATTCACTGAGCTTGCGCTCGGCCGGCAATTTGCTGCCAGGGGTCAACAGTCCGTGGTCGATCTGCTCCTGAAGCACCTGACCGATGGCTGTTACCGCTTTTGTTGCCTCTTCACGCATCAACGTTTCCTTTCTGGACTAGACCAGCACCAAATCAGGGCAGAACCGCCGCGCAAACCGGCTCATTCAATAGTCTGCAAGCGTAGGCAGCGTAGATGACCGAGATGTGACAAAGCTGCCCAACGGTCGCCATTCTGCGAGCTCAAAAACCTGCAATTCATCGGCCAAGTCCCTTGCCAGCCGAGGCCTTGACCATGGTCTACGCTTATCAGGCCAGTCGCGATACCGCTGAACAAAAAGTCCTCCAGGGCGACGAGCGACATCAAAGTGTCATCCAGCCCCCTTAAATTGGCTCAGGTATTGCTGACCTAGACCAACACAAACCGCAATCGCAGCGTTGAACACGACCCAAGGAGCTTCGGAATGAAAAAGCTTTTCCTGGCATCACTGTTAGGCTCGACCATCGCAATGTGCACTGCCGCCATGGCGGCCGATGATTTGAAAACCCTGGAAGCCGCTGCGAAAGCGGAAGGCGCCGTCAACAGCGTCGGTATGCCCGATGACTGGGCCAACTGGGCCGGCACCTGGAAAGACCTGAGCGACAAATACGGCCTCAAGCACATCGACACCGACATGAGTTCGGCCCAGGAAATCGCCAAGTTCGCCGCGGAGAAAGACAACGCCAGCGCCGACATCGGCGACGTCGGTGCAGCGTTCGGCCCGATCGCGGTCAAGCAAGGCGTGGTCCAGCCCTACAAGCCTTCCACCTGGGATCAGGTGCCAGCCTGGGCCAAGGACAAGGACGGCAACTGGGCACTGGCCTACACCGGCACCATCGCCTTCATCGTCAACAAGAAGTTGCTGCACGGCTCCGAAGCCCCGACCAAATGGGCTGACCTCAAGAACGGCAAATACAAGGTGTCCATCGGTGACGTGAGCACCGCGGCCCAGGCAGCCAACGGCGTACTGGCCGCGGCACTGGCCAACGGTGGCGACGAGAAAAACCTCAAGCCCGCCCTGGATCTGTTCGCCGACATCGCCAAGCAAGGTCGCCTGTCGATGTCCAACCCGACGATTGCCACCATGGAAAAAGGCGAAATCGAAGTCGGCGTGGTCTGGGACTTCAACGGCCTGAGCTACAAGGCCAAGATGGCCAACCCGGATGACTACGTGGTGCTGATCCCGTCCGACGGCTCGGTGATTTCCGGTTACACCACCATCATCAACAAGTACGCGAAAAACCCGAACGCCGCCAAGCTGACCCGCGAATACATCTTCAGCGACGCCGGCCAGATCAACCTGGCCAAGGGCAACGCCCGCCCGATCCGTGCCGAGCACATCACACTGCCGGCCGACGTGAAGGCCAAGCTGCTGCCTAATGAGCAGTACAAGAAAGTGACGCCGATCAAAGACGCGGATGCGTGGGAAAAGACCTCCAAGGCCCTTCCTCAGAAGTGGCAGGAAGAAGTCATCATCAATATGCAATAACCGGGAAGATCCCCATTTCGGGATCTGATGGTGATCCAAATGTGGGAGCGGGCTTGCTCGCGAAAGCGGACTGACATTCAGCATCGATGTCGACTGACACACCGCTTTCGCGAGCAAGCCCGCTCCCACAGTGGATCGAGTGAGCTTCGAATATCTGTAACACGGAGTTTTTGCCCCTATGAAGCACAACGTCATCCTTGTGGTGCTCGACGGCCTCAACTACGAGGTCGCCCGTCACGCCATGGGGCACCTGCAGGCGTACGTCGGTGCAGGACGTGCGGCACTCTACAAACTGGAGTGCGAGTTGCCGGCCCTGTCCCGCCCGCTGTACGAATGCATCCTGACCGGCGTTGCGCCCATCGACAGCGGTATCGTCCACAACAACGTTTCGCGCCTGTCCAACCAGCGCAGCATCTATCACTACGCTACCGACGCAGGTCTTGTCACCGCCGCGGCGGCCTATCACTGGGTCAGCGAACTGTACAACCGTTCGCCCTTCGTGGCGGCACGGGACCGCCACACCGATGACCCGCAACTGCCGATCCAGCATGGACATTTCTACTGGAACGATCACTACCCCGATTCGCACCTGTTCGCCGACGCCGAAAACCTGCGCCAGCGCCATGCGCCGCACTTCCTGCTGATCCACCCGATGAACATCGACGACGCCGGGCACAAGCACGGCCTCGACACCCCGCAATACCGCAACAGTGCCCGCTCGGCCGACATCATCCTGGCCGACTACCTGCAAGGCTGGCTCGATGCCGGCTATCAGGTGCTGGTCACCGCCGACCACGGCATGAACAACGACCGCTCCCACAACGGCCTGCTGCCGGAAGAACGTGAGGTGCCGTTGTTCGTTCTCGGCGACGCATTCACCTTCGACGCCGGTGCAGCGCCGAAACAGACCGAGATCTGCGGCACCGTCTGCGAGTTGCTGGGCGCGCCCCACGACAAACCGGTTTGCCGGGAGCTGCTCAAGTGAATGCCATGACCCGCAGTAAATGGCTGGCAGCCTTATGCCTGGTCCCGTTCGCACTGTTCTTCATCGTGTTCGAGATCGCACCGCTGACCTGGGTGATGATCAACAGCCTGCAATCGGAAGAGTTCGGCTGGGGCCTGGCCAACTTCAGCAAAATCTTCAGTTCGAAGTTTTACCTGCAGGCGATCCAGTACAGCCTCGAGATCAGCTTCTGGTCCAGCGTGTTCGGGATCATCATCGCGATACTGGGCGCCTACTCCCTGCGCCGGGTCGATTCGAAACTGCGCAACTTCGTCAACGCCTTCGCCAACATGACCAGCAACTTCGCCGGCGTGCCCCTGGCCTTTGCGTTCATCATTTTGCTCGGCTTCAACGGCAGCTTCACCATCATGCTCAAGCAGGCCGGCATCATCCAGGATTTCAACCTGTACTCGAAAACCGGGCTGATCATTCTCTACACCTACTTCCAGATTCCCCTCGGCGTGCTGCTGCTGTACCCGGCCTTCGATGCGCTGCGCGAAGACTGGCGAGAGTCCGCTGCGCTACTGGGCGCCGACGGTTGGCAGTACTGGCGGCACATCGGATTGCCGGTGTTGACGCCGGCACTGCTGGGCACCTTCGTGATCCTGCTGGCCAACGCCCTCGGCGCCTACGCCACGGTGTACGCCCTGACCACCGGCAACTTCAACGTGCTGCCGATCCGCATTGCGGCGATGGTGTCCGGTGACATTTCCCTGGACCCGAACCTGGCCAGCGCCCTGGCCGTGGTGCTGGTGGCCTTGATGACCCTGGTGACCATCGTGCATCAGTTGCTGTTGAAGAGGAGCTACCATGTCTCGCGCTGAACTCGGGCCCGCCGGTGTCTACCACCGCGTCGTGGTTTACCTGTTGTTTGCCATCCTGCTGTTGCCGCTGGCCGGCACGCTGATCTATTCGATCGCCAGCAGTTGGTCGGCGACCATTCTGCCCAGCGGCTTCACCCTCAAGTGGTACATCCAGCTGTGGAGCGATCCGCGCTTCCTGCATGCGTTCGGGCAATCGCTGCTGGTCTGCGTCGGTTCACTGGTTCTTTCCGTGGTGCTGATCCTGCCGCTGCTGTTTGTGGTGCATTACCATTTCCCGAAACTCGATGCGCTGATGAACATCCTGATCCTGCTGCCCTTCGCCGTGCCACCGGTGGTGTCGTCGGTGGGGCTGCTGCAGCTCTATGGTTCCGGACCGTTCGCCATGGTCGGTACACCCTGGATCCTGATCGGTTGCTACTTCACCGTGGCGCTGCCGTTCATGTACCGGGCGATCACCAACAACCTGCAAGCGATCAACCTGCGCGACCTGATGGACGCCGCCCAGTTGCTCGGCGCCAGTACCTGGCAAGCCGCCTTCCTGGTGGTGCTGCCGAACCTGCGCAAGGGCCTGATGGTGGCGCTGCTGCTGTCGTTCTCGTTCCTGTTCGGTGAGTTCGTGTTCGCCAACATCCTCGTCGGCACCCGCTACGAAACCCTGCAGGTCTACCTCAACAACATGCGCAACAGCAGCGGTCATTTCACCAGTGCGCTGGTGATTTCCTACTTCTTCTTTGTGCTGGTTCTGACCTGGATTGCCAATATCTTGAACAGGGACAAAAGCGAATGAGCTATGTCAGCGTCCAACATCTTCAGAAAAGCTTCGCCGGCACCACAGTGTTCAGCGACATCAATTGCGAAATCCAGAAAGGTGAGTTCGTCACCCTGCTCGGCCCCTCCGGCTGCGGCAAATCCACCCTGCTGCGCTGCATCGCCGGCCTGACTTCGGTGGATGGCGGAAAAATCTTGCTCGATGGTGCCGATATCGTGCCGGTGAGCCCGCAGAAACGCGGGATCGGCATGGTGTTCCAGAGCTATGCGCTGTTCCCCAACATGACCGTGGAGCAAAACGTCGCCTTTGGTCTGCGCATGCAAAAGGTCAATGCCGATGACAGCCAAAAACGCGTCGCCGAAGTACTGAAACTGGTGGAGTTGCAGGACTTCGCCGCACGCTATCCACATCAGCTGTCCGGTGGCCAATGCCAGCGCGTCGCCCTCGCCCGCTCGCTGGTGACCCGGCCACGCCTGTTGCTGCTGGACGAACCGCTGTCGGCGCTGGATGCGCGCATTCGCAAGCACCTGCGCGAACAGATCCGTCAGATCCAGCGCGAACTGGGCCTGACCACGATTTTCGTCACACACGATCAGGAAGAAGCCCTGACCATGTCTGACCGGATTTTCCTGATGAATCAGGGAAAAATCGTACAAAGCGGCGACGCCGAAACCCTCTACACTGCGCCGGTGGATGTGTTCGCTGCCGGCTTCATCGGCAACTACAACCTGCTGGACGCCGACAGCGCCTCGAAGCTGCTGCAGCGGCCAATCAACAAGCGCATCGCCATTCGCCCGGAAGCCATCGAACTGAGTCTCAACGGTGAACTGGACGCGCAGGTACGCAGCCACAGCCTGTTGGGCAACGTAATCCGCTACCGGGTCGAAGCCCGGGGCGTGGAACTGGTGGTGGATGTGCTGAACCGCTCGGCGGCCGACCTGCATCCCGATGGTCAGCGCCTGGCGCTTTCCATCGATCCGACGGCCCTGTGTGAGGTAGCTTGAAGGCAGCGGCAAGTTTCAAGCTGCAAGCTTCAAGTTGTAGACTGCTGACCACCTAACCCAATTCTTGCAGCTTGCAGCTTGCAGCTGTTCTCAGAGAGAACCCGATGGCCCTGGCAATTTTTGATCTGGACGAAACCTTGATCCACGGCGACTGCGCCACCCTTTGGAGCGAGCAGATGGGTCGCCTGGGCTGGGTCGACCCCGAGTCGTTCATGCGACAGAACAACGAGCTGATGGATGCCTACAGCCACGGCAAATTGCGCATGGAAGACTACATGACCTTCAGCCTGGAGCCGATGATCGGCCGCACGCCACAAGAGGTCGAGCATCTGGTTGGCCCCTGGGTGGAAAACTACATCGAGCCGATCATTTTCAGTGACGCCACCAAAGCCATCGCGGCACACCGCAAGGCCGGCGACCGGATCCTGGTGATCTCGGCCTCGGGCACCCACCTGGTCCGCCCCATCGCCGAGCGCCTGGGCATCGACGAGATTCTGGGCATCGAACTGGAAGTGGTTCAGGGCGTTTACACCGGCCATACCGTGGGCACCCTGACCTATCGCGAAGGCAAGATCACCCGCTTGCTGGAGTGGCTGGATGCGGAGGAGGAAAACCTCGAAGGCGCGAGTTTCTATTCCGACTCACGTAATGATTTGCCGCTGTTGCTGAAGGTGGACTACCCGCATGTGGTCAATCCTGACCCGGTATTACTGGAACACGCCGAAAAAGCCGGATGGCCGATCCACCTCTGGAAATAACCCGGCCCCCCTGTGGGAGCGAGCTTGCTCGCGATGGCGGCGAGTCAGTTGCATTAATATCAACTGACACTCCGCTAATCGCGAGCAAGCTCGCTCCCACAGGTTTCTCGTTGTCAGTTCAGACTCTCGTCAATCACCAACACCACCTTCCCCGCCACGTTATTGCTCGCCAACTCGGCAAACGCTGCCTCGGCATCCTTGATCGGGAATGTCCTGGCCAGTTGCGCACTCAAGCGCCCCTCGGCGAACAACGGCCACACGTGCAGGCCCAGATCGCTGAACAGATCTGCCTTGAACTGATCATCCCGGCTGCGCAGGGTCGAGCCCAGCAACTGCACGCGCTTGGCCAGCACCAGGGCCAGATCCAGCTTGGCCTCGCGCCCGCCCATCAGACCGATCAACACCCAGCGACCATCCTGAGCCAGCAACTTCAGGTTCAATGCCGCGTAATTGCCGCCCACCGGGTCGAGAATCACGTCGAACGGCCCCAGATCCCGCAAGCCCTCCAGATCACCGTTACGCACCACGCCGCCCTGGGCACCCAGCGCTTCGCAGTACGCCAGTCGCTCGGCAGAGCCGACGCTGACCCAGCACGGGTTACCGAAGGCCTTGCACAGCTGAATGGCCGCTGAACCAATGCCACTTGCTCCGGCGTGCAGCAGAACTTTCTGTCCCGGCTTGAGCGCAGCCAGTTGAAACAAATTCAGCCAGACTGTTGCATAAACTTCGGGCAATGCCGCCGCTTCCACCAGTGACATTCCGTCGGGAACCGGCAGCACATGCCGCCCGTCGACAACCACCTCTTCGGCCATCCCGCCCCCGGCCAGCAAGGCGCAAACCCGATCGCCCACCTGCCAGGAGGAGCCGGCGCCGACCTCGCTGATGACCCCCGAGCACTCTAGACCGAGCACCTGGCTGGCCCCTGGCGGTGGCGGATAAAGACCGGCTTTCTGCAACAAATCGGCACGATTGAGGCCCGCTGCCGCCACTCGAATACGAACTTGCCCTACATCGCATGCAGGACTGGGTTCATCAACCCATACCACTTGACCGTCAACGCCTTGCAATGCTTTCACAGTGCCTCCATAGTGAGTCTGGACTGAGCCCGAAGCTGTATCGCCGGGCTTTTTGCATTATGCGACCGGCTCCCAAAGAGCCGGCGACTTCAAAGACGGCCTAATATGCGTTATCAATTGTCCCCGCGTCGAATCAGCATGAAGCATCTGTTCCCCAGCACTGCCCTCGCCTTATTCATCGGTATCGGCTTGCTGCCGATGTCGAGCAATACATTCGCAGCCAATAGCTGGGACAAGCTTCAGCCCGATCGTGACGAAGTGATCGCCAGTCTGAACGTCGTGGAATTGCTCAAACGCCACCACTACAGCAAGCCGCCACTCGATGACGCGCGCTCGGTGATCATCTACGACAGCTACCTCAAGCTGCTGGATCCATCGCGCAGCTATTTCATGGCCAGCGACATTGCCGAATTCGACAAGTGGAAGACGCAGTTCGACGACTTCCTCAAGAGCGGCGACCTGAACGCCGGGTTCACCATCTACAAGCGCTACCTGGACCGTGTGAAGGCGCGTCTGGACTTTGCCCTTGCCGAGCTGAACAAGGGCGTCGACAAGATCGACTTCACCGCCAAGGAAACCTTGCTGATCGACCGCAAGGACGCCCCTTGGCTCAAATCCACCGCGGAACTCGACGACCTGTGGCGCAAACGCGTCAAGGACGAGGTCCTGCGCCAGAAGATCGCCGGCAAGGATTCCAGGCAGATCCAGGAAACCCTGACCAAGCGCTACAAGAACCAGTTGGCGCGCCTGGACCAGACCCGCGCGGAAGACATCTTCCAGGCGTACATCAATACCTTCGCCATGTCCTACGACCCGCATACCAACTATCTGTCGCCGGATAACGCGGAGAACTTCGACATCAACATGAGCCTGTCCCTCGAGGGCATCGGCGCCGTGTTGCAGAGCGATAACGACCAGGTGAAAGTCGTGCGCCTGGTGCCGGCAGGTCCGGCGGACAAGACCAAGCAGGTGGCACCGGCCGACAAGATCATCGGCGTTGCCCAGGGCAACAAGGAAATGGTCGACGTCGTGGGCTGGCGCCTGGACGAGGTGGTCAAGTTGATCCGTGGTCCGAAAGGCACCGTGGTGCGCCTGGAAGTGATCCCGGCCAGCAATGCGCCGAACGACCAGACCACCAAGATCGTGCCGATCACCCGCGAAGCGGTGAAGCTCGAAGACCAGGCCGTGAAGAAATCGGTCTTGAACCTGAAGCAGGACGGCAAGGACTACAAGCTCGGCGTCATCGAGATCCCGGCGTTCTATCTGGACTTCAAGGCCTTCCGTGCCGGCGACCCGGATTACAAGAGCACCACCCGCGACGTCAAGAAACTGCTGACCGAACTGCAGAAAGAGAAAGTCGACGGCGTGGTCATCGACCTGCGCAACAACGGTGGCGGCTCCTTGCAGGAAGCCACCGAGCTGACCAGCCTGTTCATCGACAAAGGCCCGACTGTGCTCGTGCGTAACGCCGATGGCCGTGTAGACGTGCTGGAAGACGAAAACCCGGGCGCGTTCTACAAAGGCCCGATGGCGTTGCTGGTCAACCGCCTGTCCGCTTCGGCTTCGGAGATTTTTGCCGGCGCCATGCAGGACTACCACCGCGCACTGATCATCGGCGGCCAGACCTTCGGCAAAGGTACCGTGCAGACCATCCAGCCACTCAACCATGGCGAGCTGAAACTGACCCTGGCCAAGTTCTACCGGGTTTCCGGACAGAGCACCCAGCATCAGGGTGTCTTGCCAGACATCGATTACCCGTCGATCATCGACACCAAGGAAATCGGTGAAAGCGCCCTGCCCGAAGCCATGCCGTGGGACACCATCAAGGCGGCGATCAAGCCGGCGGTCGACCCATTCAAGCCGTACATTACGCAACTCCAGTCCGAGCATGACGTGCGTACGGCCAAAGATGCGGAGTTCGTGTTCATCCGCGACAAGCTGGCCCTGGCGCAGAAACTGATGGCCGAGAAAACCGTCAGCCTCAATGAAGTCGAGCGTCGTGCCCAGCACGCCGACATCGAAGCCAAACAGCTGGCCATGGAGAACATCCGTCGCAAGGCCAAGGGCGAAGAACCGCTCAAAGAGCTGAAGAAAGAAGACGAGGACGCCCTGGCGGCCGAGGACGACAAGACCAAACCGGAAGACGACGCCTACCTCAGCGAAACAGGGCGGATTCTGCTGGACTACCTGAAACTCAATACGGCAGTGGCGAAGCACTGAGTGCTTACAAACAGGTGATGGCAATTTAATGCTAACGCCCTCCGGGGCGTCATCAAACAGTCATCATTCTGTCGTGAAATACGGGACTGGCGTGCTCCTTGTCGAAAGGGACCACGCCAGTCCTTTTTTTATCGCCAGAGATCGCCATGACCACAACCGAACAACTGAGTGCATTGAGCTCGATCCTGACTCAAGGCGGTTTGCACAGTTTGTTCCAACCGATCATCAGCCTCTCTGAGCGGCGCATTCTCGGCTACGAAGCCCTCAGTCGCGGGCCGTCCAACAGCCCTTTGCACTCCCCTGTCGCCCTGTTCGCCGTCGCCCGCCAGGCCGGTCGTTTGAGCGAGCTGGAAATTGCCTGCCGCCAAAGCGCTTGCCGACGTTTCAATGAACAACAACTGCCCGGCCTGTTGTTCCTCAACGTATCCCCCGAATCCCTGCTCGAAGCGGCCCATCAACCGGGACGCACCCTGCAATTGCTGCAGGACTTCGGCATTGCGCCGAGTCAGGTGGTCATCGAGCTCACGGAACAGACGCCAACGGATGATTTCCAGCTGCTGCAAACCGCCCTGCATCACTATCGGGCGATGGGATTTTCGATTGCGCTGGACGATCTGGGAGCGGGTTATTCGAGCTTGCGTTTGTGGTCCGAACTGCGGCCGGATTACGTCAAAATCGACCGGCATTTCATTGATGGCATTCATCAGGATGCGCTCAAGCGCGAGTTCGTCGGCTCGATCCTGCAAATCGCCAAGGCCTCGCGGGCGCAAGTCATAGCCGAAGGTATCGAGTTACCGGAAGAGCTCACGGTACTGACCGAGATGGGCGTCGATCTGGTCCAGGGCTATCTGCTCTGTCGCCCCCAGGAACACCCGCCACGGGATGCCCGGGCAATGATGCCCCGCCAGGACAGCACCAGCGTTGTACTGAGCGAAGACGGCAGCGACCTCAGCGCACTGCTCAACGAGCAACCCGCCGTGAACCGGGACACCCCGACCGCCACGGTGCTCGAAGCCTTTCGCCGCCAGGCCAACCTGAACTCGCTGGCGGTCCTGGATGCACAGGGTCAGCCTTGCGGTATCGTCCATCGGCATTCGCTCTCCGATGCCCTGCTCAAGCCCTTTGCCACCGATCTGTTCGCCCGCAAACCCATCAGTCGCCTGATGAACGATGACTTCCTCGCCGTCGAGCTGAGTCAGTCGCTGCAACAAGTCAGTCGCCTGATCACAGGCCGTGCCCGCCAGCGCATCGAAGAAGATTTCATCATCACCCTCAATGGCGGCTATCTTGGGCTGGGCCGCGTGATAGACGTACTCAAACTGATTACCGAACTGAAGATCCAGCAAGCCCGCTATGCCAACCCGCTGACCTTGCTCCCAGGCAACGTGCCGATCCAGCAATGCCTGACGCGTCTGCTGCAACAGCAACGGGAATCGGTGATCTGCTACGTGGACATCGATAGCTTCAAACCCTTCAACGACATCTACGGCTATGGCCGCGGCGACGAAGTCCTGTTGTGCCTGGCGCAATGCCTGAACGACCGCATCGACCCGTCCCGCGACTTTGTCGGCCACATTGGCGGTGATGATTTCCTGCTGGTGCTCGGCCCGGAAGACTGGCGCAAACGATTGAACCAGTTGCTCGACGACTTCCAGAGCCAGTGCCGGCGCTTCTACCGCAGCGAGCACCTGGAAGCCGGCTGCTTCATCGCACCGAATCGCCAGGGCATGCGGCAGGAGTTTGCGCTGTTGTCGCTGTCGATCGGCGTGGTGCATCTTCATCCACAGGCCTGTGGACAACTCGATGCGAGCCAGCTGGCGGAAATGGCGTCACAAGCCAAGCACCATGCGAAGAATGTGCAGGGGTATAGCGTGCATGTGATTGACAGCCGGGTGGTGCAGGAACGTGAAGGTGCTTGCCTGATGGGGTAGCGGTGATTGGCAGGACGCCTTCGCGGGCAAGTCGGATCGCCGCACCGCCGCTCCCACAGAAGAGCAGAGCAAAAGCAGATCCGCGTCCCCCCACGCTCCTCACCATTCAACAGGCCGAGCGTTAGCTCGCCTGCCGCTCTTGATCTTGATCCACCCGCCCCCTCGGCAGGCTGAGCGGAGGTGTTCATCCGGGGATGGGCGCGCAGCGCCGTTCGACGCAGTCGAACTCATTGCATGTAGGTCGAAGCGAAGCCGACCGGAGGGCAATGCCCCCGGATGAATACCGGAGTGAAGGAACCCCGAGCCTCAGCGAGGGGCCGTACGTAAGGGGCGAGCGTTTTTTGCTTCCTTTTTTAGGCGCTTGTAAAAAAGGGAGTCGCCGTAAGGGCGAAACCATAAGCCGCCGTTACCGAAGAAACGGATATGTACACAGTCAACAAAAGACAGGTCGCCTTGCAGACAGGCCCAGGGTTATAGCTCAGCCTCGCGAGACGCCAACTCTTGCAACTTGATCGGCGCCAACGGATGCCCGGCCTTCGCCGCGATCTCCCAGAATCGCGCCGCTTCAAGGGGATCCGGCGCCTTGCTCGCCGTCCCGGCCAGACTGATCACGCCCACTTGATACGCTGCCTTGCCATCGCCCGCCAATGCCGCCAGGCGCAACAAACGCGCGCCCTCCTCACGAGCACCGAGGCCGACACCGCGAAACGTCAGGATGTGCCCATAGAAGCTCTGGGCGCCGACGTCGCCCAGGTTGGCCATGCGTGCAAACTGACCTTCGAGCCAGCGCCAGCCCTGCGGCTGGCGAACAAACCACGACCAGTGAAACAACCGACGCGCGAGCCAGTACCCGGCTCGCGCCTTGATTTGCAAAAACATTCAGGCCTCGGCCGATTCCGGGTATTCGTACTCGAACACCCGCACCACTTCCGAAGCGTGCCAGGACGCGGCAGCAACGCCGTCCGACGGCCCGGAAAAACGCCCGAGACGCTCGACACACTCAAAGAATCCGGTGCGCGGCAAACGGCTGGCGCCCTGACTGATCACCAGCGAACTGCGCAATGGCTGCTCCGCCTTGGCGTCCAGAGCCGCCAGATGCTCAAGGGCCGCCGTCAGGGTCTGCATGGCCGGGGTCGGCAACTGCAAACGCTCCAGCAATGCCCGATACGTCAACAGATGGCGCTGGCGCCGCGCCTGATCCAGTTCGCCCAGCAATCCGTCCCAGTGTTGACGGCTGATGCGTACACTCACGATTCATCCCTCCATCCTGGCACCGTCAATTCCCAAGCCAGGCTGCGGCGAATCGCGGCGTCGGGCAGACGCTCGCCACTTTCGATCATGGCCAGGTAAGACGGGCTGATGCCTACCGTGCGGGCCAGCGCCTCGATGGCGATGCCCTTCCCCTCGCGCAAACTGCGTAGTTGATCCAGACCCGGAAGAATCGCGTCTGGTGTCGCCGCCTGAGGCTTCGTGGCTTGAGGCGACGCTTGCTCCTTGATACCCGCTGCGTTCAATAACGCCTGATATTGAGCCCATGGCAGAACCGCATACTCGGGCTCGCCTTCGCGTGTAATTATCTGAATATCCATCACTACCCCGTAGGACAACAACACTTAGCGAGTCGGCACTTTTCCCTAGAAGTGTAATCCTAACAGCGGCCAAGGTCGCGGGGGGCATCAATCTATGAAGTCGTGAAAATCGACTCAGCGTTTTTTCGAGCCTTGCAGTTGAAGTTGCTCGGGGGTATCGGGCAGGCGCTCAACCACCGCGAGCTTCTCCGGGACCTGCCGTTTGCGCCAGGCGCGGAAGGCATTGAGCTCGTCGTCGAGTACTTTCACCAACCACGCCAGGACTGCGATGTCGTCGAACATGCCGAACAGCGGAATGAAGTCCGGGACCGCATCCAACGGGCTGAGGAAGTACATCAGGCCCGCGACAACCGAAACCAGCGCCTTGGGGCTGATGGCGCGATACTCGCCACGCCAGTAGGCCAGGCAGAGTGCCTGCAACAGCTTCAGGTCGTCCTTGATCTTGCCAAGTCGATTGCCCTGGCTTGCACCTTTACTGGCGACTGCGAACAACAGGGTCGGCAATCGACCGCGTGCCAGCAGACGTCCGGCCAGTGGCAGGAAACGAGCGAAACTCCAGGGTGCTTTCATCATTCCTCCCGTTGAAATGTTATCCACACAAATTGTGGATAACCTTGTGAACAGAGCTGCTTTTCATCGCTGCAAGCCCCGTTTTACAAGGCCTGCGTTCAGATCGGGCGTTTTTTACTCATCAAAAAAAACCCATAATTTCATTGACTTGGCGGCCTTGTGCATCTACCGCCGACACTACTATGCCTAAGACTCCGACCTAGAGCGCCTGTTCGTTTTTTTTACCCGTGCCGAACGCCAGATGCAACAACGCCCCGCATAAGCGAGGCGTTGTTATCGAAGCAGACGCTGGTTACTTGGCAGCGGCGTCTTCTTTTGCCGGATCCTTGATGGCCAGCAGTTCCAGGTCGAATACCAGCACCGAGTTGGCTGGAATCGCCGGGCTCGGGCTTTGAGCGCCGTAAGCCAGGTCAGCAGGGATGTACAGTTTGTACTTCTCGCCAACGTGCATCAGTTGCAGGCCTTCGACCCAACCCGGGATCACACCGCTGACCGGCAGATCGATCGGGCTGCCGCGCTCGACGGAGCTGTCGAATACGGTGCCGTTGGTCAGCTTGCCGGTGTAGTGAACGGTCACTACATCAGACGGCTTTGGCTGAGGGCCATCGGCTTTCTGCACGACTTCGTACTGCAAGCCCGAAGCGGTGGTGGTCACGCCGGCTTTCTTGCCGTTTTCTTCGAGGAATTTCTTGCCGGCAGCGGCCGACTCTTCGCTCATCTTGGCCATGCGTTCTTCAGCACGCTTTTGCAGTGCGGCGAACGCTTCAACCAGTTCTTCGTCCTTGAGCTTCTGCTCTTTCTTGCCGACGGCGTCTTCGATGCCCTGGGCTACAGCTTTGGAATCCAGATCATCCATGCCTTCCTGAGCCAGGCTCTTGCCCATGTTCAGGCCAATGCCGTAGGAAGCTTTTTGCGCCGGAGTTTTCAGCTCTACGCTGGTCTGCGAATCACAACCCGCGAGTACCAGGCTAACCAGGGCCACCGCCGCCGCCAACCGATGCTGTTTCATGCTATTTCCTTGTTCATGCGCCTAAAGGGCAATCGAGTAAAGCCGCGAGCTTATCAGGCCGCCACGACCAATGGCTACCGGCATGAGAGCCGGAATCAATTGATAAGTTCAGGTGTTTAAACGCTTTTCACAATTGGAGTGATGAAGCTTCTTTCATCTTGTTCCGACAGAGGCTGATTCCTGAACCTGCAATCTGGCGTAATGGCCTCTTGCCGCACCTTGGGCACTCGGGCATAACAGCATGATAATTCGACAAGGATGTTTATCTTGCGCCTCTTCCTACGCTTGCTGGCTCTCATCACAGTCCTGCTCGGGCTGGCCCTGGCCGTGATTCTCTATTACGTCGCCAACCCGAAATTGCCGGCCTGGTCGCCTGCTCAACAGGTGCATTACCTGGAGCAATGGAGCGCCGTCGACCGAGAGACTTATTACTTCACCCCCCAGGGCACCCAGGTCAAAGGCTTGCGCTATGACTGGTTCACCGCCCTCGAACTGCCCTTCTCGCAGCAACGCTTTGCCGCCCCCGACTACCTCGCGCGCTTCGGCTTTCTGGTGGACCCCGGCCAGAAACCGACGCCGAACAACCCCGGCAACCTCCCCGCAGGCTTTACCCGGCATCAGAATGCCGACAGCCCGGATGTGTTTCTGGATATCACCTGTGCGGCCTGCCACACCGGCGAACTGCGCTTCAAGGGGCAAGCCGTGCGTATCGACGGCGGTTCGGCGCAGCATGTCCTGCCGTCCAGCGTTCCTACGCTCAAAGGGGGCAGTTTCGGACAAGCCCTGGTCGCCAGCCTGGTCTCGACCTACTACAACCCGTGGAAATTCGAACGTTTCGCACGCAACGTACTGGGCCAGGACTACGAGACGCGCCACAAACAACTGCGCAAAGAACTCAAGACTTCACTCGATACATTCCTCAAAGTGGCCTGGAACGACACCCATCGCGGGCTCTATCCAACCGAGGAAGGACCGGGGCGCACCGACGCCTTCGGGCGCATTGCCAACGCCAGCTTCGGTGACGCGATTTCCCCCGACAACTACCGCGTGGCCAATGCTCCGGTCGATTATCCGCAGTTGTGGGACATGTGGACGTTCGAATGGGTGCAGTGGAACGGCTCGGCGAAACAACCGATGGCCCGCAACATCGGCGAGGCGTTGGGCGTCGGTGCCACGCTGAACTTCTTCGACCAGAACGGCCAGCCGCTGATGGGCGATGCCCGCTACCCCTCCAGTGTCCGCGTGCGCGACCTGCACCTGATCGAACAAACCCTGCAACGACTCTCGCCTCCGGCCTGGCCGGAAGACCTGCTGGGCACCATCGACAAGCCGCTGGCAGCCAAGGGGCGCACCTTGTTCGCGGAAAACTGCGCGGGCTGTCATGTACCGCGCACTACCCAGGGCGAGGGACGATACGTTCAGCACCTGAAAATGCTCCCGGTGGATGACATCGGCACAGACCCGGGCGCGGCCAACAACATCGCCGACCATCGCTTTGACCTGACGGCGCTGCAGTGGAAGCAGGCGGAACTGGAAAAACTTGATGTAGAGCCAAAACCCGACGAACCACTGGACCTGAGCAAGCTGTCCGTAGCCAAGGGGCTGGCCTATGTCACTGCATTTGTCCGCGACCGCGCCTATCGGGACGCCAATGTCACCCCCGCCGAGCACCCGGAAATGGACGGTTTCGGCCTGCCAATTGGCGTACGCGAATTGCGTTCGTACAAGGCCAGGCCGTTGGCGGGTGTATGGGCGACAGCGCCGTTTCTGCACAACGGCTCGGTACCGAGCCTTTATCAATTGCTGTCGCCGCAGGATGAGCGTGCAACCACGTTCTACAAAGGCACTTTCGAATATGACCCAAGGCACCTGGGTTACCGCACCGAAGCCTTTGCCAACGGTTTCCTGTTCGACACGCGAATCACCGGCAACCACAACAGTGGTCATGAATTCCGTGCCGGCAAACCCGGCAATGGCGTGATCGGCCGCTGGTTGCAGCCGCAGGAGCGTTGGGCACTGCTGGAGTATCTGAAAGTGCTGGGCGGCCCGCTGGAAGCGCAATTGCCATGACCACGGACTCAGCCAAAAGGACGCTCTCATGCTGATTACACTCTGGCTTCGCCTGGGCGCCTTCCTCGGCAAGCTGTTGCTGTGGCTGCTGGTTCTCGGCGTGCTTGGCTGGGCATTGGCCGCCTGGTTTGCCTGGCAGCAGCGCGGACCGGTGTCGGCGCAGGAGTCGATTGCGGACAATGAAGCCGCGATGACCCGGGACATCATCCAGACCGCCGTGCGCATCGTCGATCAGCACCGCGAAAGCACCCGCTACCTGCGCGATGCCCACGCCAAGGCCCACGGCTGCGTCAAAGCCGAAGTCCAGGTGTTGCCGGAACTGGCCAGCGAATTGCGCCAGGGCGTGTTCAGCGAGCCGGGCAAAACCTGGCAAGCGACGATGCGCCTGTCCAATGGCAATGCCTACCCGCAGTTCGACAGCATCCGCGATGCCCGGGGCATGGCGATCAAGCTGTTCGATGTACCGGGCAAACAACTATTGAGCGATCAGCCGGGGCGAAGCGAACAGGACTTTGTGATGTTCAGCCATCCGAACTTCTTTGTAAGTGACGTGGCCGAATACCGTCAGAACGTCGCTGCCCAGGCCGAGGGTAAAAAAATGATGGCGTTCTTCCCGGGGTGGGATCCGCGTTCGTGGCAGGTTCGCCACCTGTTTATTGCCCTGGCGACGTTGTCCCCTGCTCCATCGAGCCCAACCAGGACAACGTACTTTTCGGTTTCACCCTACAAATTCGGTGAGACCAATGCGAAGTTCCGGGTCATGCCCGATCCGGGCAGTTGCCCGGCCTACAACCTGCCGGAACAAAACCGCAAGTTGCCGAACTTCCTGCGCAATGCGCTGAATCAACAGTTGTCGACCGACCGGGTACCCGCGTGTTTCGTCTTGCAAATCCAGCGACAGGACGCCAACAAGTACATGCCGATTGAAGACACCAGCATTGAATGGCGCGAAAGCGATGCGCCCTTCGAGACGGTGGCGCAGATCAGGGTGCCGGCGCAGGACTTCGATACACCGGCACTGAACCTGCAATGCGACAACCAGTCATTCAATCCCTGGTTCGGTATCGAGGCACACCGCCCCATCGGCGGGATCAATCGCCTGCGCAAAGCCGTGTATGAAGCTGTCAGCGACTACCGACACAGCCGCAACGCCGAGCAATAACTGCGCAGACACAAAAAAAGCGATCCCGGGATCGCTTTGAAGGCCGGCCAAATGCCAGACAGCAAAAAGCCCGCACAAGGCGGGCTTTCTGTGGTGACCTGGCGTTCAGTGTTCCAGGTTACCGAATATGGCGCAGCGGACGGGACTCGAACCCGCGACCCCCGGCGTGACAGGCCGGTATTCTAACCGACTGAACTACCGCTGCGCGAAACGCTTGAAACGAATGGTGGGTGATGACGGGATCGAACCGCCGACATTCTGCTTGTAAGGCAGACGCTCTCCCAGCTGAGCTAATCACCCTTCGCTTCGTTACGGGACGCATTATGCCACAAGTTTTCGTAAAGTGTTGATTTATTTGAAGTTTTTTTCAAATAAATCCGAAAACCGGAAAAACGACACATCCCGCGGGTACAACGTACAAACTTGAGGCAGAAAAAAACCCGCTATCGCGGGTTTTTCCGTGGTGACCTGGCGTTCAGTGTTCCAGGTTACCGAATATGGCGCAGCGGACGGGATCATAACTCATCCTCTAACCTATTGAAAGACTTTGGATTCCAAAGCCAAGCTTATGATTGGTGGACTCAATTGTGTGCTTCTAATGACCGGCTGGCAATCGCTGACTGCGTGGCCGGCACGCTATGCTTTAAGGCTCAGAAAGGATTCTTCGGGGTTCACCAATCCAAACGGATCAAAAGCTAGCTTTATCAACTACATGCTCGCCACCCACGGCAATAGTGCTTCTTACTCGACAACCGACTGCGCATGCGGCTGCCGTTCTAGTACGTGGAGCAACCCCAGATAGGCCTCCTGTCCGTTCGCCCTGGCGGTCTAGACCGGCTGTAGATCTGAGCGCTGGCGGTGGCGTCCTTCGGCGCATCGCTGAACAGCTAAGCTTTACCCCGATGACAAAAGGCCTTATCGCTCTTTCTGCCAGTTTGTCGTCGATCGGCAGATGGCCCGCCTCTACATAACGTTTGAGCTTGTTCCAGTTGCTTGCGGATAATAAACGGCTTTCTCCAGGGCATTCTGCGACGTTACCTATGCAGTTTTCTCCAGCCACTTTGTATTTCACTCAGAACCGAAATGCTCCATGCTTGACCAATCACCAGGCGCTCAGCGTCGCCGACATCCTTGATTTCACGCTCGATCCTGAGAGTTTATTGATCAGACTCAACGCAACATCAGCACGCCGTGCCTTGCCCGTAAGTTGTACTTTCTGCGCGTCGACGAACTAACACGTGCATGCGTCCAGCATCCCATGCGCTCGAAGCCCTCATTTAAAGTGATAGCGTTATAGCCGGCATAATCATGACATAGCCGCGATAGCCTTCAAGCAGGTGCACAGGCAAGTCCCCCCACAACTGGATGCATAATCGAAAGTACATCAGGGTGTGCAGGAATCCCACCCTTTTGAACCCAAATCAAGGACTGGCTGTTGGGCTCGTGAACTTCGTCCTTGAGTACGTGAACACAGATTTCATCACAATGGATAACGCGTCCTTCAAGCAGGTTATCGCCCTTCACATTCAGCAGCGGCTGCAGGTGCGCCACATTGAATGACCCATCGCGCCAGGATTTGCCGAGGGATGTCGATCACGTGTCGCAACAGCACTTTCTCGAAACGATGAAGTGGCAATCCGTCGACGTACTTAGTGGTCAACAGCATCGCTAAACATGGCTGAGGCGAGGCTCTTTTCAATTAACTGAGCAGGTTTATCTACGGTGACCGTCGCAGCTTCAGCCACGGCAGTCATACACTTTGCGGATGTATTTGATCACCCGGATCAGCAGCGGCACGATCTCTAGCGGTTCGCTAGTACACTCGCCCATAATGGGCTTGCGGCAGCCGCAGTCGCAATTCAGGTCATGCTTGGGAAATTCGTGAATGACTTCAGTCCGGAAGAGCTCGGGCGGAAGCGGCTTACGTTGCCGCGATGTTTGAACGGTGCAACGACTTCTTCGTCCGGGTCTGGATTCGCAGCCGCCACAAGCTCAGCTTCTTCCTCATTGAACAAGGCCAACTGTGGCGTTAGCGAGTCGGCAGATTGTTCGGACTTGCGACAAACAGGCGCTGACGCCGCAGGACATTCTGCTCTTCGAGATAGGCGACTTTGGATTGCGATTCACAAAGCAACCGCTTGAGTAATGCAAGGTCGCCGGGAAGACGTCAGGCATGGAAATCATGCTGTGGATTATACCGGGTCAGGCAACGACGGCCTCGTCGGTGGTATCGACGGCGATTCTAAAACGGTCGGCGTCGAGGCGCTTGAGCCAAAGGCCCAGAAGCCGTCGCGCTCCCGATAAAGAGTTTTCATCCGATTACTGTGGCGATTCAGAATAACGAAGAACAGGGTGCCGAGAATGGCACCCTATTTTACGTTCGACCAGGGCCACTAGGCCGTCGAGGAGTTTTCGAAAAGTCCACAGACTTAGGATGGAGATAGCTTTTTTTTTTTCCACTTTAGCGTCGGGGCGCATAATCGAGGGCAGGCTCCAGAAAGAAATCGGGAGCGCAGCATCAGGGATCGACTGGTGACAGTGAATGTAGGGTTCAAGGCGCGCTTACATTCAGTCAGGTGGAAAACGGCAAATGATGAAGAGGAGCAGGCATGCAATTCGCCGCCACGGTAGGTGTGGTTGCCAACCCACACGAACTCAATTGGGCGTGCCAGTCGATCATCGCTGCACCGGTCGGTCGTCCATATCCTACCTACATGGCTAGGAAAAAAATTAAAGTTTGTTTAGGTAGTATCAGTCAAGCCGATGTAATCGTGCACGCCCCACCGACTATAAATTTAATGGTTTAACCAGTGTTCAACAATCAATCAGCACACGAGAAGGAGGCCTTAACTATTACCCTAGATCGCATCACATCACCCAGAACGCTTAATTTTTACCACCGAGCTTCATAGGCACCGCGCGGAGAGAATCTAGACGTATCTATGAGGCTCGCCGCGACGGTTCAAACGAGCTACTTTGTACTTAAAAACTGTTTATAAAAGGCGCCAATACCCATTGCCCCAGCATGATCGCGCAAAATATTGTAAACCTCGCCGTTCGTTTTATCTTTAGTCCAATCAGTTTCAAGTTCCAACAGGACAGGCAACCAAGTTATAGGGACTGCTCCAGCTTGCACAAGACGCTGCACTGCCCGCTCATGCGAGACAGCGTCAGAATCCCCACTTGCATCAGTGACCACGTAAACTTCATAGCCCTCTTTAAGTGCATACAAGGCTGGTAGCATTACACAATTATCAGTCCACAGACCTGCAATCAGTAATTTCTTCCGTCCTGTGGCATGAATTGCTTTACGAACTTTTTCATCCTGCCAAGCATTAATCGGCGTCCTATCAATAACTTCAGCATCTGGCATAACTGCTCTGATTTGCGGAAACATAGGTCCGCCATAGCTGTCCGCGGTGATCGTTGTAATGACTGTAGGAAGCTTAAATACCTTGGCAACTTTCGTCAGCGCAGTCGCGTTGTTAATGAGAGCATCAATACTTATTGATTGTGTAGCAAAAGCATATTGAGGTTGATAATCCACCAATAGCAACGCTGTATTTTCTGGCGTGAGTTGGTCTAAAACCTTAGCCGCCGATAACGATTCTGCTGCTTTCGCATCACCAAGACCGAGGACAAGACCGACAACAATTAAAGCGACTGACAAAATTGATTTTGCATAGCCGAACATATTCCTTCTCCCAGACCAGTAATTTAGATTAACGAAGATCAAACAGCAACACTTCCGCACTATCTAGCGAACTTATTGCAATTGTCGTGCAGTTTCCCACAAAGATGGCATCTCCTGCCGATAGCGCAAAATCATTAATAGCTACACCGCCACTTAACACATGAAGATATGCACGGCGATTCATAGGCACCTTCCACACCAACTCGATCGGCGTTAATATGGAGGCGTAAATCCTAACGTCCTGATCAACGCAAAGCACCCCGTCCGCCGAATTATCTGAAGCTATAAGGCACAACCGTCCAACTTTATCTTCAGGCGTAAACGTGCATAGCTGATAGGAAGGATCACTGTCCAAATTTTTTGGCTTAATCCACCATTGTACATGATGCTCAATCTCACTGTCCGAAGGATTCATTTCACTGTGTGAAATGCCTTTTCCTGCGCGCATTAAGTGTACATCACCGTAACTAACTCTTTGGCAGTTACCTATACTGTCTCGATGTTCAATTTCACCCATTAAAGGGTAAGACATCACCTCTACGTTTGAATGTGAATGCTCTGTAAATCCAGACTTCGGCTGAACGATATCATCATTAAAAACAATTAAATCCGAAAACCCTCGGCGCTCGGAATTTCGGTAAGATCCAAATTCAAACGAAAATTTTGCATCCAACCAGCTATTTTTGAATGATCCACGGTCCTCGGATTTATTTATTACGATCATAAAACCCACCTTTATTTGATGCATCAATCGTGCGGCATGATCACCGCCAAGATAAGCGCTTCAAACTAGAATGCAGTGTTCTCTTAAAGTTACTAATCACTGTGATTGCCTTGATGCTATCCTCTAACGGCCAACAGCACATGCTCATCAGCGGCGAAAATAGAGGGGGAGGACTGTAAAGTGGAGAACCTAACGGCAATTTCCATTTTTATAACGGTGATTGAGGCGAAATCTTTTTCCGCCGCAGCCAAAAAGCTCGGTATGGTTCGGTCAGCTGTGAGCAGGCACATCACGGCACTAGAAACCACACTTTCCACAAGGTTAATCCATCGTACTACACGACAATTATCTCTCACCGCTGCTGGGGAACGATATTACGCACGCGTATCAGTAGCTGTTCAAGCAATCCGAGAGGCAGAAAAAGAAATTGATGAGGATCGTATTGAGCCAATAGGCAAGGTAGTTGCAGCCATTCCGATGAGCTTTGGGTTGATGCACATATTGCCAGGAATGGCTGAGTTCCAACAAAAACATCCAAAAATAACCATTGACCTCCGTCTGGATGACAAAAAAATCAACTTGCTCACCGAAGGTGTGGATGTGGCTTTACGAATTGCCGAACTAAGTGACTCAACTTTAGTAGCTAAACGTATCGCTCATGTTCGCCATATCTTAGTTGCTACCAAGTCATACCTCGATGCAAACGGCACTCCCACTACTCCGCAAGACCTCCAGGACCACGCCTGCTTGTTGTATACTTTAGGTGCAAGCCCAGCAAAATGGAGCTTTCATAAAGAAAATCACGTTAGTGACATCAACATTTCTAGTCAATTTTCAGCTAGTAATAGTTTAGCTATCCGAGAAATGGCGTTGGCGGGCATAGGCATTGCGCTAATACCTGATTTTCTTGTGATAGAAGACCTAAAAACAGGACGCCTGATGCAACTTCTGGATGATTGGCAGTCGCGGACCCTGGAAATTTCTGTCGTTTATCCATCACGCCGATACGTACCAAAATCAGTGCGGGAATTTATCGCCTTTCTCGAAGAGCGTACTCTTTTGGTTTATCCACTAGTAAGTCCAGTCTCTGGTTAAGCCCGCCTTCCCACGGCGTGAGCCAACCATTCTCTAGAAGAAACTCGACTACGGGAACATTACGCACGATCGTTGCCCCCTCAACGAAACCAAGAAGGCCGGAGAATACCTTCGTAAAGGTGAACTGAGGACTTCTGGCGGTTCTGGGCAACCGACGGAAACGTGAACAAAATCGAACTACTAAACACTCGAATTGCTCGAGAGTGCCCGATGGGAATTTGGCTTTGCTCTACGGGCAAAGACGCATCTAGGTTTCAGCTACTACAAACGCGCTGCTCAGTTAGTAATCCTCCTATCGTAATCAGCGTACTTCATGGCACGCAGAGTTTTATCCATTGATATACCCACGTTTTCCGCGGACAACTTTACCTACTTCCGAGAGCCTCCTAGGACGCAGCGGGCTACGGAAAAGATCGCAGGTCAGTTATTTAGGTTTTCTGCCAGAAACCCGACTAGGTCGAGCGGACTTCGGCTGTCGATAACCTTGTAGATCAGATCGCGCTTGCTGCGCGGCAACTTCTTGGCCACGCTCTTCGCTGAGGCCCTGACAACCTCGTCTGTTCCATGGATGCGTGCTGCGAGGAGCAGCACGAGCGTAGCGTCAGTAAGGTTCATAGCAGGCCCCGCAAATTATGCAGCCGCAGTGTACTGAATCTTTTCTTGTCAGTACCAGCTCAAGAAACCGATGTCAGGCGATTTCAATATTCCGAGTACCGCGTAAAAAAGGACAGCAGTCAAAAGGAGATCAAAGGTCGAAGGGGAATTGGGAGTTCAAGGGTAAGAGCTCTATCCAAAAAGGCTAAAAGGCCATAGGTCCGGCCGCCACCCTGGAGACCACGATGCTTCTCAACCTATTTCTTCGCAAAAGGCAAAAGCCTCCTCCCTGCTGTCCGCGAACGTCACTGAAGGTTACCTGTCCGTCGAGTCAGCTCAAACTCTACTGGCGGTCGATCACCGCCGCCAGTTACTGGATCGTATCTGGCAATACACCGCCCTCTCCCATACCCAATTCACTCAGCTCTGCTTGTATCCAATCCATCGTTACGCCGAGCAGGTTCAGCTACTCCCGGCCAGCGAGGCGCACCATCAGTAAGCGTCCGGTCATCCCGTCTGGTTTCTTTGACTGTGGCTGTCAAACAGCGAGATGTCCATCGTCATCCAGCGGGTCATGCGTAGCCTGTATTATATTGAGACTGCAATTTGTCTGATCGCATGGTGTGAGGCTTGGTGCCGTGTCTTGATAGACTTCTTACCTTCGCCACTGCTCCCTATCCGAGGAACTCTAATGACAAATCAACCCATATTGATCGAGTTGGTTCGAGAGACAAATCCGGTATTGCTCAAGTCTTTGAATGACCTACTCCCCCAGCTTTCCATGAATGCGAAGGCGATGACAATGCAAGAATTGCAGCAGATCGTAGGTGCAGAATGCTCGGATTTATTGGTCGTAAAGGGGGCAGGTGGAGAAGATATCTTGGGAGCGCTAACCCTCATTCATTTCCGTATTCCGACAGTAGTTCGTGCGTGGATCGAGGACGTTGTTGTGGATGCTGGTGCCCGGGGACAACGGGTCGGCAAAGCACTCATTCAGGCAGCTGTAGAAAGAAGTCATGCTCTGGGCGCAAAAAAACTGGATCTTACGTCTAACCCAAATCGAGAATCTGCTCATCGTTTATATGAGGGAGCAGGATTTTCTGTTAGAGAAACAAAGGTCTATCGCTATCTTCCCGCTTGATGGATATTCCCAACGATCAGCCTCCCTGTTTGACCCAGCGAAAAGGGAGCAAGTCGGTAATTTCGCTTGACGTGGCTCCGCCGGTGCGGCCTGTGGATTGGCTGCCTTCAGCTCGGCTTCGATAGCTGCGATATCGGTATCGAGCAGATCGTCGAGCAGACTGCCTTGGTCGGGGCTCAGTTGCTCGCTGCGCTTGGCGAGCTTGTGTCGCTTGAGGATGGCGATTTCGTAAGCAAGTTGCTCGTTGACCGTTTCAAGGCGGTGGATCTTCTGGCCCATCGCGTCGACCTGGGACAGCAACTGCATAGCTTAGCACACCGAACTGAGCCGGCGTGTCCGTTCGGCCACCATCAGCCAGCGCGACGGTCGTCGGGCACGAGTGATTCTGTTGGCGGCCCAAGGTTGCACGCGGGTAGAAATTGCCCGGCTGACCGGGTTCTCGCTTCCTGTCGTCACGTGTTGGTGTCGACGTTTTCAGGATCAGCGGCTAGACGGTTTGATCGATAAGCCAGGTCGCGGTCGTAAACCCTTCCTGCCCCTTGACACTGTACAACGCGTGCTTGAGCAAGTCACACAACCCCGGATCCGTGAACGTCGCTGGAGCCGCCGAAGCATGGCCCGGGCGGCTGGAATTTCAGCCACCAGTGTGGACAAGATCTGGGCTGCCAACGATTTGGAGCCGCACCTAACCCGCACCTTCAAACGGCCCAATGACCCGCATTTCGAAGAGAAGTTTTGGGACGTCATCGGCCTCTACCTGGATCCGCCGGACAAAGCGCTGGTGCTCTGTTGCGATGAAAATAGCCAAGTTCAAGCACTTGAGCGGACCCAACCGGGGTTTGCCCTGACGATCGGTCACATCCGTACGTAGTCACACAATTATGCGCGCCACGGCACCGTCACCTTGTTCACGGCTCTGGACTATCTTCAAGGACGCTTGATCAGTTGCATCGAGCGAGAACACCGGCATTTCCAACGGGAGGATTGCTCTGCAGCATTGAGTCATCGCACATGCAACCAGTAAAAAGAAATATAAATTTAACTCGCCCCGAGAGCACGCGCAAACCTCTTTCCAACCCAGGTTTTGCAATTTCCTCAAGAAGGCACCTTAAAATTCAGAATCCCGGCGATGGCTGGCCCCGTGGCGCAAAATGTATAAGCATATGGCGGCTCATGTCTAACACCTGAAGCACAAGCTAGCGTAGCTTAAGAAAAAACAAAAAGGAGCACATGTATGACCACTCTAACAACACCTACCCCGCATCCATCTCATTTCAACAAGTTCAGAACGCGTAAAATTCTATTACTAGCTCTATTGCCATTCTTATCCACGCAATTGTTTGCAATGGAGCCCAAAGCAGCGTTTCATTTGAATGCTGAATTTGAGAAGCAGTACAGCTTTTCAATTGCAGTCAAAGCTGGGGATTTTCTACGCATTGGAGGCGTCACCTCCGTTGACAAGGACGGAAAAGAGGTCTATGCCGGCGATGCTACAAAGCAGATGCAGCTAATTTACGAGCGAATGGCAGCTATCCTAAAAGCCCATGGCGCGGACTTTAGCAATGTTGTAAGCGAAACTATTTACTATAAAACAGACAATGACATTTACTTTAAGGCCCTAGAGACCAGAGCAGCCGTTTATAAAGGATTGGTAGCGCCAAGTGCGTCCGGCGTGAGAGTAGTTGACTTTGCCAGCGATAGTGCGCTCATTGAAATAACGGCAGTGGCGTACCTGGGGAAGTGACCGCTTAATTCGGCCTGACACTAATAACCAGGAACACTCATTATCCTCATCAAAAAATAATACATAAGGACGCGACTAAATCCAGCAATAGTCGCCAGCGCAATATCGCCTAGCAAGTAAAACAAGCCAAAAAAATTAAGATAGGATAACAGCTCCAAAAGTATAATGATTTTATACCCAACTGGAAGCTAACATGCTATGAAATCCGATCATGCTGGCTGCACCATGCAAATTATCCAACCAGAATAACAACCAACTCTTTATTTAAATAAATATAACCAGCAAGCGAATTTTACGCTACACCCAACTAAACTCTCCTCTCGAGATCAGCTAATGAATAACAAAATCTACCATAAAGGTTTAGCTGCAGGGGCCGTACTAGTACTAATGCCTACAGGCATTTGTTATGCAAACTCCCAATCGGAGTCTGCTGGATTTTTAGAAGACAGTCATCTCAACCTCCTTTCCCGCAATCACTATTGGCATCAGACTGGCGATTTGGGTACACAGCGTGATTGGACACAGGGTGAAATGCTTGATTTCAACTCTGGATTTACCCAGGGTGTGGTGGGCTTCGGCATCGATGCTTTCGCCTATGGAGCCATAAAGCTCGACGGAAGCGGCAAACGGACAGGCTCTGTGACGCTCCCTGTTCGCGACAACGGTCAGCCGGCGGATAGCTATAGTAAAGCGGGGGGCAGCATCAAGGTTCAACTGTCCAATACCACACTAAGATACGGTGACTTACAACCAAAAGTTCCTGTGTTCGCTACCGGCAGCTCTAAGTTACTGAACCAGACCGCAACTGGCTGGATGCTCGATAGCGGAGAGCTAAAGGATATCGTCCTATCCGCTGGACTTTTCACCTCAGGTACAAGTTACCTTTCTACCAATCGAAGCGGCGATCTCGGACTGGCTTTCGCAAGGGTCAGCACCCCACAGGTGGGATATATTGGTGGTACGTACGCGCTCAGTGATCAGACATCTATATCGTTTTATGGCTCTCGGTATGAGAACCTCATGGATCAGTATTATACCAATATCAACCAAGCTATCGCATTATCCGAATCACAATCATTAACGCTTGACTTTAACTTATACCGCAGCCTCAACTCGGGAGAAGCAAAGGCAGGTGATATTAATGTCACAGCAGCGTCAATTTCAGCAGCACTTGCAACGGGTCCTCACACATTCGCACTGGCGTTTCAGCGCAATGATGGTGACCAGCCCCACGATTACGCAGCGATAGGAAGCGTCAGTCCCGGAGTGGCAGCAGGTGTTTTTAGCGACGGTCTATACCTAGCAAACGCCGCTGAATTGTCAGACTTTAATGCACCAAATGAGCAGTCAGTTCAGCTTCGCTATGAGCTGGACATGCAATCGTTTGGAGTACCGGGTTTGACTTTGACAGCCAAGCATATTCGTGGGACGGACATCGACGGCAGTAAAGTTAACGCAGACTCAGCTTATTTTGGACTTTATGGGAAGTCTGAAGAAGAGCGGGAGACCGATTTGATTGCTCAGTATATCATCCCGAGCGGTCCGGCTAAGGCATTGACGACTAAATTAATACAATCTTGGCACTCAGGCGACATCAGTACAGGCGGTAGGATCACTCGAACTCGACTGATTATCTCCTACCCATTTGAATTTTTTTGAATTTCAAGTATCTCAAGGTAGAGCCTTATAGTTTATATGGTATCAAAAATGAGACACTGGCAGTTCGTAAGGAATGGCGGTTCGCCTCGAGCCGTCAGCTTACGGGGAGAATACTCAGAAATAATTGGAGTTTGAAAGGCCAAGTCATAGTGATGACGATGTAATAGCTCAGATAGCCGATCGCAGAACTATTGGATCTGTTTTAATACAATTAAAAATTTAGCTAATTCAACTTAAAGAGAACAGGCATATGGGTATTTTTGACTGGAAACATTGGATTGTTATATTAGTCGTTGTGGTGCTGGTGTTTGGCACCAAGAAATTGAAAAACCTCGGCACCGATGTCGGCGAATCGATTAAAGGCTTTCGCAAAGCCATGAACGATGATGAACCACCATCCGCCCCCAACATGTCTGCGGAGCAACCGACCGAATCGATATCACCGAAGACCACCCAGCCTGTGAATGGGCCAAGCACCTTAGACGTGCAGGCGCAAAGAGTTGAAGAGCCAACTCGTAACAACGCGTGAGCACTGACTAATGTTTGGGATCAGCTTCACTGAATTGTTGCTCGTTGCCCTAGTCTCCCTGTTAGTGCTGGGCCCCGAGCGCTTGCCAGGTGCTGCACGTGCGGCCGGTATGTGGGTAGGCCGCCTCAAACGCAGCTTTAATGCCATCAAAGAGGAACTTGCACGTGAAATCGGCGCTGACGAAATTCGTCGGCGGCTACACAGCGGACGCATTATTTCCCTAGAGGATGAGGCGCGAAAAATCTTCGCACCAACCAACCAGGAACTGACCTTGGTGGCGCACGTTACCGATCAAAAGATCGTGCTTCAGACGCCTGCGGTGGATGAATCTGCATCTGCGGTCGATACGCCGCCTCCAGCGACTCCAGCGCCTAACAATTCAAATCTCCCTAATTTGCTACCGCGAGCCTCATGAGCGAAACCCCAGAGAACGACCAACCAATGCCGCTGGTATCGCACCTCACCGAGCTGCGCTCACGACTGCTGGTCTGCGTGGCAGCGGTCTTCACCATTTTCGCCGGGTTGTTTTCCTTCACCCAGCAGATCTACACATTCGTCTCCACACCACTGCGCCAGTACCTGCCGGTAGGCGCGACAATGATCGCCACCGACGTGTCGTCGCCGTTCCTGACACCATTGAAGCTGACGATGACGGTCTCGCTGTTCCTGGCGATCCCGGTGATCCTGCACCAGATCTGGGGCTTCATCGCACCGGGCCTGTACAAGCATGAAAAGCGCATCGCCGTGCCGCTGTTGGTGTCCAGCATCCTGCTGTTCTACACCGGCATGGCCTTCGCCTATTACCTGGTGTTCCCGCTGATCTTCAAGTTCTTCGCCGCCGCCACCCCGGCGGGCGTGGAGATGATGACCGACATCAACAGCTACCTGGATTTCGTCATGACGCTGTTCTTCGCCTTCGGCGTGGCGTTCGAAATCCCCGTGGCCGTGGTGTTGCTGGTGTGGATCGGCGTGGTCGACGTGGCCTACCTGAAGAGGATCCGCCCCTACGTGATCATCGGTTGCTTCGTGGTCGGCATGATCCTGACTCCGCCGGACATTTTCTCCCAGACCCTGCTGGCGGTACCGATGTGGCTCCTGTTCGAGATAGGTCTCCTCTTTGGAGGCTTAGTGCGCAGTCGAAATAACAATCTGGACGACGAGCCCATATGCGACCAAGATGCTCAACCTCCAGCCACCCAAGCGTGAATCCCGACGAACGTGCTATGTATCGAGACTAACCGGCTATGATTGGCGCTCCCCCTGACGACCATAAGTTGAAAGAATGACGGCGAGGGTAGCGCTGGACCGCATAAACGCTCAGGCCCAGGACGAGCGTGAGCAAAGTGATACGAGCGATGGCGGTCATTGTGCGAATTCCTGTTATTGGTCCGGGCTGTCGATGGTCAGGTGCTGCGGCGCGGTGGTGCTGCTCGCCAGGGGTTGGCTGCGGCCGATCCATTCACCGGCGGTGGGTTGACCGGCACGGGAGATCCGCGCCACCAGTTGGACTTCAGGGAAGTTCGACAGTTTCAGTTGCGGCATCATCGCGTCCGCATCCCCCAGCTCTACGGTCACCGGCAGGTCGGCGACGGTCAGGCGCTTGGCCGCCAGCGGGGCCGGCGGGCCGGACGCGGCGCGGGCGAAAATGAACACGCTGTCGCCTGGCTGCACCTTGGCCTTGAGCGCCGGCGCCAGCTCGACACGCACCTTGAGCACGGCGGCCGTCTTGGCGGCGGGTGCCTGGGCCTGCGCCGGCGCAACCTGGTCGCCAGCAGCCTGGAGCTTCTCGGTGGCGCGGGCGATACCGCCCTGCAACGCCTCGCGGGACTTGTCACCCTCCGGCAGCTCCACCAACAGGCGGCTCCAGTAATCAATCGCGTCCTGGTAGCGTTCGCCTTCGAACGCGGCGATGCCCAGCAGGCCGAGGCTGGTGACCTCCTTGGGATCGAGCTTCAGCGCTTCGTCGGTCAGGGCCTGGACCTGGTCCGACCATTTCTTGCCATCGGCGAAGTACTGCGCCTGGGCCCACTGGCCCAGCAGTTCGGGTTGGCGGCCCGCCACCGCCACGGTGCGCTGGAAGATCTTCGCTGCATCCGCGGGCCGGTCCTGGGCCATGTACGTACGGCCAAGGAAATACAGGCCCTCGGCGTTGTCCGGTTGCGCCGCCACCGCCCGCTCCAGGCGTTGGGTCATTTCTTCCATCGACTGCGGCGCCAGGGCGAACTCACGGGTCAGTTCGACCTTGTCGCTGGCACCGAAATGCAGGTACAGCCCCAAGCCCAGCAACGGCACCAGCACGGCGGCGAGCAACGGCAAGGGCTTGCCCAGGCGCGACTCGCGCGGCGCCTCGGCGCCCTCGGTGTCGGCCAGCAGCTCACGGGCGGCTTCGGCGCGGCCGGTTTCCAACTGCGCGGCGTTGAGCACGCCCTCCTCCCGCTCGGCCTGCAGTTCGGCGACGCGCTCCTGGTACAGCGCCACGTTCAACGCAGTACGGTCTTCTTCCAACTGGGCGCGACGGCCACGCAACACGGGGATCAACAGAAAACTCAGGGCAACCAGGAGAAGCAGACCTGCGGCGAGCCAGAAATCAATCATGCTTGGTTTTATCCAACAGTTGGTCGAGGCGCTGGCGCTCTTCGACAGAAAGCGTGTCCGGGGCGGCAGTGCGCTGGACCCGGCGGCGACGCACGATCACTGCAATGACGACGAAACCACCGACCAGCAGCCCGGCGGGGCCGAACCAGAGCAGCGCGGTCTTGGAAGACAGCGCCGGGTTGTAGCGCACGAACTCACCGTAGCGATCGACCATGAAGTCGATGATCTGCTGGTTGTCCTTGCCCTCGCCGAGCATACGGAAGATCTCCTTGCGCAGGTCGGCGGCAATCGGCGCGTTGGAGTCGGCGATGTCCTGGTTCTGACACTTGGGGCAACGCAGTTCCTTGGTCAGTTCGCGAAACCGCTCGCGCTCGCCATCGTTGGCAAATTCGTAGGTGTCGATGGCGGCGTGGGCCACGCCGGCCAGGCTCAAGCCCAGGATGGCGGCAATTAACCAGCGCTTCATGGCTTGGCCTCATCCACGAGCGCCTGATATTTGCCGGCCAGCTTCTCGCGCCAGACCTGCTCGTCGATCACCCCGATGAACTTGTCGCGAATGATGCCCTTGGCGTCGATGAAGAAGGTTTCCGGCGCACCGTAGACGCCCAGGTTCAGGCCGAGGGTGCCCTCTTCATCACGGATGTCCAGTTGATACGGGTTGTGGAACTCGGCCAGCCACTTCAAGGCATCGGCGTTGACGTCCTTGTAGTTGACGCCGTAGATCACCACGCCGTTCTGGGCCAGTTTGTTCAGCACCGGATGTTCGACCCGACAGGAAATGCACCAGGTGCCCCACACGTTGACCAGCGCCGGCTTGCCCAGCAGGTCGGCGCGGGTCAGGGTCTTGTCGCCTTGTACCGATGGCAGGGAAAACTCTGGAAACGGTTTGCCGATCATCGCCGAGGGCAATTCGGACGGGTTCAGGTAAAGCCCCCGATACAGGAACACCGCCATCACCAGAAACAGCGCCAGCGGCAACACCATCAACCAACGTTTCATGCAGTGGCTCCCGTCACGCCCAGGGCTTCGCGCACCCGGGTTTTCACTTTGACCCGATAACGCCGATCCAGCGCCGCGAGGACGCCGCCCAGGCCGGTGAGCAAGCCACCGAACCAGATCCAGCGTACGAACGGCTTGACGTGGACGCGTACCGCCCAGGCGCCATCACCGAGGGGTTCGCCCAGCGCCACGTAGAGGTCGCGGGTGAAGCCGGCGTCGATCCCGGCTTCGGTCATCACCGAGTTCTGTACGGTGTAGAGGCGTTTTTCCGGGTGCAGCACGGTGATCTCCTGGCCGTCGCGAATGACCCGCACGGTACCTTTGTCGGACGTGAAGTTCGGACCTTCGAAATGCCTGGCGCCCTCGAAAACGAACTGATAACCGCCCAGGTCCATGGACTCGCCCGGTGCCAGGCGCAGGTCGCGTTCGGCGCTGTTCTGGCTGGACAGCACCACACCGAGGGCGCAGACGGCGATCCCCAGGTGGGCGAGTTGCATGCCCCAGTAACTGCGGGTCAGGGTCGGCAGGCCTTTGACGAAACCTTTATGGCGAGTCTTGTCGAAAATATCCCGCACGCCCGCCAGCAATACCCACGCCGCCAGCACGAATGTCGCCAGCACCGCCCAGTTGAAATCGCCATAAGCGATGCCCGCCACCACGGCCAGGGCGGCGGTGCCGAGCAGCACCGGCGTGAGCATGCCCAGCAGCCATTTGACCGGCGTGTCCTTCCAGCGCACCAGCACACCGATCGCCATCACCACCATCAGGATCGCCATCAGCGGAATGAACAATGCGTTGAAATACGGCGGGCCGACCGACAGCTTGGCGCCGGACAACGCATCGAGCACCAGCGGATACAGTGTCCCGAGGAGGATCATCGACGCTGCCACTACCAGCACCAGGTTATTGCCCAGCAGCAGGGTTTCCCGGGACCAGAGGTTGAAGCCGACCTGGCTTTTCACCACGGGTGCCCGCAGGGCGAACAGCGTCAGCGAACCGCCGACCACGAACAGCAGGAACATCAGGATGAATACGCCACGCTCGGGGTCCGAGGCGAAGGCATGCACCGAGGTGAGCACGCCGGAGCGCACCAGGAAGGTCCCGAGCAGGCTCAGCGAAAACGCCGCGATCGCCAGCAGCACGGTCCAGCTCTTGAACACGCCGCGTTTTTCGGTGACGGCCAGGGAGTGGATCAGCGCCGTGCCGACCAGCCATGGCATGAAGGAGGCGTTCTCCACCGGGTCCCAGAACCACCAGCCGCCCCAGCCGAGTTCGTAATAGGCCCACCACGACCCGAGGGTGATGCCGATCCCGAGGAAGGCCCAGGCGACAATGGTCCATGGCCGCGACCAGCGCGCCCACGCGGCGTCGAGGCGACCACCGAGCAACGCAGCGATGGCGAACGCGAAGGCCACGGAAAAGCCGACGTAGCCCATGTAGAGCATCGGCGGATGGACGATCAGACCGATGTCCTGAAGCAACGGGTTGAGGTCGCGGCCGTCCATCGGCACTTGCGGCAGGATGCGCTCGAACGGGTTTGACGTGAGGATCAGGAACAGCAGGAAACCGATGCTGATCATGCCCATCACCGCCAGCACCCGGGCCAGCATCACTTGCGGCAACTGTCGGGAGAACACCGACACCGCGAAGGTCCAGCCGGCAAGAATCAACGCCCAGAGCAGCAACGAACCTTCGTGGGCACCCCACACCGCGCTGAACTTGTAGTACCAGGGCAAGGCGCTGTTGGAGTTGCTGGCGACATAGGCCACGGAAAAGTCGTCGGCCATGAACGCATAGGTCAGGCAACCGAACGCGAACAGCATGAACGCAAACTGCCCCCATGCGGCCGGCTGGGCGAGGCTCATCCACAAGCGGTCGGCACGCCAGGCCCCGAGCAACGGCACAACGGCCTGGACCAGGGAAAAACACAGGGCCAGGATCATCGCCAGATGGCCCAGCTCAGGAATAAACAGACCGGCATTCATCGATCAACCCTCCTTCACGGGAGCGGGCGCCGACTGGCCGCTGTCTTTCAAGGCTTTGGTCACTTCCGGCGGCATGTATTTCTCATCGTGCTTGGCCAGCACCTCATCGGCCACCACCACGCCGTCGGCGTCGAGTTTGCCCAGGGCAACAATGCCCTGCCCTTCGCGGAACAGGTCCGGGAGGATCCCGCGATAGGTGATGGTCACGGTCTTGTTGAAGTCGGTGACGTTGAACTTCACGTCCAGCGTATCACCGGAACGCACCAGCGAGCCCTGCTCCACCATGCCGCCAGCGCGGATGCGGGTATCCTTGGGCGCTTCGCCATTGGCGATCTGGGTCGGGGTGTAGAACAGGTTGATGTTCTGTTGCAAGGCGCTGAGGGCGAGGCCGACCGCCGCGCCGACGCCGACCAGGATCGCCAGAATGATGACAAGACGTTTTTTGCGCAGCGGATTCACTGACCGTTCTCCCGGCGCAGACGACGCGCCTCTTGTTGCAGATACCGCTTGCGAGCCAGGATCGGCGCCGCCACGTTGAGGGCCAGCACCGCCAGGCAGATGCCATAGGCTGACCAGACATACAGGCCGTGATGGCCCATGGCGAGGAAGTCGCCGAATGACGCGAAACTCATCGAGCGGCCTCCAGGCTGTTCTGTACTTCGGCTTTCACCCAGCTGGCCCGGGCTTCGCGCTTGAGCACTTCGAGGCGCATGCGCAGCAGCAGCACTGCGCCGAAGAAGCAGTAGAAACCCAACACGGTCAGTAGCAGCGGCAGCCACATCTCGACCGGCATCGCCGGTTTTTCGGTGAGGGTGAAGGTCGCGCCCTGGTGCAGGGTGTTCCACCATTGCACCGAATACTTGATGATCGGGATGTTGATCACGCCGACAATCGCCAATACCGCGCAGGCCTTGGCGGCGCTGTCACGATTGCTGATGGCGTTGCCCAACGCAATAAGACCGAAGTACAGGAACAGCAGGATCAGCATCGACGTCAGTCGTGCGTCCCAGACCCACCACGAACCCCAGGTCGGCTTGCCCCAAATCGCCCCGGTGACCAGCGCCACGGCGGTCATCCAGGCACCGATGGGCGCTGCGCATTGCAGGGCGATATCGGCCAGTTTCATCTTCCACACCAGGCCGACCACACCGCAGATCGCCAGCATCACGTAGACCGACTGGGCCAGCATCGCCGCGGGGACATGGATATAGATGATGCGAAAGCTGTTGCCCTGCTGATAGTCCGGCGGCGCGAAAGCCAGGCCCCAGGCCAGGCCGATGCCGATCAGCAACAGGGCCGCGACGCTCAGCCAGGGCAACAGTCTGCCGCTGATGCCGTAGAACCACTTGGGTGAGCCGAGCTTATGAAACCAGGTCCAGTTCATTGCTATTTCCATCACAGTTGCGGCTCGCCCAAACTTGCCACCAGAACGGCATTACAGAAGAAATGGAAGCTCTTCAATGTGTTAGCTTCCAACGATATAGAAGACTAGGGAGTCGGCTGCTCAATGAACCCGCGACAAGAAATTAGGATCGTCTAATTGTGGATCAGCCCTGAAAGCGATGAGATTAAATACCCCCCCGAACACGCATATAAGCCTTACTTGCCACACTTATTTGCAAAGTACTCTATCCATCACACACCAAACCTAAAATTCAATTAACTCACGGACAGATCACCAAAATTCTCAACCGAATACAGAATCAAAAACTGCGTCATCGAGACAAATAAAACATAAATCGCGATAACACTATGACTTAAATAATTGACTCAGCGAAGCATCTGAAATTACATGCGTACTTAAAAAGTAGAAATGTGCGTTCGGCGCCCATTATATGTGCCGAGACGCACCAAATTAAGGACTACAATTAATAAATCGACTAGCCCGCAACCGATCGCAGCCATTTTAAAATGTCGTCGGAATCGGTTACATCACCATACTTTTGCTGTATGTCGTACAGACTCGCTTCATGTGGCCCTTTCGCACGATCCGCACAGCAGTCCGCTGGCACAAGCACTTTGAACCCGGATTGTACAGCGTCTACAACAGTAGCGCGGACGCAACCCGAGGTCGTTGCACCTGTCACCACAACTGTATCAGTATTTGTCCCTGCCAGCAGGCTGGATAACGTCGACCCAAAAAAAGACGAGGCTCCTTTTTTTACAACAACTACATCGTTTGGCTGAATACCTGTTGCCATATCTATTTCAACTAATCGGGACCCATAGAGCAATGCAGCCATACCAGAAGATTTCTCCAACCACGGAAGCATCGGAATCTCCCCTGGATGATATGCGATTGTGGTAAATATCACCGGAAATTCTAATGCCCTTGCCAAGTCACAAATTTCTTTTGTGCGGGACATCTGGAGTGAGGCATCAGAGGCAGTTGGATATTGAAGATCAGTAAATCCATACGAAAAATCAACAACAATGATAGCTGGGTGCACGCCTCTAGACACCGGATTACCGAAACCTGCAGCGTCATATACTTCTTTTTGTGACATATAATACTCCTTGCGTCCGCACAATTTAGCAGCACGTCTACCTTTGCACTAGCTGAATTTCTTTAACAACAATGTCGCCATCAATGACCACTGGCGTATCATCAAGGAACAATGAACAGTTACGCATTGGAATATCAAGATGACAGGCGGTATCATTCGATCCGCCAAGCTCATTGTTTGGACCGGTTGAAAACATTACATTGCCGTAAAAACTTCTGAGCTCCATTCCCATTCCACCTGTAAATTGCCCCGGAACAAAGCTGTGCCATTTAGCATGTGGATTCATTCCCCAGCCTACATGACTCATTCCTTTACCACGGGGATCATTAAATGAGTCCATATAGGAATTAACGATCTGAGCTTCAAGACCGCCGCGAATATCGACTATCCAACCTTTTTCTATAGTGTAAGTTATTGGCTCCCTAACCATGAGATTTTGCGGTAAAAGAACATCACCTGGGGCGACAACTATGGTTCCATCCACACCGTCATCGTCACCGCCAGTGAATACAAACCCCGAAGGCCAATGATCCCAACGACCTGGTGTATCTGTACAAGCGTACTCTGCTATAGTAGGATAGATATTCAGCTTGTATGTAATATCTGTCCCATACGGGGATGTGATCCGCATATCCTTAGCGTTTTCAACTAACTCCGCTGCAATAGAAACTTTCTCTCGCAGCTCTGGAAATGGCAGCATACGGGCCAGAAGCTCAGGAGGTTCCACCGCAGTTAAAATACGCGTACCTGCCGCTTGGATTTCAAACTGTTCAGCAGAAAACAAAAGGAATACGCAGTCAATCAACATGTCGCAGTTCTTAAGCGCCTCCACAGCACCGGGTAAATCGGCAAGTCCCGTAACCCCGACAGCCCAGCCATTAGAAGGCAATGGCGAAGGTAGCCTCATATGATACATCTCGGCTCCAAGTCGCTGGCCTGCGGCCATAAATGCGTCGGCGTACGCTAGACGTTCATGCCCCTGGGTTAGAACGATCAGTCGCTCCCCTTCATGTACACCTGACATTTTCAACTGATGTAGGCATATCTCGGTAAAACTCACATGGTCCATATCGCGCCTCTCTATCGATTGCTGACTGCAGTTATGAAGCCTTCTAAATTATCCCACGGAATCATGTGCCCAGCTTCTTCAACAACATACGTCGTAGTTTGAGGAGCTAAACTAATAATCTCCGCGATATCATCAGGCTGAATAACTTCTGCTCCACCAGCTACAACGAGTTGAATAGGAAGCGTCAATTGCGCCAAGTCGGTATGAATATCATCTGTGTGGAAGCCATCGAATGCGGTTTTGACCGCTGTGTACTGGCAGGTATGTAGCCACTCAGCCCGGAGCTCGATCTGTTCGTCCGTCCAAGTCGGGCAGTAAGACCGCATTTCCATCGCCGTACAGCCTCTTTGTGCTAAACGAATGGACTCCGCATACCATGACCACTTTGCAGGATATGGACGTCTACCTGGGCCAGAAACAGGTGGATCAACTAAGATCAATCGAGAAAACACCTGAGAATCTTTCCTAGCTGCTCGAATGGCAATTCGCGCACCCATTGAATGTCCTAAAACTACCACTCCTTCCATCCGCTGGGCTAACGCAACTAAATCATCAGCCATTGCGTCCAATGAGTAATCTAAATCACCCGATTCACTCAAACCTCTGCCTCGAACGTCTACCACGTGGACATCAAAATATTTGGCAAGACGCTCGGCCACAAACCCCCATGTTACTGCAGGAGAGGTGATACCTGGGATTAACAGCAGCGGTGAACCCGTTCCCGGAAAATGAATGATGTGCTGACGAATGCCATTTGCATAAACGTTGTACCCTTTCATTAGTAGGCACCTGAAAGAAGAGTTCCACCACCAGGAACTCGTGTAGGGAGATCTAATGCAGTTAACATCGCCCAAGTAGTAGCAACTGCGGCTGAAATAACTGGCTTTCTGGTTTGCGCCTCAACCATTGTGATGGCATTTAATGATGGCATCTGGACACATGCAGAAATAACAATTGCATCAACGTCGTCCGTGCGCATGCTCGCAATTATTCCAGGCAAATTCATTGGATCATGGGCCGCAACCGCCAGATTATCCGAGATTTCTAGTGCTCGATAGTCACCTACTTCGATACCTTCATGTCGAATGTAATCAACTACCAATTCTGTTAACGGTTTCATGTAAGGAGTAACCACAGCCACGCGCTTCGCACCAAGAGCACGGATGCCATCTATAAGCGCCCCCGCCGAGGTAATAATTGGTGTTGCTGCATCATTATTCTCGGTCACATTTCGTAAGCGCTCCGCCGATACTCGGTGATAACCATGCCCCATGGACATAATCGCGACCAGGCAAGCGTATCCCATCACGTCGACGCGAGCGTCTGATAGTTCGAGTGCACAACGATCACTGTCGCCATCCATTCGAGCTAGTTCCTCCTTCGTTACATGTTTCATACGCATACGAGATGAATGGAAAGTGAATCGCTCAGGAGCTACCAGCTCCCGCGCCTTAAGCAGCGCCGGGATCTCCGTTTCCATAGTGATATTAGAGCTTGGGACAATTTGACCAACGCGTACAACCTTCATAGCTTCCACCTTTAGACGAAGTTAATATTCAGTACCGCGCATAAACCAAGATTTGAATTATTTATTTACCTTCCAAAGCCATTTGTACCAGACTACCACCCGCCGCACCCCTCCTAGATAATCCATCCTATGCATGGATAGAATCACCTTGACCACGAACATAAGGGTCTTATGAGTGTGGCCCTACCAGCACTCACATATACCACGGAGTTATATAACTCAAAAAACCGACTCATTGACCCAATCAATTATAATTGCTGCGATATCGCTACTATTTTTCTCAGACATCATCATATGCCCATTACCTAAAACCCCGTAATCCTCAAGGAGAAAATGAGTGACGTCGTAATTTTGGTCTTGTAAATACTTTGCGGCTTTCAAATTTGCTTCTCGCATCCAACTAGCATGCCCGGTCACCAATGCGACTGGACGCTCATAAGGATCATGCGAGCCAGAGAATTCAACTGCACATAAACCATTTTCAAAATCTCCTAGTGAGTGTTGAAGGCCCGGATAGCCTAACGGCTCGACCGCGACTACAGCTTTTACCCTCGCCCCCCCTATTGCTGCCAATGCCCAGCCACATGGCCCACCTGCCGAGTGCGAGACTAAAATCGTGTCTCCAGTTACTTCAAACAACTGAGGTGCAATCGCTTCTACATGCTTTTGAGCTGCGGCCAGCGTTGTTGCCATTACTCCTTGGCTTGCCATGAATCTGTCTCCAGCGATTGGCTCATGATCCGGCCACTGATCATGATGCCTCGACTCCGGCCAGAGATTCTTGATTTTGGGCTCTACGAACCTTGGATAAAGCGTTTCATAGTCTGGATGCGGTACGTGAGCCCCTAAAATCTCACTGTTCCAACTATTTCGTCCATGACCAGGCCTATCTAATATAAATACTGGAAAACCTGCTTGCAGGAAATTATGAACCCATCCTGGACGCCCATCTGGAGTAGTTAAAAACTCTGAACCCTGCCCTCCACCACCATGTATAAATGTCACCGATACTGGCAGGGGATTAGCAGGCATAAACCATTGAACATAGGCGCTTACACCTGGATAGCTTTTACCCGCACTAAAGTGCGGAGGACTAGTCAGAAACTTTCCGCCAAAATCGGTAAGTTTGTAGTACATATTGCCACCACCACTGAGCAAGAAGACGTTGTCCGTGCCGACCGGATACCAGAGTGACACTTATTCACGCCTGTTGGGCGGGACCCAATAACGTATAGAACAATTAATAAAACAGACCACTAAACAACCATTGAAACCTTGCTTCATCAACAGATGACAGGCTCGCAAAATTTTATTATTGAACTATAGCAATCAGAATCCCACCAACTAATCAGCCGTCTACAGAAAGGTTTCCATAGTCTCTGGAAAACGTAAAGCATCGCGCATCCTATCTATATCCTTTGAAATGCTTCTAGTGTTGTTTACCCAGTCATTTTTTCCTTCACCAGGCTTCTGATGATATAAATTACGCAAATTGTCGCTTGCTCTAGGTGATACCAGTTCAATAAATTTCCGTCGGCGGTCGGCTTCGAACACGTCGAGAATGTCTTCACTACGACCGTCGTGTATGACCTGATTCAACACCGATGTTAGTGCAAAGGCGTCGAACATGCCCCCCGTCAAACCAAGCCCTCCAGTTGGGTTGGTTACGTGTGCAGCATCACCTATAAGGATCACACGACCATTGCGCATTCTATCCGTAACGCGCTGGTGCATTCTATATGGTGAGAAGGCGACTACTTCGTATGGATCGTTCGTCGGCAACAACTCTTTAAACACTTGATCGATGCGCCCACGAATGCCTTCCATAGGCAAGTTCGGATCTTCCATGAAAGTGACCCGCCATAGAGAATCAGCATCGATATTGCATATTACAGATCCATACACGTCGTCCACTTGCATAGTAGTTTTTCCAAAACCAAGCTTGTCAAAGTCGAACCTGGTATTTGTAGCTACATATCGTTGCGGCCAAGTTATGCCAAAGAAATTTTGATTCAAAACCTCTCGACGCACGAAGCTATTAGCGCCATCAGCTCCGATTAACCAATCCCCTTCGACAATCACGCCCGGCGACTCGCCCCCAAGAACTACCCGAACAGACCGCGGGCCCACTTCGCAATCAACGACTGGCGATGAGTATCGCACTTCAACATTCGGCAAGGCTTTGAGATGCTCGATTAGTATCCTGGAAAGCTTGTCCTGACCCAAATGCAGCGCGTAAGGCAATTCAACATCGCCCTCAAGACAACTGAGGTCCCAGAAGATCATTTCACTGGTAGAGTGAACGCGCCATGCAAAATTCTGCCTCATTAAACCAGCCGCGACGCAGTCATCAAGCACGCCCAACCGCTTCAGGTGTGGCAGTACCGGAAAATGATAAACGAGCGCGCGCGGACTATCGCTGGGTTGGCTCTCAGCTTCCAGCACCACCACATTTGTCCCCGCCTTTGCTAGGCCCAAGGCAGTCAGCAGCCCTACCGGCCCCCCTCCTACGATAATTACGCGCTGTTTCATGCTCATTGTGCTTCCTCATTTTTTGGGCGAATGCCTTGTTATGCGCTTAGGCGTGGGCACTTAAGGGCGCCGACACCTTGGGCTCCAGACGATACAGAATAATTATATGGCTGTACATATAGTTGTCAACTCAAAACTGATGTAGTCATCGGTGCGCTCACCGCCTTACCTCACGGCATGACCAGCGCGCCGATCCGGGCGCAGCCTTGACCGAAAGATGGAGCGGTAGCGCGACTTCAAACCCACCTTGCTAGGCCTCGCGTCGAGCGCCTCTGGCGAAGCTATGAAGGCAACCGACGTGACACGCTCTTGATCAGCGACAAGAAGAGTAATCGCAGTGACGCCGGTCACACGACGGTCCCGGATGTAGCAAATAATCACCTAGGGGGTGCTGGCCACCCACTTATACCTGCAAGATTTTGAAGAACGTCTAATGCACCTATCACCCTCCCAGTTTCGACTGGCGGTTTCGTTCGCACGCCCTTAGGGCTTCGATCTCGTATCGAATAGATAAATCGGCAACACACCACCATCGTTACTGCCCAACGCCACTTAATATTTAAACTGCTTTATTAATAGCCTTTGCTGAGTACTCAGCTTGGTAAGCCCCGCACTCACAGAGGCACTGTTCTGCGCCTCTCGCGCCACCTCTGCAGCAGCACTATTAATACTCTCAATGTTCCTGCTAATATCTTCAGCGACCATACTTTGTTCTTCAGCCGCACTAGCGATTTGTAAATTCATATCATTAATAAGCGATACAGCAACCGCTATACTACTTAACGCCGTAGTCGTATCGTCGGAGTGGCGAATGCTCTCATTCATTCGACTACCGCTATGCTCCATAGCCACTACAACCTCTCGAATACCTATATTCAGCTTCTCAACCATAGCGTTGATTTCCAACGTAGAACTTTGAGTCTTCATTGCAAGACTTCTAACTTCGTCCGCAACGACAGCAAAACCCCGACCTTGCTCTCCGGCCCGAGCTGCTTCGATTGCAGCATTTAACGCCAACAAGTTTGTTTGCCCTGCTATAGTCTGAATACTGTGGAGTATTTTGTTGATCTCAGAACTTCCCGCAGCCAGTGCTTGGACCATGTCAGAAGCATGAACCAGATCCTCTTGAAGCTTTTGCGTAGCTAGAGCGCTTGCTAACACAACAGCCTGACCTGACCTTACAGATTGGTCAGCATTGTTTGCTGCATCGGCGGCCCTACCTGCACTTTGAGATACTTCGTGAGCAGTAGCAGCCATTTCCTGGGCCGCCGCCGCGATAAGCTCGACTGCTTCCAGTTGCTTTTCTACTTTGGTCACAGTTACGTCAGAGTTTGCGCGCATAGTGTTCGCAGTATCAGCGATATCCGCAGTAAGCGAAGCAACTTGACCTATCAAAAGCCTAAGCTTGACTAAGAAATTATTGAATCCAGCACCGATTGCACCTAGTTCATCACGACGATCAATGTTCAGAGAGCGTGTCAGGTCCCCCTCACCATCAGCGATATCTGAAAGTCGATTTGCTGCTTGCTTAAGCGGGCGCCCAACTCCTAAGCTGATGAACCACAACAGGCAAACGCCTACCACTGCGACAAATGTACTAATCAACGCCATTGCTCGAAGATCCCGCACGCTATTACTCACCAGTTCCTGCTGCAAATCCCACGCCTGCTTCATGACAACTTCAAGCGGAATTTTCACAAATAACGTCCAAGATAATCCCGAATCAGTGACCTCTAAGGGCATAGACAACTTGACAACCCCAGCTTTTTCATCAACCTCGTAACGTACAAATTGGTTTTTAGCAGTTTGTAATAAAGAGATATCATCTGGAGAAAGAATATTAGAGGCGAGCTTCCCCATTTCTTCCTCATTAGCTGTGCTTGCCACAATACGATTGTTTGCTGACAGCAAGGTCATGGTTCCTACGCCCTTATAAAGAGCACTATTGCTTTCAACCAACAGACGCTGAATAAACGATAACGGTACGTCGACTCCCGCCACACCAAAGAAAGCATTATCTATGATAATCGGAACCGTAAAAGAGGAAAGTAATTCTTTTTTACCTGACCCCATGTCATATACAGCTGGATCAGTAACACATGGCAACTTTCTTTCTTTAGCGCAAAGATAATATTCACCTTCCCGATCCCCAGTCCCCGTCTTGGTGCGACTATCAACAGAGGGGGCGGCCATAATTTTCACCTGTTGTTTGGCGTCACGGTACCAAGTGGTTAGAAATCTACCTGAGCCATCGTAACCATTTGATACTTCGCCTGAATAAAGCGCATCTTCATTGTCAAATGCTCCAGGTTCCCAAGCAAGGTAGACACTTGACAGGTCCGAGTTCGCAATCAGCATCTCTTTAATCAAGTTGGAAAGATGCTCCCTAGATAAGGTTGCAAGAGGATCACCTGAGGGATTTTTCTTTCCTAGCAAAGAGTTAGTTACGGCGAGATCTTTTGCCACTTGTAGTGATGATTTAAGTTTGGCGCTTATTTCGGTCGCTTTGGATTTTGCAAGATTGGTGAGTTCCGCCTGAGCCTTGTCCGCAGCCAAAATGTTTGTAGCCTTTTTAATCTCCTCGGTATTGGTTTTGCCAAACAAAAAACTTAAGCCTAACAACGTTGCTATAATTAACACCATTGCCACTCCCGACTGAGCGACAAAAAAAGTCTGAACTGATCTAAACTTTATCACCCTTCACCCCCGCACCTTTATGGTAGCCATCGCTTATGTTAGCTGATCACTTCTTCTACAAATCATTACCTATCGGATACGGAATTTTTTTGTCGACACCGAAGAACAAGGAGTAACCTCTATAGCAATGTAGATGAACCCATTAAAATAAATAGGCAATCCATTCTTACGATAGACTCTACAGAGCAATAGAACCGCAATCGAAGCACCAACCATCCAAGTCTAAAGCTTTGAAATAACCACTTGTGAAGGAGACCAGAAGCGAGAAGTTCCGACGCCATCAACTGTTTATCTATAGCAAACGCCTGTAAAAATTGGTCATTCAAATCATTGTGATTCAGATACGTTTTAATCGCTAAGAACTGACGGGGCCTGCTGTATTGAATACGACGTTGCCGTTGATAGAAACAATGCACATTATAACTTTCGCTCGTTTGCAGTGCGCGTGTTGTCGCGAGCGGTTGAAAAGACTTAAACTAGAGTAAGTTACACCACAAACCGGTCCCGCAAGATTCCTTCTGTCGCTATGTCGATCAACCACCGATTAATTTCATCAACAGAATATCGCCAGTAAGCTCCTGCCTCTGCTTATCCGCCAAGGCACGTTTAGATGACTCTCTAATCGCCGTCAACGCCTCATTCTTGGGTAGATCCAGTAGGCTGCAAAAATAACGGCTGCGACTAAACGAAAGGCATCTATAAAGCCAGCCTGTTGAGGTAAGTCGTAGGCAAGTGCAACTGACGCAGAACGGAGCGCTCTCATTTGCGATTATGCCAAAGCAACCTCGACCAGGGATCTCGGAACGCTGCGTAGTGGCATCCGTCGTACCTGCTAATGGTGCGAAGAAATGCCTCTGCGATACAAGAGCAAGGATCTTTTGCATACCAATGAATTGCTGCGAAAAGGACTCGCAATCGCTCGCTAGATGCCCCATCCGTATTAGCTCGATAAAACGTAGCCCAGCTCCCAGGGCGAGGCAGAAGTCAAGCAGAATTTGCTCGTAGTTATGTCCACGCATGGGGACAATGTTAATCTTTAACTGCAGTCCAGCGCCGAGTGCCTTTTCGATGCCACTGAGCACCTCACTCAAATCCCCTCCACGGGCGATACGACGAAAGTCTCGTGGATTGAGGGTCTCCAGCGAGACGTTGATGCGCTTAATTGCGGCGTCGCGCAACATGCCAACCTTACGAGACAGTAATTGATCATTATTGGTCAGTGACACGCCCTCAAAGTCAAGAGACCCGAGTGCCACTTCCAAGCGATCAAACAGCGGACTGATCGAAGGCTTACCCCCAGCGAGACGCAAGGTACGTAGGTCATGAACCTGCTTAAGGTACTCCACTGCTGTCAAAAATTTTTCAAGCGGCAGAGCACCGTTTTCAGAACGCAAGCGCGCGCAATTGCAGGCACTGATCGAACTTAGCTGGAGGCTGCGAAATCGCCTGCCTCGTATATCTACAATCCGATAGGAAGCCTCAGAGCTCATCGCGCGGCCGTGCCCGGTATACGCGAATAATATCGGCCATCGCAGCCAACGCAATTTCAGCAGGGGTCTTGCTACCCAGCGCCAAACCAATAGGCATATGCAAGCGGGCGATATCCGCCTCACTCAACCCCCCAGAGCGTCGCAGTCGCTGAGCTCGGACTGCTGAAGTGCGTACAGATCCCATAACACCGATATAAAATGCTGGCGTACGTACCGCTTCGATAATGGCAAGGTCGTCAATACGGGGGTCGTGGGTTAATGCCACGACGGCTGTGGCTTGATGACAACCGTTGGCAGCAATGAATTGTGAGGGCAGTTGTTTGCGAACCTCAATGCCAGACACGTTGAAACCTATGTGAGCCTCCTCTCGCGGATCACAGACTATAACCTCAAAACCTAGAGTACGCGCAAAGTCTGCGCAGACCACAGAAACAGGCGAGATACCGGCAATTATAAGACGAATAGATGGACCGAATCGGATCTGCAGAGACATACCATCCGGCCCCTCAATCACGCGAGGACCCAAACCAACATCCTCACTCAAGTGTACTTTACCGTCGCGCAAATCAACGTGGCGAGTCACGCGGAGCTGCCCTCGCAAAGTTGCAAGTAAACACTCCATTTGAGACCAACTTTCAGGGACAGCCGAAAAACGCTCCACCAAAACTTTGAGGATGCCGCCACATGGCAGTGATATCCGTGGACCTTGTGGTCCTGAAGAGTCACCATAGCGCAGAATAGTTGTTGGATGATTAAACTCACCAGCTTGAAGTCGCTCGATAAAATCTTCTTCGACACAACCACCCGACAAGGAACCAATATGCCCGCCATCTCGCCGCGCGACTAACATCGATCCGGGTTCGCGCGGTGACGAGCCAAAAGTACCCAAGACAGTGCACAGCCACACAACCTCCCCCGCAAGAGACCAAGCTAACGCATGCTCAATAACCTGTAGATCAATATGCTGCATAGCTCTGCGCCCCATCTTACTAAATTACCAGTTCGATACTCACCCTACCTCTCCGCGGGAAGACATGTGCTAACAATCAAATATTTAAGCAACATGAAACGGCAACGACGCTCGCAACGCGGCAACACAGCTGCCACCACCTCGACCAGATAACGCACGCAATAGGATGATAAATATGCGCCAATAACTTACTGCACCTACGCCTGACGTATCAGCAATGTTGTTAGATAGCGCAATCAATGCATCTTTTAATGTTTATGTTTTATCCTCTAGATAAATCTTACCAAAACCTTAATATACCATTTCCTATAAAATCTCTCATCAACTGGAAAGAATCGGTATTAATAACTATTGGTATCTGATAACCACTATGACAGACCATGAGAATCTCGAATTGACAATAGATGTCATTTACATTGACTCTACGCGCCAATTAACTGCTACTTATCCTTTTATGCACAGACGCACTCATCTTAAACACTCAAGCTAGATGATATCGGCATCACCGGTACACCGATTCTGCTAAATTACAGGAACCATAACGGGCGCTGCACTGGATCCCCCCCGGGGAGATCGTCACTCCTCAAACTCTACTCGCAACGGCAGTCACCAGATTTAGGGCATGATCACGAAACTCTTGCGCACGGTTTCGCGGATATCCCAGACGCCGTGACAGTTCACAGGAAACAACAATGCGTCACCCACGTGACGTTCAATGGCTGGCCTCCGCCCGGATGAAAATGCAATGACTGGCAATAAAATGACTAAACTCACGCGCCAGCACCTTGCAAAGCCAGCGCTTAGGCGATCACTCCCAGATACCGGCCTGCAGGCCGACTGGCCCCTCTCCAGCATGGGTGTCGGTGCTCATCACAGGTTTGTCGATGGTCACTTACCGGGCCAGCGACAGGAAGGACCAAATCGGCGGTACTCGCTAATACAATCGGTTGCAGCATGACCCTTTCTTTATTCTAACGATTCTTGTCTTCCAGCCCCGCCGACTCCAGGCCAGCGACCGCAGGGTCCAGTCGAACGAGGCTGCGACTGTCCGCTTCTGCCGCCTCCTTGCGCTGCATTGCGCACCATCAATCCGCCGGCAGGGTGGAAACAGTTTCGGTTTACGACCGACCAATCCGCAGTGGCCTCACTCACCTCCAGCCCTAGCGCCAGGCTGGCGAGAATGCGTCCGCCCAGACGGCTCGGCCCCACGCCATTGCCGCTCCAACCAATGCCGTACTCTATGTTCGTCGCTCCCTTCAGGTGACCAACCACCGGAAGGCTATCGAACGTTCGATCGACGGGACCGCACCACGAATGAGTGATCGTCACGTTACTGAGATGCGTATAAGGACGTCGAAAATCCTGTTTGATGTCTTGGCTGAGTTGAATATTATCGTCGTAGCTAGCATATATCCGGCTGCCGTAGCCGATCATCCGGGTGCCTTTACCGAACGCAATTCACCCGTCCTGGGTGGTGCGGTAGTAATCGACCATCAGTTGCGAATCGGTAATGGCCTCCTCGCCTATCCAGCCAATCGCTTCCAAACTTTCGGGAATAGGCGCGATATCGATTATCGTTCCAGTTACTGGCAAGACGGTGCGGCGTAGCGCAGGGGATCGCCGCCGCCAACACGTTGTTCTCCAGCACGACGTTCTAAGTTGTGAGCTGTCCTCTTGTTACCTGCAGCACGGCAGGCTCGCCACGCTCCAGACCAATTAAGGCGTGTTCGCGAAATCTTTGCACCATGCTCCAGCGCCACACGGCGTAGCCCGCGTACCAACCGCGCCGGGCGCGCGGTGGCATTACTGATTTCCAACACGCCTTCCAGATGCATTGGCGAGTGCGACGGGCGATTTCGCGGTTGGACAAGGGCATGGACAGGGCTTCGCCGAGTCGCTGGCAGGTCTGCAAAACGTCCTTCATGCACCCCGCAGGGCATCGCTGGTAGCCGTTGACGACCAGCCAGCCCGTCGGAAGTGAGCGTATATCCCATGGGCCTCGCAGAACTCCTCGATTTCACCAATGGCCGCAGCCGAGCCGCGTGCCAGGCGCACCGCTTCGCCTTCGCTGTTGCCGCTGAGCGAGAACTGACCCAGTAAAGGCTTTTCTGCCGACTGAAAACTGACCCAGGTGTTCAACTGCTCCTGCTCACTTTCCGTGTATGAGAATACGGGGTGATCAGCATGGGAAATGTTGGAAAAAACCCGGCGGATGTACTTCCGCGGCGGGCTCTCGCTGCACTAGATAGCCAAGCGTACCGGGTTGTCGAGAAACACTATCCGAAAATGGATCAAAGCGCCCGAAGCTACTCGGCCAGCGTACCAGCGGTGCTCGACCTTCAACAACCTCAGCCCTTTCCACGACACGTTGGAACAGATGCTGACAGTCGATTCGTTCGGAGCAAAGCACAATCGCAGAAGTGCGAAAGCACTTTTTGAGCAGGTCAACACCGAGGGTTATGAAGGCTGCTATAGGCAGCTCACGGCGTTTGTAAGCTCTTGGCGAGGTGAGCAAGGCAAGTCTTTACGAGCTATTAGCACCGCTGACGTTTGCGCTCGGTGAAGCCTTTCAATTTGACTGGAGCGAAGAAGGGCTGCTGATCGGTGGTCTGTTTCAAAGAAACCAGGTCTCCCACATGAAGCTGTGCGCCAATCGCGCATTCCGGTTGGTTGCGTACCCGCCAAGGTCACGAGATGCTGGTCGATGCCCATATACGCTCGTTCGGAGCGTTAGGTGGCGTGCCGCGTCGCGGCATCTACGACAACCTGAAAACGGTTGTCGATGACGTCTATAAAGGCAAGGGCCGCATAGTCAATGCTCGGTTTTCCGGGATACCCGCGCACTACCTGTTCGATCCGGATTTCTGCAACGTAGTCTCTGGATGGGAAAAGGGCATTGTCGAAAATAACGTTTAAGACGGTCGCCGGCGCATTTGGCTTGACACTCAAAACTGCATGCTCCACACCTTTGAGGAACTGAGTGCCTGGCTCGGCCCACGCTGTCGTGCGCCCTAGAAAGAGCTGCTGCATCCGCTTTACAACGGGCTGACGGTGGCGGAAGTTTTGGAGCTGGAGCGCGTCGAAATGATGCCGATGCCGACCGCCTTTGATGGCTTCGTAGAGCGCACCGTGAGGGTCTCCAGCACCTGCCTCATCAGTGTCGCACGAAATCGCCACTCGGTGTCTTGTGAGCAAGTCGGCCAGTGAGTGAGCAGCCGTCTTTACACATCCCGGATCGTGGTCATCGCCGATGACATGATGATCGCCAGCCACGAGCGTCTCTTTGATCGAGATCAGGTCAGTTTTGACTGGCAGCATTACATCCCACTCATCGAGCGCAGCCGGGTGCACTGCGCAATGGCGCACCGTTTACCTATCTGCCCCAGCCGTTGCGGCTTTTAAAACGGGACCTGAGACTTCATAGCAACGGTGAACGAATCATGACGCAGGTGCACACTGCCGCGCCCATCGCCGGTCTTGATCCGGTGCTAGTAGCGTAGAACTGGTGCTTGACTCGGGAAGTCTGAGCGCCGATCACATCTTAAATGTTCTCGTCCGGCTCACCGCTACTGCACAGCCGCCTTCCGTAGAAACCAGCCTGCAACTCAGGGTGGGTCCCGTTGCCAACACGGCCCGATCTGACCAATTCCGTACAACAGATGAGGAGAGCCGCAATGCGTGATTGATGGCAGAACTTAAAGAACTGCGTCTACGTGGCATAGCTCAAGCTTGGGAAGAGTTGGAGGCGAAGGGAGAAGCTTCGACGGCATCCTCGAAATGGCTGCTTGAGCATCTACTCCAACAGGAGCAGGCAGATCGCGCCGTGCGCTCTGTGAATCATCAGATGAACGTGCCAAAGCTTCCCATGTACCTTGATTTAGCTAACTTTGACTTCAGCGTTTCTAGGGATGATTGTCTTTCTGGTCAAGGAGTTATCCTACCAGAAGGTTAGGGAGCCAGCGTAAAAATGTGGTCTTCATCGGCCGGCCTTGAACAAGGAAAAGACACCTGACCAGTGCCTTGGTTGTGTCAGGAAAAACGACGCATAAGAACGAGTAGGGTTCTTCTCCACGGTGGTTCTGGTCAATCTGCTGGAGCGTCAAAAGTAAGATGGTAAGGCAGGCCGAATCGCCCAAAAGCTACTTCGCACAAACCTGATGATACTCGATGAGCTTGGGTACTTGCCTTCAGCCAAAATGGTGGCGCATTGTTATTTCACCTGCTTTCCAAGCTGTACGAACACACCAGCGTGGTCATCACCACCAACTCAATTTCTCGGAATGGTCGAGTGTGTTGGCTGACGCCAAGATGACCACAGCGTTACTGGACCAGCTTACACACCACTGCTACATCGTCCAAACGCGCAACGAGCCCTACCGCCTGCAACACAGCACCTTGGCAGACCAGACAAAGTTCAAATCGCGTGAACGAAAGCGCAAGAATGCAGAGGATATCGAGGACGACGCACCGTTCTGACCGGCACCATAAATACCCTGCTGCATGCCTACATGCGGTCGGGCTTGATCAGCCTTCAAGCGGAACACGACTGCTAAGCTTATCCACAATTGTTGGGGCAAAAATCAGCAATCCGCCCCGGGTCATTTTTCAATCGGCAGTGTGGGTCAGCTTTCAATCACCGCCTACAGTGTATGCTCCCTAGAGGAGGCTATTGCCTATAGGCCAATGATGCCGATTTTGGTCTGGATGCGACGATCTTTACCTCGAGCCTCGAATCGGCCACGCGTGCGGCCACTGAGATCGACAGGGGCCATGTATGGATCATACGACCCGATCAAAGACAATGTCGCAGCTCCATTTAGGGGTAGAAAAATATCCGGGTTGGGGTGTGAATTAGGTCAGGACGGTATTCATCCCTATACTGACGTAAGACACGTGCATATGCAGTTTAAGCCCACAGAACAAATCGGGTAGTACCCGTACACCCGTCCGGATTTGATCGATAAGCGACTGCGTCGCGTGATCCTTCATACGACGCGCTCACTCCTCCGGTCATACCACCTGCGGACTTATTGACATGGCGGCCACATTCATTAACGCTTCAATCTTACTGCCCGCATTGTAACTCCGATTGCTCCATATGTCAGATCATCAGTAAAGAGACACAGTGTAACTTAGAATCAAACGATTTTCGTCAAAGTCATTTGCGAAGTTGTTACGTACTGTAGCGTTGCGCCATTTCAACATGAGGTTCTTCAAAGGCCCTTGCTGGACAACATAAACTATATCCATATTCCGTTCCCACTCCTTCCCCTCAGCAAGCCCTGTGCCTTGGTCGATGTTAGTACCTCTGATATACCGAGTCATAAATGTCAGGCCCGGTACTCCAACGGAAGCAAAATCGAAATCGTAGCGCGCTTGCCAAGAAAACTCATCTTTACTTGCAAAGTCACCTATCTGAACGTAGTTCACCAAAAAAGCACCTGCACCATTGAGATAGGCGTAGCCAGTGTCCCCACTCATCCTTTGATAACCCAAACCAAGAATGTGACCGCTCAGCGAGTAGGAAAGCATTGCACCGAAAGCCCTATTATCAACATTGCTCCCGCCGTCATCAGTCGAATATGCATAACGAAGATCGGACTTCAGTGACTGATTGGAGGCAATAGGAAGTACGTAGGTCATGTTGATAATATGCTGTTTATAAAGTTTTTCTAGCTCTCCATAGTTGTATGCAGTTGTGAGACCACTATGCCATTTGTAAGACACACCACCAAAACTGAAGTCTTCCCCCTGATTGCGGTTACTACCAAATTTGAAGTTACGCCTACCCCCAACAGAATTTAGACTCAAGTCCTGGAAGTCGCTAGAGTCCTGTTGATTGACCTTTCTAATTTGACCCACATCGAAATTTAGCCCCGCTATTTCCTGGGAGTTAACGTGCCCCCCAAGGAAATTCTGAGGTAAAAGGCGGGAGTCATTTGCAGTTACGGTCGGCAGCCGAGGCATCAAGCCGCCGAGTTTGACCGCTGTTTTGGAAATTTTCGCTTTCAACGTGACGGTTGTCTCTGAATATCCACCAGGACCATCGTCTCCGAATTTACTGGGCAGCAAATTAGTGCCGGCCCGCTCGTCTGAAGAGTCAAGTTTTAAACCGAGACCAGCATAAGCATCCAAACCGAAGCCGACGGCTCCAGAGGTATATCCGGATTCCGCCTTGAGGATAAATCCCTGCGCCCATTCTTCGCGTTTTGATTGCTGTGCATCCATAGTATCATGCAGATCACGATTAAAGTAAAAGTTGCGCGCTTCGACACTAGCTTTGCTATCTTTTATTAGTTCAGCGCTGGCAATCTGACTTGTAATCAAACCCGGAGTACAGATAGATGTTACGAGTGCCATGGAGTAAGTTTTCATTATTGTTTTCTCCAGAATTATCAGCAGTAAATCAGAGCAAAGAAGTTTAAACAGCTAATTATCATGCAAGCATCGAATCACTTCCATTCACTCAACAACGCCTCCGCTACGACCGCACCCGAAGACCATATCAAACGAATTGAGGAGAGCTGAGGTGAATTGGCGTGGGAGACGCTTATTCATATAAAAAGCACGAAACACCGCATGATACTTCTCTACAAATTCAATATTTCAGAGCATTAAATTATTAACAACCGAAATAGAGAACAAGACACGCCACCAAGCACCACACCCTTTCCTCATAGAGAATAGCGAAACCCTTATGCAAACTGGACTCCATCATTAATCGACACAAAGAGCTTAGTCAAAGAAACTGCCAGGCAACTTGTTTATATTTAAATAAGTGCAAGATAGGACCGAGTGCACCGCCCCATCCTGACTCATCACCATTTCGTACGGGACAGCAACTTAAGTCATTTCAGCACAAGTCACTATTAGTTAACGTCCCGCAAATCAATACCCTTAGTTTCGCGCCAAGTCGCGACGACAGCAGCAGCCACCAGAACTATTGTGATTACGTAAATGTTAAATACCCACCCGCGATCTGATCCAGAAAGCCAAGAGTTTAGATAAGGTGCAGTACCTCCGAAAACCGCTACCCCGATAGACAATGCCCCCCCCATAACACGTGCTCGATATCGAGTGGGAATTTGCTCAGTTATGGTGGCTGGCATTGTTCCCCCTATGCAAGCCACAAGCGCCAACATCCCGCCTTGTGCAACGAATAGCGTCCAGCCCTGATTCGTGATCATGGCCATCGCTGGGAAGGTCAATAACGCAACAGCTACGAAGTAAAACAGGGTGACTGGCTTACGTCCCACGCGGTCAGATACATATCCCCAAAATGGCACCCCGACGATATAGACCACCTGGGCAAGTACTGTAGCCACGAAGGCGTCACCGGAATCCATACCTCGCTGGGTGATGGCAATGACTACTGCATAGCCTGTCCAGATATAAAACGGAATACCCACTCCCGCTTGATAGAAAAAAATTCCAAGTGAACGCTGGAGTATCTTCTTATTTGACCACTCGACCACCCTGGCAGCCCCTGGGCTTACAGGATCAGACTTCTTGGCATAATCTTCTAGGACTTCACTTTCAATCATATTCCTTCGTAAAAAAAGGACAATTACGGTTAACGTAGCTCCTAAATAGAAGGGGATACGCCAACCCCACATGCTCATATCTTCAGGGGATATAATGTGAGTAAGAAAAGCGCCTACCAATGAAGCCAAGAGACTACCCATACCAGCGAAAAAATACATACTACTGGACCATAAGCCACGCCGCCCTTTAGGTGCAATTTCAGCCAGGTAGGTGTAAGAAGCTGTAGCCTCACCCCCGTGTGCAAAGCCCTGGAGCAATCTGGCAGATAAAATAATAAACGACGCAACACCCCCAATTGATGCATACGATGGTGCAACTGCGATGACAAGGCTGCCGATCCCCATAAGCAGCATCGAGATAAGGAGCACCGCTTTGCGGCCTCGAGAATCCGAAAGGGTGCCAAATACAATCCCGCCTAGCGGCCGTGAAATAAACCCGACAGCGAATATAGCCAACGTTCCTAATAGCGCTGAGGCGGGATCTCTAGGATCAAACATAGCTTTTGCGATATAGGACGCGAAAATCGCGTAAATTGTCCAATCAAACCACTCCAGACAATTTCCAAGACCGGTCGCTATCATCGAGCGCTTCCGTAACACACTCCCGAGTTTATAATCGAACTCAGACCCACCGCTATTCAGTGTAGTTGTAACAGTCATGATGCTGCTCCGCTTCTTATTGGTATTGGTTTCGCAGAAATTTTTTTAGATATTTAGATACCATATCTCCTGCTAAATAGATTTAATCTTCCATAAAATCTACAGAGATTGGTCACTTAGAGTCATTTCTTTTGAAAAGCCCCGCGAACCACGACTTAATGACCGGCCAGATTAGTGATTTCAGCCCTACAGGAAGGTTTCGATTATCTCCTAATGTTCCTTCACGTAAAAGCTGCTCGAGGTTCTCTCCAAACATAATTGCTAGACGCCTAACGGTTTCTGTGACAATTCCACCCCGCCCAAACTGTGCGAGTGCACCTGTTAGTTTCCATGCAAGCCCCACATCAATTATCGAGCCTGTTGAGCCGTCTGTTTTGACAGTCCAGGTAATTCGCCCAGTTACTGTGGAACCAGTTAACGCGTCTCGTCCACCTGCGGTCATCAATCCCTGACGGTTATCATCATCAATTTCATAAGTTCCGGAGCCTGTAAATTGGGCTCTAATAGGACCTAGTGCCATGTGCATCTTACCAGTCACCTCATGATGATCTAAGCTAACTACCTCCGCTCCTGGAATGCAGCTAGCTGCTGTCCTCAAATCTCGCATGACTGCCCAAGCATCATCGGGCGACAGGTCTACCTTTACACTTTGTAGAATCGCATTAGGAAAATCGTCGGAATTGCCATGCGGTTTCGTCTCTGATTGCGGTTGACGTAATGGCTGTTGCTCTGTCAACACCCCAGCTTGAACAATCTCGGGTTCAGAAAGTGTGGCAGGCCCTGCGCTACCGGTTGGTTCTTTTCCTAAACCAACTGCACGAATAGCATCAACAATTCCCGTATAGCCAGTACAGCGGCAAAGGTTACCTGCCAGCTCCATTCGGATCTGCGGCTCCTGAATTTCTCCTAATCTTAGAACCATATCGCGAGCGGTTATTAGCATGCCGGATGTGCAAAAACCACATTGTAACGCATGGTTATCTCGGAACCCCGCCCTCATGCTCTGCATAGTCGGGTCATCGTTGAAACCTTCAATCGTAGTAATCTCTACGTTTTCACAATCTACAGCAAAGGCGATACAGGATCGTTGAGGGGTGCCATCGATAAGAATGGTACAAGCCCCGCACACCCCTTGATCGCACCCAATGTGGGTCCCTGTCAGGCGGAACTTTTCCCGGATGACATCCGCCAGTACATCGCGAGAAGAAACACGCGCGACACACTTTTGACCGTTCACCTTCAATGTAATAGAACGAGTTTCCTGGTCAGATACATCTAGGATATTTATCATCGAGAGAAAGCCTCCAATCGGGCCAATGCCCTTTCGATCATTGTCAAATGAAAACTCAAACTATCAGGTTGAGCGTCAGGTAAACTCGCCCGAATTTCTCGCTGTGCGATACTTAGTATTTCGGTATAATCCTCCGTCGCCAATGCTGAGGATGCCTCTCTTAAAAAGAGAGGCGGACCATCAGTTCCACCAATGAATATACGGTAAATTTTATTACTCGGATCAACAACAATAGCGCAGATCGATTTGGCAAATTCACCTGCTTTGTGGCAGAACTTAACATAAGCCCATCGGGCCTCAACCGAAAGACAAGGTAGTTCTACTGATACCAGTATTTCGTCAACCCCGAGCGCACTTACAAATGGTGCAATCATGAAATTTTCAATAGGAATCTCGCGCTTGCCACTAATACCCTCGACATGGCACCGGGCACCAAGCGCGCTTAAACTACTAAGCCAATCGGCGGCAGGGTCAGCATGACATAGCGACCCGCCTACTGTACCCCGGTTCCGTATTGCACGGTATGCAATACCTTTCGCAACATATGGGAGATAGCCGCATGTCACATCCTTAATTTTACAGTCTTCAATATCTGCATGGGTTGTCGCTGACCCTACATGAATTGAAGTTTTACTTTCTACAACCGATAACAGCTCTGGCAGCTTTCGGAGGGATACCAAAGCATTTGGGCGAGCCAGCCGTAGGTTCATCATTGGAACCAACGATTGCCCCCCTGCAATTGGTTTCGCTAATCCACCGGAGGCACTAAGGTACTTAATGGCCTCCGCAATCGAGTTAGCCTTTTCATAGACAAATACGGCAGGCCTCATTATCGATCTCCAGCAGCGGTGATTGCCGCTAATATGCGCGACGGACTCATTGGAAGCATACGAAGCGTTGCACCAAGCGGCGATAACGCGTCATTAACTGCGTTGGCAAGAGCAGCAGCGGCTGGGATGGTACCGGACTCTCCGGCCCCTTTTATCCCGAAACTCGTGTGAGGAGATAGATTCGCCATGTGATCTAATTTAAAACGTGGCACCTCCGCAGCGCCCGGAAGAAGGTAGTCGAGAAGCGTCGAGGCAAGAGGTTGGCCATTCTCATCATATGGACTTTCCTCGTACAATGCTGTTCCAATGCCCTGAGCAGCACCACCAATTGTCTGTCCGTCCACGATCATCGGATTAATGCGCTGTCCACAATCTTCTACAATTATATAATCGAGAATACTAACGTGCCCAGTTTCCGTATCGACGCTAACTTTCACAGCATGAGTTCCGTACGCAAAAATACCACTATCTACGGGCACCTTATAACCGTCAGTCACTTCCAAACTGGTGATTGCCTGAGTCAACTGAGGGATTAGATAAGGCCTGTTATAAAAAATATCAGTAATTTCTTCAAAAGCGATGCTTTTAGCTCCCAATGCGGCAACACCGTCGTTTAACTGCACTTCGTCTGGATCCCCGCCGCCCAAGAGCGCTGCTGCTAGTGTACGAATTTTAAGTGTCAAAATTTTGGAAGCCGCATCTATAGCACCTGCACCGATCACAGCAGAGCGAGATGTGAACGAACCTACGGAATGGGGTGTACACTCCGTGTCACCCAGACAAATCCGAATCTTATCCAGGCTAAATCCGGTCGTTGTGGCCGCCACTTGAGCTAGAGCAGTTTCGAGTCCTTGGCCGAAACTTTGCAAGCCAATGTTTACTTTCAATGTTCCATCGGGCCCCACTTTCAACGTTACTTGATCAAACCCAGGAACCACAGGCATTCCCCATGATGCGAAGAAACCTGCACCGTTGGCAGTCTGTTCATAAAATGTCGCGAAACCGATACCCGTGAGGGCTCGTGTGGGTTTTATGCCTGAGCGCGATCGCTCGAGCCTGAACTCGTCGAACCCGATAAGTTGCCTAGCACGACGCAAGCTCTTGCCGTAATCGCCTACGTCAAACATTTTTCCAGTGACATCCTTATAGGGCATTGCGCTGGGCGGCACTAAATTTAACGCTCTAACGTCGCAAGGCTCACGTCCGACGGCATTGGCAACCGCATCAATGAGTGATTCTATTGCGAAGCAGGTCCCCACTCGCGCAATACCGCGGTAAGGACAAAAACTCGGTTTATTTGTAGCGACTACACTTACCCGTGATTGATAATGGGTAATCTGATAGGGACCTGGCAAATTGCTTCTAGCAGAGTATCCTTCTAAAACGGCAGTAAAAGGCCAAGCGGAATACGCGCCGTTGTCGATAAATATGTCAGCGTCCAGCCCGATTAGGCGCCCCTCTGGTGTCGCATAACCAGTTAACTTGTACTTCGCTTGTCTCGTACAGGCCCCTGCTACTAAATGCTCACGCCTATCCTCAACCCAGCGAAAAGGCGATTTATGGGTCAGAGCTAACCATGCGACTGCGATTTCCTCTGGAAGAAGTTGAAGCTTGTAGCCGAACCCCCCCCCAATATCGGGTGGAGCAACCCGAATTTTCGATTCAGAAATTCCTAGAAACTGGGCCATACCAGTGCGAATAGGGTGCGGAATTTGGGTTGACATTATCAAAACTAATTGATCAGCTTCAAAATCCCAATATGCAACTATACCTCGACCTTCGAGCGGATGTATTGTCTGACGGGAGAGTTCAAGTTCTACATCTACGACAATAGGCGCTTCCTCCGTTATGGAAGAAAAATCAACCTCAGTTACCATATGAACAAAGCGATTATCCGTCCACCCCTCGTGCAATAAAGGCGCTCCTATAGAAAGCGCATCTGCAATTGTCGTCACTGCTTTTGACTCGTCTATATCAAGCAGTACGGAATCAACCAGATCTTCAGCTCTAGCACGGTTTGATGCCACGCATAGAGCGACAGGCTCACCCACAAAACGCACGCGATCTGCCGCTAGCACTGGACACTCGCTGTGCTGAAAACCCGGCGTAGTGACAGGTGTAGTAATGGGCCTTACGCCAACAAGATCTGCATGAGTGAATACTTGGTTCTCGGCCCCCTCGGGCTTACCAATCCCGCGAATAGTGCCGTGCGCAACTGGGCTTCGGACGAAGGCAACCTCAAGCATTCCAGGTAGCTTTATGTCCGCGACGAAGCGCCCTCGACCGTGAAGATGACGTTCATCCTCTCTTCTAGTCACTCTGGATCCAACGAAGTTTGTCATCTGGGCTAAATCTCCTGCAATGCAATGAAGCTCATTGGGGCATCCAAGCCTGAGGACCCCCATTTATTATATGTACGACGGTATAATTAGTGCCGTAATCTGTCAAGCACTGACCAGATCCGCCACTGCCGACCTTCCCTCAACTCAAGACGTGGCGGGATGGGACTGGGTGGGATGCCGTGGAACACTCGACTTCAACCACCCTAGCGAACACCTATCAGTCCCAGCCAACCGGAAGCACTTCTGTACCAAGACAGCGGTGCGTATATGCACCGTGGTCGATGATGATGGTCTGGATGACGTCAACCACTGGATCCGGACATTGAATTCCGCGATTCCTGTACGTGCTCGGTTGACCACTATCGAAATATCTTCGCCATAAATTTGATCACCGACTGGCAGTCTGAAAAAAACCTAGTTGGCGCGTATTGGCATAAAAAAAAACATTAGCGCATTAATAGAGTTTAATATCGTTTTTATATTACGCCCTCATGAATTAAACCAGAAATATTGGCTCGCAAATATTCGGCAGCTTCTACTTCTTCGATTTAATTTTATAAATTTACGTCTAAGATATAGCTCGACCTGACCGCGACGTGAACTGCAATCGCACGCTCCTTACGCGTGCACGAACCGCGACAAACTCCATCCCACAAAATCGTATCCGCAGGTGAAAAGATATAAATGATTACCCACCCCAAAAAAAACAAATAACAGCGTTCAATAACAAAACCGACCATTGGTTTCACGAGTCATAAATATTTTTAGAAGACCCACAATTAACATTCAGCCTGGATATTTATTGAAAACCGAATTTCTGGGAGTCTAGGTGCATTCTGAAAACCACCCCGACAAGACATTTATAGTTACAGCATCTCAACGTGCAGATATATGCCATTTGCTCGCAGCGCTCAGAATCGGGACATAAGTCTCACCAATTAACTGACAAATCTAGCATCAGGAAGAAAGGGATACTCATAAAACAAAGTCATATCAGATGGAGAATGAAGCCGAGAACCTGAAGACAGCCTGACATACACTGATATCAGGCTCCCGGACTTTCATCTTATTTCGAATTGTAAGCTCCGCAAGACAAACCGACGATAGCCACATCAAATAGTGAACATGTATTAGATGCCAGCTACACCATGCGCGCAACTTACCACACGCTAAATTATTCAATAGTTATTTTAGTTAACAGCCCATAATTGACTTGATTTCGAGATACTCTTCAAAGCCGTATTTACCCCATTCGCGGCCGTTACCTGACTTTTTATAACCACCAAACGGCGCTGAAAAATCCAGAGGTGCCCCGTTAAGATGTACACTTCCTGTACGCAGTCTATTTGCGACCTCGCGCGCACGCGCCAGACTCCCCGAACTAACATATCCGGACAGACCAAAACAACTATCATTTGCTATTGCGATCGCATTTTCATCATCTGTATAGGGGATAATGCAAAGTACAGGGCCAAAAATTTCCTCCTGTGCAATCGCCATATCGTTCGCGACATTGCTAAAAACTGTCGGTTTAGCATAATACCCAGCTCTTACTCCGTCCGGGACGCCTAAACCTCCACAGACTAGCTTTGCACCTTCAGCTAAGCCATTTCGTATACAGACCTGAACTCTCTCATACTGCACGGCGCTCGCCAGCGGCCCGAGACTTGTGCGTTCGTCTAACGGGTTCCCAACTATTATTTCTTCACATAGCTTCTTTGCTATCCGCTCTACTTCCAACAATTTCGATGCCGGAACTAGCATGCGTGATGGAGCATTGCAACTTTGCCCGGTATTGAGCATCATAGTCATAACGCCATGCGAAACAGCAGATGCGAGATCAGCGTCGTCGAGTATAATGTTTGCCGATTTTCCACCCAACTCTAGTGCTACTCGCTTGACAGAATCTGCTGCTGCTTTCGAGACGAGCGCGCCAGCAGTAGTAGAACCAGTGAAAGAGATCAAATCCACATCCACGTGTGCAGCCAGAGGAGCGCCCACACCGGAACCATTTCCATTAATAAGATTGAAGACACCAGGCGGAAGACCCGCCTCATCCAAAATTTCCGCAAGTAAATAAGCTGAAAATGGGGCAATCTCGCTGGGTTTTAATACTACAGTACAACCAGCTGCTAATGCTGGTGCGACCTTCGCCGCCACTTGGTTCATTGGCCAGTTCCAAGGTGTTATTAACCCGCAAACTCCGACCGGCTCACGTACTACACGAGTCGTGCCCGAACATTCCTCAAATTGGTAATTACGCAATACAGAGATTGCCGTTAGGAAATGCCCCAAGCCAGATGGTGCCTGGAGAGGGCGGGCTAACTGCTTGAACGGAGCTCCCATCTCTTCGGTAATTGCGTCAGCGATATCCTCCATCCTGGCTTCAAATATCTGACATACTTTCTCAAGTAACTCAAGTCGTTGTTCTTTGCTCGTACGGGACCAGCTTTCAAATGCAAGGCGCGCTGATTTTACCGCAAGGTCAACATGATCAGCTGTTCCTAGTGTAATTACACCAGCTATACTTTCAGTGGCGGGGTTAATCACTTCGAGTTCTTCGCCCCCCACTGGCATTATCCATTCGCCGTTTATATAAAACTTCCGATAATCACGCATTGTCATTTTCTCTTTTTAGATACGTAGCGACTTGATGCCCTACCTCTCTACCGTTCTCGATTGCTCCATCAATGAATCCACGCCAACCATTGGCCATGTCCGAGCCTGCAAAAAATAGCCGTCCTTCGCGCTTCTGCAGCTCAGTCAAGTATCGAGTCGTCTGGTTAGGACGGTAAGTGCACCAAGTGCCCTTAGAAAAGGGATCGAGGTTCCAGTCGTAGCCATAACTAGCAGTTACTTCGACGCCTGGCAAAAGTGGTTGCAAAGCCTTTTCGACGGCTTTGATATCATTGATATCAATCAACTTAGGGTCGGCTGAAAATGCAATGAGTAACGTACCGCTCTCGTCCACGTGATCTGTGAATACTGAGGTAAATGGTGTGAGCTTATTCCGGGCAGGAGCATATGTCATTACATTGCCGACATTTTGTTTTACGCGAATATAGCCCTTTACACCAGCACCAGCATGCCGTTGCGATCCCATATCCACTTTAGCTGCCGACAACTTCGGCGAGTACTCAATATCATGCAAAGTGTTGATAGGGACGGCTACAATTACCGCTGATGCCGTGAAGACACCGTCTTCAGTGGTAACTGTTACTTTATCTTTATCTTGATTAACCTTAGTCACTGGCGTCGAAAGTTTAACTTCCGAGTTACCATCCGCCATTATGGCCTCTAAAAGACTATGCGTACCGGTTTTAATTTTGTACCGCGCAATGGAATCGAACATTGTGGGCATATTAAAGTTACTGAGTGCAAACCAACGCATAATCTCGCTATATGCAATAGTTTCCGGATAATTATGTCCATTTCCACTGAGCCAGGAATCCATCATATCCTTTTGCTCCCTGGTCAAAGGCAATTTTTCAAGATAATCTGCCGCGGAAAGTCCATCAACATGCTGCAGCTTCTTTCGCTCAAAAAATGGTTCAAACGGGCGCGGATAAATATTCCGTGCTTCTTTGTAGTATTCGTTACAGGCAGAGCCAAAAATTTCAAACGCCTCTGCTGCAGGTGCTCTTTTGACATTATCCTCTGTTACCCAAATGACGGTCTCTGGATTCGCAAGACCGACCGTCTCCTCCACCTCTAGGCCATAGTGCATAATCTCAGTCCAAACATTCGGCTGGGTCCAATGTACCCAGGTACCTCCCAACTCAACTTTTTGATTCTGAAGCTTAGACGTAAAAGTTCGGCCGCCCAACCGACTTCTACCTTCAAGAATTAGAGTTTTCAAGCCAGAACGGCTTGCTTCTCGCGCCGCAGTAACACCCGCGAAGCCTCCACCGATTACAATAACGTCATAACCCACGCCTGCGCGTGATGGACCAACATTGGTCTTCACCGCCGCTTCCGCGGGCGCCGACAGAGTCAGAAGCTGCGAGGCTATGCCCGCTGTTGCCACTCCGACCGCGGCGCTACCAAGGAACTTTCGGCGTGATACTCCGCTTTTGCTGCCTTCATCACCATCTTTTGTCATGTTGTGGAAACCCCGATAGACTTTCAAAAGTTTCAGTTAGAGGATTTGCTCAAAAAACAAAGCACGTCACGTCGATCTTTTTCATTTTTGAGGCCTGAGAAAGCCATACGGGTTAGGGGATATACGGCCATAGGATTCTCCAGGAACTTATCTAAATGCTGCGGGGTCCAAGTGTCCCCAGAATCACGTAGCGCTGAAGAAAATTTGAAACCCGGCACCGAGCCGACTTTCCGGCCCTCCAGACCGTGTAGATTGGGCGCCGCTGCGCCGTGAACACCAGTAGTGTCATTTGAGTGGCACACACTGCAAATTTGGTAAACCTTTTTCCCATTTTCCGGATCACAGTTATCTGCACCTACAGCTACACCAGATAATGCTAGAAGAACTAACGAACCAAAATGACGAGTAACAACTTGCAACGCTTGTTTCATTTTTTATCCTCATTTATTGTAGTTTTACGTACTAGCTTAAGAGCTGCTTAACCTCCCTACCGGCACGTAGTCCACTCTCAACAGCACCATCGATATTCGCGTGCCAACCGTTACTGGTTTCAGCTCCTGCAAATAAAATACGTCCTTCAGCCGCCTGTAGATCTTTGAGACGACTTAGTTGACCTACTCCATAAGCCGCCCATGCCCCCAAGGAAAATGGATCAGCTGTCCAGTCGTAAGCCGCTGTACCAAGAACCTCAACACCCGGAAACATTTTTTGAACTTCGCGAGTTACAGCATCTCGGTCATTCACGTCAATTGTTTCTTTGCGAGCGATGGTGATCGACAGTATTGTCCCCAACTCGTCGCTGTAATCGTGCGTCTGGACCCAGTTTAAAGGTTGCTGTTCATCCGCAAACGCAAAAACCCGTCCGAGATTCTGCTTAACATGAACATAAAGCTTAGCACCTTTGCTAAGCTGCCCCTCTTTGATGAATCGTTGTTTACCTTTAGAAAGGGCAGGCGTAAAACCGATATGTTTATACGTATTGAGTGGAACTGTCATTACGACCACTCCGGCGGTAATAATTTCGCCGTCGTCGGTCTTGATTTTGACGCCACCATTTACTTGCTCAACAGCAGTGACGGGCACAGACATGCGGACCTCGGCACCGCTATCGGTCAACATTGCATTAATGAGGCCTATCGTGCCCCCTTGAATTCTATAATGAGTTTCAGTGTCCATGAAGGCGTCATAGTTCCAACCGCCGCATGCAAACAACTTAAGTACACCAGGCAGGCCAAATTTGTCAGTTGTTTCACCTGCATACAAGGCCATGTAACTATTGATTTGAGCCTGTTGCAGCCGACTTAAGCCCAAAGTTTTGATGCGATCAAGAACAGAAGATTTATCCAATTCCCGAGCGCGCTCAGTAAACATCGGCTCATGCGGACGAGGAAATACTTCCCAGGCATCGTGACAAAGCTTTTCAAAAGCTATTCGAATGTTTTTGCCAAATTCATCGGGCGAAATACTCTCGACGCTTCCGTCGTTATACATGATCAAGGTTTTATCTAAATTAGTAAGTGGATCTTCCACTACACCCAGACCATAACGCTGCATTTCTGCCCAAACATGCGGCTGCAGCCAGTGCACCCATGCCCCGCCAAATTCAATTTCTTGACCTGCAAAGCGCGAGGTAAACGTACGACCACCTAGGCGGGACCTCGCTTCCAATAAAAGCGTTCGATAACCCTGCAAACCACATTCACGGGCGGCTGTCGCGCCAGCAAACCCTCCACCAACTACTACCACATCGTAATCGAAGCCACCTTTGACGGTGCTTGCTCGGTTCGTTTTTTGCGTAGCCGAAGCCGCATCAATAGCTCCCAATCCCGCAACACCTGCTGTTACGACTGCCGCGCTTCCGATAAAAGACCTGCGGCTAAAGCCTTCATTTGTTTTTGTTTTATCACTCATGTCCCGGCGCCTTCTAGTTAGGTCGTAGTAGTTGTAAACCCAAAATCAGCTATATCTAGGCTACTCCCCCAAATATGCCACTGCCGTTATTTCAACTAGTGCGCTATCGCTAGCAAAGTCTGCTACCCTTACGCCCGACGCGCTGGGCGCTACTACTCCATTATATGCAGCGGCCCTCGCTTCGAGAGCCTTATAATAAGTATCATTATCAGTCTTATAATAAATCGTCTCGCTTACAACCTTACTGAAGTCAGCGCCATGTGCTTTTAAAATGGCTGACATTCGCTCGTAGATTAGCTGCATCTGTTTACTAGCGTCACCGGCGTACACTTCCCTCCCTTCCTTATCAACTGCGGTAACACCACCGATATATAAATAACTTCCAGCTTTAATTGCGATCGAAAAGTTGTATTTTTTTTCGAAATCAGGATTCAGATGAAATGCAGTCTTAGCATCATTGGCGAACAACTGAGGAGACAGCAAGGTCAGGAACGTCACCAACAGAAAACTGTGCCTCAAACTGCACTTATTATGCTTAGGAAAATGGCGACGGGGTTCTTGCGGGATAATCATACGGGCACTCCTTTTTTATGTTTTTTTGTAAGGTACCCGATCCTTTGGACCGCACGTTTGACATGAGACGCCATTTCACATGCCTTCACGCGCCAACGCCTTAGGAAACACTGAACACGATTTGAGACTAGGCCCTGATTCTGGACGCTTTCGCAAGCCGAATTACATATTTCCGAACCGCGCTTAGTTCTATTAGATATCCTTGGAAGGCACGACGATCACCGAGTCAACCTACATGTTTAATATTTATTACCCACCAACACATTGGCCGGTTGTGAAATTTATTCCGAACGCTTTCCAATTCACCGTATGCAGAAAAGGCGTGCTAACTATCAAGTCTATATTAAACAATTGTCCGGTAGCTCATTAGAGTCTGTGGGGAGGGATGTTCAAATCGTCGACGATTTTCGGCGAGCTGATCGGAGTATTTCTTTTGATTTGGTGCGGTGAAAGAATGATGCGGTCTGCGGCGTCCCGACTGCTGCCGACATGAGATGCGAATTCTGGCTGACCTCTGCCAGTCGTGCCACCGGACAGAGGCCCTAGACGGTCATCGGTTGATCGCTGGGAACGTATTACTGCACCCTGTCAGCACTAGTTGAATCCGGCAAAAGCAGAGGTTCATATTTATCTAACAGGTTAGGGGCGATTTGGACACTACCCAGCGACTTTGGAGTGCGAGCCACAGCGCTGCCACATCAGCGGTGCTGTCCATAGAGCGTCCACTGATCTCTTCGATGCGGCGAACGCGATAAACCAGAGTTTGCTTGTGCACATGTAGACGTTTCGCCGCATGCAGCCACGAGCGGTTCTCTTCGAGAAATACCTGCAACGTCTGCAACAAGGTTGTACGTTGGGCTTGGTCATAATCATGAATTGCACCCAGCACCGTGTGGAAGGCGCGCTTTGCTTCGTCCGGTGTTCTGGGCAACCAAGGCGTGTCGGTTTCCAGCTCTGCATAACGGCAGATGCGCCGTTGTGCATGGGTGTGAGCGCTGGCTAACAGTGCTTCGCGTAGCGCTTCCGCACTGCGTGTCAATGTCTGCAATGGCGCGCTTGAGCCTAGGTTGATGTCAAGTTTTTCACCGAGCAACGGCTGTAGGCCGTCGGCGTGCATTAGGATGAGTTCATCACCCTGAATGCGCGCCAGTACGCTGTTGTCCAGTATCCTGAGCAGCAGTTCCGTTTTTCTCCGTAGTCCATGTCCTCGCGCCACGGTGATGACCGCACGCTCAAGGGCTAGGCCAGACAGTTGACCGTCCAGGCGCTGGATTGCCTGATCAAGGCTCAAGCGTTGTTGCAGCAGGTCGTCCAGTAATTCCGAGCCGAGGCGCAAACGGCGTTCACGCTCGGCCTGACGTCGCTGAATTTCCAACCCAAGCACAGCGGTGAGATGGTGCAGCAGGCTATAGTCAGGCAGTCGCTCGCCGGTCACCACCAACAAGCAGTTCTGTTCGGTATGCAGTTCGATACTAAGCGCTTCGCCATCCGCCAAAGTAAGGCGGCGCAGCATGGGCTGCTGCTCTACCTGTTTGCGGCGGCTGCCTAGGAGTGCCAAACGGACTGACTCGGATAGCGGGGCAAGGTCGTCCGCCCAAGGTTCTAATGTTTCGAGCAAAAGCACATGAAGACGACAGTGGATATCAGCCTCAAGGCGTAGGACCAACCCCGCCAGGCTCAGGCCAGACATGCTCAGCCGGGCACTCTCATATACCCGCACCAGCGCATTGCGGCGTTGGTACTCTTCCTTCTGGTTCGCATCGATGATCGCCCGGGTCACCGCAGCGAAAGGCACGCCATATTCTGTGAGGATTACCGGGAAATTCATCTGCTCGGCCCGCTCGCAGAGGGCATGGAGGTTGGCCGGCGCCTGCATATGTTCACCGATCATCATCCCGGCCAAGCCCGCTTCAGCCAGGCGTTGCACGTACTCGCGTTGCTGCAGGGGGTCAGCAGGAATGCCGAGCCCCGTGGTCATCAACACATCGCCCTCTCCCAGCCATTCGGTGGGGTCGGGCAATTCGCAGACATGTGCCCAGCGCACTTCGCGGTCAAGGCCTTCAGCACCGCTCAAGAGGCGTGAGCGGAGCTCGGTGTGGGCAATCAAGTCACGGACGTGATGAGACATGTGCGGGCTGCTCCATTGGATGACTCGAGGTTTCAGGCTCATCCCGCCTTGCCTCGAGTCATTACCAACTGGCAGGCAGCATTCCTATGGCTGATAGCACGGCGTAGACGCCACTCGAGGCGAAGACCAGGATAATACCGGCTTGCATGAGTGGATGAGCATACCAGCCACACTTGAACGCCGGTTCCTTATCGCCACGTTTGCGTGCGGCATTAAGCAAAAGGATTGGAATAATACCCATGAGTACGCCGCCGAAGGTTCCAGCAAAATACAGCGCGTTGACAAAGCCGCTGATACCCGAGTATGCCAGGATGAACGGCGGGATTGCCACCACAGCCAATACCATGAGTCGCTTGCCACGATGGCTTTCGTCACCGAGCCGGAAGTGGTCGAAAATGTTGGTGAACAGGCATCCACCAAGCCCCCAGTAGGAGGTCAACATCGCAAGCAAGGCAAAAGTGTTGGCAACATAGTAGGCCCACTGACCCAGCGACCGCCCCCAACTGAGCGTAGCCACTTCACTGAGGTTTTCAGTGCCTACTAGCGCGATCACTGAAGCAGGAATGGCGGCCACCACAACGAAAGTCAGCAGCATACCGCCGATGATCAGGCGTGGGACACGCTTGGGTGAATCCAGGTTACCGCGCACTAGTTCTGGCACCAGGAATTGCGCGCCGAAAACAAATACAGCTAAGTTGAAAACCGGCACCACGTATTGCCACTGGCTTTGCCATAGATGCATGAAACGAGTGTCGTCATGGACCACGGTTGCGCCTATCAGCAAGCAGACAATCATCACCATACCGACGCTGATCAACTTTTCCGCAACGCCCAAGGCCTTCAGTCCCAGATACAGCACCAACGCCGAAGGTATGAAGAACAGCAAGCTGCCCATTTGCCGGCTCAAACCGAACCGACTGAAGAAGTCGGTAAGAATGTTGCCGCTGCCAGTCATGTATGCAACAAGAGCGCCATAGCTATTGGCGGCAACGGCGATGAAAATCAGCCAGCCGCCGAAAGCTCCGAGATACTTACGTGACAGGCCACTTAGCTGCTTGTTCTCACAGGTGCGAAGGCACGCTTCGGCGACATAAAGCATGGTAATGATGCAGAACAGGCACGTAATCGCCAGACACACCAGCAGGGGCGCATAGCCGACTTTGCGCGCAGCGAAGGCCATGCTGAGTACGCCTGCACCAATGTTGGTGCCGATGATGATGCCAATGGTTTCCATCCGGCCAAGGGCATGAGCTTTCAACCCCGAGGATTCTTCAATGTGTTGTTGTGTACCCACTTCTTGTTACCTCGTCTTGTTATGTGGGAGGAGTGGCAGACAAATGACTCACTCAAGAATCAGGTATGTCTTGCGAAGGTTCTGGCGAATGACCCAAGTGCCTTGGCTGTTGGCAGGAAAGTACAGCGCGTCACCTGCGCTGAAATTGACAGACTCACCAGTGTCTGGCGTAAAACAGCCAGCGCCGCTGACGATGTAGCTGTACTCGGCCTGGACCACTTGACGTCGGAAGCTGCCAGGGCTGCATTCCCAGACACCAACAGAACCACGGGCGTCCGGCAGCTCCAGGTGCGCAGCGATGCGTGCTTGTGCTACGAGCTCCTGCTCCGAACTGCCGAGAGTAATAGCTTCGCCGAAGGTCAGCGGCGCACTGGCAGGGATACGAACAATCGACATGGTTTACTTCCTCAGGCTTTGTCTTCGAGTCCAGCCGGTGCAAAGCGAGCCAGGAAAAGATCGAGGGCGGCTGGAGTGTTACCGGCTAGTTCCGAGCGTTCTTTGCGCATTACGGCGTTGCGCACAAGAGAGCCGCCCCAATAACGAATCGGCTCAGGCGGGAACGTGCGGCAGCTACGCTCCACCAGCGAGCAGGAGCTCCAGAAATCCGTGCGCCCCAGGGTCAAACTGGCGAGAATGCGTCCGCCCACTCGACTCGGGCCGACCCCGTTGCCGCTCCAGCCGATGCCATAATGTATGTTCTCTTGGCTATTGAGCCGACCGAACACCGGCAGGCTGTCGTAGGTTCGGTCAATCGGGCCAGACCACTGCGCGGCGATGCATGCATCGTCGAGCATGGGATAGGTACGGCGTAGGTCCGCTTCGACGAGTGCCAAACTCTGCATATCCTCGCTGAACACATCGCCGATTTTCGAACCGAAGCTCAAGGCGCCTGTGCCTTTACCAAAGACGATGCGGCCGTCGCGCGTGGTGCGGTAATAATCCACCATCAATTGCGAGTCGGTTACGGCTTCGCCTCCGGTCCAGCCGATTTGCTTGAGGCGTTGTGGGATAGCCTCGGTGGTCACGATAGAGCTGTTGACCGGCACGATCACTTTCGCCAGAGCTGGTATTGTTGCTGCCCAAGCATTGACCGCAAGCACGACCGAACGGGCACGAATAGCGGCATGAGCGGTTTTTACCAAGGCTGGTTGACCCGGCTCGATGTCGGTCACCCCCGTCCCTTCATGAATCTCGACGCCATTGGCCAACGCAACCTGCCGCATACCCTCAACCAGTAACGCGGGCTGCACGGTGGCATTACTACGCTCGAATACACCTGCTAGGTGTACCGCCGAACCGGTGCGTCGCGCCACCTCGCGGGGATCCAGACGCTCGAATGGACGTACGCCGAGGCGCTCGCAGGCGGCAAGGGTGCCGTTCCATGTGTCGACGTGTTGTTGGGTCGTTGCGGTCCATAGCCAGCCGCTCTGCTGGAAATGGGCATCAATACCATATCGCTCACAAAATTCGCCCAGTTCCGTGATTGCTTGCTCGGCACTACGCCCCAGGAAGAGGGCTTGCTCGTCATTACAGAAGCCGCGCAGGGTGCCAATCTTCGGCCACCAAGACATGACAAAACCACCGTTGCGACCTGAGGCGCCCCCCCCGCAGACGTGCTGTTCAAGTAGCATCACGCGGGCGTCCGGCTCATGTTCCTTGATCGTTATCGCAGTCCAGAGCCCAACAAACCCGCCACCAATTATGGCAACGTCAACGGCATGCTCGCCCTTAAGAGGCAGCGTTGCGCCGTCGGTCAAGGCAGTCGCTGCCATCCAGTGGCTTGGTTTCAAGGGCGGGGTAATATTTAGCTTCATTCTGAGCCCTGGTCAGTGGAATTTGGGCCAGTTTCGATGAGCTTGAGCAGGGCGACAATTAGACTCAATTAGGAAAACACGTTAGACGCTCATACGATCGTACAAGTGAATCGTTTTGCTTTTGCAGAGTTGATGAAGGAGCGGTTTGACCGTTGACGGCTTTTGCATAGAAGCGCGCACTTCCGTTGTTAGTCAGGTTTTCCCCAGAGCCTGGATCGATGGCTGCCCTCGCATCGACCGCGTGGGAGGGGATTCCAAATCCGGAATATCCGATCAGGAGCAGCCAGCCCTATTGTATGTGTATGCCTGAAATGCACCAGAGCCAGCAACAAGCCAAGCGGATGGGTTTGTGATCTTACCTCAGCGGCCAATAAGGCCTGGTCGACATCCAAACCGCAACCTCTACTGTTGACGCACGAGCTTGCAAAGTAATGGCGGAATCCACGGCCCGCCGCCACGTGCGGTCAATCTCCGAGATAGGATATCGATCAACACATAATTTTAACTGGTATCCGGTGGCAAGACGTTAAGGGATATCGACAATTAGGGGGCAGACTCTATGAGTCTACCAGTCATGGTTGCCAACAGAGTCGCCGAGAGGTTTGAGCTAATACTTATTGGTCGCCTGGACTTGCGACCCGGCAGAGGCGAGTCATCAGTAGAAATATCGAATAATCGCGACCTCCATGTTTCAAGCTGACGCCCACTGCAGCCAGGACGGCCTCCAGCTGAGTTGGGAGCCCCATATCGCGGAAGCCTCAAGCGGCGCTCACTCTTCCAATAACACATTTTACTGAGAGACTTAAGACAAACTTAACAAAAGCAGTCGCAATATCCATAGCTTCAGCATGAGTGACCAGGCGTTACGATATCAAAGCGATATCACACAGAGTTTGATGTCGAGCCATCATCGCAGCGCCATGGAATCGATCATTTGTTGACGATTTCTCATGCCCTACCCCTCCTCGTACCGTTACGCTGAATGAGATGGCAAGATTGGCCATCGTGGGGTGATTGGTGAGATTTAGGAATTCTCTGAACAATTCAGTAGACGCACTGAACTTTGTCGATCCTTGATTCGAGCTACCTATCAGCCAGATGGGCTTTTTCGGCTTTGAATACGCCGGCAAGCGTAAGCAGCCCCCGGGAACGCTTCCTTGCCGAGATGGATCAGGACGTGCTCTAGATCGATTTGCGGTCATCAATGGCTACTTGCAGGAGAGAGGTCTGTCGCCGCGTGAGGGCACGATCGTCGATGCCACCGTTATTCATACCGCAGTTTGACCGAGAACGAAGATGGACAGCGCGATCCCGAAATGCATCAGACCAAGAAAAGTAACCAGCATTTCTTGGGGCTGAAGGCTCATATCGGCACCGATCCCGAGTCGAGACTGACTAATCACGTTTCATGGCGCGGCGGACAATAATGGCCGATGCACAGCACAGCACGTATTTCATGCTAAATAAACGCAGCGTGCTCTACAAGGCCAAGCGCAAGCTCGAGCACTGAAAAGCTCAGACAAGGGCCGCAGTCGAGCATCCGCTCGGATGATCAAGCGTCATTTCGGCTACGTGAACGCGCGCTGTCGTGGGCTGATGAACGACACAGCGCAGCTGTCCACGCTGTTCGCCCAGTCAAATCTGTGGATGGCTCGAAAACAGCTCACGGGCATGGGTGAGTGAGGCTCCTGGCGCCAAAGGGCGGGCGCAAACTCCTTCCCTGTACTAATCATGGTGCGTTTTTCAGCGAATAACGTGGTTTGCTGGGTGATTCTTCAACTTGCCGATAAAATGTGCCAAGTTGATTGGCGCATCTCTAGGTGCATTAATTGAACAAGATGCATTACACGGAGGCCTGTTGCAGAATATGCTGAGAGTTTTTCTTGACAAAACCGTTTTTTTGGCAAAATGGTCCTAAACACCTGTATACAAGCAAACGCTGATTTACCGTATTAAAGCGATCAAGGTGCGTTCGCTAGATGTAACAGTGGACGTCGCAATTCTTTGGAGAGCCATAAGCGCGGCAGAAACTGGAGTGGTTTTGTTTGAGCGAATGAAAGCCTGACTTACCCGCCAAGTCTGAACGGATAGATACGACTTCCGTGGTTACATAATAGACGGATCGATGACACTCGCTCGCTGGTCGATACGGTAGCTTATTTTACTTGATAAAAGCGACCTTGCCAAGCGCGCCGATTTATTACGCGCTTAAGCGGGCATAAGTAGATATTTTTTATCCAAAAAGCAACTTCCAAGACCAACACCGTAAAACAAAGGAAATCTTTCAATCTATAACAGCCTACAACAGGACAAGTATCAAATTAAAAATGCCATTAGATATCAAAGCATGCGTTTATTATAAGTATTTCGGTACTCCATCGGCGTTAATCCAGTCCAGCGACGGAACGCCCGACTGAATGCGCTTAGTTGAGAGTAACCAAGCTCAGAAGCTATATCTGTAAGGTTTTTTTCGCTATTCTTAAGATGATCAAGAGCCGTGTTTCTCCGTATATCGTCAACAAGGTGCAGGAAATCGACACCCTCCTCTCTGCAGCGGCGCTGTAGCGTTCTCTCACTCATATGCATAGCGTCCGCCACCTCTGCCAATGTCGGCACCCCGTCAGCCAGCTTGCGCCCGACGATATGTGATACCCTGACAATTACGCTGCGTTCCACCCGGCGCTCCAATAGCCTTTCCTTTAAATATTGCATAGAAAGGCGATACAATCTGGGATCGGCATCAACGATTGGAATGGCCAACACCGAACGGCTAAACATGATCGAATTTATAGATTGTTGGAATTTGGGAGCTACACCAAAAACCTCTTTATATAGTTTCGCCCCAGCAGATCCGGAGTGTTCAAATCGGACCTGTTTCGCTTTTATTTCCATGCCTGTTGCTTCACGAAGCATTATAATAATTGCCGTTATAGAAAACTCAGAATCTTGCCGACGATACCCTATAGAAGAGTCGATCAAACGATAGCTAAGCCCAATAGCGTCACTTGTCTCGACGAACCTTTCTTCTACAGCTTGGGAGAAAACATTGACAAAACCAGCCATAACGTTCAGAAAAGTCGCTACATCTGGAGCATTGCGAACCGCGTGGCCAAATATCCCCCAGTTACGTGACCGAAGCTTCATTGCCATATGTATGCCAATAAAATCATCTTGCTCTTTGGAAATCAGCTCTAATAATTCGACGAATTTTCGATCCGGTATTTCCATATCCGGATCTGCCAATATTGATTTTTCGAGACCGACCCGTTCAAGATAAGGCTCAATGAGCTCTTGAAAAGGACTGAGTACTGTCTCCGCGATCTGGGTTGTGTCTCTTCCACTCATTTGGCTGCTCCGAATTCTTGTTATTTTTAGATGTATCGTGACTGACGTTTATACGATTAAGTCCATTGAGTATTTTTTCTCAGACGAGAATATTGGTGCCAGGCCGACCTACGCGAGGGGCCAAAATCCTCCCCCAAGCTGGCGAGCTCTCTGCTTCAGCAGCTAACGTCGTGAATTCCGCTCTAGCGCTTCCATGGGTGTCATTTCGCAACGCTCGCATCACCTGTGAGATAATGCGCCACAGATCACAGTGTTATCAATACCTTAGTAAATTCAACATCCTAGATGATGCCAGCGGCTAATTGCACCTCGTGACGCATCAAACCAGCCCGAATGCATCGAACCAGTTTTCTGGTGCCTCACTGAATGTTGACAATCAACATCCCTCAGCCTCAAAACTCAATGCACGTCGCGGTCCTGGGACGTTCGGGAGACGAGAGGAGACTGGTGAATGACGTCACTAGACCACACAGCAATATCCCACACGAGTCCGGCCTTCAGACGTCTCACCATTCCCGGAGCCTCAGCTCATTCCGCTGTTATCTGGGACGAATGAGAAACTGGTGAGACTCGCGCCCTACCGCACGCCATACCCCCGGCTACAGCTATGCGCTCAATTGGACTCATCACTAGAGCTCTTACGCTTCCCCGAACCGGACCTGCGTGCTGCGTCCCCGCGTGGTACTGCCTCAATCTGAGAACCTCTCGCGAAAGGTCTTAGAGCCCTCCCACCTTCAAGCTAGATATCCAGCCCCGTACATTGACAGGTGATGCTCGCAACAAAAGCTTCGACGTTCGAATAACCAACAAAAGACATATCAGAACAATTGAACGAGTATAGATAGCTCGATATCCGCGAAGTATAAATAATTAATAGCCAAGAGTATCGGCAAGCTTTCTAAACATATAATCACGCCCGAGCAGTACGGGCTATTCTTTACTTTAGAGCAGTCCACCCCCCCCACCGAGAGACACACTTAAATTACACATCCTGCCAGCTAATGACTTACACCCTAACAGCAACAACATTAGCCCGACAATCTATTAGCGCAAGCGTTCTGGTGAAATGCAAGATTAGAATATGCTCATACTTCCTAGTTAAACATCCTCCCCCCCCAAATCTCACCATGTCAACCGAGGGTATTTAAAACCCTAAATTTTCAATGTATAATCCCCTGATTATTTTATAATCCAGCTGGAAAATCCTATGGCAGACTCGAAATCAGCACAAAATTCCGCAGTTGGGCCTAAACTCGGTAGGCGCCGATTCTCTGAACTCGGCGAGGTCGTTAATAAAGAGCTCATCTTAAATGAGGCTGAAAAGGTTTTCGCTATGCACGGGTTCCTAGGAGCGACCCTTAAGCAAATAGCGCAAAACTCAAACGTTACTCAAGCACTAATTACTTATTACTACGGAACGAAACAGAATCTTTTTATGGAAGTATATCGACGGGGATTGTCCGATATAGACAAGAAGCGTCAGAACTACCTTGATGAACTTAAATGCCGTCCTGAAGGCTATAATACCTATGACATCGTGCGAACCTACTTAAGACCACAATTTGAACACAGGGAAGGAGGACAAGCATGGATGCATTTTGCACGCTTGCAGTCCCGGCTAGCTAGCGAACCTGAAGAGGTGGCCGTACCCTTGAGGAAAGAGCTATATGATCATACATTAAAGGCCTTCATTCATGAAATTATGGAATGTGAGGGTGAAGACGACGCAGCTGCCGTGAGTTGGGGAGCAGTATTTATGGTTTCCATGATTCTTTATATGCTGAGAGGCGTTGATCGTATTGCTGAGCTTACTGACGGACACCTTCACGCAGAATCAGAAGATGACATTGTTGAAAGAATGACGATATTTATCACGGGCGGCATCAACTCTCTCAAGCAAGCAACTCAAGACAAGTATAAATAAAATTTCACTTCAATAGATCTCCCAAGTGCCACTCAAGGGGCAGACAACTCCGCCCCCTGAAATTTACTACTCATACTGCACTCGACGCTCATATGCAATTTTTTTGGTATTTCACCCTCTCCATCTGCAAATATAACGAACTCTGCACCAACCACAAAAAATCAATGTCGCGCCGAGTCAAAAAATTTGGCGTTTGATGTCAATCCCCAGCAGAAATACTGTGTTTATGATTATAGACCGTCGCAGTGGCGGTTAAATAACTTTTAATGCAAAGGTGATTTGAATTGGATAACACGACATCTTCCGAAAGAGCAACGCTGACGCAAGCGACCCAGAGGTTTGTTGAGGCAAATAATGCCGTTAATCTCGAGGTCGTCATGGCTTTTTTTAGCGATGACGCAGTCTACGAAGATATCTATGGTGGGAGCCATATCGGTAAGGTGGAAATACGTCAGGCCTTGGCACCTTTTTTTGACGGTTCTTTCGGAAAAATTGAGTATGTAGGAGAGGATCTTTTCGTTGATGCTGATTCGAGCAAAATAATGATACGGTGGCGGTGCGATATGCATCTGAATGGAGTATCCACATCGTTGCGAGGGCTAGATCTTCTACATTTCCGTGAAGGTAAAATTATTGCGAAACTTGCTTATAGCAAGGCTAAGGAAGCGCTCTTTCAGTCTTGAGTCTGTCCTTCCCACCAGCATATATCGCTTCATACCTTGGCGTCATTTACGACCCTAGACTATTAACGGATAGAATGGGCTCCGAATACGCTCCTACTTGTGTTAGATGGCGGCACTCACCGGCTAGAAGATGAGTGCCACGCTGGTCCGACTAGGAAATAAGCTGTCAGTCTTAAGATGCTAGCGTCGGAAGACAAATGCTCACTTCTGACAGATGACCAGTTTTATTAGCGAGACTTTTCGACATGCACTGGACTAATCATTTTCTTCCTAAACCGTCCCAACTGCACAGCTGCTTGGACACATAAAAAAACCAGAAACGATGCCAGGCCGATAGTTCATATCAATATCCGCGATTTACAAATTACATCATTTTTCGTGAATTATTCCCTGATAGAAAAGCGCCCTAGTCGAGGCAATACCTCTACAACGTTTAACTATTTGAACTGCAAAGAAAGAGACAATGACGACTTAGTTACTCACTGCGATATTAGGACAGCAACCGCACGGAAGCCTTGGCCATGACCGCCAACATTTAGACTGTACCTAGCGGGGCCTGCCCTTTTTAAAAGGCTGCCCTATGTACACATCGAACGGATTCAATCCTCTTGCCAAGCTGTTCTATAGACCCATTGACGTTGCAATCCGCTGGTGCGACTTAATCGCTTTTGAAACCCAGATCCTCGGGTCCTCGTGGGAGTGCCCTGCTCTACTCGCCAAAGCTTTCCCGCAGTGGCCATGCCTACACGCTACTACTGAAAAAATTCTCGACGCGATTCGAAATCATGAGCTACGTTATGGCGCTTTAGGTACGACCGTTCCCTCAGGCACGCCAATTGATTACAAACTGCTGACCATCAGGCATTCGGATCTGAAATGGTGGATGTTCAACCACCATCCGGATCAGCGACCGTTTTTTTTATTTGGCCTCCCTACTGAGCAGGAAAATATACGCTACGAGACATACCTGACCTTGCAAGCAGATAGAGAAGCGCTAGAAGTACAATTAAAAGCAGCCGAAGCAACACTTCAGACGCTAATGAGCGAACTTCAGTCCGCAGGTATAGAACGCGAGAACCTACGCGCACTTGCTGAAAATGGAAAGCACCTCAGCGACCAAAGCAAAGCAAGCTTTCTTAACGTGATCGGAGCATTGGTAAACACGATGCTGAGCTCATCCGAGGCAGGAAGACGACATTCGATATTCGACAACCAAGCAGCCATCGTCGATTCTATAACTGCACATTACAGTGGCGTGCCAGGGTTGAGTAAGCGTTCGCTAGACGAGAAATTTGCAGCCGGCAGGCGTAGCCTTTCCCGAACATAATTTGGAGTATTGCACTGCAACCCTCTTGATTGCGTTGCAATGACATTGTTCACTTTCAGATGTTGAATTCAGGTTACTTCCCATCACGCGCCAACCAGCGCCAGGAGTGACCAGAATGTCCAGCCAAGACTCACTCGTCACTGGAACACCTCAATCGCTGATAGAGCGTCATATCATGCGGCGCGAAGAGGTCGAGCGTAGGACCGGCTTCAAACGTGCGCATATCTACAATTTGATGAAGAAAGGAGAATTCCCCCAAGCTAAACGCATCGGCATGCGTGCGGTCGGTTGGGACTCCCTAGAGATCGAACGGTGGGTAACCGAACGCCTGACACAGCAGGATTGATGTCATGCGTGTGGCATCGGTGGTTTCAACGAAAGGTGGGGTAGGCAAGACCACGGTAACCGCCAATCTTGGTGGTCTACTCGCAGATGCGGGTTTGCGCGTCCTCCTACTGGACTTGGATAGCCAGCCCACACTCTCCAGCTACAACGCATTGAGCCATACAGCTGCCGCCGGAGTGTTTGAGCTGCTCGCACTTAATCTTTCGGATCCCGCACAGGTCATCTCCACGACCGCGATTACCGGACTCGACCTGATCCATTCCAACGATGATGAGGGTCGACTATGCACATTGCTATTGCATGCTCCTGACGGACGCCTCCGGCTGCGCAACCTGCTCGATGCTTTCCGCCCCAGCTATGACCTGCTTCTGATCGATACCCAAGGCGCGCGGAGCGTGCTGTTGGAGATGGCCATACTGGCCTCTGACCTTGCCCTCTCCCCTATTACTCCTGAAATGCTCGCTGCTCGTGAACTACGCCGGGGAATTCTGAAACTGCTCAACGAACTTGAGCCCTTTCGCGACTTGGGTATCGCTCCACCTCCTCTGAGGCTTTTGCTGAATCAAGTGAACGACATCAAATCGGACACTCGCATGATCATGCGCAGCCTGCGCGAAACGTTCATAGGGACTTCAGCCATCCAGGTCCTGCAGACCGTAGTTCCCGATCGAGTGGCCTATCTGAATGCTGCCTCCCTGGGTCTACCCGTTCACCGCGTCGAAACTCGTCGCCCTATTGGCCGTCGATCTGCGTCGGCCTTGGAGACCATACAAGCCTTGGCCATAGAGTTATTTCCTGAGTGGCGCCAAGCAATCTGCTCAGTGAGTGGTCCTCAGGTGCGCTCATGACAACCCGCTCACGTCGTCATCGCTGTTGCATCAGCGTTGATCTCAAGCACTAGGCAAGGAGTTCTGTAATGCTGAATTACAGCCATCTCATCGTTCAACCGCTCGAACTATCAGAGCCACCTCCTAGCGATGAGTACTGCACCGTGGTCGTTCGTCTACGGGGTGGCCGCTCGGCTATGGGATGGTTCCTCGCAGAACTTTCACAACATTTCGAAGGATCGGGTACGGCCGAGGTCGTTGAATTCGAGATAGGTGACCACTTGCGCGGTCGGCGTTAACTGAGGTTTTTCCAATGAAGAAGCCCAGCCAAGAGGAGATCACCGACAAGCTGCAGCAGGGCCACTTCCCACAAGGGCCGAACTTGGAGCAACCGTCCGATCCGATCACCGATACCCCCATGCTGGTGACGTTAGAACAGCTAAGACCCTACGACCTCAACCCACGATTCATTCGTAATCCGATGTACGACGACATCAAGGCCTCAATCCGCGAACGAGGGTTGGATCAGCCACCGCCGATCACCCGCCGCCCGGGTGAACCGACCTTCATCATCCGCAACGGCGGCAACACCCGCCTGGCGATTCTCGGACAGCTGTGGCAAGAGACCCATGACGAACGCTTCTTTCGTATCCACTGCCTGTTTCGACCTTGGACCAATGAGGCTACCGCCCTGCTCGGCCATCTGGCTGAAAGCGACTTGCACGGCCAACTCACTTTCATCGAACGTGCCATCGCTGTCGCAAAACTCAGGGCCATGTTTGAGCTAGATGGGGCTGCACTCTCGCAGCGCGAACTGGCAAAACGCCTTGCTTCCGGGGGCTATCCGATTTCGCAATCGCATATCAGCCGGATGCTCGATACCTTGGAATATTTGCTGCCGGCTATCCCGCAAACACTGTATGCCGGATTGGGTAAATCGCAAATTGAACGCCTAATAGGTCTGCGTAGCCAGGCAGAAAAAACCTGGAATCGCTATCCGGCCAATAGCCGTGAGTTCACCGAGCTCTGGTTGGACACCCTGGCCTCTTTTGATGCCGAGCCCGAGTCATTCGACCTTGAGCAGATCCAGGACGAACTGCTCGAACGAATGAGCCAATTGCTCGGGCAGTCTTACCGCATGCTGGCTTTGGAGCTGAGCGACACCCAACGCCCTCTGCCGATACCTAGCGTTGCCGTGACCACGCAAGCAACGCACATGCCTCCATCAGGTGAAGATGGAGTTACAAAATCCCCTCTCCGTTCCGAGCTTGAACCCTCGGACCATAAGCACCAGTCGAAGACCGGCGCTGCGCCAAAACCCTCCACGCAGCCTGAGGCCAACGTCACACCAGAGCTAAACCCTCCATCGCGAGTTCAACAGATTCGTGACCAGATCAATCGCGAAACGCCCGCCGAAACAGTAAGAGAAGTCGATACTCGTGTGAGCCACGACATCTGGAGCATCGCCCCTGCGCTCGATACTCCCGAGCAACTGCGTTCAGCCATCGCTGCGCTGGCGAGGGAGATGGCAGCCTATGCCGGGCGGCCCGAGATCATCATCAATCAGCAGGACGGCTTGGGCTTCATCCTCGACATGGAGCAGGTTGATCTGACGACACCGCGCGCGACCGGTGTTCATCTACTGCTTCTGGCCCTGTTGCGTGCTCAGGATGAGGTGGACTGGGAGGACCGCAAACTGTTGCCCTCAGCCCTGTTTGGGCAACTGTTGCTGGGGGTGTATCAGTTGCCCCTGGCAGATCAACCAACCATGGATGTGGGGTTGGAACGCCTGCCGGACCATTTACTGATCAAGCTGTATCGCCTGATCCGCTTGGCCCGGCGCCTGATCGAATTAACGCTTACCGTTGAAGACGACTCACCGGAGAAGCTGCCATGAGCTTGTCGTTCAATGTACTCAATCAAGCCATGTTGACTCAGGTCCTGCATGAGCTGCGGTTGGGTAATCTGCAGCGCTGCAAAGCGTTAGGGCTGGGTGAGGATGACATCTACTTGTTGCAGTCCCTACCGCCGACCACCCTGGCGCGTCTGGCGCACGCGACCGTACCTTGGGTCGAGGTCAAGATCGACTCGCCGGTGCTGCACAGGTTAATTGAGCAAGCCGATCGCGATGAACAGAATGAGCGCTTGATCAACCGAGCTCTGAAACTCGGCGCCAGCAGCACCATCATGTATCAGAACTTCGGCTTGGCCCATTCGGAAACGGCAATGCGTCGACGTCTGCTCAAGATAGAAACCCGCAAGGGACGACCGCAGAATTTGAGCGAAGCGCAAGAGCACGCACTGTGGCAACGCTGGTGTCAGCTACGAGCACAAGACCCTACCGAAGATCAGCTCGACGCCATGATGATGTTGGCTGAGGAACAACAGATCAGCTTGACCATCGTCTGGCAGCAGATCGAGCACTACAGCAAGAACACATGAACACCCGCCCGCTCAGCCGTTGGCAACGCGTCCTGCAGCAATGCGCGCAGCAATTGAGCGAACGTTGGCCCACTCGCCCTACCATCGAGAAACCTTCCAACCAAGCGCTGGAGGCTGGATTTCTGTTCAGTGGCCAATCACACGAAGTCGTACCGCGTCGTTTGCTGCTGGATAACCGTTTGACACCGTTGGAGCGCAATGCCTGGCAGATCTTTCGATTCATGTTACAAGGCCAGGGCCTGGTCACACCGCGCTATGAGGATCTGCAACCGTATCTGTCGAGTATCCCCTATGGGACCTCAGCCTCACGTGAAACCATCGCTCGCGTATTGACAATGCTCAGGCTCACTCGTTGGCTCAGCTTGGTGAGTCGCGGGCGTGACCAAGTTAGTGGACGTCTGCAAGGCTCTTTGTATGTTCTGCACGATGAACCGTTAACACTCGCCGAAGCCATGGAACTGGATCAGGACTATCTGGAGCTGGTTGGACATTGCCTTGATCATGCCACCAAGGCGGTGCGTATCGTCGCTCAGCACCTTCTGGATGAAATCAGCCTTGATACCAGTATCGACCTGAGCCAACTCCCCACCCGCCTCGACACCTGGGGTGATCGGTGGGTAGATCAGAATTCTAACTCGCAAACAAAAGGTTCGATGCACGATGCCGAACAAAGCGGCGATCACCCCGTTCGGAATCATGCAGCCCCTCGTTCGGATTCCGAACCAGGTGTAGAGGCCAATATTCCCGGCGACGTTCGGAATCCGAACGTCGCCTGTACAGTAGTAAAAGAAAGTATTTGTACAGTACCGCACGCGAGCCCGGCGGTGGATAACGTGCTCTGGCCCACTGCGCTGACCCTGAGCCCGAACGAGCGTCAAGCCATCACCGTGGCGCTCAATAAACTCAAGCTGTCAGAGAGGCAGGCGGTGCTCAACGAAGCCGGGGCACGTTGTGCTGCGGGCGGCATCCGCAAACCTGCGGCTTATCTGATGGGTCTGATTCAGCGTGCGCTAAAAGGCGACTTTCATCCGTGGGCGGGCCAGGCAGAAACGACGCCCATTGCAGCGCATCCTCAATCTGCTCCAGCGCGGACCACTCGAAAAAAAGGTGAACCCGCCTCTGCCGTTGCTCAAGCCTGCCTGGATGAACTGCGCCAACTGCGTGGGAAACGTTCTGGACGTCAGTAGATTTGATGCCACTGGCATCAAATCCAGGGAGTTCCAGAGCGCAATCCCTGTAGCGCCGTAGGCATCGGGTGAATCATCTCCCAGAAGCTCAAACCGAACAGGCAGCATTCAAGTTTTTCGCTGCCCTCAAGGCTCATCCGTCACAAGGTGCTCGCCAAGCTTATGCGAGGACTCCACCGTGGCCGATCACTACCAGCTCAACCTGGGCTCATTGCGCAGCAGCATTACGTTAACGCTGCACACCCATCACGCCGCTCGCATCTGGCAAGGCCGGACTGCACGCGAAGGTGTTCACTCGATTATGGGCATGGCCGGCTATATCAGCGTCACTAACCTGATAAAGCAAACCGCGGCACAGGACGACCCGTATGCCGACTGGGCCATGGTGCAACTCGAAGAAAAACTGCTGCAGGCCAAGGCTGGGATGCTGGAACTGAGCCAACAGCTTGATCGGATCAGACAAGACCTGCCGACCCAAATCGACATGGGCGACAACCTCAACATCCACCCCGTAACCTTGCCGTTGTACATCGGCAGCCAGTTGGGCTTCCTAGCGGTGTACCTGTTGACCGACTACGACACGCTGGTGCGCCATACCCTATTGGCGCATCACACCGCTCTTATCGGTCGCACGGACATGGAAACCTGGATCGATGACGGCGCCCATCTACTGCGAAGCCTATTCGGCTTGGCGCAGCGTTACCGGCATGCCGGTGTTACGCGCGATGACATGGCAGCGAACAACGCTCGCGCCCTGGCGGCCATCGACAAACTGGGGTTGCCCCCCATGGACATCCTCGGGGGTCATCGCCGCTCCCAGTTTGCGCCACCGATCATTCGCCGAGGTGCTGTGCCTAAGGATGACGCTGAGACTCTGGCTGAGGAGCCCAGTGGACCATCAACGACCGTGGATGAGCCTGAGGGCGACGCATGAATCTCAAGCACCCTGTTCAACCGATAGCCTTCGCAGGGCTGACATCAGATGCCTATCGACAGCTCGAACACGCAGCCTCCCTAAAAGGCCTTTTAAAACCATTTAAGGGTAAGGGGGAGTTGGAGCACCTGGCGCAAGTTGCGAGGGAAATCGAGGCGCAACTATGTCGTTTGATGGAAACCGTGGCGCAGCAGGCAGAACGCCTTCCTTACTCGCTGCTGGATTTTCGCCTGGTGTTGCAGAACACCAGCGCTGGCAGCACCTTCCTGCGCTGGCGCTCCCGTGATTTCTCCCGAATGGGCGTTGTGGTCTGGGAACAGCAACTCAGCAACAGAGCCTTGCCGCAGCTGGTACGCGAGGGCTTGCACCGATTCGAATGCGACCGCATTGTGCTGAACCTGCAGATGAGCGTGATGCATTCAATACTGCGCCAGGCCACCACCTGCGCGATCAAAATGGCCAGTGCCGACGAGCGGCTGCGCCAGTTCACTACAGCAGTGGAGGTATCACGATGAGTACTTTTTTTGTCGGCGAAGGCAACATCGGCAGTGCGCCAGAATTCCAGGAGTTTGCCTCAGGCAATGACGAGCCACGGCGTCTGCTGCGACTGAACGTGTACTTCGATAATCCCGTGCCGCGCGATGGTAGCTATGAAGATCGGGGCGGTTATTGGGCACCGGTTGAGCTCTGGCACCGCGAAGCCGAGCATTGGAGCATGCTGTATCAGAAAGGCATGCGCGTGCTGGTCGAGGGGCGTACGGTCAAGGATGAGTGGGAGGACAGTGAGGACAATGCGCGGGTGACCTTCAAGATCGAGGCTCGTCGGGTCGGTATCCTGCCTCACCGTGTACAAAATGTGGTCATGCGCGAGCGTTCCAGTGAACAGTCGGTGACTGGAAAAAACGGAGGACAAGGTACAGAGCCAGCCAGTCCACCAGCATCGAAGCCCAAGAAGCGTCGAGGGTAGCAACCTACGGATTGATGGGCTGGCATTAAAAATGCGCCTTTACGCGGGTCTGCTGTACTACGCGTACTCCCTACGCGTGAATATGCGCGTTATGCCCAGACGGCAGAGGGGCAGCAACCTCTCTTCAAGACTGTTCCACTGACTAATATGAGAAGCCTGCAATTCGGGTTTCTCATACCCCGCATTAGCTGATTCAACAACTCTGCTTCGGACCTTATCTGGAGCAGTCTTATGCGCTTATTCCTTTGCGAGAAACCCTCTCAAGGTCGAGACATCGCCAAAGTACTCGGAGCCACCCGTCGCGGCGAAGGCTGCCTGCTCGGTATCGAAACAGCCGTCACCTGGTGCATCGGCCACCTACTCGAAGCAGCCCCACCGGAAGCCTATGGCGAACAATACAAACGCTGGTCGCTGGAGCATTTGCCGATCATTCCCTTGGAGTGGAAAGTCGAGGTCAAGCCCAAAACTGCTACCCAATTCAAAGTCATCAAGCGCCTCCTAAAAGAAGCTTCCACCGTAGTGATCGCGACCGATGCTGATCGCGAAGGTGAGATGATCGCTCGCGAACTGCTGGAGCTCTGCAAGTATCGAGGCCCCATTCAAAGGCTCTGGTTATCCGCTCTCAATGAGACCTCCATCCGCAAGGCATTGTCCTCGCTGAAACCCGACCACGAGACCTTCCCCCTATACCATTCAGCCCTTGCCCGCAGCCGCGCTGACTGGTTGATCGGCATGAACCTCAGTCGCTTGTTTACCCTTCTCGGCCGGCAAGCGGGCTACGATGGTGTGCTGTCGGTTGGACGGGTCCAGACACCGACATTACGTCTGGTGGTTGATCGGGATCGCGCAATTGCCAGCTTCATCCCCGTGCCTTACTGGCAGGTGGAGGTGCAGCTATCGTCGAGAGAGCAGCAGTTCCTTGCGTCGTGGTTACCACCAAGCTCGGGGCGGGATGAGGCAGGTCGTTGCCTGCAACAAGGGCTTGCCGTTAAGGCAGTCCAGGCGATCAAAGCAGGCAAAGTTGCCACGGTGCTCTCGCTGCAGACTGAGCAGCTTCGCGAAGCGCCGCCCCTACCCTTTGACTTGAGCACGCTGCAAGAAGTCTGCTCACGCAAGCTGGGGCTCGGCGTCCAAGAGGTGCTGAATATCGCCCAGGCCCTGTACGAAACACACAAGGCCACCACCTATCCGCGCAGTGATTGCCGCTATCTGCCAGAGAGTATGTTCAACGAGGTGCCCGCGGTGCTCGATGCCTTGCTCAAAACAGATCCCGCACTGCAACCCGCCTTAGACAAACTCAATCGATCATTGCGTTCACGGGTGTGGGACGATGCCAAGGTCACTGCGCATCACGGCATCATCCCTACCACCGCCCCCACGAATCTTGCGCGGATGTCCGAACCGGAGCGCAACGTCTACGAACTGATTCGCAGCCATTACCTAGCGCAATTCCTTCCTCACCATGAATTTGATCGCACCGAAGTCGAATTGGCGTGCGGCGGACAGCGGTTGACCACCGTGGGCAAGCAGATCCTGGTCCAGGGTTGGAAGAGCCTGCTCTACGACACCACAGAGGATGAAGAATCCGCTCAAAAGTCCCAGGTACTACCGGTTCTGCAACAGGGCACGCCGTGCAACGTGATAGACGCTGGACTCAAGGCCATGCGCACCGCGGCTCCCAAACCACTCACCGAGGGCGGTCTGATCAAAGCCATGAAAAACGTGGCCAAACTGGTCAGCGATCCACGGCTGAAACAGAAACTTCGAGACACCACCGGTATCGGTACCGAAGCCACGCGGGCCAACATCATCAAGGGATTGATCGACCGTGGTTATTTGCTGAAGAAAAAACGCGCCTTGATGTCTTCGGCCGCGGCTCATACGCTGATCGAGGCGGTGCCTGCAGCGGTCGCAGATCCGGGAATGACGGCGATTTGGGAGCAGGCCCTGGACGAAATCGAAGCCGGACGCCTACCTCTTGATGCGTTCGTCGCCAAGCAAGCGAACTGGATTGCGCAGCTGGTCGAGCATTGTGGAACGCTTAGACTGGTAGTGCCTACGGACAACGGGCCAGCCTGCCCAATGTGCAACGACACGATGCGCAAGCGTAAGGGGAAGTCCGGACCGTTCTGGTCTTGCGCCCGTTATCCTAACTGCAAGGGCACCTTGCCCATCAAAAACAAGGCCCAGCGCACCTGATACTGATCCGTCGTACGACTCTGAGATCGATGCGCGGGTTAGTGCATCATCAACGGCCGCTGGTCCTGCTCCAACTCGCTCAAGGGCTGTCCGATTTCACGGGCCAAGGCGATACCTGCCGAGATCCATATCTGCCCCAGTTCGTTGAACGCTTTCAGATGAGCAGGACTCTCATTGAGCCAGTGAACAAGACTGTCGAAGTGTTCGGGGTTGCCCGGGGAATCATGGATCTCGATGACCAGTTCCACTGCTCGATCCCAAATGGGGTCCATGACGTCCTCGCTCTCATCTTCCATGCTCAACCAGTCCTCACCTTCATTCACACTGACCACTACGCCTCTGGAGCCCAAAGGACCAGAAACCACGTCGCGGTAAATGTCGATTTCAGTCAAAATAACAACCCATGTAGTCGATATTCAACTTTTAAGGATGTTCATGTCAACGAGTCTTTGCTCAACCATTCGGGTTGAACTGGAGAACTCATCACTTGGCACATAAGCATCCCACCCAAACCCAAATCGGGCGCATGATCGCGAAGCACCGAACCGAGCGCCATCTGACCCAGGAAGAGGTCGCTGAACGCTTGGGGATCGGCAGCGAAGCGATATCGCGCCTGGAGCGAGGGGTGGTGGAGCTGTCCGTCGCCAAACTGATGCAATTGGCGGACATCTTCGACTGTCGAATGGATGAATTGCTGACGGAGTCCAGCAGTCGCCCCAACGACCAGAGTCAGATGATCATGGGGCTGCTGAGCGGACTGAAAGAACATGATCGCGCCTTTATCCTCGCCACCGTCGAACAGTTGGCCGCTCATCTCGGAAGTAAGTGAGCATTGGCCTCTGGCTTGACGCTGTGACGCTCTTTCTGCTGTAGTCATTCGGGTTCATCGCCGTTGGCGACCCAAGACCGATTAGCTCCGGGCAGCTCGGTCGGACTCAATGAGTTCGGAGCCTTCTTCTCCGTGGATCATATTCCGCCCTCATGCGTTGCTGATCGTGGCAGCGGATGACCACTGCTGCCGCACAGCGACAGCAGTGGTCATCCGCTTCGGCGGTCGTATTCAATTCCGGAGCCCGCCGGCGAAACACTGGGCACCCTTTGTGCGCGGATGCGTGCCAGTACGTTCCGATCCAGGCCACGACAAGGGTCGGTTGGCGAATCGTTACGCAGTGAAGCAAGCTTTGCGAGGAGCTTTTCGACTGCATAAGATCGCCAAAGGTGGCTTGTCTCTTCCTCGCCTGGCGACACAGCCAGGCTTGCTCTTCATTTTTTTCATTCCAGTGATTGCCACTGTATTCCGGGTGTAAAAAATCGGGTTGCAGCGTCTTGACGCTCCCCTTTGACAGGCTTATAGAAAGGGCGTGGTCCGCTGTCGTTGACAGCCCAGCCCAGGTAGCCAGAACCTTCAAGGCTACGCCACGTTTGTGGTGGTTTACCCAAGTGCGATTAGCGTTCGGAAGCTCGCACGGTTACCGCTTCAGCGGTGATGAATGCCCACTCCCCCCCTGTCTACGGACTTTTGCCGCAGACATCCTTCTGCTGTAGCGCTGTTCACCCAGACGCATCGTCCTGTTCGTCATCGGTTTACCGATGGCGGGTCGTTCATTGCGGATCTTCACCTTACCCACCCTGACGGGGCTCACTTTCCTGTCAGGGATCGTGCGTCGCCGTTTTTTTCTTGAAACAGGAGAACCACCATGGCCCACGCCAACCACCCCCAAGAAGCGACCACTTACTTCAATCTACACACCGCCGGTATCGGCTATCTCAACCGTGTTCGTGAAGTACAGGTTCGCCGCGGACAGCCGTTCATGGCCTGTGATATTGCAGCCCTGCACGGTGCTAGCGATGCGGTGGAATACACCCGCTTCGATTGCAAGGTCGCTGGAGGCGAAGCAGAACGTTTGATTCGCCTCTACATGGACGCCGTCAACGCTGAGAAAAAGGTGTTGCTGTCGTTTCGTATCGGCGACCTGTGGATCGACCCCTTTCTCTACGAGAAGGGCACCAAACAAGGTCAACCTGGCGCCAGCCTGAAAGGTCGTTTGCTGTTCATCGACTGGATCAAGGTCAATGGCAAGTTCGAATACAAAGCGCCCGCCAGGCAGGAAGCAACAGCACCTGCTGAGCAGGCGCCTACCAATGAGTCCGCTCCAACCTCGGCTGATACCGAAGCTGAAGAGAACGAACCCGAAGCCAAACCTTCGCCACGCACGGCTCGCCGTGGCTCTACTCAAACCGCTCAGTCCGCCTGAACGGTTCGTAACGCCCTCACCAAGGCGCTCCTTTGAGCGCCTTTTTTTTAACCGACATAGGAGTCCTCTCATGGAATCCTTCTGGCTTTGCGACGAATGCTTGTTCGCTGCCGCTTATGAGGACTACGGCGCGATTTCGCTCTACTACACGGTGGATCAAATCGCTCAACGCATCGCCGCTCTCCAAGCTGGATTGGCTCGACTGATGCCCATCAGCGCCGACTTCGATGCCGAGGCCGGCTGGGGAGTCAAAGCCTTTTCCTCGCTGCCCTGCGATGGCTGCGGCTCTCCCCTACACGGTCAACGTCACCAGTTCACCAGGTTGTAAACAGCCTACAACCGCAACTTCATACCCACCGAGGGGACATCACTCCCCTTGGGTGTGAGCCCCTGAAGATCCAATTCGGAGGCACTACCATGAGCAATCAACTCACCCTGATTGACACAACTGAGCTTGAGACTGATCGGCTCGCGCAAGAAAACCGCGTGATCGATGAAGCACTGCATATTCTGGATCGTCGGTTGTTCAGTCGCGGACCCGGTCTGACCTCTCCCGACGTCGTGGCTTCGTTCCTGAAACTGCATTTAGCTCAGCAGGATCATGAAGTCTTCGGCGTGATCTTTCTTGATGCCAAGCACCGAGTGCTGACGTTCGAAGTGCTCTTTCACGGCAGCATTGATGGGGCCAGCGTATACCCCCGCCAGGTCGTTAAGCGCTCCATGGCCCATAACGCCGCAGGCGCCATTTTTGTTCACAACCACCCCTCTGGTTGCACCGAACCCAGCCAAGCAGATCGCATTCTGACCGTTCGGTTGAAGGAGGCCTTGGCGCTGATCGAAGTGCGTGTATTGGACCACTTCATCGTGGGCGAAGGTCGTCCGCTGTAATGGTCAACAATTCCCGGACACAGAATTGAGTTTTTCTTCCGCAACCGCCGGCGGTACGAAGCCGTTGTGCTGATGCGGCCTTATCCAGTTGTACCGCTGCATGAGGTAGCGGCCGATGTCCTGCTCGGCCAAAGCTGTCGTCATATAACCCACTGTCGGCACCCACTCCGTTTTCAGGCTACGAAACAGTCGTTCCATGGGCGAATTGTCGTAACAGTTTCCCCTTCGGCTCATGCTCTGAATCATCCGATAGCGCCAGAGCCGCTGGCGGAAACTACGGCTGCCATATTGGCTGCCCTGGTCGCTGTGAAACAGCACGCCTTGTGGTCTGCCACGCATCTCGTAAGCCCTGTCGAGCGCTTTGACGACGAGTTCTGCATCAGGCTTGGCAGACATCGCCCAACCCACCACTCTACGGCTGTACAAGTCCAAGACCACCGCCAGATAGCTCCACCGACCCTCTGCCCAGATATACGTAATGTCGCCACACCAGACCTTGTTTGGCGCAGCCACGGTGAACTTGCGATCAAGCACATTGGGAATATCGGGTCGCTCGACCGTGGCCTTCTTGTACGCATGAGAACCGGGCTGTTTGCTGATCAGTCCTTGTTCCTTCATCAATCTTCTGACTCTGAAACGCCCGACGTTAACGCCTTCATCCCGCAGCATGGCAGCCAGACTGCGACTGCCCGCTGAGCCACGACTTTGGTTGAACAGTTCGTTGACACGACTGCGTAGGTTCACGCGGCGGACATCGATATGACGCCGCCGGGCCAAGTGAGCGTAATAACAGGACCGGGGTAGCTCGAAGACTGAACACAACAGTTGAACAGGGTAATGCTTTGCCAACTGCCGAATCGACTTCAACGTCTGCGCCCGTGTTCCTCGGCCATCAAGAGCGCAGTGGCCTCCTTTAATATTTTCTTCTCAAGCTCCAGCCGGTTGATGCGGGCCTGAAGCTCCTGAATGGTCTGCTGCTCCGGCGTGAGCGCTTTGGCAGTGGGCGTAACGCCCCCGCGCTCCAGCTGCAACTGGGCAACCCAGCGGCGCAACAAGCTCTCACCTACATCGAGGGATCTGGCGGCCTCGGGACAACTGTAGCCTTGGTCGAGCACCAGGCTAGCAGCCTCACGCTTGAAAGTCGGGGTAAAGGTACGTCGTTGTCTGCTCATCGAACACCTCTGTATGGCGAGCATTCTTGCCTAAAAAGGTGTCCGGGGTTAGTAGATCACTACACCGCTGTCCTTTGCCGAGTACGGTTGGCTTTAACCCTTACAGGCACCCTCGGGTGCCTTGTTCATTGTTAGCCTGGAGAACCTCTTATGAACCCTATCCATCAAGTCTCCGCGCTGCGGGTAGATTCAAATCCTTTTATGCGTGGCTATCACAGCCTGGCTATCGAGCGGCTGCTGCAAATCACCTATGACAACTACTGCCCACCCTGCCTTCGCCCCTTGCATCACTCACAAGCCCATCTGTCCGACGATGAACTGCAACTGTTGTCCTGCGTATTCAATGACGATTTCGCCCTGATCAGCGAAGGCCAATCCATTCCGGACGAACTGGATGACCGCTGCCAGTCTATCGGACAGGTCCGCCAAGTCATCTACTCGGTGATCGGTGAAAGACTCAGCCAGAAGCACCATGTCGGTGACCTGTACTCACTGGAAGAAGCTCAAACCGTGATCCGTCACTTGAGCTTCGAAACCGGGCACTACAGTCGGTCCTGGGAGATCAGTACGGCCCATCTTCCCGCAGAGGCGATGTCTTATCTGCAGGAACGGGTGTCCAACGAGCCCAAGCTAACGGGGCTGTTTTTCGAGCTGTTCACATTGCCAGACTGCGACGGCATCGGATGCAAGCTGATCGGCACACCCTGGACCGATGAGCACCTGTTGAAAATCGACAGCGGTTCTTACTTGTCCCTCAGACAACAACAACTCGATGCCGGTACGCCAGAAGCCTTGGTCAAGGTGTTGTACCTGGCGGCGTTGGCGGATGTGCGAATGTTGATCTTCGACCCCTGGGCATCCGTCTTACCCGGACTCGAGGTTTTCAACGAACAACCATGAAACGTGCCGCAGTAATACGCGGCTCCCTGAATCGCCTTTCTCACTGAATCACCCTTCCCCTCATGTCAGGTTCTGCACTGAATCTGACATGAGGATCTTTCCATGACCCGCTTTTTCACGCCGATTTGCCTGCTGGGCGCACTGAGCGCGTGTACTGCACAAGTCCCCAATACATCGCCACCCAAACCATCGACCGAGAGTGAGATGAGTCGGGGCCCATCCAAAATGGGTGCGGATGATGACGGTCATCAGGCAGAACTTCGCTATGGCCGCTATACGTTGGTGAGCACCGCAGCCACCACGGAGCAACGGGACCTTCTCGCCCAGATCATCGACGTAAACATTCCGTCGAACCTGAGTCCTTCGGTGCAGGATGCGCTGCACTATGTGCTGCTGCGCTCGGGTTATTCGCTCTGTCCTGATGCCGCGTCAATGAAAGTGCTCTTCAGCCGTCCATTGCCGGCGGCTCACTACCGACTTGGTCCGATTCCTTTGCGCGGCGCACTTCAAGTGCTGGCCGGTCCGGCCTGGCAACTCACGGTCGACGACTTCAACCGCTCAGTCTGCTTCGAGCCACAAAAAGTCGACACCCGCGCCACGCCAGTCGCCTCTACTTCGTCCCGCCAGCCGGGGACTCGCCCATGAAACCTGCAACGTTTCAAACCCTGATCGTTGGAGGGCTGTGCCTGGCTGTCGCGGGCCTGAGTGGCGGTTTATATAACCAAACTCAGCGCATGGCGGCGTTACAGGACAGTAGCGCCCAACACCAACAGATTCTAGATACCCTGCAGCATGACTCGAACGCTCTCAAGGATACGCAGGAAAAATTGCACTACACAGTGAAAGACCTGAGACAGATGGTCGATGCCGGCGAGCAACAAGCCAGTGTCCTCGACCCGATGCTGGATCAGTGGGCACAAGAAATTCAGGAACTGCGCGACGGTCTGGCCGCCCGAGCTACCGAGGCAGACATGACTGCGTTACGGGCACGCCTGGAGCAGATCGAGAAGCAGCTCCTGGACCTCAACTCCAGACCACCACTACCACCGTCACCCTCTGCTGCCAAACCGAAAAAAACCGCTCTACCCAAGCTCATCCCACTCCTGCCTCCATTTTCGGTGTTGGGTGTTGAGTCCCGCGGTGGAGAGCGCTTTCTGGCGATTACCCCGCATGACAGTCGCACTCTCGCTGATGTTCGACTGCTGCATAGCGGCGAGCAATCAAACACCTGGCGCTTGAAAGCGCTGGAACCCACCTCGGCCATTTTTGCGGTGACCGAGCATCCAGACCAAACCGTGCAGTTTCCTTGAGCAATTGGCATGAACAGAGCGCTGCTAGCAACCGTATTCTGCCTCGCGTCAATGATTGCCATTGGCTCTGCACACGGAGAAACCGCTGCGATCCACTCGCAGATTCAGGACACTCAGTCCATTCCCTTAGAGCGCTCCAGCACGGCACAGGCTGCGACCTGGGGATTGTCAAAGCAGGAGTGGTCACGCTTCGAGCAAATCCAAGCGGGCCCTCGCGGTTTCTGGAGCCCAAATCTCGATCCATTGACGGCACTCGGGGTCGAAGCCGAAACCGATCAGGAGCGCCAGCGTTATGCCGAGTTGCAAGTCACGCTGGAGGCTAAACGCGCCGAGCGCGAACTGGCCTACCAGAACGCTTATACCGCCGCCTGGGCCAAGCTGTTTCCCGGGCTGCTGCCGATCCAGGGCATGGCGTCCGTGTCCCCTGCCAGCTCACCCGTCGCACCTCGCCCAGCCTTATTCGTGGAGGACCAATGCCAACCGTGTATCGCCGAAGCGCTGCGCCTGCAAAGCAGTGACACAGCGTTCGACATCTACCTGGTGGGCAGCCAAGGCAAGGATGAACCGGTCCGCACCTGGGCGCGGCAAGCAGGCATCGACCCGACTCGGGTTCAACGCCGACAGATCACCCTGAATCATGACCGCGGCCACTGGTTCAGCCTGGGCGCGCCGGGGCCGCTGCCCGCCACGTTCCAACAGGTGAATGGACAATGGCAGCGTCTCGACTGAGTGGACTTGTCCTCATGCTGATGATGCTGTCGGCTCAGGCCGACGAGCTGCCGCCACCGGCCTACCAACTGGCGGCGCATGGCGCTGACATTCCCTCTGCGGTGCTGTTCGCCATTGCCTTGCAGGAGAGTGGTATCCGCGTCCGTGGTCGGCTACTGCCCTGGCCCTGGACGCTGAATATCGCCGGAACACCCTACCGTTTCGCCAACCGCCAAGCGGCGTGCCACGCCTTGCTTCAGGCCCTCGTCCGACATGAGGCCAAGCGGGTCGATGTCGGGCTCGGACAAACCAACCTGGGTTACCACGGACAACGCTTTTCCAGCCCTTGCGAAGCCCTTGATCCCTACCGAAATCTCGCCGTGACCGCCGCGCTGCTACGTGAGCATCACGCCGCCACCGGTGATTGGGTATTGGCTGCCGGACGCTATCACCGCCCGGCAGGAGGTGCGCCGGCCGCGCGCTACCGCGTCGGCTTTTCCCGGCAGCTCGAACGGCTGCTGGTTTCCTTTGAACAGGTCACTCCACCATGAAACCAATCGCCCTTACCTGTTACTCCATCCTGCTCTTGGCACCTCTGGCCCAGGCGGAACTGACGACTGACGAGGACTGGCGTGGCGATTTCCCACAGCCCCATTTTCAATCGACGGGTATCCGTATAAATGACAGCGCCCCGTCTGATCGGACCAGTCCTGCAGACCTGTCCACCTTTGCAGACGAGGCCTGGATACTGCCGGTCAGCAGCTCTCAATTGAGCCCAGGCCCGATCACGCCTCGCCCGCTGAACATGCCGGGCTTGCAGCCGTTCTTTCTGGTGGGCGACGATCCTCAGTCGCTGGCCTGGCTGCGTCAACGCGCTGCTGGACTGCGCGAAATGGGCGCGGCCGGCCTGGCCGTCGAAGTCGCTGATACCGCAGCCCTGTCGCGGATCAGAGCCGCGGCTCCGGGCATCACCATCTTGCCAGTCAACGGCAACGACATCGCCAGCCGTTTGCAGATCGAGCACTACCCCGTCTTGGTCACCCCCACCTCGCTGGAACAGTGAGTCCGAGCCATGGCCGAGCATGTGATGGAGTCCAAGCTCCGGCCCGCCGTGGAGCTGTACACCGTCGCGATCTGCATCGCTGCTGCGACGCTGTGCATGTATTCGCCCTGGGCCGTGGCCCTGTCTCCCGAGATCGGCAGGTTCGCGGCGCTGGCCTATGCCTTGTTCGGCTTCATCCGGTTGCGCCAAGCCTGGGAGGTACTGCGTTATCGTCGCAATATCCGCCGGCTGCCCCGCTTCGAATTGACCAGTCGACAGATCCCTGTCAGCCGCAGGCGTCTGTTCATGGGCCGCGGCTTTCGCTGGACTCGACTGCACACCCAACGTTTAGTCGAGGCCCAAGATCCGGCCGTCGCCCGTTATGTCGACCAACCGGCCAGCTACCGTCTGGCGCGTGGGCTTGAGCGGCGTTTAGAGCATGCGCCATTTCCGCTCTCGGCCCTGGCGCGTGTCACGGCCTGGGACCATGTTTTCAATCCAGTGCGTCCGCTACCACCGGTAGGCGGTTCACCTTTGCTGCATGGCGTCGAACCGGACGAGATGGAAGTCAGCCTGCCGCTGGGCGAACGCGTGGGACATACCCTGGTGCTGGGCACCACCCGTGTCGGCAAGACGCGACTGGCTGAGGTGTACATCACCCAGGACATCCACCGCGTCGACCACGAAGTAGTGATCGTCTTCGACCCCAAGGGCGATGCCGACCTGCTCAAGCGCATGTACGTCGAAGCGCGTCGAGCCGGCCGGGAGAAAGAGTTTTATGTCTTCCATCTGGGTTGGCCGGAGATCTCGGCCCGCTACAACGCCGTGGGACGTTTCGGGCGTATTTCGGAGGTGGCATCGCGCATCGCCGGACAGCTTAGCGGCGAAGGGAACTCAGCCGCCTTCCGCGAGTTTGCCTGGCGCTTCGTCAACATCATTGCCCGCGCCCTGATCGAACTGGGTCGGCGCCCGGACTACCTGCAGATTCAACGGCATGTGGTCAACATTGACGCGCTGTTCATCGAGTACGCCCAGCAGTTTTTCGCCAAGACTGATCCGAAAGCGTGGGAGGTCATCGTCCAGATCGAGGGCAAGCTCAACGAGAAGAACACGCCGCGACATATGGTGGGACGAGAAAAACGCGTGGTGGCCATCGAACAATACCTGGCGGCGAAACGGGTATTTGATCCGGTGCTGGACGGACTGCGTTCGGCCGTACGGTATGACCGGACCTATTTCGACAAGATTGTCGCTTCGCTGCTGCCATTGCTGGAGAAACTCACCACCGGCAAGACCGCGCAATTACTGGCCCCCAACTACACCGACCTGAATGACCCGCGCCCGATCTTCGACTGGATGCAGATCATTCGAAAACGCGGCATCGTCTATGTTGGTCTGGATGCCCTGACCGATGCCGAGGTCGCCGCTGCGGTGGGCAACTCGATGTTTGCCGATCTGGTCTCGGTTGCCGGGCATATCTACAAACATGGCATTGATCAGGGGCTACCGGCAGAGAGTAGTAGCACAGAAAAACTGCCCATCAACCTGCACGCTGATGAGTTCAACGAGTTGATGGGCGATGAGTTCATACCGCTGATCAACAAGGGCGGCGGCGCTGGCATCCAGGTGACAGCCTATACCCAGACCCTCAGTGACATCGAAGCGCGCATTGGTAACCGTGCCAAAGCCGGCCAGGTCATCGGCAACTTCAACACCCTACAGATGCTTCGCGTGCGTGAGACCGCCACCGCCGAGCTGCTCACCCAGCAGTTGCCCAAGGTCAATGTGCTGACCAAAACCCTGGTCTCGGGCGCCACCGACACCTCCGATCCTGAGGCCACTACGGACTTCACCTCGTCCTCGCAGGATCGTGTCAGCAGCACCAGCGTACCGTTGATCGAGCCTGCTCACATCGTCAGCCTGCCCAAGGGACAAATGTTCTCCTTTCAAGCCGGCGGCCAACTCTGGAAGGTGCGAATGCCGTTGCCTAAACCCTCCAATGACGATGCCATGCCCAAGGACCTGCAGGAGCTCACCCAGCGGATGCGGGCAGCCTACAACGAGAACGCGGGGCAATGGTGGAGTGCGAGCGGGGGTGGCCCAACCATTGTGTTCAATCTGGATCAGGTGGGGTAGCCCTACTCTGCCGGCGGTTTCAGACTCGAGAGAGCACATTTAGAAGGCACTCTGACAACGTTAGTCCTGCCGTGCGCGACGGAGCGAAAGATGGCGACTTCTACACAAAATACGCCTCCACAACCGATGCAGCGCCCAGGATTGATCGTCTCGGCGATCAGCCTGGTCCTGCGCATCATTGGATTATTGATCGCCTCGCTCCTGTTCTCGATCCTGGTCGAGTTCGCTGGCTTGCTGCTGTTCTGGGGTGACCAGGGCTGGCGACACAGTCAGACCATGTTGACCAATGAACTGGGCTGGCTCAGCGAGAACTTTAAATCGTCACTCATCATTCAACAGCCCGGGCAAACCACTGCCCAGTGGCTGGATTTTCTCAATCAGTGGTTGTTGGTCAAGACCGGCTTTGCGGACTTTGCCCTGCTGGCACGGGTATCGAGTCAGGGCAACGGTATATGGAGTTGGATCAACCAGCTCTACGTGAGCATCGAGGATTTTGTCTTGGCGGCGGTGTATGTCACCTTTACCTTCGTCGTGCGCCTGACCATCCTGGCTCTGGCTACACCGCTATTTCTGCTGGCCATGTTCACCGGTTTTGTGGATGGTTTGATACGCCGCGACCTGCGCAAGTTTGGCGCGGGCCGGGAAAGCAGCTTTGTTTATCACCGCGCCAAACGAGCAGTGATGCCACTGCTGATAGTGCCCTGGATCATTTACCTGTCCTTACCCTTTTCGCTCAATCCAATGGCCGTATTTTTACCTTGCGCCGCGATGCTTGGTATGGTGATGGCGATCACAGCAGCGACTTTTAAGAAGTACCTTTGAACTGCCGAGCTTGAAAATTGAGTATCACTTGTTTACGGATGTGCTCGCCAACCGATGCATCACCTGTGATCTTCGTTTCTCCTGGACGTCAACCGATGACACTAATCCATCGCTCGCTGAGGGCACGCGCTAGCGTCTGATGAATCAACTGAAAGCATCACGTGAGGCCGTCAAGGATGCGAAGGTACGATACCGTCAAATCAAAATTGCAAGGTCCAGTGTTCACTCGGACAAGGTAGCCCTTGAAAAAAGGTGGCCGGCCCGGTGAAATGGCGAGCATCTGATTTTTATTCAACGCAGAGTCGTCGATGCCGCCTGTGCAGAGTGGTATATGAAAACAGTGACGGGATTTGCGCTTTCTAAGACCCGAAATATCGGCAGGTGCGCGCTCGGAGATCCGAAAGTCGCGGCTCGGTTGCCATTCCCGCCGCCCTTTCTCTGCAATTGACATAAAACTTTTAACCCGGCTACAAACCAATATACCTAGGGACGCTCATGTCGCTCAAAACAGCATTTGCTTCGGTACTCAAAGCAACCCGCGCGGCTCGCGGGCTTTCCCAGAAAAATCTTGCCGAAGTAAGTAGCCGGACGTACATCTCGAAATTGGAGCGCGCCCAGTGCAGCCCCACTCTAGAGATGATGAGCGCTTTGAGCGTACCGCTGAATTTGAGTCCTCTGACGTTGATTGCTATGACCATGAGTGTTGAAACAGGCCATTCCGTCGCATCGATCGTGAATCGTATTGAGGACGATCTAGCTGAACTCGCCCAAGCAGGCATTAACGAAGGTTTACAGGTGCTGGCACCAGCGAAGCCCCATAAAACCAAGGCTTTCTCTCTGCAGGGTAGGCAACCAATGAAATCTCACAAGCAAACTGAATTTTTATTTCTCGAGTAAGCAACTAAAACGATTCGCGGAAGGTGAGCTCACACTCCACGCGCCTAACCCTATTCTCAAAAACTAGCTGGAACCCAAATTCAGAGCTTGAACACTCCGTGTGTGCTGCTACAGAAGTAAACCTGGTTAAAATTCCAACGTCGTCCCCCTCAGCAAAACGATAACTTTCGCCTCAGTTTTTTTGCAGTTATTTTGCTCCCCTTTCTCGATTCTGCCCCTAATGCACTTAGGGCCATAATCATGCCTGCTTCTATTAATCAATGTCTGTTACTCCTCTCGTTGGCCGTCTTTAGTGGCATCAGCTTTGCCGCATCTGCTCATGAGCAAAATCAGCTCAACCTAGTCCAACAGCAGCTTGACACTATCGAACGTCTTGCCACTCGCGCCGAAACAAACCGTACATCAGAACCCAACGAGCGCTACCGCTTCGATTATCCCCGCTTGACCCAGGACATCCAGCGCATTCGCCGAGGGGTACAGGGTTACCTGTCCCCCTCCCGCGCTCAACCCCGCGACCCCGGCGAGCTGACCGGCGATTACCGTCTCGACGCTCCGCCCGCGGAGCCCTCGCCATGAGCATGACTGACGCCCAGTCCTCAGCTTTCCAAAACGCCTCCGGTTTCTCGGCACAGAACAGTTCGACGCTGTGGCTGTCCCTGGTTCTGGTCCTGGCGTTGCTCTGGTGTGCCTGGGTGATGTGGACCGCTTACCGGGGTTGGGCGGTCGGCAGCGTGCGCTTCGGCGCATTTGGCGGGAGTACCGCACGGGTACTGCTCGTCTTGCTGATTTTGATGTTTTTCACCTTGTCCTAACCCAGGAGATCGCCGTCATGCTCAAGTGCCTTGTCCCTCTGATACACAATCTGCGTGATCGCACCAACCAGCGCTTGATCGGTCTGCTGCTGGTGCTTGGTCCCAGCCTGGCTTTTGCCGAACTTCCGACCATGGAGGCCCCTTCGCGTGGCGAAGGCTCCGGTTTGATCGAAACCATCAAAAACTACGCCTACGACGGCGGCATTCTGCTCGGCCTGCTGATCGCCCTACTCGCCTTTTTGGGCGTGGCCTGGCATTCGCTCACCGTGTATGCCGACGTGCAAAACCAGCGCAAAACCTGGAAGGATCTCGGCGCGGTGGTGGGTATCGGCGCCCTGCTGGTGGTAATCATCATCTGGTTCCTGACCAAGGCTGCTGCGATTTTGTGAGGTCGACATGAACGACACAATCGAACATCTTGCCGACGGCACCTTGGTCTTTCTGCCGGAGCGACTCAATCGTGATCCCGCCGTATTGCGGGGGTTAACCAATGATGAGATGTGGATAGCGCTTGGCACCGGCGCCGTCATTGGCCTGCTGCTGGGCGTGCCTCTGGCGATCGCCACCGCGTCCATTGCGGTGGCGCCGACCGGCATGATCGTGGGTATGGCGTTGGTATTATTTGCCGGCGGCACGCTTTTGCGTCGGGCCAAACGGGGTCGCCCCGAGACCTGGTTGTACCGCAAGCTCGAATGGATACTCGCCAGCCGTTGGAGCCTGGGGCGCGGCAGTTTGATCCTACACTCCGGCGCCTGGACGGTTCGCCGTTCGCGTCGACTGAGCCCTGCCCTGTCTCGGTGGCAGCCATGAGCCGTTTTCGGAACAAGGTGGACGCCCAGCAAGCCCATATCTTCAGCCTGCGTCTAGCGGTGGTGACCCTCGCCCTGCTCTGTGCCGGGCTCTGGTACGGCTGGCGCGCGGCACCGACCGATCTGACCGTGCATGTACCTCCGGATCTGCGCTCGGGTAGCACCCGCAAGTGGTGGGATATCCCCTCGGAAAATGTCTATGCCTTTGCCTTGTACATTTTTGGTCAGCTCAACCGCTGGCCCTCGGATGGCGAACAGGACTATCGCCGCGCCATCTATGGCTTGCAGTCTTACCTGACACCTGCCTGCAAGGCCTTCCTCGATGGCGACTACGAGTATCGCAAGGCCGCCGGCGAACTGCGCCAGCGAGTGCGTGGCGTCTACGAAATTCTGGGCCGAGGCTACAGCGAAGATCCAGAACTCAGAGTCAAGCAGCTCGATCGCGACAGCTGGCTAGTCAAGCTCGACCTCAACGCCGATGAGTATTACGCCGCCGAACCGGTGAAACGGGTGGTGGTGCGGTACCCATTACGCGTGGTGCGTTTTGACGTGGACCCCGAGCGCAATAAGTGGGGGCTGGCACTGGATTGTTATCAAGGCACTCCGCAAAAAATCTCCCTGCCTGGAGGTGAGCCATGAAACGGATTTCTACCTTGGGATTCACCGTTGCGCTGATGTTATTGGGCGCTGCAGCGCACGCCGTCGAACTGATGCACTGGGAACGCCTCCCCCTCGCGGTCCCGTTGGTGATCAATCAGGAACGGGTGATCTTTGTTGATGAGGATTTTCGAGTCGGCGTGCCCTCGACACTGACGGGCAAGCTGCGCGTGCAATCAACCGGTGGCACGCTGTACCTGCGCGCATCGGAAGCCATTGCCCCGACCCGACTGCAACTGCAATCGGTCACGACAGGCGAGATCATCCTGCTGGACATTGTGGCCACGCCTGGTGATCAGCCGCTGGAGCCCGTGCGTATTCTCAAGAATGCTCAGGTGCAGGCTAACGAGGCTGAATCTAATACCGTCCCTGTTCCAGAACGCACACCGATCCCGGTCGCGTTGACGCGCTATGCCGCGCAGAGCCTGTATTCGCCTCTGCGCACCGTGGAGCCCCTGCCCGGCGTACGCCGTGTGCCGCTCAAGTTGCGAACTGAACTGCCGACCCTGCTACCGACCGAAAACGTGTCCAGCACACCCATCGCCGCCTGGCGACTCGGTGACTACTGGGTAACGGCGGTGATGTTGCGCAATCGTAATTCAGAGACGGTGCAACTCGACCCGCGTCGGCTTCAGGCCACCCTGTTCGCCGCGGCCTTCCAGCATGCATACCTCGGACCGGTCGGCAGTGCTGAAGACACCACAATTGCCTACCTTGTCACCCGCGGGGCGGGACTAGAACACGCCGTGCTTATTTTGCCTGTTGCGCGAGGTGCTGGCGATGAAAGCTAACGCCTTGCTCAAATGGCTGGTACCGGCTGCGCTGCTGGCCGTGGTGTTGATCATTCTGAAAAGCTGGGTCGCGGGTGGCAGCACGCCCTCTGCAGAGCATCCCTCCGATCAGGGCAATATTCAGTTATCCGCCGAGCAAGCCAAGTCGCTCGGCATTGCTGGCGATACCCCACGCGACACGGTCGCCACCCTGGTCGGCCAGGTGAAAGCCATGCGCAGCGACATGCTCGGTTTGAAGAAACACAACGATTCACTGCAGACGGAAAACAACCGCCTGCGCGAGCGGGAAAACAGTGTGGATTCGCGTATCCAGACGGCGCTTGGCAGCGTGACCCAGCAGGTCGACGAAGGTCGCCGCCAAGCCAACGAGGCCCGGCTCAAAGCTGAACAAGACAGTCGTCAGGCCCGTGGGTTGCTGACGCAATTGCAGGAGCAGTTGTCGGGGTTGACCGGCAAAGGCAAGGACATGCCGATCGGATTGGGTCTTGAGTCCGGCGACGGGGCTCAGTTCGAGGGGCCGCACACAGCCAATGATGCCCTGCAATGGATTGAGCCCTCAGATACTCGGCCCACCGACGCCCGAGGCAAAACCAAGACTTCCTCCACACTGAGTCTGCCTACCGCCTTCAACTCATTGGAAGGCTTGAACGATAACGCGATTGATCGCAGCCAGAAACAGCTACGTGCAGTCACCCAGGGTGAACGTGACCTGACGCGATCCGTTGATCGTACCGAAGGCGCGAAGCCGGTGTACACGATCCCCGAAAACGCCACGCTGATGGGCTCGGTCGCCATGACCGCGCTCATCGGCCGAGTCCCGGTGGACGGTACCGTGAATGACCCCTATCCCTTCAAGGTGCTGGTCGGTCCGGAGAACCTGACCGCCAACGGCATCGACCTGCCGGACGTCGCGGGGGCCGTGATGAGTGGCACGGCGTCTGGTGATTGGACTCTGTCCTGCGTCCGTGGACAGGTCGAGTCGATCACCTTTGTGTTTACCGACGGCACCATCCGCACGGTGCCTCAGCCGAAGGCGGTAGCCAGCCGGAATGCCTCCACCCCCCAGAGCTCGAACACCGACAAGATCCGCGGCGGACTCGGTTACCTGTCCGATCCGTATGGCATTCCTTGCATCGCCGGAGAGCGCCGCTCGAACGCCCAACAGTACCTCGGCAGCCAGAGCCTGATCACCGCGACCGGCGCGGGGGTCGCCGCCCTGCTCGGGGATGAGCAGAACAATAGCAGCGTGATCAGTTCGGGCGGCAGTACGCTCGGAGTCACTAACAGCACGGGCAACAGCGCATTGAACTCAGTCCTCAGTGGTGGCGTCAGCGACATCCGCGAGTGGATCAACAAACTGTATGGCGAGGCCTTTGCGGCCGTGTACGTACCACCGGCCGCACATGTCGCCCTGCACATAGACCATGAGATCACCATCGACTACGAGCCCAAGGGCCGGAGCGTTCGCCATGAAAAAGACCATGCTCCGCTGCCTGACCTGGATTAGTCTGCTCTGCTGGGTTCTGTCTGGGTGTTCCACCGACAAAGAGACGATGCTGCCGCATGGCGAGCAAACCATGCTGGACATCTGGAACGGTGCCGGTTCGCTGGGTACTCAGCAGCAACTGTTGGATGCTCGGCAGCAGTTACGCCGTCCCCTGGCTCAGGCAGATTTCTCCGTCTCTGCCCAAGAACCGTACACTCGCACCGCTGTGAACGAGATCCACAATTTGTTCCCTCGCCTGCCCAATCCGGATCTGGTGTTGTACATATATCCGCATTTGAGTGGCACCGAGCAGGCGCCGGTCCCGGGGTACTCGACCGTCTTTCCGTTTTACCAACGCGTGCAGTACGCATTGCCCGGCGAACGTCAGGAAGACTTGTAGTGCGTAACGGCGATTCGGGCACGCGCACTCCTGCGTGGAAAGCCTGGCGCAACCCATTGCGCCCTCGCGCCACGGTGGCCGATGACGCCGCACTCTATGCGCACAACCCCAGCTTCACCGATCACCTGCCTTGGGTCGAATACCTCGACACCGAGCAGTGCTTTCTGCTGGATGACAACCGCTCGGTGGGTGCGGTGTTCGAATTACTGCCCATTGGCACCGAAGGGCGCGAACCCGATTGGCTGATGGCTTCGCGCGATGCCCTTGAGGATGCCCTACAGGATAGCTTTGATGAACTGGATCAAGCGCCTTGGGTGGCGCAGTTTTTCTGCCAGGACGACAACGACTTCACCCCCTATCTGTCCCAGCTCACCGACTATATTCAGGACAGCGCGCGAGGCACGGTCTTCACCGAGGCCTATTTGGAGCTCAGCCGCCGTCATCTGAAGGCCATTGCCAAAACCGGTGGTCTGTTTGAGGATAAGGTGGTGACGCGCCTGCCCTGGCGTGGCAATAACCGCCGGGTGCGCCTGGTGGTCTATCGCTGGCTTGAGTCTGAGACTGAGCAGACAGGACTGACCCCGGTGCAGTCCCTGCAACAGGCTTGCGAACGAATCGCTGCCTCGCTGCAAGCATGCGGAGTACAGTCGACGCGCGTCGCTGGCCGCGGTCTGTATGCCTGGTTAGTGCCCTGGTTCAATCCGGCGCCCAGGCTCACCGATGAAGCGCCCGAGGAGTTCTACCGCCGCGTGGCCTATCCGGAGTCGGGCGACGGTGAGTCGCTGGAACTGCCCTTCGATCATGACTTCGCCGAGCGGCTGTTCTTCAATGAACCGCGTTCGGATGTAGATCGCGGACTCTGGTTTTTTGACGATCAACCCCATCGAGTCGTGGTCGTAGACAAGCTGCGGCGGGCGCCCTGGATTGGCCAACTCACTGGCGAAACCCGCAAGGGTGACGCGGTGAACGCGCTGTTCGACCAGTTACCCGAAGGTACGGTGATGAGCCTGACCGTGGTGGTCAAACCGCAGGATGTACTCGAGGATCAGTTGAACCGCCTGGCGCGCAAAGCCATCGGTGAAAACCTGGCCTCGACCCAGACCCGCCAGGATGTCGAAGAGGCTCGCGCTATCATCGGCCGTCAGCATAAGCTGTACCGCGGCGCCTTGGCGTTCTACGTGCGCGGTCACGATGAACAGCAACTGCACCAGCGCTCGGTCAGCCTGGCTAACGCACTGCTGGGGGCGGGCCTGCAACCGGTACGTGAAGGCGACGAGGTCGCCGCCTGCAACAGCTACCTGCGTTGGTTGCCGATGGCTTACAACCCAGCCCGCGACACACGCAACTGGTACACCCGCCTGATGTTCGCCCAGCACATGGCGAACCTCGCTCCAGTCTGGGGCCGAAGCACCGGCACCGGCCACCCGGGTTTCACCCTGTTCAATCGGGGTGGCTCGCCGTTGAGTTTTGATCCGTTATCACGCCTGGACCGGGCCATGAACGGCCATCTGCTGCTATTCGGCCCCACCGGTGCCGGCAAGTCGGCGACCCTGGTCACCCTGCTGATGCAGATCATGGCTATATACCGCCCTCGCCTGTTTATCGTCGAGGCCGGTAACTCATTCGGCTTGCAGGGCGACTACTTCGCGACACAAGGCCTCTCGGTCAACAAGGTCCAATTGAAACCTGGCGCCTCGATCAGTCTGGCGCCCTTCGCCGATGCTTGGCGCCTGGTCGAACAACCGGATCAGGTGGCGAGTCTGTCGATTGATGAGCTGGACGATGAAGTGGTAACCCGTCGCGAAGACCAGCGCGATGTTCTCGGTGAACTGGAAATCACCGCCCGGCTGATGATCACTGGTGGCGAGGCCAAGGAAGAAGCGCGCCTCAGTCGGGCCGATCGTAGCTTGATCCGCGAGTGCATTCTGGATGCGGCGCAAACCTGTGTCGCAACGAACCGTCAGGTACTGACCCGCGATGTGCGCAACGCTCTACTGCGCGTCGCCACGGACTCGCACTTACCGGAAAAGCGTCGCGAACGAGCACAGGAAATGGGCGAGTCCATCGATCTCTTTTGCCAGGGCTTCGAGGGTGAGCTCTTCGACCGTGAAGGCACTCCGTGGCCGGAGAGCGATGTGACCATCGTTGATCTCGCCACTTACGCTCGCGAAGGCTATGAGGCGCAGATGTCCATCAGCTACATCAGCCTGATGAACACCGTGAACAACCTCGCCGAGCGCGATCAGTACCTGGGTCGTCCAATCATCATGGTCACCGACGAGGGCCATATCATCACCAAGAACCCGCTGCTGGCACCCTTCGTGGTCAAGGGCACGAAGATGTGGCGCAAGCTCGGCGCTTGGTTCTGGTTAGCGACGCAAAACCTGGCCGACTTTCCCTCTGCCGCGCAGACCATGCTCAACATGATCGAATGGTGGATCTGTCTGAACATGCCGCCGGCGGAGATTGAAGAAATCGCGCGCTTTCAGAAACTCACACCGGCACAAAAAGCGCTGCTGCTCTCCGCCAGCAAGGAACCGGGGAAATACACCGAAGGTGTGGTGCTGTCGAAAAAGCTCGAAACGCTATTCCGAGCGGTACCGCCCAGTCTCTACCTCGCCCTGGCCATGACCGAGCCCGAGGAGAAGGCCGAACGCTGGACATTGATGCAGGAGCACGGCTGCTCGGAGTTGGAAGCCGCCTTCCGCATTGCTGATCGGATCGATAGTGCGCGTGGGATAGAGCCACGATAGGACGGTCTATTCAGGCCTCGCGCTCCTGAAAGCGGCGTCAGGTTATTGTGCTACGCCGCGCAACCGCTGTTGAATCCTCAGCAGGAATCCGGCTTCAAAAGCATCTTGGCAGTCACCGACCGGAAAGGTCTTACGCGCTTGTGCCAACGCCCACCACAGTGGAATCTCACCGGCTGACTCAAGCCAAGCCTGGGCACATTGCACGCCACGTTCGATCATCGGAGCAAATTCGTCGCCCCATGGCGTCGGAAGGCTGGCGCATCCATCGGCCGCAGGAATTGCAATGTAGTTGTTGTCCATGTGCACCTTTTCTAATTTTATTGTTAGACGCTGGATCCAGTCCCAAAGGTCATCGCGGACTGGTTGACGCTCGACGCAATTGCCTAGATTAATGCCAATGTAGACTATATCCCGTGGATTGAGAGTCCCTCAAGGCGCAAGTTGCGCGCATGGCTCAAGACTACGAACAGCTTCGTCTGCAGCTGGCGGAAAACATCCGCTGGATGCGACGCGTGAAAAACCTTACCCAAGAGCAGCTGGCGCTCATGGCCGAGGTGGATCGTACCTACGTCAGTCAAATCGAACGCTGCACGGGCAATCCCTCGCTGATGGTCCTGTGCAAACTCGCCAATATTTTCGAAATCACCGCAGATCAGCTACTTGTAGACCCCGATATCCTGCGTCGCTCCCCTTACGTCAAATAATAGTCCCTCGCCTCACAAATCCGATAGACCCGCCTTCATAATTTCCACTGACAGTCTTTATTCCCTAAGCGAACCTGCCCAGGCCATTCACCGAGAGCCTGGATCATGCCCATTGCCTGCTCGTCCATCCCGCCCACCAAGCTACGGCCCTTAGCACTGAGCATCCTGTTGGTGTGCGGCCCAAGCATGGCGCTGGACACCGGCAGCATCACGTCGTCCGTGCTTTCGCCAAATTGCCTCGCATACAGGGTCGTCGGCATTTGTTTCTGGCTGTTCTGCACGCCCTTTGGCTGCACAGTCAAAACCTCGCACAAGGTGCGTCATTTCATTCCTGAACTGGTGGTCTCAAGCTATACCACCACCGGCAATAACCCTTGGAGCGAGATGGCCGCCCTCTCCTCGCCCATCGGCGGTGCGGAAGGTGGCGGCAATCTAATAACGCCTAACACCCGCCGCAATAACCTGCCTCGTTTCAAAAACGTTGACGGCATCGGTCACCCCGGTGGCTGGGCCGCGACGCAACTGGCTTCACAGTCCGGCTATGCCTGCGCCAGCGGTGCAACGGCATTCATGCCCTACTACCAGAGCACCCTGGACTCGCTGGCCTGGCGCCGGGGTATCCCGGAAAGTGTCTATCCCGAGTCGCTCATGCCGGGGATCCGGGAAATCGGTAGTCAGGTCTCGGGAAACATGTGGGGCAACATCTATCCCCGGCAGGGCTATCTGGTACAGCCCGACGATTTCAAGGCGGCCGCCGTCATGGCGCAACGGGCCGGCGATGTGATGACCCGCAACGGGCAGCCCCATGTGTACGTACCCCTCACCCCCGCCAAACGCGACGGCTACTGGCCGCCTGGCCCGATCATTGAAAACGACGCTTCGACCCACAAATGGCAATTGCTTTACCCCCAAGCTCAACCGACTTGCGCCATCTTCCCCAGCAATCCGGTACAGAGCGCAGATGGCGGCTACGCCTGGTCGCTTTGGCGTCCCTATAGCTGCTGCAACCGTGAGGGACAGACCTTTCTGTTCAGCATCGACTTCGAAGGAGATGCTTCATGACTCCGCTTCTCGCACGGCCCTGGTTGAGCGCGATGAGTCTGCTGCTCTATGGACTGCTCGCCATGGTCTCTCATGCCTACGCCGCCGAAGGCGATTACCGCCTGGGTACTCAAGGCGAAGTGCTCGACGACCGGGTGATGTACACCATTGGTGGCGGCTCGGCCGTGGGCTCACCGAGCTCGCTGTATCGACCCAGCGGTCTCGGCGCCGGCGTCTCCTGGCGAGCGAACATGATGTGCGGCAACATGAGCCTTACCAATACCCTGCAAAACCAGTTGAACGGCGTCACCGAAGGCTTCCAGCAGATCATGGGCAGCATCGTGCAAAACGCGACCCAGGCGGTGATGTCGCTGCCAGCATTGATCATCCAGCGCGCCAACCCCGGCCTCTATGAGTTGCTCAGTAACGGAGTGATGCAAGGCCGTATCGACTTTGATCGCTCCAAGCTGACCTGCCAGGCCATGGCCGAGAAAATGGCCGACAAGGTCGGTCAGGCCGGCTGGGGCGCGCTGGCCAAGAACCAGGAGATGCAGGGCAATCTCGAACAAAGCGGCGGTGATGCGGTGGCTGCGGTGAAAAACACCGAGGCCCATAACGGCAACAATGGGGTGTCCTGGGTCGGCGGGCAGAAGGCTGGAGGTAGCGGGCAAATGCCCATCCGGGTGACCGCCGACGTGGTGCGCGCGGGTTATAACCTGCTGCATAACCGATCCGTGGATGACAGTTCATCGATCAGTAGCAGCGATTGCTTAGGCGGTGCTATTTGCCAGATCTGGGCCTCGCCCCAGGAGGCGTCCGAATGGGCCGTTCGGGTGTTGGGCGAGAGCGAAGTCACGACCTGCGACACCTGCGAAACCCTGCGTGCTACCGCGGGCAGCGGATTGACGCCACTGATTCAGGAAGCCTACAGCGAACGCCTCAAGGCCCTGCAAGGGTTGTTGTCGGGCTCTCTGCCACCTATACCTGACAATCTGACTAAAGCCTCCAGCCCGATGCTGCCGGTGACCCGTGGTGTGGTTGAAGCCCTGCGCGACGATCCCGATCAGGATCTCCTGGCACGGCGCCTGGCCAGTGAGACGGCCCTGTCCAGTGTGCTCGACAAGGCGCTCCTGCTACTGCGTACCCTGTTGGCGGGCAGCCACGAACCGAACATCGCTTCCACCGAACCGGCGCAGACAGCCTTGACGAAAAACATCGACGCTCTGGAGCGCGAAATACGCCTGCTGCAGACCGAACTGCAGGTCCGGCAGATGCTGGCCACCAATACCGCCAGCCTGGTGCTCGATCGGCATGTCGGTGGTGCCGATGCTTCGCGCACCGTCGAGCAAGGCGACCCCGAGCCCGGTCGGCTCAATGATGCTGACGCCAGGCGGAAGTGAGCCATGAAACGCTCATGGCTATTCACTTTGCTTTCAGGCCTGGGGATTGCTGTGGTGATGATCCTGAGCGCCGCACTGGTCGCCTGGATCGGCCGCACTGCGCTGGGCAGCTTCGAGGTCTGGCAGCATGCATTCGAATCAGCACGACCTTATCTGCGATGGTGGCGTGCCCTGCTCTATGGCGCCCTCTTTGCGCTTTGGTGGGATCTGCTTCGGCGTTACCGACATCGACCACAGGATCGACAACGCGTGAAACGCATCGGGACCGTAGGGCTCCTGCTCTTTACCTGCGTCGAACTCACCCAACTGTGAGGTCACCACCATGCTCATTAGCACCAACAGCTACCTAGAGTTTTACCTCTCCCTACTGGCCTGGATCATCAACAACGGCCTCTGGAGCGTCCTGTCCGACACTGGGCTATTTGCCGCGCCCTTCGGTGCAATCATCCTGCAAGAATGGTTGTCTGCTCGTCAGCAAGGTGCGGATGAGGGCAACAAGGGACTGCTCTCAGTACCGCGGATCGAGAACCGGTTGTGGCTGGCCTACATCGTCGTATTGTTCGGCTGCGCGCCGGTCTTTCCGTTGAGCCTCTCGTCAATGGCGTTCGATGATGCGGCGAGCCAGCGCTGCGGCGTGAGTGTGGCCAAGCCAGCGGAAACCGCCTGGGGGACGACCTTCAATACCATCGGCGAACGCTCCGCCAACGTACCAATCTGGTGGTTTCTGGTGCATGCCCTGAGCAAAGGGGTGACCGCGGCGGCCACCGCCTCCATTCCTTGCGCACCGGATATCCGGCAGATGCGCATGGAGATCGACAGCTCGCGCATCGACAGTCAGGTACTGCTGCAGGAAGTTGCCGACTTCACTCGCGATTGCTATGGCTACTCCCGTTCTCGGCTATTCACCAACCGCCCTCAGTTGGACAAGGTACAAAGTCATGACGCAGCGTGGATCGGTTCAAGCTATTTTCTGGACACGCCCGGCTACTACGACACCGATCGCTCACGCACGCCGCGAGTCAGTTGGCCGTATGACGACAACCGCGATGTTTCTTTGCCGCGGCTGGAGAATGATGCGGGCTACCCCACCTGCAAGCAATGGTGGAGCGACAGCGGTGTCGGGTTGCGAGAGCGTTTGATCGGGCAGGTTGATCCTTCGTTGCTGACTCAGCTGAAAGGTTGGCTGGCTGGCCGTTCGAGCAACGAAATCGAGGATGCCACCCTGCGCGATCTGGTCAGCCCGCGCCAGCAATCGATGTCCATGTCGCCCGGACAGGTGTACCAGGACTATGGTTCCAGCGCCCGCGGGGGCTCAATCAATCAGGGTCTCAATAACCTGGCCACCAACACCGGGCTGGCCCTCGGCTCCTTCAGCAACTTCCCGGCGATGAATGCGCTACGCGCCGCCCTACCGATGGTGCAGGCTTTCCTGATCATGGGCGTCATCATCAGCTTGCCGCTGATTCTGTTGGTCAGTACCTACCAGTTGAAGACCGTCATGACGGTGACGTTCGCGCTGTTCACCTTACACATGCTGACCTTCTGGTGGGAACTGGCGCGTTGGGTCGACTCCAGCATGCTCGATACCCTGTACAACCAGGTTTCGGCGTCCAATCAGGTGCTGTTGTCTCTGCCCACATCCGGGTTTATGGATGGGACTGTCACCGCACAGGTGATCGAGTATGTGATGGGGGCGATGTTCTTGGTGCTGCCTGGAATGTTTTTAGTCGCCATGAGCTGGGCTGGCTACTCAATCGGCAACAGCCTTGAGGGGATGCTAGGTGGTGCAAGCAAAGCCGCACATGGCGCAGCGGGCAAAGGCACAGATCAGTTGATAGGTGCTACGAAGAAGCTTATCTGACGTCATCAGATGATTTGAAATGACCTATGTAGTGGCCATTGTCATCGTAGTTGCCAAGGTAGGAGTTAGCACCAAGGTAGTCAGGACCTGGATTGTCCTCTTCAAAACCCGTGTCGATGAGAGCCTTGGACTGCAGAAGGGCAATCAAAGCGATCACTACCACAACAGAAGCTACCATCCAGAAACCGATAAAGAGCAGCCATCCGACCAACGCTAACTTGATAACTAGAAAACTCCCGCGAATTAATAATTTACCTGCGGGCATACCTACCGTCTCCGCACGCTCAACCACGTGGGATTCAAACGTTTTCAACTTACGACAACTACGCTTCACCGACAGACCGCAGGCGTACGCCCAGCGGTGAGCACGTGAGCTTTGAACAGGTTGCTGAGTCGGCATGGCCTCGCCCTCTTCTGAGCGTTTTCATGGTTGGGGCAAGAGTATTAGCCTACTACTGAAAGCGGTCCATATCTGACCGTTTATCAGTTTGTTCAGACGGCGCCGCGAGCGTTTGGGCTGCGCGTTGGAAACAGCTCCCATATCCTATTCCGCCAAGAATAGGACCGGGAAACGGCTAGTAACCTTTCGGTATGCGATAGGTCTTGCCCTTTTTTGTGCGGTCTTCGAAAAAGTCCTCATGCTCCGATTCGTCCGTGCGTATGCAATCGCGCGTCTGACCATTCCCAACATTGCATTTCGACCACTCAACCCGACGGCCTAATTCGTCCAGCCTCGCCACCTCGCCTCGACGCGCTTTTATTTCGTCTAACGACGGCACCCACAGATAGAGAGACACTACTACCAATGTAAGGATCGTAGCCTGCGCCGACAGGAAATAGAGCCAACGCCTGCTATTCAATTTCTTTGCTGCCATGTTGTACAGTTCAGTAGCCCGCTGAGCGGCAGCATCTGCCTCCGTAAATCTCTTGCTCAACAGCTCAGCGGCTTGATTCGCAGTTGACTTCGCAGAACTCTCGATGCTCTGTTTGACGCCCGCCTCCAGTCGAACCAGCTTCTTTTCGACGCTATCCTGCAGCTCACGCAACGCTTCAGTGGCCCGTCGAGACTTTCTCTCATCGATCTCTACAGCTTCGAGAACTTTGCGAGCCGCGCCAAAGAGGGCCTGAAAATTTCGATCGTGCGATTGCTCTTGACTTGTTCCGGCCATCAATATCTTCCTAAAGTTGGACCTTTTAGATCGGGCATCTCGTGATCTGGTTGCTTCATCTCTCTCTGAAGGGAAAGATATCGCTCCTGGCTGTACTCAATCCATTGTTTGTGGGACAGGTTCAAATCCATCAAATCCTGTAAAGCGGCGAAATGCAGACCTCCACCGCTGCCGGCCACCAGCACCAATCCGCCGGTTCCGGTCTCCTCTGGCCCTTGAGCAAGCCGCACCAGATCGATGTAGTCGCGCTCAGCCCTTGTGATCTCAACCGATCTGCGTTGCAGAATGCCAGCAGCCAGCTCCTCGATAAAATTTTGGAACCTCTCGCTTGACTTAGGCCGTTGCCTGGCGCCTTCGCCAAATGCATCGAGATAGGGCTCAATGCGTGCCGACAGTGCAGCGCTGGGAAGAGGCGCCGTTTCGATGTACCAATGCACCCGCCGCGAAGTACCTGGCAGGTCAGGCAATTCGTCCAACTTTTCGGAAAAAATTCGAGATAGAAACTGGTGACGACCAGCCTCTTTTTTTGACTTGTTAGCCTCAGTTTTAAACTCGATCAAACGTACTGTGCCAGGGAATGCCATCAGCAAATCCCCCAATCGTTTATCGTCTGGCGTTTGTTGAAGCAAGTTCACCATGCTTGGTAACTGACCGGATCTCAGCTGTGAACCAAGAGCGAATCCCAGCCCGTAGAGAAAATTTCCGATAACCACATTTTCATACAACTTCATTGAACATCATCACCCTAGTGTCACGCCCTTTAGAAGCTTGCCGGTAGCGCTCCAAGCCTAACCGTTTGTCAGTCAATCCGGTCGAAAAAACAAGGCTGGCTTTCAGTAGACTCAGCTCGTCTAACGCGTTGGTTTATTTCGTTGCTATTCACGAACAGCTCGGCTAAACCCGAGGTACGGATCGCTGTTATCGACAGCACCCGCCCAGATAGTCAGGACCTTCGAGACTATGTCACCCCGGTGATGGTTCTCCCCAAGTGCGATTAGCGTTCGGTGGCTCGCACGGTGACCGTAGCTACGGTGATGAATGCCTACTGCTCTTCTGAGCGCCTTTCGAGCTCTGAATCGTGAGATGCGCCCTCTTGTTTTTCTTCAACCCACTGCGGGGAATCTTTCCCCGCACAGGACAGGTTTCTTCGCGTTTTCAACGGAGACATACCATGCCCGACTCACTTATACCCGAAACACTGAACCCCCGTCGGTTGCCCATCGTGTTCACCCCTGGCGCATGGCACCGCGCAGTACTGCTCGAGCAATCCGATCACTCTGAGAAGCTGCAGATCGATCGGTTGAGCCACGTATTGCGCGCAGCCTTCGAAGCCCACCTGGCCTATCCACACAAGCCTTACGTGCTGTTCGAGGTAGTCCACATTGAACCAACCGATCACTTAGACCACGACCCGTTGCTGCAATTGAGTCTGAGCCTACTCCAGGAACCGGGTCAGCCTGGCGCCTTGCTGATAGCGCTTGCAGGAGAACACCAGCGCTAAGCGCAATGGGCGGCGCCCACCTCCACATTCGGAAGGCATGCAAGACCTGCATCAATCCAGTTCATCAACCAACCGGGGAACCCTCCCCGACGGGCACGGCGTTCCTCCGTTTTTTCTCGAGGACATTGCCATGCGCGATATCTACCAAGACGTAACTGACAAGATCGTTACCGCGTTAGACCAAGGCGTTGCTCCCTGGATCAAACCCTGGTCCTCAAGTGGCTCCGCTGACATCGGTCATCAACCCTACCCCGTCAACGCCATCACGCGACGTCCGTATTCGGGCATCAATTTACCGCTGCTCTGGGCCGAGGCCAGGTTGCAGGGGTTCACTCAAGATCGTTGGCTGACCTTCAACCAAGCCAAAAAGACCGGTGGGCACATTCGTAAGGGTGAGCACAGCACTCTGGCGGTGCTCTACAAGCCGATGGAGCGCGAGGAACAGACCGAGTCAGGCCAACCCGTACTGGATGAAAACGGTCAACCCAAGGTCGCTCACTTCGGTATTCTCAGGACACATTCTCTGTTTAACATCGAGCAAACAGAGGGGCTCGAAATGCTCAATGAAACCCAGCTCGAGACGGAGCAGAGTGAACCTTTCCAGCCCAACAGCGCTGCGGAAAATCTGCTGTTAAGTTCGGGGGCCCACATCGTTCATCGATCTGCCAACGAAGCCTTTTACCACCCGATCAGGGATCTCATCCAACTGCCGACAAAAGCACAATTTCACGATGAAGGCGGGTACTACGCCACCGCACTGCACGAGTTGACGCACTGGACCGGGCATCACGCTCGGTTGCAGCGCGAGGGGGTGACGTCATCCTGTCCGTTCGGCTCGCCAGGCTACGCGTTTGAGGAGTTGATCGCCGAGATGGGCGCTGCGTTTTTATGTGCTTACGCCGGCATTCAGGGGGAGCTGCGGCACGAGGGCTACATCGACTCCTGGCTCGGCCTGCTCAAGGCAGACAAACGCGCGATCTTTCGCGCCAGTGGTCAGGCCCGAGGCGCCTCGGAATTTATACTCAACCTGAAGCAGCAACGGAAGCAGATGGTAATGGAAGACTCACGATGCATGAATGATGGAGTTTGACTATCACCTCACCGCTGCAATCGCATCAAAGGGCCCAACGTGAGTTGGGCCCTTTTTTTCTGCTCCCAGAAAACCCATGCCGCGGGGCTCTGATGCAAAGAATCAGAGATGGGCACACACCCGCAGCCTGTCATTCCGCATCCAGGTTCTGAGCCAGGAAATCCACCAGCTCGAGGGGACTTCGGCTATCGATTACCTTGTAGATCAGATCGCGCTTACTGCGCGGCAACTTCTTGACCACGCTCTTCGCAGAGGCCCGGACGGCTTCGTCGGTCCCGTGGATACGTGCCGCGAGCAGCAGCACGAGCGTGGCGTCAGTGAGGTTCATGGCAAGACCCAAAAAATAGGCATTGCAGTGTAGCGACTCTTGTCTTTGCCGTACTAGCCCCGACAAAACGATGCCTAGCCGTATCCATATTCCGATTGCCGCGCAAAGGGACACGCGCCAAAAGGACGGTAAAGGTTGGAAAGGAATGGGGGATCAAGGGTAAGAGCCCTAACCGAAAAGGCTAAAAGGCCACCGACCCAGCCACTTCCCGGAGGTCACGATGTTCAGTCTTTTTCGCCACAAAAGGCGGAAGCCCTCTCCGCCACCGACCGTCAACGTCGCCGAAGGTTACCTGCCCATCGAGTCGGCTCACAGCTTGTTAGCTGCGGAGCACCGCCGCCAGTTGCTCGATCGCATCTGGCAGTACACCGCCCTCTCCCACGCGCAGTTCACCCAGCTCTATTTAAATCCGATCCATCGCTACGCCGAACAGGTCCAGCAACTCCCGGCCAGCGAGACCCACCACCATGCGTATCTCGGCGGCATGCTCGACCATGGCCTAGAACTGGTCGCTTGCAGTTTGAAACTGCGTCAGTCGTATCTGCTTCCCACTGGCGCCGCGCCCGAAGACCAAGCCGCCCAGACCGATGCCTGGTCGGCGGGTATTGCTTATGGCGCGCTGCTACATGACATCGGCAAGATCGCCGTCGACCTGCTGGTCGAACGCCAGGATGGCCGTGTTTGGCATCCTTGGCAGGGCGCCCTCGATCAGCCCTACCGTTTTCGCTACCTCAAAGGCCGCGACTACCACCTGCACGGCGCCGCCACCGGTTTGCTCTACACCCAGATTCTCGACCGACCGATCTTGGATTGGCTCAGTGGATTTCCGTCGCTGTGGGGCGGCCTACTGTACGTCCTGGCGGGCCAGTACGAACGTGCCGGCGTGCTCGGTGAGTTGGTCATTCAGGCCGACCGTGCTTCCACTGCACAGAACATCGGTGGTAACCCGAGCAAGGCGCTGCAAGCGCCGATTCATTCGCTGCAACATCACTTGATCAGTGGACTGCGTCACCTGGTTCAGCACGAGCTGAAACTCAATCAGCCGGGTGGCGCGGGATGGCTGACCCAGAACGCCCTATGGCTGGTCAGCAAGACGGTCACCGACAAGCTGCGAGCCTATCTGCTGTCGCAATCAATTGAGGGCATTCCCTCCTCCAACATCGCCGTGTTTGACGAACTGCAATCGCATGGGCTGGTCAAGTCTACTCCGGAAGGAAAAGCTATCTGGACCGCGCTCGTTGCGCAGGGGAACTGGCAACAAAGCTTTACCTTTCTGCGTCTTCAACCGGCGTTGATCTGGGGGAACGAAGACCGGCCTGAGGCTTTTAGCGGAACGGTGAGCGTTGCAGCCGATGATCACTCGACTGACACTCCGGTATCACCAGCGGCGCCCAGAGCAGTCAGTACAGGATCGCGTCAAGGCAGATCGCAATCGCAGCCTGATCCATTAACGATTGAGGATGCTAACTACTTAGGAACGTTGCTGGATATGTTCGAAATGGCAGATCCCGAGGCACATGATGCGCCGTCAGAAAACACACTCGAAATCCCATACCCGCCTGCGGACAACCCGGGTCAGATATTCCTCAATTGGGTAAAGAATGGCATCCAAAGCCACAAGCTGATCATCAATGACAGCAAGGCCAAAGTCCACACGGTGAGTGGCTGCATATTTCTGGTCACGCCTGGTCTCTTCCAACGTTATGCCATGGAATTTCCGGGTATCGCAAAGGGGGCCGATCAAGACATCGAAGAATGGCATTGGGTGCAAAAGCAGTTCGAAAAGCTGAAGATTCACAAAAAGCGAGACAGCGGTTTGAACATCTGGACATGCCAAGTTAATGGCCCGCGGAGGACGGCCAAACTTAAAGGCTACTTACTTGAAGATTGCAAGCTAATCTTCGAATCACCGCCCCCGGAAAACCCTTACCTTATGCTCGAGGCCTAGAGTTTCGTTAACGTGGGTTTGCGATAGACTAGAGGTTTGAACAATAGCGTCATATTGTCCACACCAAGAAGCGTTTGGGTTAGAGGTTCCGTTGGCGCATGGGGATCCACTTACAAGAAGTGGGGATTACACTGAACCAGAATTTCGAGTTCACATGTAATCCCACTTATATATTGGCGACCTCCGCGCCCCAGAGAACTCTGCATTCTCTAGAGGCTGGTAGAACTGAATACTCACAATATTTTTTAACTTAATGTTAACGCCCACTTGTCGTCGGAGTCACTACCTCACCCGAATCGGATAGCCGATCAACCAGAGCCAGCAAGTCTTGGACCGCAGCCGAACCACCCTCCTCCTTCATCACCAAGATAGTGTCAGGCCTCATACTGATCTGCCGAGACAGCAATGCAGTGATCGTGCGTAGGTGATCCGGGTGGGAGGACAAAAAACCTATAGGAATCGTTATGGACTGGTGAGCTAGATGGAAATGAAATAATGCGCAGACCAGACATCCCGGTATGAGTAGCACTTCAAGATTACCCTCCATCAGCGAAAAATTCCCCGCATAGAGTCGCGAAAACTGATCTACATAGGTAGCAAGCCGCCCACGGGGTGCCCCCTGTTCTACTGGTAGGAGCACGCGCAATCCTCCCCGTTGTAGGGAGGCTCTATCGGAGTGAGGCATGAGCGATCTGTCTAGCTTTTGGGCTAGTTGACGGGCTCTACGCGAACGCGCCCAGAGTGTCGATTTAGGCGCGCACCACAAGGCATCCCAGTTTAGTTTCGGCTTTAGCTTTCCAACCCGATCTTCTGGATCCTCGCAGACATCCAAACCCTCTGATTCGGCCAGGTCGGCTCTCTTCAATTCGGACTGAATACGGTCCAGCAATAGCTCAGTGTTACTTTGCAAATGCAATGCACCCAGCAATGGCATCACCCGCTCATCGTCGTAACCACCCAGCTTCGTAAGATGAACTTGCTGCACATAACGCCGCAGGTCAAAAGTATCTTCTGAAACATACCGACCTAGAAGCTTGTCATCAAAGATACGAATGAACTCTCTTAAGCTCTCATTGCTTCCTCTCTCCTGATTGGCGAGCGCATCTGTGATCGACTCGGAGATTTCAAGCCGGCTGCCAAAACTCTTATCATCAATACTTCTTACGACGCTCACCTGCCCATCTAAGTCGAGGTGAAAGGTACAAGACAGAGGAATACTAAAGCGCTCGCCCGGATCAATCGCACTGATCTTGTAGATCTCAGCCTTCTCTTTAGTACATATCTGGCGAAAGTTTTGCTGGAAAGATTGCTCTGCGAATTGAAGTGTGCGTGACTGCTTGTCAAAATTACGCGTAGCAAGTTCGACCTGTGAACGCACACGTCTTATTCTTGAAGGGCGGACTGCTGGGCTGAAGCTGATTAGATCAAATACAACCTCTGCGCTCCAGTCCTGGATCTTGAAAAACCGCGGGAGGTTATCGGAGCTATCCTGGAAACGTGTCAAAGCATAGTTGGTCAGCTCTAGATTTTCTTCATTCCACTTGATTAGTCGCTCGCTCAATAACGCCTGAATGACTGCATCAACCTCTTTGTTTGAAAATCCGAAAAAATCCTGAATCTGAGCCGGACTAAGACTACCGCATACGTACGCAATACGGAGCGCAAACTCAGTGACCACGGGTAGCGCCTCCTCAGCGCTAATCGCGCAGGAAATTCCGAAACTCTGTGCTGGAATGGCAAATGTGATCTCGTCGACAGCAAGCTGCTCTTGGAGTTGACTTTCTTCTACCGTGATCATGACCGCCCTCCGGTGATGCCTGATGTCTCAACAACGGCAAACGCACTACCATCTCGATGCTGTTCGATGTAGGCGAGAACCCGCCCCAAGGGTGCCTCCTGATTCCGCTCGCGCCACATCCTTGCTGCACCGATGATAAACAACCGATCCATCGCGCGTGAAATAGCAACGTTTACGCGCTCAACACTGCTCAGGAAACCTTGGTCGTACAATCTATTGTTACGCGTGGTGGATACAATAATTATTCGATTCTCTTTGCCTTGATAACTGTCGACTGTGTCTATTTTGATCAGCCTGCGGTAACCGGTCGCCCAATCCTGTTCACTTAGGAGCCGCTGGAGCAACTTTTTCTGTTCGGCGTACATGCAAATCACACCGATAGGTTTCTCATCCTCAGAGCTGTCCTGCATCAATTCTTGAATAAAGTTCCCACTGGTGCATATCGAACGCAACAGATCAATTATCTCGCGTGCTTCATAAGAGTTGTCGAAGCCTGGATTCTTCGGACGGTCGTAAGATTCGCGCCCGGCCTCAGAAGTATCTATCCAGGTTACGACTGCGCGGAGGGGTTCAGGCAATTGATCAAACCAAGCTATGGGAGCACCACGACCTGGCGCCAACGGTATAGGGTAGAAGCAAGCCGAGACTAACTCACCAATAGGCGGTGCCATTCGGTATTGTGTGCGCAGGGTCGCACCGACTTGCCGTCCGTAACTGGACTCAAAAGCGCGCTCGAAGTCACTACGGGTCAGCATGGAGCGATCCCGCCATTGCAAGTCTGCTGCAATCCTCTGCACAACTTGCTTGGTATAGTGTGGTGGTAATTGTCGATGATCCCCCACCAGCAAAACTCGCCGTGCAGACTGAATTGCAATAGCCAATTCGCCTGGTGTGGCGCGTGCGGCCTCGTCCACAACGACCCAGTCATATTTGATGTTCGCCACGCCGAATTGTGAACGGCCCATCCCAACACAGGTACCACATACGAGCGTGCGTGTCTTAGCCAGAAACTCCTCGAAATTACCTCGAAGCGTTCCCAAACGATCTACCCACTCTTGAGAAATCGCGATCACCTGATCCAATCGGGAGACTGCGTCAAGCGACGTCACAGCGTGGGCAGCCATTGCAGTGCTCCGAAGGTAATCGATGACCTCAGGTGGCTCTGCAAAACTAGTATAAAAAAACTTCTCTTCTGCCAGAGTTCGAAAACGTTCTCTACGCTGAGATATACGCTGGGTCAGCGATTTGTAAGCATCACCATAGGGATCAGTTTGCGCCCTTTTTGATTCTAACCGGTCGATCTCCCGCATGAGACGTCCGAGATGAAACTCAATGTCAAACCATACAGTCACAAACGGGTTTGGTAGCCCCAGATTGCGGTTAAGCGCAGTGACGCGCTCGCGCATTTCAGCCCGAAATAGGTCTCGGTAGGCCTGCAGAATTGAAGCCGAATGGTGAGGTAGCAACTGTTCCGATACCATGCCCTCCGCCCCGAACCGAACGACATCTAGTGGCATTTCTGTGCGCTGGCATAGTTCGATAACCTTTTCCGCTGCGTTGTTGACCGCTTCGTGAGATTGGCTTGTCAGCAGTATGCTCTGGGCGCCATGTGACATGGCATAGTGAATGAATGACGCGATAAAAGAAGTTTTCCCTGTTCCTGGGGGACCTTGCAACAAGCTCAGAGGGCCTTGTGCCCAAAGCTTAGCGAAAGCCTCACGCTGTTGCAGGTTCAGAGAAAAAATTAATTGACCTTCATCGTCGTAACGGTTGTAGGCGTTAAGTTCTGCATCTGTCGGGGGAGGCTGCAGCTCCAGTGGAGCGGGACAGTTCGCCGGATCGAAATAGTCGATGAGATTCGGAAGAACTGCTTCGCGAGCCAAGATACGCGTGACGGCCTGGCGCCGGCGCCGAAAAGATGACAGGTCTTGCTGGCTGCGTAGCTTGATTCTATCTCCCTCATTCAACTGCATACGAATGCGGGTATTGTCGAGTACAAGTATGGCCTGAGTTGTCTCACGAATATCGACATGCCCCACGCGGACCAATTCACCATGAATCTCCTGCAGCGCTTCTACCTTGTTATCAGGTCCATAGTCTAAGGGCTCACCTTCTTTGGTGTAAGGAATACGAACCTTATCGCGGTGCCGTCCTATATCGCGATCTACCGCTCCTGCGACTTCAACCTCTGGCAGGGTTGCCTCTTCAGCTTCAAGGATGGATCGCCAGAGGTCTTCAGTGCGCAGGCCTTCACTCGTAAGCTCCTCCCCTTTTTCGTCATAAAGGTCGTCGGTAGCCGTTAGGTAATCCAACCCTAAAATCTGGGCGCGAACCAGTTCTATGGCCGCCTTGATATCTGGAATTGCTTGAAGCGCCTTTAAAAGCTCAATTACGTTGTCCGCAGACGCCGGCGCGAACAGGATGTCAGCCTTCAGGGTTGCCACGGCCTGGGAAGCAGTGTGGACAAACTGGCTGTGCGGCATCTCTTGGTTGCGTATATTCACGAAGTCGAGCGTTGTAGGCTTAAGCATAATCTGCAGACGTGCGCGCACACCGGCCACCGATATTACGACGCTCGGCTGACTCTTCGGATCGCGTACACTCTGAGCCAACACCCCAATGTGATATACCCCGTTATCACTTTGGAAAGGTTTGCTGGCGGTAAGTCGACGCAGTTGGACGGCCAATTGCGGTCCGGAATTGGGGCACGGTGGATTTAGCAATAAGTCTAATGCATCGTCGATGCGATCGAGGGCATACACCCGTAGTTCTCGGCTCAGACAGCGCTGAATCTCCAAGCGCACTGGCCCCACATCGTGGTCTTCCCATGCAGGCCAACGGTCAAGCAACTCACCACACATCTTGGCCACTGCGTAACAATCACGCTGATCGAGAGCGATAGACTCATAATCCGCCGGAACGTAAGCAGGGGTGTGGGTCTCAGTTAGGCTGCCCGACACCATGTCGATGGTATCGATAAAGTGCAACGCACTCCCCTCCAGCATAATGTTTCCGGGATGGATATCCCCATGCTGAAGACCCAAGCTGTGTAAATGCAGCGTGGCTTTCACTAGCTGATGGCATAGGTCAAGGACTTGCTGGCCCGACGAGAACGAATCAGTCGCTGTATCCAGTGCTTGTCCATCCACCCATTGCTGTACAAGGAAGGTTCCCGCATCCGAAATACCAAAATCGATCACTTCTGGAAGTGAAGAGCACGGCTGCGTTTTCAATAGTCGCGCTTTTTCCAAAAACGCCTGCAACTGCTGCGTATCTTCGGGGCGCTTTGGATCAGGCTGACGCCCATACCAAACCTTAACAGAGACAGATCGCCCTCCCACGGATGATTTGTAAAGGTGACTATGGCCTTGTTTTAAGTTCTCCAATAGAGGGTAAACAACCATCGGTATCAAATCACTTCGATAGGCTTCGAAGACTCGGAGATCAACACCTCTAGCTGATTGGCTCTCTAACGATAGAGAATTCAACGCGTCAAGCATGGCACGGGCATTCGCGAATCGCTCTGAAGGAATCATCTCCAGTGCCTGCTCGAACCAAGCGGATACATTGGAGTCACATTCGGAAACTTCTGTTGGCTCCCATAGAAAAATCCCATCATCTAGGCGCGGCAAACGAAGAAAAAGGAGATGGTATGCTGCGACTCCGAGCAGATAAACATCTCGTCGGAAAGGGTCGCTAACCTCACCTCGACCAATTTCAGAATCCTCCGGGAGCAATGCCTTACCTGCGCGCAGATTGTCTCGCAGTGGACCGACTGTGCCCGCCTCCGGGAAGTAGGCCGTCAGGAAGCCCGAAATAGAAACCTTTGAAGGTCGCTCAAACCACAGGCTATGGTCGCTGACATCACGGTGAGCAACGCCAGTGTCATGCAGATCAGCAAAGTGCGAGAGCAATACTTTGACAAGCGAAATACGTTCTACGAAGGAAAGATCATGCCCATGCCGATGAACGAACTCATTGAGTCGCAGTTGCCGTGACGGCAATCGATATAACTCGCAAAAGTCAGCATCGATATCGTCCCGCGTCGGATGGGACAGAGGCTGCAGCACCACACCATCGAGCTGCTCGTTTTGCTCATGTATAAAGCCTAGTACTTTATGCTCACGTAGCGCGATACGTGCACGCTCATCTACAGTGTCAGCCACACCCGTCAGCGCTGAAAAGTCCCAACGCCTCAATAATGCCTCATGTCGATGATCATCTTTTTTGACGGATTTGTACTCTTTATACAAGCCATCAGGATGTGGAAAGCTCGCCTCTCCTACGATTTGAAAATTATTGAATGAAAAACCTGAAGGTTTGAAATCTTTACCACGAAAAAATGATGTAAACGTCTGCACATACTGATTCGGAGTGCCGCTTCTCGAGTCCTTGAACTCTTGACGATAACCGCCCGACTTAGCGATGCGCAGAAACTGATCGAGCGTAAGAACAAACGCTTTCTCGTCCTCAGGTATGGCTGAAAAGTCCGCGCTACCGCACATAACCACCCGATAGTCGATATAGACGGATTTGGCGGGATTGGAAAGCCTTGCCTGGATCTTAGAAGAGAGGATCTTCCATTTGTCCGCCAATACTTTAACGGGGGAACGCCCCATGTCCTCACCGCTACGCAACCAGTGATCCTGCATGGGTTCTATCTTGCCGCGCCACTTCTTAAGTTCGACTATGAGAAGGCGGTCATGGGTTAGCAACACCAGATCAATTTCACGATCTCGGTAGGTGGTATCCATCATCATGAATCCGGCGTAGCCGTGCCATTTTTGGCTAAATTCTGATGCGTTGAATGCTTGGCGCATCCGCTCCAGCGCATCCTTTTCAGATGCATGAATACCGTCACTGCTGATGCAATCAATTTTCATCGTTCTGAACGTCCCTCTGCGAGGAGGTAAGCCAGATTGTCAGAAAATTGCAGCGAGCTTCGCGAACGAGTCATAGGTCCCTCTAAAATCAGATCCGAACCAAAAACATAGCATAAAGCCATCCCCGTAAGAGGTACCATCAGCAAGCGCTTGGCCATGAGCGCTCCCACTTTCACGCAAAAGACCCTCCGATCACGTTAGCCTTTGGATCGCGGTAGGAACGGCAGGTACCTGCCGCCCCCCGCACAGATCCGTACGTGCGGAACTACCGCATACGGCTCCTGCCTCGGGTATCTGACGCGAAACGATCCTCAGGGTATGGGTATGCATTCCTTGGGTGGGGTATGTAGTGGTTTGTGAGCAACCCGAAGCGAGACCATTGAAGTCGATTACGCTGGCTGCGACGTTTATGGGCCTGCCGCCAAAGACAGCAGACCGCCGAACGCCCCTTCCCCAAGACGTATCAGGTTTTCAGGCACCGCGTGGTAATTGAAGTAACCCCTTACCACCCGAGTGAGCCATTGTCCTTGAACCCGAACGTCTCTCGATCATCCCCTCAGGTCGATAGTGCTAGAGAGCGTTACGCGGTCCTAGAAGATAAGTCCTGCTACGGTAAAGTCCGTAACGCCACCAATTGAACCGCAGCAATGCTGGCCATGCCCTCTTCGTCTGGACATTCTAGCTACTCATCGCCGCACGGCTTATGATGATGGCAGCTTGGCATTGCCCCGCTTCCCTGTCGGAGCGTTTCGGAGCTACGCAGCTTTTCTAACCACGGATGGATCCTGGCTCCGAGATTCGCGAAATGGTCGTCAGGGCTTACATTCAAGAGAAAAGTACGCTTCCCCCACAATGTCAGTCACTCAATGCTAGGAGCAAAAATTGGCTGAAGAAGCATTATCATTCATCTCCCCAGAAGACGAAGCGGCTGTTCGAGAGGATAGAACTCAAGCTCCCGAGCTGTTCACCCTCGACTCCGGCCAGCTTCCTTTCGAACGAATGGGTGATGCTCATTTTGAGCTTTTGGTCGCTGATGTCTTTCGCGCTGAACTGAAAGCTGGCTCAGAGGACTGGTTCGACACTGTAAGTCGTCTAAATGACGGCGCAGACCAAGGGCGCGACGTAATTTTGTTCAACGATGGCAATCCCGTCGGCGTAATTCAGTGCAAGCGCTTGAAGACAACACTCGAGCTCGAAGCACTGATTTATGAGATCTGTAAATTCTTTTTATATGCTCACATCAGACCTCAAATCTGCTCAGCTCCGGGAACTCCCTTTAGGTATTACGTCGCAGTTGCCGATAGCGTCAGCACCAAGCTTTTTGAGTTTATGCAAGGGACGGGGCAGGCGCGCTTTGATGACTTGCGTGCGACCTTCCAGACAAAATGCGGTACAGTGCGCACCAGATCTGAAACCCTAAAAAAACACCCCCTGCTCAAAGACCTCTCAAAAGATGAGCTGTGCAATATTGTCTGGCAATGGATACCGCAATTACGGACTGCGGTTTTAAAGAAAGATAGTCTTTCAAGCCTCGTGACCAAGTACCAAACAGTAAAGCGTACCTATTTCCAACTAGAATCCGATAGCGCTGCGATTATCGAAAGCATTCGTGACTATCTAGTATCTCAAGGTGGAGCGCTTTCAGGTGCTGACGAGCCGTACCTAAAAAAGATCCGTACAGAGTACATTGATCGGGAGCTGCGTGAGGGCGATCAACTCAATATTGGACTCATCCAGGGTAAGGATTTAATTCCTTTTCTACAGACCATGCTTGCTCCGGAAGTAGGGATATTCGAGCAAAGCTTTGGTAACCGCCCCGTAGTGCTCGCGGGAGGTTCAGCAGGCGCTGTTCCTGGGCAATGGAGCGACATAAACGCCCTTGTAAAAGCCTACCCAAATCCTCTCGTATTCGTAGTCGGATGCGGAGAGGTCACCGGCGCTATGTTGATCGACTGGACTGCAACCGACGGAATGTCGTCCATAGACCCTTCTTGGAAGCCGGCATCCGCACAGAAATTCAGGGCTGGATGGTGCTGGGTAACCGACCCTGCTGAAGGGCTTATCAACTGCTATGTTCTGGTTGAAAACGAACCTAATAATACTGACTTTGATCGAGGTAACATTTCTCTGAGGCTGGCGTTCAAGGATCTTATCGTCTGGCCTACCTTAGGAAATGATTTCACTAATCCACTTCATAATAAAAACTCTCAATTGCGGAGAATTATCGCGAGCCAAGCTGACGATCGACAACGCCGGCAGAATCTGGTCCTCGCCTCTCAGCACATCTCCGACCTCAAGGGGATCGCTAAATCTCTGCCGGATTATTACGCAAGACGGCTGGCTTCTTCGGTTGTAGTTGCGGCTGCCAATAGTGAGCAGTTGCGAAATTGTGCGATGAAGATTCACAGCGCAACCGGGATATTTCCAGCTGCAGACGTAGCACACAGCACCCGTTCGAGCCTACCAGGGATACAGCCCCCAAGCCGTGTCATGCGCAGGAGCACCAGTGGTGGCATGACGCTCACCCTGACGTGGGATGCGAATGGCTCTCTGGAGCGTGTAAAGGGTCATAGACTGCAAAATGGCGTAGTCCAAGATGACTTGGAGCCTAGCGCTCTGGAGTTCCACGAACTCTTCGACCGCCATCCACCGGAAGCTCATTATCTTGACGTGGTAAAAGAAGAATTTCAGCGACTTAACGCTCTCGTGCAAGCAGGAAGCATCAAGGACTCACATGGCCTAGCATATCAAACCAGATATGGAGTGATGCCTGATAACGACTTTACCCTGGAGGATATGGCCTCTTCCGGAAAATATGTAATGAGAGCTGTGAAAGCGCTCAGCTATCTCAAGACGCACAAAGACTCTGTTTGGATTACAGAACCAGGTACGAAAGGCCATCTGCAATTCAGCAACGCTGAAGGTGAGTACAACGTGCTGGCGTGGGCAAATGACGATTTCGGTGTAAGAGATATGGCAAACGACCTCTATCGATGGGCCAGAGGCACTGCCAATCATCCACAACTAGTTGTATTCGCGAACGGAATTGGTCGTGTTGAGGATACCAAACCCGGCGAACCCACCGATGATGACGAAACCAGTCGAGAGCGCTTCGACATATCAACCCCGCCGCAAAGAAAAGACTCCATCACTGATGTTGCAATGGTGAATAAGGTTTACTTCTTCGCTCTCGACGGGATTGAGTTGATGTACGACAAGACTAAGTCCATTCCCGCTGAAGATTTTATGGGCGACATATCTACTCGCAGGAAAACACTAGATGCTCAGTGACCTGATTATGCTCTTGGATGAGCGAGCCATAAAAGCCGGTTTCATATCCCCAGAGAAGGGACTCTTAGAGTTTACAGACGATTCTCACTGGCTAGGCCCTCCGCCAACGACTCAAGTGAAGTATTGGTCGACCCACTTTGCATCGGTTTTACTTATACGCATCGACGGCCCTACGGCACAGGAAGCTTGGAAAGAAACAAAGCATGCTGAAGCGTTTCTTGACGCCGGACTTCTGCGACTGGAGAGGAAGGGAGCAGTGGTGGATGGTTACCTAGTGCTAGCGCTGACTCAATCGAATGAAGAGCTTAAGCAATTCATTATTGAAGTCGAGAAAGACACGAGGTTCGTCAGGAAGCACGTCGTGTACCAGGACGCAGATGGCTGGCAGCGGTGCCAACGCATCACACCGCTTGGTTTGGCAGAGCCTTCTGAACAAGCTGGCTACTCTCAATTCGTCCCTGACAATGACGAAATGACTAATCTTCTGGCATCTCTGGCGACGTCAAAAGGAAAGGAACTCGCACGCATTCATGGAAAGAAGTGGGATTTGAATGAATAACTTACCTATTAAATTTATTTCGGTAGAGATCCAGAATTTTCGAGGCGTGCCGGATATTCTACGAATCCCCCTGAACGCACCACTGACGATTATTCACGCAGCCAACGGCACTGGTAAAAGCACCATATGCTATGCATTAGAATGGCTGCTCACAAATAAAGTAGGCGACCTTCCAACAACCACGGATTTTTCTTGTCAGTGGGGATCAGGGAACACCTCCGTAAGCACCGAATGTGAGATAAATGGTGAGACTTATCAGCTAGAGCGGGTCAATGGTAAAGCCGCTATCAAGAAACATGACGATCGCAGAAAGCGACAGATTAGAGACGCGACCCTACTCGAAATGCTCACGCCAGCATCTGTTTCCGGCAGTAGTACTCAAGCAACGACCAAAGCACGTCGGGACTGGTTGCGCAATTGCAGGTGGTTATACGCAAACTCCTTGGCCCTTCTGGTAGACAACAGTGAATCGTCGCTCCGACAACAGATATTTGCGGATATATTAGGGCTGGGCCATCTTGCTAGCACACTCAGCAATTTGAAGGAATACCGGACTGAGCTCCCCAAGACTCAAGGGTTGGAGACAAAGCTACAGAAGCTTGCTACCGAAATCGAAGCTCTTGAAGAAAGGCTTTCTGAAAGCCGCATCGGGCGGGACCAGGTCGCTCACAAGCTGAACGAGGTGCTAGCTGGACTTCCAGGCACTCAGTTAACAGGAAACCTTCTGGATGATTTCAAAACTGTTCAATTCAAGGTGGCCAACCTACTGCAGACTGCGAAGCGCCAGAAGAACGTGTTAGGTTTGTTGCAAGAGGGATGGGCGGAATACGAGTCCGGTCTTCAGCTGCTAGGAATCAACCGAGATTTGCTCAGAGAAATTACCGAGGCCACAACGACCTTGAACAATGAGCACCGCCAGCTAACTGAGCAGCTCTCTGCCCTCAATGCACGAATGGGCCAAGCCAAGATTAATGTTGACTGGGCAAAAAAAAATACTGAGATTCTGGATCGTTGGGACGCCATTATTACGGATCCGGTCTTCATCCAGCAGTTCCCTCACCCAGATATTTCCTTCGAAAGTTTTCAGAAAAATTTCGTTGAATATGGCTGGGATAAAGACCGGCAACTGCGATGGCGGGATGCCATTGAATACTTGATCAGCAACAAGAACATTCTTTTAGATCTTCTCCAACGAAAAAAAGATCTGTTGCGCAGCCCTGTTGTTCCACCAGCTAATTTCGTCCAGACATCAAAATCTGCAGATGAGGCCAAACAAGCACGAGTTAAAGCTCAAGCCGAATTTGACGCGTTATCGAACGTAATAGATCGTCTAAAAGTTCTAGGACATGAAGCGGTGAGTTCCCTCACAAGTGGTCATTGCCCCCTATGCAGCCATGACTGGAAATCGGCTGAAGCATTGCGCGAGCACCTCACTTACGCTGCTACGACACCAGAGCTGCAGACGGCAAAAACTAAATTGGAAGCTGCTCAGTCGACCGAGCAGCTCTGGAGCTCATCATTACAAACCGCTAGCCTACAGCAGTCTTCAGCTGAAGATTATTCCACCCAACTTAAATCGGTAACCGATAAACTGAAGTCAATTGACGAGAAAACAAGCTATTTAACCACCATGAATAAAGCTGAGTTTTCAACCTCTGACGTCAACAGCTTTGAACACCTACTCAACCGTATCAAAATCGCGATTGATGCAAAAACAATCGCTGAGGCCTTGCCAAAGATTGATGAGTTCTTTCAGCTGCCGTACTCAGCCGACGCAAGAATTGGGGTACTCGCTGCACAACAGGCCCTGATCCATTACACCCAGCACTTCGAGCAACAACTTAAGTCGGGTGATGCGGAGCAACCGCCTCTCGCCCGCTCCATTGCCCAGAAGCTTCAAAATATTCAGGCCAAAACCCAAGAGTCTCACCAGGTCAACGCCAGCATTGAGGCGGTTTCTGAAATAGTGAATCGTTTCCAAAGCCAGTGGAACGAAGTCAACAGCGGTCTCCCAGTCTCCGTGGAGTTGCACTCCGCCACACAAGCTCGCGTGGAAGGAGAACTCGCGAGGGCCGAAGGATATGAAGTTAAGATTAGCGAATGTAAAATTCTTTTGAGTGTCGATGACGACTCTGAGCGATTGATAAACCTTAACAAAGAAAAACAGTTGGTAAAAGAGAAGCTCAATGCAGGCCAAAGCCATATAACGGCCGCAGACAACGCGATCGGTCGATACGGCGACCATGTCCGTGATGCGACCGTTTCGAGCCTATCTCCCCTTCTAGGGCCCGCGACTGAATTATTCTCTCGGATGCACGCCAACGAGGTCTATCATAAGCTAAGTGTCTCTGGGGACGATTTGAACTGGATGGTACTCGCTGAAGGCCACGACACACCGTTGGAGGCTCAAGAAAAACTTAGCCAAGGACAGCGGCAAGACTTGGCGCTCTCTCTCTATCTTGCCAGAGCGAAAAATACCGGCGGCAGTTTCCTGCTAGATGAGCCGATCGCTCACCTGGATGACTTGAACCGCGTGGCTATGCTAGATATTTTCAGGCTCGCGGCGACATCAATGCCGAATATGAATTTGATCCTTACTACCGCAAGCGACAGTCTAGCTCGACACTTGATGCAGAAGTTTTCCAGCGTCTCAGATCAGCAGCTATTGAACACTATCTACCTGGAAGGAAACCCTCGTACAGGCGTGAAAGCGACTGTGAATGGAATTCCGGCTGGTACCGCGGCGTAGGTCTTTCTCGGAAGTTGGAGAGGTCACTGGTCCGGGAGATTGGGCATTTCCGGACACAGAAACCGCATAAGATACCAACCGCTAAAAATGAAAACACATGGCTGGCCAGACAAGCCTAACTCCAGGGATCAAAATGAGCCGAGGCAAAGAGTTCTTTCGAGGAATGACGAAAACCCGGCTCAAGGCGGTGATTCGGGAGGAAATCGCAGCGGTTGATTTCGGACAGGAATTTGAGTCATCCCTCATTGCCGACCTCATACTCCAAAAGCATTACCATTGCGCGGCGCAACGCATCCGCCCTACTAGCTTTCGAAAACTATACAGGGCCGGAGCGGCTTACGATTTCCAAGGCTACTTTCCAGCCTATGGCTGGCACGGGGTATCATGGATGCAGTGTATCGACCCACGTAACGAAATGGCTTGGTTGGATCGCGTGCTCAGGGATGCCGCGCATCCTATAATTTCCAGCTATAGATCGACACACACAATATGCGAACGGTGCGGGAACGCCACCTCAACTGAAGTTGACCACGTGTCTCCCGAGTTTAACGCTATGATCACCCAGATCATTCAGACACTCAGCCCTCCCCAGATCGGGGAGATATTTTCCCGCTTTAACTGGCTGGACAAAGAGCCATTCTCTTTGCCGCTGGGACACGCTGCTTTGCAACTCCTCGATAAAGCTCATCAGACTGCAATCCTCCAAGCCGTATGCAGGCCGTGCCATGTGCTCAACGGGAACGAACGGCGGCGCTGAGCATCTCGGAGACTGGCGATAAAGCCAAACTGACTACCTCATGGATAATTCAGCACTTGGATTTGCTGGCACAGAAGCCCGCATATGACGGTGTCTACGAAACTCGTGGCGATTCAAACTTCAGGTGGGCGATCAGCAAGCGGGCTTGTACTTGCCCGTTCTCTGCGCTGCTCAAGGAACGACAATGCGATCTCCAAGCCGCTTTCGGACAGCTTCTCTCAACTGAACTTTGCCGAGATTATCGAGAATAGAGGCTGAAAGAGGTTCGGAAGCCCTCAACAATTGACGTCCGGGATGGTCCGGTTCAAGCATTTCGAGGATTCGATCGGCTATCGTGCGATCACGCTTTGCCATGGCGTTGGCGCCAACCAGCAGCAGAGCACGTCGCTTGTTCGAGTTGGCGACCCGCTCAAAGAGTTTAAGGGCATTTTCCGCGGAGGCATGGGCGCCGACGAGATGAGCCGCTGACGCGGCAAGGATTGGCGGTGCACTCAGCAAAAACGCGGATGTCAGACTCGCAATAATGCTAGGGTCGACGGATTCGGCGTCGGCTAGGCTATTAATCGCGTCGAGCCGTATCCAACGGGCTTCCGGAATATTGACGAGGTTCAATATTTCCTGCTGGATTCTGGCGCTGCAGCAACGCGCTGCGACGATCAGGGCATTTTGACTAAGCGCACGGTCGAGCGTTGTGGCGGCAAGATCGAGAAGAATATTGCCGATTTCATCGGACAAGGGACCATTCACTGCAAGGGCAAAGACCGCCTCTTGCGCAATATCAAAGCTCTCGGGCTCGTCGTAGTGCGGTTCGGCACTCGACCAAGTGTCATGTATCAGAAACAACAGCGTTTTGAGGTGATCCGGATGCGGCCGTGCTGCAAGCAGGGCGACTAAGGCACGGCGAACGCGACTTCCAGGATCGAATGCCATTGCGAGGATTGTCGGCGGCAAGGGGTCCGGGAATGTCGGCGCCAGATGAAACAGCGCCGTACGACGCGCGTCGGCGCGCTGGTGGCGAAGCGCAGCCTCAACAAGGACGGTATCGCCAATCGCAATCGCCGCCTCGGTCGCACTGACGGCATGCTCTGTACGGCTGGCAATGATCAGCCACTTGGTGATCGCTGGCGAGGCGTCGCCACTACTGGCGATGATGACAGGCACGACAAGGTCGAGCGCATCCGCATCGAGTTGCGAGGCACAAGCCGTCAGGAAAAAAAGCGTCTGACCGTTGATCTTTCGAGCTTTCCGCTTCCTGATCGGGAGCGCTTTGTAGATTTCCTTTAGTTCCCTTGGAAGGGCACGTGTAATCAGACTTATTGTGGCCGCGTGGCTGTCTTTCCCGAGTTGCCGGCCGGCGCGCTGCATGGCAGTTAGCAAGGTGACTTGTCGATCAGGCTGCCCACTATTCACCTGGAATGCGACGACCAGGGAATTTGGTGCGACTTTCAGCGCTGTCAACGCAAGCTCGTCAAGCAGATCCACCTCAGAGGGGACTGAGCTAATCCGCGCCGTAAGCGTAGGCACCAGCGCTTCGCACCAATGCTCTCGCGCTGCCACCCAGACATATGATTCTTCATCCATGCCATTTCCCGCTACGAGAATGGCTTGAAGCTCGCCCTCACCTACCGGTCCCGGCGAGGCTGAGAGCGCCTGCGCCCAGGCACGGACCAATTCCGCTACGCGCGGATGGTTGGCAAGGACCAGCCAGCGACCCTCTGCGCGAAGTTGACGGATGTAGGCATCAATGAAAACACCGGATGTGTAACCGTCGCCTTCATGGTTTGACTGCGCGGCCTCTTCAGCGGCATGGTCACGTTCGCCATCCTCAATTGCACGCCATTCCTCTCGGCCACTCTTGGCGTGTTGACGGTGGACGCTCGCGAGGTCGTCCAACGCAGCCTGCACTATCCTCTCGAATCCTGCTAGGTCACGCACGGCGCCAGCCGCGACGGCGTTAGCGTTAAGCTCGAAGCCGTGGCCGACCATCTCGTGCGCGGCGTCGAGATAGGCGGCGGTCAGGTTGGGTGCGAAGCGATCGAGCCGCTTAGCGAAGTCCGCTCCGTAGTCCCCTCGGTCGAAGCCAAGCTCCTCACGAATAAATCGGGCGGCGACTTTGGCCCCGATGGGGCTCGCGGACACAGTGTCGTACCAGGCATCGTTAAAGATCGGCGGCTGCCAGTTACGGGTGAAGAAAGAAGCCCCCCGCTGTGTACCTTTCAACAGCCATCGCGCCACGCGACTTGGTATCGAGGCATCGCTACCTACCTCGGACGCTAGCTCCAGCAATGGTGCGAACTTGGAGCCTGGGTCCATGAGGCTTTCATCCAGCCAGGCATCGATCGCTTCCTGGCTGTCGGAGTCAATTGCGAAGGTTTGGTCAACGTCCTGTCGGCCAGCGAACGTGCGAGCAGCTTCATAAACTCGTGCTGCCGTTTCCATGCCCCAGTTGCGATTCGTTGACGGCAGCTGAACGAGCGCGGCGATCAGGGTCCCGATCGCAAACTCGCTCTGCCCCCAGTTGCCCCTTGCGAAGGCCTCAAAGCCTTGGCGGACGCTCGGATGAGCGAAGGCGATCGTGCGGGCCGGCTGCCGCAGATGGCGGGCCGCGACCATACGGTCTACGAGGCGATCCAGGCCATCGCCTAGCGCTCGATCAAGTCCACGTAGGGCGCGTTGAAGAGCGTGAAGTTGGCCGCGGTCGAACTGGCCACGCGCCGCCAGCAGCGCCCAAACGATGGCTGAGGTTCCACAAGTGTCGATGGATGATAGTGCTCTGACGACGACACCTTCCACCGCATCGCGCTGCGCCAACTCGAGCAACCGGCGAAAGAAGATATGTTCTTCTTCCCCGGCATCGGGGCCGGTTTGCATATGGGCGAAATACAGCTCTATCTCGAGCGGCGTCCCAAGCTTGTCTAGCACTTGATTGCGAAACGCGTACGCCGTGGTTTGCAGCGCGGCTGGTAGCTGATCCATGCGATTGTCATGAATGTCGCGGAGTTGACCATCCCGATACTGGCCGGCATCCAACTCGACTGACCAGGCGTTGAGACTCACCCCGACCTTGGCGCTCTGCATCATGTCGCTGCGGGACGTGATGACGAACTGGTGATCCGGCGTGGCCTTGGCGAGCAGGCGCGGTAACTGCTCGGTCCATGCTTCGCTGCCCCCGCGAAGGCTAAATTGGCCCCACGGGTCATCGACATAGAAGAGTGTCGATCCATTGTTAACGACCTTACGCGCGCTGCTCGGCGAATCGTCCGCGCCGATGGTAACGACTTCCAACGCACCATCGCGCCGTCGCGCGATATCGCATAGCTTGAGCGCCGCTTGCGTCTTGCCCGTACCTGAAGGGCCCATAATCACGACTGCATTCTTGTCGTTTAGGATTCTGAGCATCTCATCGAAGTTCGCAGGCGCCACGAAATGCTCGAGGCTGGCAGAGCTGGCCAGGAACCCGCCGTGAGTCCTTACCGTCGCGAGAAGATCGTCGCTCGTCCATAGACCAGGCGTGCTGCCTCGGGTCCTCCGCTTGGCTTCGAGACGCAGCTTTGCAATCAAATTTGGCTGCTCGACCTTCGGGACATGCAGCAGGTCCGACATCAGTTCCCGGATATCGGATGCCAGCTGCTTTTCGGTGAGCTTGCCCCAGATCGCGACGCGACCTTCGGGCGAAGCTTTCAATGTGGCATGAAGGCTCGGTGGGAAGTTTACCTTGTCGGATACCTCTTCGAAGCCTTCAACCAGCAGGTTACGCGCGACACCCTTGGTGTCGGCATTGGTCACGAGCAGATAACGGGTGTTCGGATCGTCGAGATGATGCAGTGCTTTTCGGCGTCCACCTTTTTTGTCGGAACCGTGCCTGAGCAGATCCTCGAAATCTTCGACCGACCAGGGCTCGCCGTTGTCCATTTTGACTTGGATAACAAGCTTATATCCGCCAGAGACAGTCGCACTGGGTTGTACGCGTCCTGGCACGTTGGGCTCCAGATCCGCCTCCAGATCTTCCTCGTTTGCCGGTTCCAGCACCAGGCGCGTAGCCGCTTTGGAAATGAGCAGGAGTTGCAGGGCTGCGAGGATCGAGACGTCTAGCTGATAGTCGAAGCCGGCTTGAGCGGCGGCCGCGCCCCGCAGGGGACGCCTTGCTTCCGCGCTATAGGAGAAGGATGTGCCCGACGCGTCGGAGTGCGATTGCTTGATGTCTCGACTATTATTTATCGACATCGTCGAACACCGAGCGCTTTGTCACGACGGGGGTGGAAGGCGGAGCTTCCTCCTTCTTTTGCGTCACGATGTGCGTCCAATCCGCTTCGTCTTCGGAGCTTTCATCATGCTGGCGCTTGCGCTCTTCAAGCGCCTCGACTGAGCTTTTCACGTGATCGCGCGCGTCGTCGATCAAAGCCGTGGCGTCCGCGTCGACACCAATCGTCTCAATGCGATCAAGCACGCCGAGAAGCTTTTTAAAGTGGCTGTCAGGCTCTTCGTCCAAGTCAGCGTCGGCGGCGATCTCATCGATCCTCTCTTCGAGCGACGGCAGCACAGTTGTCCGCAGCGCCAAGCCCACACCGATAAGCCTTAGCGGCGGTATGACCGCTAGCATCTGTGGCTCGTCGAAGAAGGAGACGTCGAGACCGTTGAGCACGGCAGATTCCAGCCTGTCGGCTACGTCAGAGCGCAGATCGTTAGGCAAGACGCTGAGGTGATGAGCACGTGCATAGGTGGCGATCCGGGGATCGTTGCTAGTTAGATCAGATTGCCAGCAGGACCGTCGAAGTAGATTGGGAAATTGCTCGACGGTTTTGGCGAACACGGCCTCGCTCGAACGATAGGAGAGGAAGTGGAACAGCATCCAATTGCGGTGCAATTCGTCGGGCGTGCGGCCAAGTCGTGCGACCAGAGCGTCGTCGAGGGCTGTCTGGATGACAAGCGCATCTCGAATGAGCGGCGAGCCCTCGCACGTGAAGCTGCTAAGAATGGTGTCGATAGTCGCGCCTCGTATGAGCGCCGCCATCATATGGGGCTTCTGGCGCAGAATCTCCGTGAGGGCATCGGAGATCGTCGGATGGGCGAAGGTCCATTTTGATCCGGAAAGCTTCAGGAACGAGCCCTTCAGCTCAGCAAAACAATCCTGAATCTTAGTGAGAGTGTACCCAGTCAGCTCAGCGACCGCCTGTGCGGCCGAAGCGTCATGATCGCTAGGATTGAATCCGGCCTGATGGACATACACGAGGATGAGCGCGGCCTGCAGCTGATCATCTAAGGCGTTGACGGTATCAATCAGATGCTCTGTCGGCTCCTCCATAAAGCGTACGATTGAGCTTTCGCGGGGCGCTAGGCCCTTGGTGAAGTTTGGGTCGCCGAGACGTTCCGCGATCCCTGGGAGAAAATCGCGAACCGCAGCGACAGCGGCTAGATGCGGTTTGATGCTCGATCGCCAGCTCTGGCTCTGCTCACCGAAATTCACATGATTATAGAGAATCTGCGTCTTCTCTTCGAACGTCAACTCGCCGACATCCACCACGGCGCTGCCGTCTGCGAATTGGGCAAGGTTGCGCTGCCCGAGCCGGCGCCGCGCCGCTTCATAGATATGTTTTCTGGAAGTTATAAGAAATCGATTGCCATGTTTGATCGCGGCCCGCAGCTTGGAGAAGGCAGACGTCCAGTCCTGCACATAATCGTCGCGTAGCACATTGGAGCCGAAGGCATCGTCGATCCAGAAGAAGCGCCCCGGATCATTAGGATTCCAACCGGCCTCAAAGTCGCGCGGGCTGGTCAGAGCAAGTACTGTGTTGTTTGGATTTTCCGACGCTATGGTCGACACGATGGCGCCAATCGCCGATTTACCGCTAGAGGGATTACCGAGTAGCAACACTACGCCGTGCTCAGAGATCGCGTTGACCGCATCGCGATGAGCCTGGGTAGGCACATAGGTGCGGAGCTTTGGAATCCAGCTGTCAAGCAACGCCCGGCTCTGCTCGCTGAGCCGCTCATCTACGATCGATGTGAGGTCGCCTAGGCCGTAGACCTGCGGAACGAGGGCCCGGAGGCGCGCGCTGCTCCTGATAACACGGACGATATACTGGCGACCGAGAATGTGCGGCTTACGCACGCCAAGCGCGCGGAGTTTGGCACGCATTGCGGCTGCGACGGGTGCATCTACGCTCATGTTCGTCATGAAGGCGTAGGTCTCTGCTTGACCGGCTTTGACCAGTTCCTCGACATGAGCAATCTCGGCGGTGAGATCACTGAGCTTCAACGCCTTTGCGGCATCGGACGTATGCTTGCATTGCACGGTTCCGATCAACAAGGCGTCGTTTTCTGCAGAAATGAGGAAGACCGCGTCCTGACCGCCGTCTTGAGCTTCGCGGAAGATTTCCACGGGCCGGCCAAGCACGACCTCGCAAATCTGGGAGCATAGATCCTGAAATGCTCGCCAGCCGATGGTGTGAAGCGCTAGATCGCTCCAAGGGCCGTTTGCTCTACGTTCGGGCAGCACAGAAGACTTGATTAACACAGTCTCGCCCTTCATGCAGTAGCTACAACACGTGGAACGCCGACCGGCGCAGGAGGGATCTTCGCGTCTGTGAGGTCGCAATTTGCATCCAAATCAAGACGGTATTTATAGAAGCAGCGCTTTGCCACCTCTCTAGCTGACGGCAGACTATTAGGAGGATCCATGGAAAGACTAGCGCCGTACATCACTAGGAGGCTGGCGGCGCTCATAGAGGCTAGTAGTCGAGTGATTGTCTCAGGCGTCAAGCAAACCCCCGCGGAGAAATATCTCGCCTACCTGATTCAGCTGCGATTTCGTCGATCCAGTTGATCGAATTAGTAGCACTCACCGTTGTTCCTCACTTTGGCTTTCTCAAAGCCCTTCTTCCCTGATCAGTGATCGAAGGAGTCATGCCGCAGTGCGTCACTCCTTGGTCTCCTCAAATCTATCCTGTCCGACCTTGATCGCATAGCCTGACTTCGGACTACTAATCAGCAGGTACCCGCTGCGCGCTCAGAAAATCCGTTGAAGGTCGCCCGATTTGCGGCATGTAAGCTTCAGGCGCAGGGGGCGAAACGCCGACCTCTAGTGCATCTAATAAGTCCGCCCAGTATTGCATCATCCTACGTCTCGGCTCGACGTATTCTGCATGATTGTATGCAGCCCGAATTTGGTTGGCATCAGCGTGTGAAAGCTGCGCCTCAATCCACTCTTCTACAAAGCCAACCTCGTTGAGCGCCGTTGAGATGGTGGCCCTGATGCCATGACCGGTGAGCCTCCCTTTGTAACCCATCCGGCTAATCGCGGTGTTAAGGGTATTTTCACTGATCATTTCCTGCGGTTCGTATCGGTGAACCAGCAGATACCGCGCACCGCGCGTCCTTAACTGCATCAGCCGCTGCACAATTGCAATTGCTTGAGTAGACAGCGGAATCACATAAGGTGGAATCTCATTTCCCTGTGTTCGCACACGACTTCGGAGCTGCTTCACGCCCTCCGGTGGCACCAGCCAGATCCCCTTATCGAGGTCGAATTGGTCTGGCGTCGACGCCCGTAGCTCTCCTGTACGCACGCCCGTCAGAAGCAACAGACGAATACCAAGCCGTGTCTTTTCTGCACACTCATAGTGGGCGACGGTTCTGAGCAATCCTGGAAGTTCATTAACTTGGAGAAAGGGATTATGGCGGACCGGCCGCGGCGTCTCGGCAACGATATCAAGGTCTGCTGCTGGGTTCACATCAATAAGCCCTTCCGCCATAGCAAAACGAAAGATCTGGTTGAGCCAGGTGCGCACCTTTCGAGCAGAGACCAGTGCGCCTCTGCGCTCAATTCGCCTAATGAGCTCCAGCACGTCACCACGAGAAATATCCGCGATCGGAAGATCGCCCAAACACGGCAGCATGTCCTTCTTCAGGTATTTGCTGGCTTGCCCTGCACTGCCCTTCTTACTTTTCGTCAGTTTTTTACTGCGGAACTCATGCCAGCGATCAGAAACCGCTTCAAATGTGTTGCTGGCGGCGTGAGAGGCTTTCTGGCGCTCGGCGCGACGATGTGATCGTGGATCGATATTGTTGGCCACCAGCGCACGTGCAGCCTCTCTCCGCTGGCGAGCCTCCTTGAGACTCACGTCGGGATAGATGCCGAGGGAAATACGCAATTGCTTGTCATGCCAATAGAAACGGAAATGCCAACGCTTCGAACCCGTCGGGGGCACTTGCAGAGATAAGCCATCCCCATCAGCTAACGTATAAGGCTTGCTGGCGGGCTTGGCTTGCTTGATAGCTGTATCTGTCAGAGCCATCAGACACCTCCTTTTGTATCAAGGAGGCGAATACAACCCAGCGGTAGACGGACCAATACAAAAATTGATGCGCAAGGAATCGTAAAAGGCTGTGCCAGCGGTGTACTCAAATGTGTACTTAAAAACCGTGGCTGGGGATGGATTCCAGTGGAATTCAGAAAACGAAAAAAGCGGCTCAAGGCCGCTATTTCCGTGGCTTCCAGGCGTTCAGTGGGCCTTAGTGGAAGCAAATATGGCGCAGCGGACGGGACTCGAACCCGCGACCCCCGGCGTGACAGGCCGGTATTCTAACCGACTGAACTACCGCTGCGCTAAACACATGAAACGAATGGTGGGTGATGACGGGATCGAACCGCCGACATTCTGCTTGTAAGGCAGACGCTCTCCCAGCTGAGCTAATCACCCTTCGCTTCGGTGTGGCGCGCATTCTACGGAGCGACCCAACCTCTGGCAAGCACTTTTTTAAATAATTTTCTCAGGCCTTCCAAAGGCTTAGAGAAAGGTTGGCCTATGGCACGGCGAAGACAATAATGCCCCCCTTTGTATAAAGGAGAGACTCACCCCATGTGGTTCAAAAACCTGCTTATCTATCGCCTGACCCAAGATCTGCCTGTTGATGCCGAGGCGTTGGAAACTGCACTGGCCACCAAACTGGCGCGCCCATGTGCAAGCCAGGAGTTGACCACCTACGGTTTCGTCGCGCCATTCGGCAAAGGCGAAGATGCGCCACTGGTGCACGTCAGCGGTGACTTCCTGCTGGTGTCCGCGCGCAAGGAAGAACGTATTTTGCCAGGCAGCGTCGTGCGTGACGCGGTCAAGGAAAAGGTCGAAGAGATCGAAGCCGAGCAAATGCGCAAGGTCTACAAGAAGGAACGCGATCAGATCAAGGATGAAATCATCCAGGCCTTCCTGCCCCGCGCCTTTATCCGCCGCTCGTCGACCTTCGCCGCCATCGCGCCGAAACAGGGCCTGATCCTGGTCAACTCGGCCAGCCCGAAACGCGCCGAAGACTTGCTGTCGACCCTGCGTGAAGTGATCGGCACCCTGCCGGTGCGTCCGCTGACCGTGAAAATGTCTCCGACCGCGACCATGACCGAGTGGGTCACCACGCAGAAAGCCGCGGACGATTTCTTTGTGCTGGACGAGTGCGAACTGCGCGACACCCACGAAGACGGCGGCATTGTGCGTTGCAAGCGCCAGGACCTGACCAGCGAAGAAATCCAGCTGCACCTGAGCACCGGCAAAGTGGTCACTCAACTGTCCCTGGCCTGGCAGGACAAGCTGTCGTTTGTCCTCGACGACAAGATGGTGGTCAAGCGCCTGAAGTTCGAAGACCTGCTGCAAGACCAGGCGGAACAGGACGGCGGCGACGAAGCCCTGGGCCAACTGGACGCCAGCTTCACCCTGATGATGCTGACCTTCGGCGACTTCCTGCCGGCGCTGGTTGAAGCACTGGGCGGCGAAGAGACTCCGCAGGGGATCTAAAGGCTAGCGATCTCTTCTGTAGGAGCGAGCTTGCTCGCGATGGTGTGTCAGTCGCCCCTCTTTGTCTGACACACCATCGCGAGCAAGCTCGCTCCTACAGGGGTTTTGTAGCGTCACTTAAAACAAGGATCAGGCCATGCGCGCACTGGCTGCATTGAGTCGTTTTGTCGGCAACACCTTCGCCTACTGGGTACTGATTTTCGCTGTCGTGGCGTTCCTGCAACCGGCATGGTTCCTCGGCCTCAAAGGCGCCATCGTGCCACTGCTGGGGCTGGTGATGTTCGGCATGGGCCTGACCCTCAAGCTCGAAGACTTCGCCGAAGTCGCTCGCCATCCCTGGCGCGTGGCCCTGGGCGTGGTTGCCCATTTCGTGATCATGCCGGGCGTGGCGTGGTTGCTCTGCCAGGCGTTCCACTTGCCGCCGGAAATCGCCGTCGGTGTGATTCTGGTCGGCTGCTGCCCAAGCGGCACCTCGTCGAACGTGATGACCTGGCTGGCCCGTGGCGATCTGGCGCTGTCGGTGGCCATCGCAGCCGTCACCACCCTCCTCGCCCCCCTGCTGACGCCGGCGCTGATCTGGTTGCTGGCCTCGGCCTGGTTGCCGGTGTCGTTCATGGAGTTGTTCTGGTCGATCCTGCAAGTGGTGCTGTTGCCGATCGTGCTGGGCGTGGTTGCCCAACGGGTGCTCGGCGACAAGGTTCGCCACGCTGTGGACGTGTTGCCGCTGGTGTCGGTGGTCAGCATCGTGATCATTGTCACGGCAGTGGTGGCCGCCAGCCAGGCGAAGATTGCCGAGTCCGGCCTGCTGATCATGGCCGTGGTCATGCTGCACAACAGCTTTGGCTACCTGCTGGGTTACTTCACCGGGCGCCTGTTCAAGCTGCCTCTGGCCCAGCGCAAGTCCCTGGCCCTGGAAGTCGGCATGCAGAACTCCGGCTTGGGCGCCGCGTTGGCCAGTGCGCACTTCTCGCCGCTGGCGGCAGTGCCCAGTGCATTGTTCAGTGTCTGGCACAACATTTCCGGGGCATTGCTCTCGACGTACTTCCGCCGCATGAGTGAAAAGCAGGATCGGGAAATGACGGCGCAACAGGTCAGCGACTGACTGGAAAACTTGATCCCCGGGTTAATGCTGGGCACTATATTGCCCATCGCGAGGACGACCTCGCGGCTCGATCGAGTCATTAATCAGGGGACGACCCCGTCAGACGATGGAGGTCTTCATGTCCTGGATCATTCTGTTTTTCGCCGGCCTTTTCGAAGTGGGCTGGGCCGTCGGCCTCAAGTACACCGACGGTTTCACCCGCCCGCTCCCCACTGTATTGACCGTTGCGGCCATGGCTATCAGCCTTGGCCTGCTCGGCCTGGCAATGAAGGAATTGCCGCTGGGCACAGCCTATGCGATCTGGACCGGTGTCGGCGCCGTTGGCACAGTGATCGCCGGGATCATTCTGTTTGGCGAGTCGATGGCGCTGGTGCGGCTGGCGAGTGTGGCGTTGATCATTAGCGGGCTCGTTGGGCTCAAGGTCAGCGCTTAGGCCACTACCGCTTTCGCGAGCAAGCCCGCTCCCACATTCGATCGCATTCCAATGTGGGAGCGGGCTTGCTCGCGAAGAGGCCCGAACTGTCGCCGACTATTTAACTGCCCCGCGCAACGTCCCCACCAACTGCTGCAACCTGGCCGGCTCCGCCACCTCAACCGCCGGCCCGGCCACCAACGTCACCCGCGACCACAACCGGCGAAACAGCCCTTTATTCGGATCGCGACTGAAGAAACTCCCCCACAACCCCTGCAAGGCCAACGGAATCACCGGCACCGGTGTCTCCTCGAGAATCCGCGTCAAGCCGCCCTTGAACTCGTTGATCTCGCCATCGGCGGTCAATTTGCCCTCGGGGAAGATGCACACCAGTTCACCGTCCTTCAGATACCGGGCAATGCGCGTGAAAGCTTGTTCATATATCTGGATGTCCTCCTGGCGCCCGGCAATCGGAATCGTCCCCGCGGTACGGAAGATGAAGTTCAGTACCGGCAGGTTGTAGATCTTGTAATACATCACAAAGCGAATCGGCCGACGTACCGCGCCGCCAATCAGCAAGGCATCGACGAACGACACGTGATTGCACACCAGCAGCGCCGCGCCTTCGTCGGGGATCAGGTCCAGATTGCGGTGCTCCACGCGATACATGGAATGGCTGAGCAGCCAGATCATGAAACGCATGGTGAACTCCGGGACAATCCTGAAGATGTAGGCGTTGACACCGATGTTCAGCAACGACACGACCAGGAACAACTGCGGGATCGACAGCTTGGCCACGCTCAGCAGGACGATCGAGACAATCGCCGACACCACCATGAACAGCGCGTTGAGGATGTTGTTGGCAGCAATCACCCGCGCCCGCTCGTTCTCCGCTGTGCGCGACTGGATCAGCGCGTACAGCGGCACAATGTAGAAACCGCCGAAGACGCCCAGGCCGAGGATGTCGAGCAACACCAGCCAGGTGTGGCCGAAACCGAGGATGTCGATCCAGCCATGGCCGGCGGTGCTGTCCGGAATTCCACCGGAATGCCACCACAGCAGCAGACCGAAGACGGTCAGGCCGAACGATCCGAACGGCACCAGGCCAATCTCCACTTTGCGTCCGGAAAGCTTCTCGCACAGCATCGAACCCAATGCGATGCCGACCGAGAACACCGTCAGAATCAGCGTCACCACGGTTTCGTCGCCGTGCATCCATTCCTTGGCATAGGCCGGGATCTGCGTCAGATAGATCGCCCCGACAAACCAGAACCATGAGTTGCCGACAATCGAGCGTGACACCGCCGGTGTTTGCCCCAGGCCCAGTTTCAATGTGGCCCAGGACTGGCTGAAAATGTTCCAGTTCAGGCGCATTTGCGGCGTGGCGGCCGCCGCCCGGGGAATGCTGCGGCTGGCCAGGTAGCCGAGCACGGCAATGCCGATGATCGCCGTGGATACCACCGGTGCGTAATGCGCCGAAGACATCATGATTCCGGCGCCAATGGTGCCGGCGAGGATCGCCAGGAAGGTGCCCATCTCCACCAGGCCGTTGCCACCGACCAGTTCTTCCTCACGCAGGGCCTGCGGCAGGATCGAATACTTCACCGGCCCGAACAGCGCCGAATGGGTGCCCATGGCGAACAGCGCCAGCAGCATCAACGACAGGTGATCGAACAGAAAACCGACGGCGCCGACCGCCATGATGGCAATTTCCCCAAGCTTGATCAGGCGGATCAACGCGTCCTTGGCGAACTTTTCCCCGAATTGCCCGGCCAGGGCCGAGAACAGGAAAAACGGCAGGATAAACAGCAGCGCACACAGGTTGACCCAGACAGAGCGGTCACCCTCGATGGTCAGCTTGTACAAAATCGCCAGGATCAACGACTGCTTGAACACATTGTCGTTGAATGCCCCAAGGGACTGGGTAATGAAGAACGGCAGGAAGCGCCGGGTACGCAACAAGGTGAACTGTGAGGGGTGACTCATCTTCCATGTGTCCCTGATTATGTAGAGAGTGGCCTGGATACTGTAATTGGAGTATCGAAACTCGATCCAGGCCACACCTTACCTAATCTTTGCCGGTTATTTCTTCAAACCGGCAATGCATGGCGAGACAAACAGTTCACCACGCCAGGCGCCCAGCACCGTGCGCTTGCCGACGATCAGCCACATCACCGCCAGCAACGCCACCAGCACACAACCAGACACACTGAAAAACGTCAGGTTCAAGGTACTGGCCAGCTTCAACGTCGCCAGAGAATAGACGCCCAACGGGAAGGTGAAGCCCCACCAGCCCAGATTGAAGGGGATGCCGGCACGCAGGTAGCGCACAGTGATCAACAACGCCATCAGCATCCACCACAGGCCCAAGCCCCACAGGGTGATGCCGGCCACCAGGCCCAGTCCCGCCGCAATCTCACCGACTCCCGGCAAACCGTTGGCCGCGAAAATCAGCGGTGCATCGCCGCCCAGTACCAGCATGCCCAACGCGCCGGTGCCGATCGGGCCAAGGGCCAACCAGCTCGAGGCGGCCATGTTTTCATGGGGCAATTTATGCAGGGCCATGCGCAGCAACAGAATGGTCAGGATGCTGAAGGCCACCGGCAAGGAAAATGCCCAGAGCACGTAGCTGGTCACCAGCACCACCAGTTGTGAGTGAGCGTCGGCCAAATGCGGCGCCAACAGGCCACCGCTGGCGGCCGCCACTTCTGCCGCGACCACCGGCAACAACCAGACGGCGGTCATCTGGTCGATGCTGTGCTCCTGACGCGTGAACATCATGTAGGGAATCAGCACGCCGCAGGCCAGCGACATCGCCACATCCAGCCACCACAGCACTTCGGCGAGGTGAATCACACCGTCGCCCCAGCGCGGCAGTCCGAACACCAGGAAGCCGTTGATGATGGTTGCCAGGCCCATCGGGATGGTGCCGAAGAACATCGAGACCGTAGAGTGGCCGAAGATCCGTCGTGCCTCGTCGAAAAACAGCAGCCAACGCGCGGCGTACAACGCCGTAAACAGCAGGAACAACGCGATATTGAACAGCCACAGGGCTTCGGCAAAGGCGCGCAAGGCGGGCATGGCGACCGGCAATTGCGCCAGTGCCAGCGCCAGCACACCGGTGCCCATGGTGGCCGCGAACCAGTTGGGCGTGAACTGGCGGATCACTTCGCGTGGGTGCTGCAGGTGACTGAACGGTTTGATTCCGGGCTTGATGCTATTGGCGCATGTCATGGCGAACTCCTGTCCTCTCGTGAGGTGGAGTCGATGTTAGATCCGAATAGAATATCTATATAACGGGTAATATCTCTATATATTATCGATATTACTTATATATGGTCAGACACTCCCCTCCGATTCGACCACCAATATCCGAGCCGGCCCTACCGGATGCGCCACATGCTCAGTACCGACCGAGGCATGAAAAATGTCACCGACTTCCAGCAACGCTTCCCGCTCCACCCCGTCTTCGCGATAAAGCATCCGCACCTGGCCATCGAGCACCACGAACACTTCCTCGCCGTCGTTGACGTGCCATTTGTAGGGTTGATCGGTCCAATGCAGCCGCGTGGTGATGCCGTTCATGCTGGCGATGTCCAGCGCGGCCCAGGCACGCTCGCCAGTGAACGATTTGCTGCGGATGATCTTCATGGTCCGATCCTTCGAGTGAGCTGAGAAGAGGCCAAGGCTAACCCGGATACAAGCGCTGGTGGAATGTGGCAAGGCCAGTCCAGACACTGCAAATCCCCCTGCGACACCCCGCCACGCCACGACCTTGGTCGACACTGACTAACGCTGGCGGTCGTGCGAGACTGTCTGTCCGGGCGGGAGGTCCGGGTGTCTTTGTCTGGAGTCCCCATGTCGCTGTCCACCGGGCTGATTGCCGTCGTCGCCCTGGCCTATATGGCCATCATGTTCGCCATCGCCTTCTATGGCGACCGTCGCAGCGCGCCCTTGCCGCCGCGTGTGCGCGCCTGGGTGTACAGCCTGTCGCTGGCGGTCTATTGCACCAGCTGGACGTTCTTCGGCGCCGTGGGCCAGGCCGCCGAACAGCTCTGGTCGTTCCTGCCGATCTACCTCGGGCCGATCCTGTTGCTGGTCGGCGCACCGTGGGTCCTGCAGAAAATGGTGATGATCAGCAAACAGGAGAACATCACCTCGATCGCCGACTTCATCGCCGCGCGCTATGGCAAATCCCAGTCGCTGGCGGTGGTGGTGGCGCTGATTTGCCTGGTCGGCGTGCTGCCCTATATCGCGTTGCAGCTCAAAGGCATTGTGCTCGGCGTGAACCTGCTTATCGGTGCCGGCGCCGACGCCATGGGCACCCGGGCCCAGGACACGGCGCTGATCGTATCGCTGGTGCTGGCGCTGTTCACCATCGTCTTCGGTACCCGCAACCTCGACGCCACGGAGCACCACCGCGGCATGGTGCTGGCCATTGCCTTCGAGTCACTGGTCAAGCTGTTCGCGTTTCTCGCGGTCGGCGCGTTCGTGACCTACGGCCTGTACGACGGTTTCGACGACCTGTTCGACCAGGCCATGCTGGCGCCGCGTCTGGAACAGTACTGGAAGGAAACCATCAACTGGCCGTCGATGGTGGTGCAGACCGGTGTGGCAATGATGGCGATCATTTGCCTGCCGCGGCAGTTCCACGTGACCGTTGTCGAGAACATCGATCCCCAGGATCTGCGCCTGGCCAAGTGGGTATTCCCGGCCTACCTCGCCCTGGCTGCATTGTTTGTCGTGCCGATCGCCCTGGCCGGCCAGATGCTGCTGCCCAGTTCGGTGTTGCCGGACTCGTTCGTCATCAGCCTGCCCTTGGCGCAGGCGCATCCGGCGCTGGCCCTGCTGGCGTTTATCGGTGGCGCATCGGCGGCCACCGGCATGGTGATCGTGGCCAGCGTGGCGCTGTCGACCATGGTATCCAATGACATGCTGTTGCCCTGGCTGCTGCGTCGCAACAACGCCGAGCGCCCGTTCGAAGTGTTCCGCCAGTGGATGCTGTCGGTGCGCCGCGTCAGCATCGTGGTCATTCTGTTGCTGGCCTACGTCAGTTACCGCCTGCTGGGCTCGACCGCCAGCCTGGCGACCATCGGCCAGATCGCCTTCGCCGCCGTGACCCAACTGGCCCCCGCCATGCTCGGTGCACTGTACTGGAAACAGGCCAACCGCCGCGGCGTTTTCGCCGGCCTCGCCGCAGGTACCTTCCTGTGGTTCTACACCCTGATCCTGCCGATTGCCGCCCTCAGCCTCGGCCTTTCCTTGAGCTCATTCCCGGGGCTGGCCTGGTTGCACAGCAATCCACTGAACCTGCCGATCACCCCGCTGACCCAAGGCGTGGTGCTGTCGCTGGCTGGCAACTTCACGCTGTTCGCCTGGGTCTCGGTGCTGTCGCGCACCCGGGTTTCCGAGCACTGGCAGGCAGGCCGCTTCATCGGCCAGGAAATCAGTGCCCGCCCCAGCGCACGCTCGATGCTGGCGGTGCAGATCGACGACCTGCTGCAGCTGGCGGCGCGCTTCGTCGGCGAAGAACGCGCCCGTCAAAGCTTCATCCGCTTTGCCTATCGCCAGGGCAAAGGCTTCAACCCGAGCCAGAACGCTGACGGGGAATGGATCGCCCATACCGAACGCCTGCTGGCCGGTGTGCTGGGTGCCTCTTCGACCCGCGCGGTGGTAAAAGCCGCCATTGAGGGCCGGGAGATGCAATTGGAAGACGTCGTGCGCATCGCCGACGAAGCCTCGGAGGTGCTGCAATTCAACCGCGCCTTGCTGCAAGGCGCCATCGAGAACATCACCCAGGGCATCAGCGTGGTCGACCAGTCGCTGAAACTGGTGGCCTGGAACCGTCGCTACCTGGAGTTGTTCAACTACCCGGACGGCCTGATCAGTGTCGGTCGGCCGATCGCCGACATCATTCGCCACAATGCCGAGCGCGGCCTGTGCGGCCCCGGCGAAGCCGAAGTTCACGTCGCGCGTCGCCTTCACTGGATGCGCCAGGGCCGCGCGCATACCTCCGAGCGCCTGTTCCCCAACGGCCGGGTCATCGAGTTGATCGGCAACCCGATGCCGGGCGGCGGCTTCGTCATGAGTTTCACCGACATCACCGCGTTCCGCGAAGCCGAACAGGCGCTGACCGAAGCCAACGAAGGCCTGGAGCAACGGGTCACCGAACGGACCCACGAACTGTCGCAGCTCAACGTCGCCCTGACCGAAGCCAAGGGCACCGCCGAGGCGGCCAACCAGTCCAAGACCCGCTTTCTCGCGGCCGTCAGCCATGACTTGATGCAACCGTTGAATGCGGCACGCCTGTTCTCCGCCGCCCTCTCCCATCAGCACGATGGACTCTCCGGCGAAGCGCAGAAACTGGTCGGACACCTGGACAGCTCGCTGCGCTCGGCCGAGGACCTGATCAGCGACCTTTTGGACATTTCCCGCCTGGAGAACCGCAAGATCAACCCGAATCGCCAGCCGTTCGCGCTCAACGAACTGTTCGACACCCTCGGTGCAGAGTTCAAGGTGCTGGCGCAGGAACAAGACCTGGAGTTCCGCGTTCGTGGCAGCACGCTGCGAGTCGACAGCGACATCAAGCTGCTGCGGCGAATTTTGCAGAACTTCCTGACCAATGCGTTTCGCTACGGCAAAGGGCCGGTACTACTGGGCGTTCGCCGGCACAAGGAAGCATTGAGTCTGGAAGTCTGGGACCGTGGGCCGGGTATTCCGGAAGATAAACAACAGGTGATTTTCGAAGAGTTCAAGCGCCTCGACAGCCACCAGACACGGGCCGAAAAAGGCCTCGGCCTGGGGCTGGCCATTGCCGACGGGCTATGTCGCGTGCTCGGTCATACCTTGCGCGTGCGCTCCTGGCCGGGACGTGGCAGCGTGTTCAGCGTCAGCGTACCGCTGGCCCGGGCACAAACCGCAGCGCCGGTCAAAGTCGCCGAGCTCAATGGCAAATTGCTCAATGGCGCACAGGTGCTGTGCATCGATAACGAGGACAGCATCCTGATCGGCATGAACAGCTTGCTCAGCCGCTGGGGTTGCCAGGTCTGGACCGCACGCAATCGCGAGGAATGCGCAACACTGCTGGGCGAAGGCATGCGCCCGCAATTGGCGCTGGTGGATTACCACCTCGATCATGGCGAAACCGGAACCGATCTGATGGCCTGGTTGCGCACGCAAATGGGCGAGCCGGTTCCTGGTGTGGTGATCAGCGCCGATGGCCGGCCGGAGACGGTCGACAAGGTGCATGCAGCAGGGCTGGATTACCTGGCCAAACCGGTGAAACCGGCGGCTTTGCGGGCGTTGTTGAGTCGGTATTTGCCGTTGTAACGCAGATTGACTCAAAACCCTGTGGCGAGGGAGCTTGCTCCCGCTGGGCTGCGCAGCAGCCCCAATACCATTCAATGAGTCTCATCAGGTTAAGCGCGCTGCCTGATGGACGACTGCTGCGCAGCCGGACGGGAGCAAGCTCCCTCGCCACAGGGTCCACGCTCGACCGGGGGTTACTCCGGCAATTCGACCAACCCATCGACATCGGTCATCGCCCGCTCCAGCAAATCCGCCGGCAGGCTCTTGCTCGCCCGTGCCCCCAGCAGCTTGAGTTGTTCACTGCGACTGACCAGGTTGCCACGCCCCTCTGTCAGCTTGTTGCGTGCCGAACTGTAAGCCTTGTCCAGTTGCTGCAGGCGATTGCCGACCTCGTCCAGATCCTGAATGAACAGCACGAACTTGTCGTACAGCCACCCGGCCCGCTCGGCGATTTCCCGGGCGTTCTGGCTCTGGCGCTCCTGTTTCCACAGGCTGTCGATGACACGCAGGGTCGCCAACAACGTGGTGGGGCTGACGATCACGATGTTGCGGTCGAATGCCTCCTGAAACAGCGTCGGCTCAGCCTGCAACGCAGCAGAGAACGCCGCCTCGATCGGCACGAAGAGCAACACGAAATCCAGGCTGTGCAAGCCATCGAGGCGCTTGTAATCCTTGCCGGCCAGGCCTTTGACGTGACTGCGCAATGAAAGCACATGCTGCTTGATGGCGATCTGGCCGATGGCCTCGTCCTCAGCCGCCACGTATTGCTGATAGGCCGTCAGGCTGACCTTGGAGTCGACCACCACCTGCTTGTCGCCCGGCAAGTAAATGATCACGTCCGGCTGGAAGCGTTCACCGTCCGGTCCCTTGAGATTGACCTGAGTCTGGTACTCGCGGCCCTTCTCCAGCCCGGCATGCTCGAGCACGCGCTCAAGGATCAGTTCGCCCCAATTGCCTTGGGTCTTCTGCCCTTTCAAGGCGCGGGTCAGGTTGGTGGCTTCGTCGCTCAAGCGCAAATTCAGCTGTTGCAGGCGCTCCAGTTCCTTGGCCAGGGAGAAACGCTCACGAGCTTCGTTCTGATAGCTTTCCTCGACGCGCTTTTCGAAGGACTGGATGCGCTCCTTGAGCGGATCGAGCAACTGTCCCAGGCGCTGCTGGCTGGTTTCGGCAAAACGCTGCTCGCGCTCATCGAAAATCTTCCCCGCCAGCTCGGCAAACTGCGCGCGCAATTCGTCCCGCGAACCTTGCAGGTCGTCAAGGCGTTGCTGATGGCTGTCCTGTTGCTCGCGCAATTCGGCGTTGAGCGACGCGGCCTGAGCATCCAGACGGCGCAGTTCGGCTTCCTTGCCAGCGCGTTCGATATTCCACGCATGGGCGGCGTCCCGGGCGTCGTCGCGCTCGATCTGCAGCAGTTCGACTTCACGACGCAGCGCAGCCAGATCAGCCTGCTTGGCGGAGTTGGCCTGGGTCAGATCAGCGATTTCATCGCGGCTGGATTCGAGTTGTGCATTCAAGCCGTCCTGCGCCAGTTGCGCCATGGCCAGGCGCTCCTGCAGCAGTGCAACGTCTGCCTGCGTGGTGCTGGCCCGACGCTGAAGTTGCCAGGCCAATACCAGCAACGGCAACCCTGCCGCTGCCAGACCCAGCAATACGCTGGTCAAGTCCATTGCCATAGCCACTCCTGCCATTCGGATAAAGCCTGAAGGTTAACCAAGGCGTCCGGTCTTGGACAGCTCAGTCTTCGATCAGCCCCAGTTCCTGTTGAGCGCGGCGATCGCCTGCCCGAGCGGCCTGACGCAGCAGCTCCTGACCGATACGGCGGTCCCGGGCATTCCCGCATTCACGGCACATCAACTGGCCAAGGCGACTTTGCGCAGCCACCACGCCCTCACGGGCCGGTTGCTTGAGCAGACGTCCGGCGATGTGTTTGACGTTAGGGTTTTCGCCCAGGTGCGGACTGTCCAACAGCCACTCTGCCACGCGCATGGAAAAGCGCTTGGTAGGGGCAACAGAGGGTGGTGTGGAGGTAGAGGAAACAGGGGCTGAGCGAAACTTCATAAAGCACTGTGGGGCAGATCGGAAGGCGCGCAACTTTACTCTCTTTTTCTTACAGGTAAAGCTGAAAATGTCCCGGCACGCCCGTCCTAGAGCAAGCGCTCGGGACAATCCACAGAAGCTGTGGATAACTCAGTGGACAACCGTCTCTGAACCCGCTCAAAGCCCTGTGGAATGGGGTTCGCAGTCAAACTGACGATTTTTTCACCAGTAAAAAAAAGCGATGTTTTTCATTGACTTAAATTTTGGTTACAGGCAGCGATTGCGCTTGAACGTGAGATGACAGCGCAGTGACAGACGCTGCAACTAATGTGCACAAGTGCCTTTGCGACGGTTATATCAATGCACTTTTTCGGCGCGTTTTTTTGTCATGCCTGGGGATAAGCCCCGGCAAACCCGGTATTTAGGCAGCTGCGTTACTACCCACATCGATGACCGATGGTCGGATTTTGCTCTGCTACAGGGCGTATCAATTGGCGGCAGCGTCGCTTCATACGCTTATCTACAAGGCAAAACAGCCCGATCGAGCACCCGCTGGGAAATTCTTTTTGCTACCACACTTCCCTTGGCCGGTTCAATCCGTTAGTATCCGCGGCGTTAGTACCAAGCTGAAAGTCAATTCTGGTCGAACAAATCCCCCCGGTCAGCCTTCCCGAAGGAAGCCTCCACCGAACAAGCGGGATCGACCACCTCGATGGTTTCCAGGTAAATCTTGCGCCGACACAACCTTTGAATCGAAAGCGAAGGGTGTTGCTCCGCCTGCCTACTCTGCTCGAACCAACCTGCAAATTGATCAGGATCTTCACCCCGGGCCCAGAACCTTTGCCCTCGATGTGTTGCCTGCCCTCCTAAGTACCTACCTGCCAGCCCAAGCGCGCCAACTTATCAGCGCTTCAAACTGGCTGCTTTGTTCCAGTCGGGTTCTTCGTTCGATCAATGGTGATCGACGTTACTGGAACGTTTTAACGTTGCACGGTTCTTATCCGTGTCATTTGTAGGAACACCCAATAATGTCTACTCAAATCCACACTCAGGATGCCATTCGCACCCTAACCAACGCTTTTGCACCAATGAACTGCCTGATCATGGCCGCCCGCAAAGGCTGCTTCAGCTTCACCCTGGTCAACGAACACGGCATCGCTCGTCACAGCGAACGCCTGTACCCCGATCAATACTCCAGCGCCGAGCCGCTGCAGGCCGTGATCGAGCGTACCCGTCAGGCCCTGGTTGCCTGAAACGCCAGAAAGGCTGAAAAACCCGAAAGCCCTGCCCGAAAAGCAGGGCTTTTTATTGCCCGATGTTTCCCCGCACTCGAACCACGACTAAGCACGATCCGATATAAGGGTTATAACTGGTCGCTGGAAATATTTTAAAAACAGTCCTTTACAGCGCGAATATGACACTACACTTCAACTCAAGCGGCTTGACCCGCTTGCGGCGAGCCTGAACCGATTCACAGCTGCCAAGCCCCCTTCAGGTATCGCCGTCCAATTCATGCTTCGAGGGTTTTATGGGTATCGCTGCCAGCGAACTGTGCCGCTATGTGATTCGTCCGACATTGATCTACCTCGGACGCCATAGCGCTACTGCCGAATCCCTGCTGCTGGGCATTGCCGCCAGCCAGTCAGCCCTTGGTTCCGCCCTGCATGACCGCCGTGGGCACGGCCTGTACCGCATCGCCGAACCCCGCCACCAGGCACTTTGGGACCATTACCTGGCCCTTGATCCGGAGCGTGCAAGCCTGGTCCGCGGCCTGGCCAGCCAGCATGCATTTCTGAGCGGGCCGCACCTCGAGTTGACCGTCAACCTGCGTTACGCCACAGCCATCGCCTGGCTGCTGGTGGAAGAACAGAATACCCCCCTCCCCTCCCCTGATGATCTGTTGGGCATGGCCAGGATCTGGCGCCAGACATTTCACCCCCAGGGGCGTCTGCGTGATTTCACCAGTGCCTGGCAAACCTGTGTTTCACCCCTGAATCAGGTAGCCTGCTGATACTTCTGGATCCAAACATCGCGCAACATGTGGTGATTTTGGTCGGATTGTCCTACAAAACCGCTCTAAATCAAGGCATACAGCCTATGGCGCCGGGACGAAAATGTTGGTAATTTTCGCCCCGGTGATCACCAGGAGTTCTAATAATGAAAAAAGTAATGCTCAAAACCACCCTCAGTCTCGCCGTTGCCATGGCATCCACCCAGCTCTTTGCAAGTGGCTTTGCCCTGAACGAACAAAGCATCAGCGGGATGGGGACAGGTTTTGCCGGGCGATCTTCCTCTGCCGACGACGCATCCACCATTGCTGGCAACCCTGCCGGCATGTCCCGCATCAAGCGCGAACAAGTGACCGGCGGTGTTGCATTCATCGACGCGCACACTGACATCAGTGACGCCAGCTCCCGTCCGAACGGCGGTACCAACAAAGGTGACATGGTCCCTTTCATGGGCGTGCCGATGGGTTACTACGTCAAACCAATCGACGACCACTGGGCATTCGGTATCGGCGTGTACGCACCATTCGGCCTGGTCACCGACTACGAGAACAACTTTGCCGGCCGTTACTTCGGCAGCAAGAGTGAAGTTAGAATCGTCACCCTGCAACCGACTGTCAGCTACGCCTTCAACGACAAGGTCTCCATCGGTTTCGGCCCGACCATCAACCGCATCGACGGCACCCTGGAATCGAATCTGTCGATCACCCAGGCCGCGCCAGACGGCAAGGTCAAGATCGAAGGTGACGACACTGCGCTGGGCTACAACATCGGCGTTCTGGTTCAAGCCACCGACAGCACGCGTGTCGGCCTGACCTACCACTCGAAAGTGAAGTACAAGCTCGAAGGCAACACCAAGGTCAACTACGGCTTGCTGGGCCTGATCGGCCAGAACCCGAATCAGAAGTACGACGCTTCGCTGGACCTGACCACACCTGAATCGGTGGACTTCTCGGTCACTCACCAGCTCGACGACAAGTGGACTCTGTACGCAGGCAGCACCTGGACCCGCTGGAGCCGCCTGAAAGAAATCACCGTTGAAAACACAGGTGTTCCAGCCGTTCTGAATGGCCAGTTCGGTACCATCACCGAAGAACAGAACTGGCACGACACCTGGGCTCACGCCATCGGCGCGTCCTACCAGCTGAACAAGCAGTGGGTACTGCGTACCGGTCTGTCCGTTGACCAGGCACCGACCAACAACGTTGACCGTTCCCCTCGCATCCCGACGGGCGATCGCAAGATTTTCAGCGTGGGCGCCGGCTGGAGCCCGACCGACGACCTGACCATCGACCTGGCGTATTCGTACCTGCGCGAAGAATCGGTCAAGGTCAACAACAGCAACGACCGTGGCCAGAGCTACAACGCCAAGTATGAAAACTACGCGAACGGTTTCGGACTCGGTGCAACCTACCGCTTCTGATGACTCCCGGCGAGCCTGAACCACTCGCCATCGGAATCAAAAAAAGCCCCGCTCTCTTTATAGAGGCGGGGCTTTTCAGTGGGCATCGATCAGGGGGTCGAAGCGAGCGGTGGCGAGGCCAGGGCTTTTTCTACCGCGGCGATGAACTCGGGATCATCCGGCTTGGTCAGGCTGGAGAAACTGGCGATCACCTTGCCCTGGCGATCGACCACATACTTGTAGAAATTCCACTTCGGCGCACTGGTTTGACGGGCGAGGACTTTGAACAAGTGCGTTGCGTCTTCGCCGCGAACCTTCTGCGGCTCAGTCATGGTGAAGGTCACGCCGTAGTTGGCATAGCAGACTTTCGCAGTCTCGGCGCTGTCTTTGGACTCCTGCTTGAAGTCGTTTGACGGCACGCCGAGTATTTCCAGCCCTTGCCCTTTGTAGCGCTGATTGAGTGCCTCAAGGCCCTCGAACTGCGGTGCGAAGCCGCAGAAACTGGCGGTATTGACCACCACCAGCGGCTTGTCGGCGTAACGCTGGCACAGGTCGATGGACTCCTTGGCCCGCAACTTCGGCAGCGAGCCCTGCAGCACCTCCGGACAGTCAGCGGCCCAAGCCGGCCCGGACAACGCCATCAGCAACGCGGGAACAGCACACCAGCGCTTGAGCATCTCGAGCCTCCTTGATAATTCGTCAAAAGCGACGTTACTCGCCCTCGCCGCTCACTAGCAAGCCCCCATGCCCAACTGCATCAGCGCCAGCCCGCCCTGATGCCAGCCCCACCACGACAACGCCAGCACCAAGGCGCAGACGGCGGCTACAGCGATCCGGGGCCAAAGGCTGTTCATGTCGCACTCATCTGTGTTTGCAGGCGCGCCACCGGCCGTTCACGCACCGGCCAGTTGAGGGCAGCGGCCAACAGGCTCAAGAGAATTGCCACTTGCCAGATCAAGTCATAACTCCCGGTTCGGTCATACACCACCCCGCCCAGCCAGCCGCCCAGGAACGAACCGAGCTGGTGAAACAGGAAAACAATCCCGCCGAGCATGGACAGGTTTCGCACACCGAACAAGGTCGCCACCGTACCGTTGGTCAATGGCACCGTCGACAGCCACAGGAAGCCCATGGCCATGCCGAACAGGTAGGCCGTGGTGGTGGTCACCGGTGCCCACAGGAACAACGCAATGACCACCGCCCGCAGCAAATACAACCCCGTAAGCAAACGCGGCTTGGACATGCGCCCGCCGAGCCACCCGGCGGTATAGGTGCCGAAAATGTTGAACAGGCCGATCAGCGCCAGCACCGTGGTGCCAACCGTGGCCGGTAAATGCTGATCCACCAGATAGGCCGGCAAGTGCACACCGATGAACACCACCTGGAATCCGCAGACAAAAAAGCCGAACGCCAGCAGCCAGAATCCGGAATGCGAGCAGGCTTCGCGCAGTGCTTCGCCAAGGGTTTGTTCGTGGCCCAGGACGGGTAATGGCTTGTCCTTGAGCATGCTCACCAGCGGTACGATCAGCGCCACCAGCAAGCCCAGCGCGAGCAACGCTGCGGACCAGCCAAGCCATCCGATCAAACCAAGCGTACCGGGCAACATCGCGAACTGGCCGAACGAGCCGGCAGCACTGGCGATCCCCATGCCCATGCTGCGTTTTTCCGGTGGTACTGCGCGGCCGACCACCCCCAGAATCACCGAGAACGACGTCCCGGACAGCCCGATGCCGATCAGCAGGCCGGCGCTCAGGGACAGGGTCACTGCCGAGTCGGAGAGCCCCATGCAAATCAGCCCGGCCGCGTACAGGACGCCACCGATCAGCACCACTTTCGCCGCGCCGAAGCGATCGGCCAGCGCACCGGTGAATGGCTGGGCGAGGCCCCAGATCAGGTTCTGCAAGGCGATCGCGAAGGCAAAGACTTCACGACCCCAGCCGAACTCGGCACTCATCGGCGCCAGAAACAGCCCGAAGCCATGTCGAACCCCCAGAGACAACGCAAGGATCAGCGCACTCCCCAACAGAACCCAACCGCACGTACGCCACATCGATGTCATTGTTGTTCTCCGGTAGCGGGTATATACCCGCTTATGATCGGAAAAACCGGCGTCACGCCAGTTCGTCCAGCAGCTTCAATAAGGTTTCGCGCTTCTCGGCCCCCAGGCGATCGATCAAGCGCTGCTGTGCGGCCTCCCAGGCCGGCAAGGCAGCCTTGAGACGCTCTGCCCCGGCCTCGGTCAGCAGGACGATGCGGTTACGCATGTCTTCGCCCTCAACCAGTGTCACCAGGCCCTCCCCCTCCAGCACCCGCAAATTGCGTCCCAAGGTGCTGCGATCCAGGCCCATGGCCTCGGCCAGGGTTGAAATGCTCGGCTGATCCAGACGCTGCAGATTGCACAGCAAAGAATACTGCGCAACGTTGATCCCGAAGCCGTCGAGAGCGCCGTCGTAATGCCTGCTGACGCCACGGGCGGCGCGACGCAGGTTGATGCATAAACATTGGGAATCGAGCATGGTGCGTGTATATACCCGTGAGCGTGTTAAATCAAGTTACATGGTTTTTTCAGTGACTGAGCGGCGCCTGGTAGGCCGCCTTCGCGAGCAAGCCCGCTCCCACAGAGATTTTCGGTGTGCCCACTATTTTGCCAACAAAACAGAAACCCTGTGGGAGCGGGCTTGCCCGCGAAGGGGCCAGAACAGGTCACCATCACTGTGCTCAGACTAATGCCAATCCAACCAACACCCCTACCTCCAGCAACTCCAGCATTGCCCCTGCCGTATCGCCAGTCGTTCCACCGAGCCGCCGCAGCATCACCAGCCGCAACCAGACAAACCCGAGAACCGCCAACACCACCGCCAGCACACCACTCAAACCGGCAATCAGCACACAGGCCAGTGCACTGACCGCCAACACCTGCCTGCCCGCCGAGCGCGGAAGATGATCGGCCAATGCCTGCCCCAGGCCACCGGCACGCACATAGGGTGTGGTCAGAAACAAGCCGAGCAAGGCGCTGCGACCGATCAACGGCACGATGATCAATGCCAACGAATCCGGTTGCCCGATCAACGCCAGCAGCGCAGTGAACTTGAGCAACAACACCAGCACCAGCGTCACCACGGCGATCGGCCCGCTGCGCGGGTCTTTCATGATGGTCAGCGTACGCTCGCGGTCGCCAAAACCGCCGAGCCAGGCGTCGGCGCTGTCCGCCAGGCCATCGAGATGCAACCCGCCGCTGAGCAGTACCCAGACGCTCAGCAATAACGCCGCGTGCAACAACGCCGGCGTACCCTGCAACAGCCAGCTCACTGCCCACAGAATCACGCCAAAGAGCAATCCCACCAGCGGATAAAACAACAGCGACCGCCCCAGCTCCCCAGGCTCAGGCATGCCCGGCAGGCGAATCGGCAGGCTGCTGAGAAATTGCAGGGCGATCCAGAATGGCAACATGGTCAGCGCACTTCCTTCAACATACCAGCGGACTCCATCGTCAGCGAAAACAGCGCGCCATGCCCGACCTCAACGTTGAGCAGTTGCTCTCGCGGCAGCCCGCGAGCGTGTGCCAGCAACAGGCGCATCACCCCGCCGTGGCTGATCAGCAGAATGCGCTCACCGGCACAGGTCGCGTGCAAACGCTGCAGCGCTGCCAGCACCCGTGTCGAAAAGTCCGCAACCGGCTCGCCCTGAGGCGGCGTGAACGAGTAAGGATCGGCCCAGAACAAGCCCAGCGCCTGCGCGTCGGTCTCCATCAACGCCGCCGCGCTTTGCCCTTCCCAGGCGCCGAAATGCAACTCTTGCAGGTCTTTATCCCATTGCACTGGCACACCCAGTTGTGCACCGAGTTCCTCGGCAAACCGCGCACAACGCTGCAATGGCGAACTGACCAACCGGTCCCATGGCCCTTGCCCGACCACGGCGGCGCGCATCTGCGCCCAGCCCGTTTCGGTCAACGCATCATCGATGCTGCCGCGCAGGCCACCGCCGAATTCGGTTTCACCGTGACGCAACAGATCCACGCGCAGGGTCATGCCGGACGATCTGCCACGGCGGCTTCGGCGAAGGTCGCCATCTGCCCGTGCAGGTCGCAAGCCAGACGCAACAGCGGCACAGCCAATGCCGCGCCACTGCCTTCACCGAGCCGCAGACCAAGATCAAGCAAGGGTTGCGCATCCAGGGTTTCCAGCACATGACGGTGCCCCGGCTCGGCGCCGCGATGACCGAACAACAGCCACTGACGGCATTCAGGATTCAAGCGCACCGCGACCAGCGCAGCGACACTGCAGATGAAGCCGTCCACCAGCACCGCGACACCTTCTTGAGCACAGGCGAGATAGGCACCGACCAGTGCGGCAATCTCGAAGCCACCAAGGTTGAACAGGGTCTGCAAGGCATCGCCACGCTGCGGGCCATGCAACACCAGGGCACGCTCGATCACCTGGGCTTTGTGGCTGACACCTTCGGCGTTGAGCCCGGTGCCAGGACCGGTCAAGTGGCCCACCGGGCAATCGAGCAAGGCACAGGCCAGGGCGCTGGCAGCGGTGGTGTTGCCAATGCCCATTTCGCCACCGATGAACAACTGCGCACCGCTGGCCATCGCCCGCTGCACGCTGTCACGGCCGGCCTGCAAAGCGAGTTGTCCCTGGGCTTCGGTCATGGCCGGTCCCTGTACGAAATTCGCCGTGCCCGGGCCGACGTTCAGGTGACGCACACCCGGCAGGTTCAGCGACGGCGTCACCGTGCCAAGGTCAACCACCTCGAGGGAAGCGCCCAGTTGCCGCGCCAGTACGCTGATCGCGGCACCACCGCTGACGAAGTTGAGCAGCATCTGCCCGGTCACTTCCTGGGGAAACGCCGACACGCCCTCGGCGACCACGCCATGGTCGCCGGCAAATATCGCGATCCACACCTGCTCCAGACTTGGCTTGACCCGCCCCTGCAAGCCTGCCAGTTGCACCGCCACCGATTCCAGCTGACCAAGGGAGCCGGCCGGTTTGGTCAGTTGCTGTTGCCGCGCCCGGGCCTGTTCGAGCGCTTGGGTATCCACTGGCCTGCACGGGTTCAGCCACCAGGATTGAGTCATAACGCAGTTCCTTTCAGAGTCAGGGGCAGGCCGGCGACGGTCAGGACGACACGCTGACAACGCTCAGCCAGAGCTTGATGCAGCCAACCGGCTTCATCGACATAGCGGCGAGTCAATTCACCCAGCGGCACGACACCCATTCCGGTCTCGTTGCTGACAAAAATGATTTCACCCGGCAACGCTGCCAGGCAGTCCAGCAGGGCATCACGCTCGGCTTGCAAGCGCTCGGCATCGTCGAGCATCAGCAGGTTGGTCAACCACAGGGTCAGGCAATCCACCAGCAGACAGCGGTCGGCACGGGCGCTTTCACGCAGTACCCGGGCCAGTTCCAGGGGTTCTTCAATCAGTGCCCATTCGGCAGGACGACGGGCACGGTGATGAGCCACCCGCTCGCTCATTTCGCCATCCAGTGGCTGGCTGGTGGCGATGTAGGTGACGGTCAGGGCGCTGTCGATGGCGAGTTTTTCAGCCAGGCGACTCTTGCCGGAGCGGGCGCCGCCGAGGATCAGTTGGAGCATGGTTACATCCTTTCAAATGGGCGGTGTGGCCACTTCAGTCTTCGCGAGCAAGCCCGCTCCCACATTAGAACGCGATCAACTGTGGGAGCGGGCTTGCTCGCGAAGAGGCCAGAGCTTTCACCTCAGATTCCACAGAGCTGCCGCAACAGCCCGGTATCCAGATGCTTCTCCACCAGATCCGCCAGCCGCTCGATATCGCGCTCGCGCAAGCCGTGATAATCCACGTCCTGCACCTCCTGCAAACCGGCCCAGCGCAACAGCGCACTGCACGCCGCCGGCGACTCGAACAGCCCGTGCAGGTAGGTGCCGAAAATCTGCCCGTCAGCACTTTGCGCACCATCGCAGCGGCCGTCATCCAGATGCACGGCGGCATTTTCCAGAGCGGGTCCGGTGGTCACGCCGGCATGGATTTCATAGCCTGATACCGGCGCATCTTCCAGCGCCAGGCGACCGCACACATTGCGCAGCTGCTTCTCTTGTTCGAGCCGGGTCTGGAACGCCAGCAGTCCCAAACCGGCACTGGAACCCGGCGCGCCCTCGAGGCCCAGCGGGTCATGCACCTGCTCACCGAGCATCTGCAGGCCGCCACAGATCCCCAGCAGCTTTCCGCCGTAACGCAGATGCCGGGCAATCGCGGTTTCCCAACCATTGGCCCGCAGGTGCGCGAGGTCGCTGCGCACACTTTTCGAGCCAGGAAGAATGATCAGGTCGGCGGTCGGAATCGCCTGGCCGGGGCCAATGAATTGCAGGTCTACCTGCGGATGCAGGCGCAGCGGATCGAAATCGGTGTGATTGCTGATGCGCGGCAGCACCGGCACCACGACTTTCAGCACCCGCTCGGCTTTATCGGTCTGGCGCTGATCGATGCCGTCTTCAGCCTCCAGGTGCAGGTCCATCACGTACGGCAGCACACCCATCACCGGTTTGCCGGTGCGTTCTTCAAGCCAGTCGAGACCGGGTTGCAGCAACGCGATGTCACCGCGAAAACGATTGATGATGAAGCCTTTGACCCGCGCCTGTTCGCTCGGCGACAGCAGTTCGAGGGTACCCACCAGATGGGCGAAAACCCCGCCGCGATTGATATCGGCAATCAGCAGCACCGGACAATCCACCGCTTCGGCGAAGCCCATGTTGGCGATGTCGCCGGCGCGCAAATTGATTTCCGCCGGCGAGCCTGCGCCTTCGACCATCACCAGCGGATACGCCGCGCTCAAGCGCTCGTGGGAGGCCAGTACCGCTTGCATGGCGATGCTTTTGTAGTCGTGATAGGCGACGGCGTTCATGGTCGTGACGGCGCGGCCATGGATGATCACCTGGGCACCGGTGTCACTGTTGGGCTTGAGCAATACCGGATTCATGTCGGTGTGCGGTGCGAGGTGCGCGGCCTGGGCCTGAACCGCCTGGGCACGGCCAATCTCGCCGCCGTCGGCGGTCACCGCACTGTTGAGTGCCATGTTCTGCGGCTTGAACGGCACCACCCTGACGCCCTGACGCGTGGCCCAACGGCACAACGCAGTCACCAGCGTGCTTTTACCGGCATCCGACGTGGTGCCCTGCACCATCAGCGTGGTCATTGGTTTTCCTTGGCGAAATCTTCGAAGGCCTGAGCCAGTCGCACCCAGGCGGCTTCGTCACCGGGCAGGCCGAATCGCAGGCTGCTGTTGTGCGTGAACAACCGCAGGAGAATACCGCGCCGGGCCATGAATTCATGCAGTGCTTCGGCGCGCTCGGTGATCAGCCACTGGAACAACGCACAGCCGCCCTGGGGCTCAAAGCCGTGTTGCTGCAGCAACGACGCCAGGCGCTCGCTGGCCTCTTCGGTGCGCAGCCGTTGCCGCGTTTGCCCCTGCGTATCGCGCAGGCAGGCCTGCCCCACTACCCGGGTTGCTCCGCTCACGGCCCAGGGCCCCACTTGTTCTGCCAGCAACTTGAGCAACTTGCGCTCGGCCAGCACAAACCCCAGGCGCACACCGGCCAGGCCAAAAAACTTGCCGAAGGAGCGCAAGACGATCAGTCCGACCTGATGGGCAAACGGCGCCAGGCTCAGTTGCGGCGTGTTATCCATGAACGCTTCGTCCACCACCAGCCAGCCACCGCGCTGGGCCAGTCGCGTGTGCCAGTCGAGCAGGCGACTGGGGGTGAGGCTCAGACCCGTGGGATTATTCGGATTGACCACCACCAGCACGTCGAAACTGTCGATGAAGAAGTCGACTTCCTGCTCCAGCACTTCGCGCACGATGTAGCCATTGCGACGCCAGGCTTCGGCGTGCTCGGCGTAGCACGGCGACAACACACCCACCTTGCCTGCCCGCCGCAATCGCGGCAGCAGCTGGATCGCCATTTGCGAACCGGCCACCGGCAATGCCTGCAAGGTGCCGTAGTAATCACAGGCGGCCTGTTCCAGACCATCGTCCGCCTCCGGCAAACGGGCCCAGGCCCGCAGCGGAATATCCGGCACCGGGAACGGCCAGGGCGCAAGGCCCGTCGACAGGTCCAGCCAGTCGGCTTCATCTATGCCGTATTCGAGCGCCGCCTTGCGCAATCGTCCACCGTGCTCAAGCATAAAATTCGGCCCCCAGGCAGAGAATCAGCAGCCATAACCATACCCCGCGCTGGACCAGTTGCCAGCCCTGGTCAATGGAGTCGGCGTCCGCCGGCACGCCTTCGCCCAGTTGCGGACGCTGGTGCAGTTCGCCGTGATAAATCGCCGCGCCGCCCAATTCGACGCCAAGGGCCCCTGCCCCTGCCGCCATTACCGGGCCGGCGTTCGGGCTGTCCCAGGTCGGGCCCTGGGTGCGCCAGCATTTCAACGCCAGCCGGGTTTTGCCCAGCAGCGCGTAAGTCAGCGCCACCAGACGCGCAGGAATGTAATTGAGCACGTCGTCGATCTTCGCCGCCGCCCAGCCGAACCGTTCGAAGCGCTCATTGCGATAGCCCCACATCGCATCCAGCGTATTGCTCAGGCGATAGAGCACCACGCCCGGCGCACCGGCCACGGCAAACCAGAACAACGCGGCGAACACCGCGTCGCTACCGTTTTCCAGCACCGACTCGGTGGCGGCACGGGCGACTTCGGTTTTATCCAGGTCACTGGTTTTACGGCTGACCAGATAACTCACACGCTTGCGTGCTTCATCAAGATCATCGCCGCGCAAGGCCTTGGCCACCGGCGTGACGTGTTCACCGAGGCTGCGCATGCCGAGGGCGCAATAGAGCGCGAGAATCTCGACGATCCAGCCAACGTAAGGCGCCCAGGAGAATGCCGTGACCAGCAGCACCAGCGGCAGCACGGCGATCACCCACGCGGTGACGCCATGGCTGCGCCAGCCGCGACCGCCGCCGTTGAAACGTTGTTCGATGCGATCGGCAAAACGGCCGAACGCCACCAGCGGATGCCAGCGTTTGGGTTCACCCAGCAGCGCATCCAGCGCAACCGCGGCGACACTCAACAACGCCACACTCATTGACTCACTCCCCAATAGTTCTCATACAGCAATTCATGCAGCGGACGCGCCTGCGCCCAGCCTTCGAGCACCAGCATCGGCGCCGGGTAGAACGCCTTCACCGGTCCCAGGCACAGCACCGCCAGCGGTTTGGCTCCCGGCGGCAGCCTCAGCAGATCCGCCAGTGCCTGGGGGTCGAACAGCGACACCCAGCCCATACCCAACCCTTCGGCGCGAGACGCGAGCCACAGGTTCTGGATGGCACAGGACAGCGAGGCCATGTCCATTTCCGGCAAGGTGCGGCGACCGAAGATATGCTGCTCGCGGTCGTCCATCAGTGCGGCGACCAGTACCTCGGCGCAATCGTTGATGCCTTCCACCTTGAGTTTCATGAATTCGTCGCTGCGCTCGCCGAGGGCTTCGGCGGTGCGCACGCGCTCCTCTTCCACCAGGGCCTGGATTTGCCCGCGCAAGGCGCGATCACTGATGCGGATGAAGCGCCAGGGCTGCATCAGGCCGACGCTCGGCGCCTGATGTGCGGCTTCGAGCAGGCGCTGGAGCAACTCGGGCTCGACGGTGCCGCCGCTGAAGTGGCGCATGTCGCGGCGTTCGCCGATGGCGCGGTAGACCGCTGCGCGTTCGGCTTCGGTGAATGCGTTGTCGGTCATGGCCTCTTCGCGGGCAAGCCCGCTCCCACATTTAAAGGTGAGCGGCCTGAAGAAATGCATTCCCCTGTGGGAGCGGGCTTGCTCGCGAAGGCGGCTTCAAGGTCCGGCGCAAACAGCGCGGCAATCGCCGAGGGATTCGACGGAAAATAAAAGTGCACGTAGGAGGCCGTCATCCGCCCCTCGCGATAAACCGCCTCCGCGCCGCGCCCGCCGTTAGGGCTCACGCCCCGGGCAATCGGCGCCAGTTCAGTGCTGGTCAGCGAATGGTGATAGGTGTGCCCGCGCAGCGAACCTTCCGGCAACTCCACCGCTTGCAACGCCAGCGCCGCCAGACGCTTTTGCATGACCGCATCACCGGTCAGCAATCCCGCCAGTTCGGCACGAGTGCCCTCGACATCGGTCAGGGAGTCGAGCAGATACAGCATGCCGCCACACTCGGCGAGCAAGGGTTTGCCCGCCCGGTGGTGGGCGCGGATCGCCTCGAGCATCGCCGTGTTTTGCGCCAGCGCGACATGGTGCAGCTCCGGGTAACCGCCCGGCAGATACAGGCTGTCCGCCTCCGGCAATTGGCGGTCGCGGATCGGCGAGAAGAACGACAACTCGGCACCCATCGCCCGCAGCAAATCAAGGCTCGCACCGTAGGTGAACGCAAAGGCTTCATCACGGGCCACAGCAATGCGCACACCGGCCAGCAGCGGTTCGGCGACGATGACATCGGGGGCGGCGAACTCGACTGCCGGTGGCAGCGCGACCTCGCAACTGTTGGCCAGAGCATCGGCTGCCGCATCGAGGCGCAGGTCGAGATCGTTCAGTTCACTGGCTTGAACCAGCCCCAGGTGTCGGCTCGGCAGTTCAATCCCGGTTTCCCGGGACAGCGCGCCGTACCAGCGCAATCCTTCAGTCAGGCTGCCCTCGAGCAATTGCGCGTGGCGCAGCGTGCCGACGCGGTTGGCCAGCACGCCGGCGAACGGCAGGTCCGGCTGATAGCGCGCCAGCCCCAGGGCCAGTGCGCCGAAGGTCTGGGCCATGGCGGTGCCGTCGATCACACCCAGTACCGGCACACCGAAATGCCGCGCCAGATCGGCGCTCGACGGTGTACCGTCGAACAGCCCCATGACGCCTTCGATCAGGATCAGGTCGGCTTCAGCGGCGGCTTCCCACAGCAACCGGCGACTCTCCTGCTCGCCGACCATCCACATGTCCAGTTGATACACCGGCGCACCGCTGGCGCGTTCGAGGATCATCGGATCGAGAAAGTCGGGGCCGCACTTGAACACGCGAACCTTGCGCCCCTGATTGCGATGCAACCGGGCCAGCGCCGCGGTGACGGTGGTCTTGCCCTGGCCGGAGGCCGGCGCGGCAATCAGTACCGCCGGGCAATGACGAGGCTGGTTCACAGCTCGACGCCTTTCTGCGCTTTGATCCCGGCCTGAAAGGCGTGTTTGATCATGCCCATTTCGGTGACCGTGTCGGCCATCTCGATCATTTCCGGCTTGGCGGCACGCCCGGTGACCACCACGTGTTGCATCGGCGGCCGCGCCTGCAAGTCGCTGAGCACCTGATCGAGATCGAGGTAGCCGTGCTTGAGGGCGATGTTCAGCTCATCCAGCACCACCAGGCCGATGGACGGATCGCGCAGCAGTTCCCGGGACACCGCCCACGCCGCTTCGGCGGCAGCGATGTCGCGCTGACGGTCCTGGGTTTCCCAGGTAAACCCTTCGCCCATCACATGAAAACGCACCTGCTCGGGAAAGCGCCGGAAGAACAACTCTTCGCCGGTACTGTTGCGGCCCTTGATGAACTGCACCACGCCGCATTGCATGCCGTGCCCCATGGCGCGGGCGAGCATGCCGAAGGCCGAACTGCTCTTGCCCTTGCCGTTGCCGGTCAGCACCAGCAACAGACCACACTCGTTCGGGGAATTGGCGATGCGCTCGTCGATCACGGCTTTTTTGCGCTGCATGCGCGCCAGGTGGCGTTCGTCACGATCGGGGGTATCAGTCATGGGGGAGCTCTCCGTTGAGACAGGAATAACGGCGGGCAGGCACAGCAATAGAAGGCAACAAGCCTGGCATCGCCCACCGTGATGCCGCTGGATGAATCAGGCCGGTCTCCGGGCTCATGAGTGGCGCGTAGCCAGACTGCGCGCCTTCCCGCATCGAATCGACACAGTGGCATCAGACACAGTTTTCACTCATTTACCGTTGCGGGGGCAGCGCCGGAATGGCGGGTCTTCGACCAACAGAAGAACGCGTTCACCGGCTTCCCTGTTTCACTCTGTCGACCCAAGTCACAGAGCACCTGAAACAAGCCGCGAAGGTTAGAGGGTTGGGGGTGGAGCGTCAATTAAAGCCGGGAGGCCAGCTGCCGAATAACTGTCGTCGATCAAAAAACTGACGTCAATCTTGTGCCTCCTTCCCAGCAGTGATATCAAAGAGCCACAACCTCACAACACAAAAACAAGGGTGAGCCCATGCAAGGCATGATCATCAGCAATCCAAAGCTGGAATTCCTGCGCCCCGTGCTCGAGCGCTGGTTCGAATGCATCGACCGCTACAACGCCGTCCGCGGTGATGGCGACACACCCTACTGGCACGACGAAAAAGCCAATCTCGGAATACTGTCGGCCGCCGCCTGGATGGCCGAGATGGTCACACTGCAACAGACACCCACCCGCAAGCAGACCGAAGAAGGCGAACGCAACAGCCGCGCCGACCTGTTCCTCGCCTCGCCCGAAACCCGCGCCTACATCCAGACCAGCCAGCGCTGGCCACGGGTCAACAGCCTCAATCTGAGCCAGGCCCTGCTCGACATCGCCAGCGATGCGAAGCGCCTGAGCCACGCCAGCGACCTGAAACTCGGCTGCCTGTTCGTCGCCCCGCAAAAAGCCCAGCAAGGCGCGACACCGGAAGAACTCCAGGACATGGTCGACGACCTGCAAAAGGAACACACCTGCGCGGTCGCCTGGTATTTCCCGTATGCCTACCGCAAGTTGCGCAATGAAGCCGGCAACTATCACCCCGGCATTGCGGTGCTGTTCAAGGAAGCACGTGGCTAGGGGTTGAACCATTGGACGACAACGCGTCTCTATGATTAGAACAAGGCATTCATAGGGAACACCCGTATGCGCACGCCCCCGCTCGTTCTCGTTATCGCGATCTGCGGAGGGCTCGCCGGTTGCAGTGAGACCGCCGGCCTGCAAGTCTCCGACGGCACCGGCCCTTCACCCCAACTGCCGCCCCCCAACAAAACCCTGATCCCGACTGTGAACATCGCCCCGGCCATCGGCTGGCCACAGGGCGCCAAACCCGTCGCCGCCGCGGGCACTCAAGTGGCCGCTTTTGCCGAAGACCTGGATCATCCCCGCTGGCTTTATGTACTGCCCAACGGCGACGTACTGGTGGCGGAAACCAACGCGCCACCCAAACCCGAAGACGGCAAAGGCATTCGCGGCTGGGTCATGAAGCAAGTCATGGGACGCGCCGGGGCCAGGGTGCCCAGCGCGAACCGCATCACCTTGCTGCGCGACAAGGACCACGATGGCGTCGCGGAAACCCGCACGGTGTTTCTGCAAAACCTCAACTCGCCCTTCGGCATGACCCTGGTCGGCAAGGACTTGTATGTGGCCGACACTGATCGCCTGCTGCGCTTTCACTATGAAAGTGGCGATACGCAGATCAAGTCGCCACCGGTCAAAGTGGTCGACCTGCCGGGTGGCCCGCTGAACCACCACTGGACCAAAAACGTCATCGCCAGCAAGGACGGTCGCAAGCTCTACGTCACCGTGGGCTCCAACAGCAACGTCGCGGAAAACGGCATGGACAAGGAAGAAGGTCGCGCAGCGATCTGGGAAGTGGACCGTGCCACCGGCCAGCAGCGGATCTTCGCCTCCGGCCTGCGCAACCCCAACGGCATGGCCTGGGAGCCGCGCAGTGGCGCGCTGTGGACCGCGGTCAACGAACGGGATGAAATCGGCAGCGACCTGGTCCCGGACTACATCACCTCGGTCAAGGACGGCGCATTCTATGGCTGGCCTTACAGCTATTACGGCCAGCATGTCGATAGCCGCGTCGAGCCGCAAAACCCCGATCTGGTGGCCAAGGCCATCGCTCCGGACTATGCCGTCGGCCCGCACACGGCATCACTGGGCCTGACCTTCGCTGAAAACAGCAAACTGCCGCCGCCGTTCACCCAAGGGGCCTTCATCGGGCAGCACGGCTCCTGGAACCGTAACCCCCACAGTGGCTACAAAGTGATTTTCGTGCCGTTCAGCGCAGGTAAACCTGCGGGGACACCGATTGAAGTGCTCAGCGGCTTTCTCAACGAAAAGGAAGAAGCCATGGGTCGCCCGGTGGGCGTGGTGATCGACCGGCAGGGCGATCTGCTGGTGGCCGATGATGTGGGGAACAAGGTGTGGCGGGTGTCGGCAGTGAAATAAATACCAACTGCCAACATATTCCCCTGTGGGAGCGGCGGTGCGGCGATCCGACTTGCTCGCGAATGCAGGCTGTCAGTCGACTGATGTTTTGACGGATACACCGCCTTCGCGAGCAAGCCCGCTCCCACAGGGTTCAGGGTTCAGCGCTTGCGACAGAGTGTGAGTCCATCCCCCAACGGCAACAACGACAAGTCCACCCGCACATCGTCCTTCAACGCCAGGTTGAGCGCCTGGATCGCCCGGGTGTCCGCGCTCTCGGGGCTGCTCTCAAGCACGCGCCCGCTCCACAGGGTGTTGTCGAACAGCGCCAGCCCGCCGACCCGCAGCAAACGCAGGGCATGCTCCAGATAACTCGGGTAGTTGGCCTTGTCGGCATCGATGAACACCAGGTCGAACTGCTCGCCCTGACCTTGCCGCTCAAGCTCGCGGAGGGTTTCCAGTGCGGGTGCCAGGCGCAGGTCGATCCGCCCGATGAGTCCCGCTTCCTGCCAGTAGCGTCGTGCGATGGCGTTGTAGTCGCCGGGGATATCACAGCAAATCAGGGAACCGTCAGCCGGCAATGCCGCCGCCATGCACAGCGCGCTGTATCCGGTGAACGTACCGACTTCGAGCAAGCGCCTGGCGCCTGTCAGCTTTACCAGCAAGGCGAGAAACTGTCCCTGCTCCGGCGCCACCTGCCAGCGCGCCATCGGCAGCGCCTGGGTCTCATCGCGCAAGCGCTTGAGCAGTGGTGTTTCGCGCAGGGAAACATCGAGCAGGTATTGGTACAGGGCGTCGTCGAGATTCAGCGTGCGAGCAGTCATGAGCAGCAGCTCCGGACGTTACGGGTTGCGCGCCAGATGTTCAGGCTGCAGAACACGCTTGGCGCTCAGGTAAGCCTTTTGCCAATACGCCTTGGACAGGCTGTCGAGCTTCACGGTGCCGCCAGTGGCCGGCGCGTGGACGAAACGCCCTTCTCCCACGTAGATGCCGGCATGACTGACCTGGGAACCGCCATTGGTAGCGAAGAAAAGCAGGTCACCCGTCTGCAGGCCTTCCTTGCCGACATTCGCCGCTTGCATGGAGATCATCTCGCGAGTCGTGCGTGGCAAGGCAATGCCGGTGACATCGCGGTACACGTACGCGATCAGGCCGCTGCAATCAAATCCGGAATCCGGCGTGTTGCCACCCCAGCGATAAGGCGTACCCACCAGGCCGAGCGCGCGAAACAGCACGTCCTCCGCTTCGGGCGAAAACGCTTGTGGGGAACCAAATACGATGGGCGCGCGAACCACCGGCGCAGGAGGCGGTGTGCGGCTGGCGCAGGCACTGAGCAGTGCTGCGAAGAACATGATTGCGAGGCGGGCCGACGTCGTCATAAGCAGAACATCCTGATCTGGCTGCGGCTTTTTCTGCGGGGAGCGCAGAAAAGAAAACCGCCTGCGTTGGACGCAGGCGGTTTGCCATCATTTGTAGATCAAGATTCTAGCGGCTACACGACAAACTTCAAGTAAGACTTTAAGTTCGCCTTACATAATGTCCGCTTATTTACGTGCAGTGACAATTGGCGACGTGTTAGGTGCCATCGCCAGGGCGCGCTTGGCCTCGATGAAGGTCTTGCTCCAGTAGCTGTCGCCCAGGCTATCGATGCGCACACCACCGCTGCGGCGGCTGCTGGAGTGGATGAACTGGTTGTCGCCCAGGTAGATCCCGGCGTGACTGACGCGACCACGACGACCGTTGGTTGCGAAGAACAGCAGATCGCCCGGCTCAAGCTTGCTGCGCGAGACCAGCGGAGCGTCCACGTTGATCATTTCGCGGGTGGAGCGCGGCAGGTTCATGCCCGCTTCTTCGCGGAACAGGTAGCCGATGAAACCACTGCAATCGAAGCCGGCTTCAGAAGTGCCGCCGAAACGGTAACGGGTACCGATCAGGGACATGCCGCGTTCGAGGATGCTGTCGGCCAGGACCGGAAGCTGGTAGGACTTGCCGCCAGCGAAGTCTGCGAGTTCTTTTTCGGTGGCCTTCTCTTCCTGGTAGAGAGCTTCCTGATAAAGAGCGGAAGACTGGGCAGTGGCCGGGTTTTGAACCTGCTGCTGCTGGACCACTGGAGTGTGGGCAGCGCAACCGAACAACAGGGTGACGAGTGCGAGAGGCACGAGGGGTGCGAAGCGATTTAGCATGGGCACGACCGTGGCTGAAGTTGTAAAGAAGTCGAGACTATGCCCGCTATCGACCTCATTTGCAAATTCAATCAATCTTTTTGTGACTTATTGGTTTCTCGTTTACATCTAAGCGCTTAAGCCCATTTTAAACATGCACGCGGCCTGCAACCTTGTAGGAAAGCGGAATTTCTGGCGCCTGAAATATGCCGAAACGGCTATAAGCCCCGGTTCCAGCGGGTCTACCAGCCGAGGGTTTCTTTCAAAAACGGGATTGTCAGCTTGCGCTGAGCCTGGAGGGAAGCCTGATCGAGACGCTCAAGCAGCTCGAACAACGCGCTCATGCTGCGGGTGCCGCGAGTCAGGATGAAATGCCCGACCTCATCGGTCAGGTGCAGTCCGCGACGGGAGGCGCGCAATTGCAGGGCACGCAATTTGTCCTCGTCGGACAGTGGGCGCATCTGGAAGATCAAGGCCAGGGTCAGGCGCGACTTGAGGTCCGCCAGCTTCACCGGCAACTCGCGCGGGGATGTCGACGCGGCAATCAGCAGGCGCCGGCCGCTGTCGCGCAGGCGATTGAACAGATGGAACAGCGCCTCTTCCCAGTCCGCCTTGCCGGCAACCGCCTGCAGGTCATCGAGACAGACCAGTTCGTACTGCTCAAGGTTATCGAGAATTTCGATACCGCGATCGAGCAGCTCGGCCAGCGGCAGATACACCGCAGGCTCTCCCAATTGCTCGAAGCGCAGGCAGGCAGCCTGCAACAGGTGCGTACGCCCTACCCCGTCCTTGCCCCAAAGGTAGATCAGGCTTTCGGTCCAGCCGGCGTCGGCTTCGCATAGCCGCTCGACATAGCCGAGTGCAGCGGCATTGGCGCCTGGGTAGTAGTTGATAAAGGTGGCGTCATCACGCAGACGCACACCTAGGGGCAGCTGAATCGGTTTCATGCTGACTGAACAGTTCCAAAGGAACCGTTAGTGGCCTCTGTGTAAAGTTTGCGAAGTTTATACCCGTGAAGCGGGCCGCACAATGCGATAGACCACAAGCAAAATCAAAGGTTTGCGTTAACGCATCGGTTTTATGACAGTTTCTTTGGCGGTGCATGTAGCAGTCGCGCTGTGTAATCAGGCTGACCCGGCACGAACCCGGGCAGCCCGCCATCGCCCATCGACACCTTTTACCCCTGCGGTTCGTCGACGCCCCCGTAGATATCGGAATCCTTATACAAATCTTGCACATGGCGCACCAGCACCATGATCACCGCGGCGACCGGCAATGCCAGCAGCACACCGGTAAAGCCAAACAGCTCACCCCCGGCCAGAATCGAGAAAATCACCGCCACCGGGTGCAGACCAATCCGGTCACCGACCAGCAACGGTGTCAGCACCATACCCTCCAGCGCCTGGCCGACCATGAACACCGCGACAATGCCCAGCATCGGGTATAGATCGCCACCGAACTGGAACAGCCCTGCAATCAGCGCCGCACCGATGCCGATGATAAATCCCATGTACGGCACGATCGCTGCCAGACCGGCAATCACGCCAATCAGCAAGCCCAGCTCCAGCCCGACCAGCATCAGGCCTGCTGCATAGATCACCCCCAGGGCCACCATGACCAGCAACTGACCACGAACGAACGCTCCGAGTACTTCATGGCATTCACCCGCCAGCGACATCGCGCGCGCTTCACGATCTCGAGGCAGCAGGCTGCGGACCTTGGCCATCATCAGGTCCCAATCGCGCAACAGATAGAAGCTCACCACCGGGATCAACACCAGATTCGCCAACCAGCCAATCAACGCCAGACCCGAGGCAGTGGCATGACTCAGTACCACGCCGACCACATCGGAGGTCTGACTCATATGCTCGCCGATGGCGGCCTTGAGCCTGTCGAACTTCCAGAAGCCCTCCGACAGGCCGAACTTCGATTGCGCCCAGGGCAACGCCGTGTGCTGCAGCCAGTCGAGCATCTGCGGGGCCAGCTCATACAAACGAAACAGTTGCCGGGCGAGCAACGGCACCAGGACCAACAGCAGCGCGGTGAGGATCAATGTAAACAGGGCAAACACCGCCACTACACCCCAGGTTCGAGACAGCCCCGCCTTCTCCAGTCGATCCACCAGCGGGTCGAACAGATAGGCCAACAGCAGGGCCACCAGGAACGGCGTCAGGATCGGATGCAACAACCAGACAAAAACACAAAGCAGGAGCACCCCGCCGAGCCAGAACCAACGCCGCGTATCGGCCATGAACCACTCCATTGCTTCTATATAAAGAGAGAAAAACTACCAGCGAAACCGCAGTTGCGGAGTCGGGGCTGGCGCAGGCGCCGGGGCGGGCACCGCACCACCGGCGGCCGGCTGAACCGGCACTGCCGGAGTCGGCGCCTGAGCCGCCGGCGCTTCCTGCAACCGTGCCAGCGACAGTTGTGCACGCAACTGCTCGGCGCTGCCATTGACCCGGTAGACGATCCGGTCGCCGTCGACGCTTTGCACGCGCCCGCCAAATGGCTCCAGCAAGCGTCCCAGGGACGCGTAGTGCTCAAGATTCATGCCTTGCACTTCCAGCAATTGCGCGCTCGAAGCACCGGGCTTGGCGACAAACCGCGGCGCCAGCCGCTCATTGACCGCCAGCATCACCGCATCGGCCACGGCGGCCTGATCGGCACCCTGCACGCTGCCTGCCTCTTTTTTATCCCCCAGCCACAATTGCCACTTGGCTTGCCACTGCCCGCCCTCCTCTTTGGCGTGTACCGCGAGCAGGGCGTCGGCGTTGTAGCGTTCCGATGCCGCAAGCAAAGGGCCGGAATCTGCGCCTTCAAGATTCGGCGCGGTCGCGACGATCTGTTCGTTCAGGTCCGCCAATGGCAAGCGCAATGGCAAGCCCCGGTGCTGGGCAGCCCGACGCAACGGTGCCGCGCTGGCCTGGCCGTCGCCCACCAGGCTTGAACCCTCGGTGGAATCGTTGAGCCACCAGCCGAGGATCGACGGCCGATTGGCCCCCCACATGGCCAGGCCTGCGCGGCGCAAGGCCTGCTCGGTGGTACCCGGGTCGAAATCGACTTTCAGGACTTCCGGCGGACCGGCTTCAAAGCCGTATTGGCTGATGATCTGTTGCGGATCTTTACGAATAGCCGCCAGCCCCGGATTTTGAGCGGCCTTGGGGTCGCCGGTCAGGCGCAACACCAAAGTGTCCAATGCACGTTGAGTCGCCTGCTCACGCTCCTCGGGCGACTGGCCATTGACCGGCTCGCGCACCTGATAAAGGCCTTTGACGGTTTCGGCTTGACTGACCAGGCTGACCACTGACAAACAACTCACAAGCAAGAATTTACAAAAACGCATGGAAGATTCCTGACGACAAGAGCGGCTGGAACAGACCGCATGAAGACGATCGAGCAAGGCTGTGACCATTGCCCGATGCAAAACATTCACACGTTCCGGGTAAGTTTTCGCACTGTCATAACGATAGACGGTTAATCGCGACACCTTATACAGCCAGGCAGGATGCCACCGACACCGTGCATCAACGGTTTTTTTTAACGGATATGGCCCTGCTGTCGGCCTGAGGATGGCCGCTGCGGCTCAAGCCTGATAAAATCGCGCGCCTTCGCAGACCGGCAACAGCCGGGCACTTTCGAAATTCGCGTGAGGCAATCGCCTTCGTCGATTTCGGCGGCCCCGCTGGACTCGGTCGTTACCCCTGAATCCCCCCTAAAGGCCTGGATCATGAGCAAGCAACCCTCCCTGAGCTACAAGGACGCCGGTGTAGACATCGACGCCGGTGAAGCATTGGTCGAACGCATCAAGAGCGTCGCCAAGCGCACTGCGCGCCCGGAAGTCATGGGCGGCCTGGGCGGTTTCGGCGCCCTCTGCGAAATCCCGGCCGGCTACAAGCAGCCTGTGCTGGTTTCCGGTACTGACGGCGTCGGCACCAAGCTGCGCCTGGCATTGAACCTGAACAAGCACGACAGCATCGGCATCGACCTGGTTGCCATGTGCGTCAACGACCTGGTGGTGTGCGGCGCAGAACCACTGTTCTTCCTCGACTACTACGCCACCGGCAAACTGAACGTCGACACCGCTGCCCAGGTTGTTACCGGCATCGGCGCTGGCTGCGAACTGTCGGGCTGCTCGCTGGTTGGCGGTGAAACCGCTGAAATGCCGGGCATGTACGAAGGCGAAGACTACGACCTGGCCGGCTTCTGCGTCGGCGTCGTGGAAAAATCCGAAATCATCGACGGCTCCAAGGTTGCTGCCGGCGACGCCCTGCTCGCCCTGCCGTCTTCCGGCCCGCACTCCAACGGCTACTCGCTGATCCGCAAGATCATCGAAGTGTCCGGCGCCGACATCGAAAACACCCAGCTCGACGGCAAACCACTGACCGACCTGCTGATGGCACCGACCCGCATCTACGTGAAGCCGCTGCTCAAGCTGATCAAGGAAACCGGCGCGGTCAAAGCCATGGCCCACATCACCGGTGGCGGCCTGCTGGACAACATCCCGCGCGTCCTGCCAAAAGGCGCGCAGGCTGTGGTTGACGTGGCGAGCTGGACCCGTCCGGCCGTGTTCGACTGGCTGCAAGAGAAAGGCAACGTCGACGAGAACGAAATGCACCGCGTGCTGAACTGCGGCGTGGGCATGGTCATCTGCGTGGCTCAGGAGCACGTTGAAGCCGCCCTGAACGTTCTGCGCGAAGCGGGCGAGCAGCCTTGGGTCATCGGCCAGATCTCCACCGCTGCCGAAGGCGCGGCTCAGGTAGAACTGAAGAACCTCAAGGCTCACTGATGCCTAAGACCTGTGATGTCGTGGTGCTGTTGTCCGGCACCGGCAGTAACTTGCAGGCCCTGATCGACAGCACGCGGACCGGCGACAGCCCGGTCCGCATCGCTGCGGTGATTTCCAACCGCGCCGACGCCTACGGCCTGCAACGCGCCAGCGACGCGGGTATCGACACCCGCACCCTGGATCACAAGGCTTTCGAAGGTCGCGAGGCCTTCGATGCCGCGCTGATCGAACTGATCGACGCCTTCAATCCCAAACTCGTGGTACTGGCCGGATTCATGCGCATTCTCAGCGCGGGTTTCGTACGCCACTATCAGGGTCGCCTGCTCAATATCCATCCCTCGCTGCTACCCAAATACAAAGGGTTACACACTCATCAGCGCGCGCTGGAGGCTGGCGACGCCGAGCACGGCTGCTCCGTGCACTTCGTCACCGAGGAACTCGATGGCGGACCACTGGTCGTACAAGCTGTAATACCGGTAGAGTTACAGGATTCGCCGCAGAGTCTGGCGCAGCGGGTCCATGTTCAGGAACACCTGATCTACCCGATGGCCGTACGCTGGTTTGCCGAAGGTCGTCTGGCCCTCGGCGAGCAAGGTGCTTTACTGGATGGACAGCTACTCGCGGCCAGCGGCCACTTGATTCGAAACTAGGAGATTTTATGCGTCGCGCCCTGCTCTTCGCTTGCGCTCTGCTCGCTATGCCCTTCGCTCAGGCGGCAGAACTTCAACCCTTCTCCGCCAGCTACACCGCCGACTGGAAACAGTTGCCCATGAGCGGCACGGCTGAACGCAGCCTGACCAAGGAAGCAAACGGTGTCTGGAAGCTCAACTTCAAGGCATCGATGATGATTGCCAGCCTGTCCGAAGAAAGCACCCTGACCGTCGACAAGGACACCCTGCTGCCACAGTCCTACCATTTCGAACGGGGTGGCCTGGGCAAAGCCAAGAAGGCTGACCTGGACTTCGACTGGACTGCCAAGAAAGTCACCGGTACCGATCGAGGCGACGCAGTCAATATTGCGCTCAACCGCGGCATGCTCGACAAATCCACCTACCAGCTGGCGCTGCAGCATGACGTGGCCGCCGGCAAGAAAAGCATGAGCTATCAGGTGGTCGATGATGGCGAAGTCGATACCTATGACTTCCGCGTGCTGGGTTCGGAAAAAGTCGAAACCAAGGCTGGCCAGATCGATGCGATCAAGGTCGAACGCGTGCGCGACCCGACGCAAAGCAAGCGCATCACCGTGCTGTGGTTCGCCAAGGATTGGGATTACCTGCTGGTTCGCCTGCAACAGGTCGAGACCGACGGCAAGGAGTACAACATCATGCTCCTGGACGGCAAGGTCAACGGCAAGACTGTCAAAGGCAGCTAATCCGTATCGACACGAAAAGCCCCGCCATCGCGGGGCTTTTTTTTATCAAAAATTCAGACCGAGAAGCGTGCCACCAAGGTATTGAGGTCTACCGACAACCGCGACAACTCCTGACTCGCCGCACTGACCTGGTCCGCTCCGGGCGGGCTCTGTTGCGCCAGTTCTTCGACCTGAGCAACATTGGTGGTGACATCCTCAGCCAGCGACCCGATCGACAGCACTGTCTGGTGCACTTGTTCACGGCCGTGTTGGGCAATGCGGTCGGACTCGCCCGAAGCTTGCGACGTTGCTGCGTGCAAAATACCATCACGGCTACGGTAACGATTCAGCGAAAAGCCCCACCCGTACAAGAAAACCGGAACGCACATCCGGCACCATGCTCTATACCTTCAAGGTCTTTTTGATCGAACAAACATCTGTTGCTTGCGAGGTTTCCCATGACCGTTACCGTCAACACCGTTTCTGCCGAAGGCTTTCGCCACAGCGTACAAATCGATGACCATGAACTCTTCGCCGACGCGCCCGTCACGGCGGGCGGTGAAGGCACTGCGCCGGAACCGCACGATTATTTCGATGCCGCGCTCGGCGCCTGCAAAGCCCTGACCCTCAAGCTCTATGCAAAGAAGAAGGACATCCCGTTGACCGGCGTCGGCGTCGAGGTCAAGCGCGACAACAGCCTGGAACAGAAAGGCCAATACACGCTGCACGTCAAACTGACCCTCAAGGGTGTACTCACCGACGCCCAGCGCGACGAACTGCACCGCGTGGCCGATCGCTGCCCGATCCACAAGCTGATGACCACGTCTGAAGTCAGCATCGAAACGCACTTGTCCGAAGGCGCCTTCAGCCAATAGCGGCAAGGGCTGCGCAAGCGGGTTATGCTCGAACGCATCACCCGCTCAGCCTGGAACGCACCATGAACACTCCGCTCGTGATACGCCCCCGCACCGAAGACGTCGAAGGTCAGCCGATCCTGCGTCCACTGCCATCCGCCAAGTGCCGCAGCGTCGGGCCATTCGTGTTTTTCGATCACATGCTGGAAACCCGTTATCCGCCGGGCAAAGGCATGAATATCCGCCAGCACCCACACATCGGCCTGTCCACCCTGACCTATTTGTTCCAGGGGCAAATCCAGCACAAGGACAGCCTGGGTTCCGATCAGGTTGTTGATACCGGCGATGTCAGCTGGATGACGGCCGGCAGCGCCATTGCCCACGTCGAACGCACGCCCGAGGCACTCAAGGAGAGCGGCTTCACGATGCACGGTTTGCAGATCTGGCTGGCATCGCCCAAGGAAAAAGAACAGGGTCCGGGGCATTACAGCCACCATCCGGCGTCCACCTTGCCAGTCAGCGAAAACCTGGGGGTGAAGATCCGCATGATTGCCGGGTCGGGCTTTTGCCTGGAGTCACCGGTGCCGGTGCTTTCTCCTACGTTGTACGCAGAATTGCACCTGCAAACGGCGACGACATTGCTGATTCCCACCGAGCATGAAGAACGTGCGCTGTATGTGTTGAGCGGCGAGGTGCAACTGGATGGCGAGCTGATAGAACCGTATTCGCTGGTTGTGTTGCCGACCGGGGAAGAAATGACACTTTTCGCTGAAAGCGACAGTCACGCCGTGTTGTTTGGCGGCGCGCCGCTGGACGGGCCACGGCGGATCAACTGGAATTTTGTCGCGAGCGATCCGGCGGCGATTGATGAAGCGCGCCGGCGCTGGGCGGCCGGGGACTGGCCGACGGTGCCGGGGGAAAGTGAGAGGATCGAATTGCCTTAAAGTTTTCGGCGCCAGTTACACCGCCATCGCGGGCAAGCCCGCTCCCACAGTTGATCGTGTCGATCACAAAAATTGCAAACAACGCAAGTTCCTGTGGGAGCGGGCTTGCCCGCGAAGGGGCCGGCACTCACACCGACCCAATCATGGTCAGCCCCTGAACACTTCATCCAGCAAGTTATGCATCGACGTGAACGCGCGGGAAGCCACCTTGGCGTCATACATCATCATCCCCGGCACATTCGCATGCGGATCGGTGAACGAGTGAAACGCACCGCCGTAGCTCAGCAACTGCCAGTCCACACCGGCCGCGTTCATTTCATCTTCGAACGCCGGCAACTGCTCCTTCGGCACCAGTGGATCGGAGGCACCGTGCAGGACCAGGACCTTACCCTTGATGTTTTTCGCGTCGGCAGGATTCGGTGTATCCAGCGTGCCGTGGAAGGATACCGCGGCCTTCACCGGCGCACCGGTACGGGCAAACTCCAGGGCACAGCAACCGCCGAAACAGAAACCGTAGGTCGCCAGCTTCGACGTATCGACTGCCGCCTCGCCCTGGCTCTGCAACTGCTCGAACGCCACCTGCATGCGCTTGCGCAGTAACCCACGGTCATTCTTCAGCGGCATCATTGCCGCCCCGGCCTCGTCATTGTTCGACGGACGAACCGATTGCCCGTAAAGGTCGGCGATCAGCACCACGTAGCCCTTGGCCGCCACGGACCTGGCGATCTCCTCGGCACCGGCGCTGACGCCCATCCAGTTCGGCGCCATCAACAAGCCCGGACGCGGGCCTTTATGGTCGGCATCGAAGGCCAGACGGCTTTCGTAGGCCTGGCCATCAATCTGATAGGCAACGGAACGTACAGTGATTTGGCTCATTTCTGACTCCTGATTGTTGAACACCAGAATGAAAAAACCCGCCGAAGCGGGTTTTTCTACAACACAGTCAAGCCGATAGCTCGACCAACAGTTTGTTCAGACGGCGCACATAGGCCGCCGGATCTTTCAAGCTGTCGCCGGCCGCCAGGGCCGCCTGATCGAAGAGGATGTGCGACAGATCACCGAAGCGCTCGTCGCTCTGCTCGTTGTCGAGCTTCTCGATCAGCGGGTGAGCCGGGTTGAATTCGAAGATCGGCTTCGAATCCGGAACCTTCTGCCCGCTGGCCTCCAGAATCTGGCGCATCTGCAAGCCCAGGTCCTGCTCACCGATGGCCAGGATCGCTGGCGAGTCGGTCAGGCGATGGGACACCCGAACTTGCGCAACGGATTCGCCCAGCGCGGTTTTCAGACGCTCAACCAGACCTTCTTTGGACTTCGCGACTTCTTCCGCAGCCTTCTTGTCCTCTTCCGAGTCCAGGTTGCCGAGGTCCAGGTCACCGCGCGCCACGTCGACGAAGCTCTTGCCGTCGAAGTCGCTGAGGTAGCTCATCAGCCACTCGTCGATGCGGTCGGTCAACAGCAGCACTTCGATGCCTTTCTTGCGGAAGACTTCCAGGTGCGGGCTGTTCTTGACCTGTGCGTAGGTTTCGCCGGTCAGGTAGTAGATCTTGTCCTGACCTTCCTTGGCGCGCGCCAGGTACTCGGCCAGGCCGACAACCTGCTCGCCATCGTCACCATGGGTCGATGCGAAACGCAGCAGACCGGCGATTTTTTCCTTGTTGGCGAAATCTTCTGCCGGGCCTTCCTTCATGACCTGACCGAAGTTTTTCCAGAAGCCCTTGTATTGCTCAGGCTCGTTCTTCGCCAGTTTTTCCAGCATGTCCAGCACGCGCTTGGTCAGCGCCGACTTCATGGAGTCGATGATCGGGTCTTTCTGCAGGATTTCCCGCGACACGTTCAGCGACAGGTCGTTGGAGTCGACCACACCCTTGATGAAGCGCAGGTACAGCGGCAGGAAGGACTCGGCCTGATCCATGACGAACACGCGCTGCACGTACAGCTTCAGGCCTTTTGGCGCTTCACGCTGGTACAGGTCGAACGGAGCACGGGTCGGCACGTACAGCAGCGAGCTGTACTCCAGCTTGCCTTCGACCTTGTTGTGGCTCCAGCTCAGCGGATTTTCGAAATCGTGAGCGATGTGCTTGTAGAACTCCTGGTATTCCTCGTCCTTGATCTCGGTACGCGGACGGGTCCACAGAGCGCTGGCGCGGTTGACGGTTTCCCATTCAACGGCAGGCTTCTCTTCGCCTTCGGCGGCTGCCACTTCTTTGGGCAACTCGATCGGCAAGGCGATGTGGTCGGAGTATTTCTTGATGATGTTGCGCAGGCGCCAGCCATCGGCGAACTCGTCTTCACCGGATTTCAGGTGCAGGACGATGCGAGTGCCGCGCTCGGCCTTGTCGATGGTCGCGACTTCGAAGTCACCTTCGCCCTTGGACGACCAGTGCACGCCTTCGCTGGCAGCGCTGCCGGCACGACGGCTGTACACATCGACCTTGTCGGCGACGATGAAGGCGGAGTAGAAACCGACACCGAACTGGCCGATCAGGTGCGAGTCTTTCTTCTGGTCGCCGGTCAGGTGCTTCATGAAATCGGCGGTGCCGGACTTGGCGATGGTTCCCAGGTGGGTGATCGCATCTTCGCGGCTCATGCCGATACCGTTGTCTTCGAGGGTGACGGTTTTAGCGTCCTTGTCGAAGCTCACGCGGATTTTCAGTTCGGCGCCGCCTTCCAGCAGCTCTGGCTTGGCCAGGGCTTCGAAACGTAATTTGTCGACAGCGTCAGAGGCGTTCGAGATCAATTCGCGAAGGAAAATTTCCTTGTTGGAATACAGCGAATGGATCATGAGATGCAGCAGCTGCTTCACCTCGGTCTGGAAGCCCAGGGTTTCCTTTTGAGTTTCCACACTCATGGTCATCAAACTCCAATCAGATGGCATAAGCCGCGACCTTGAGGGTCAGCGGCGGGTTGTCATCAGAGTTTGGGGCTGAGTTCAGGATTTCAAGGGCTCTTCGAGTTTGAAATGTGCACGGGCCGTGGCGATGGGTTCGGCCTCAGTGCTTTGCCAGGCGGTAATCGCCACGTTGGCAACCCGACGACCCTGGCGGCAAACCTGGCATCGGGCCCAGGTGTCGCGAAACTGCCCGGCTCGCAGGTAATCCAGGGAGAAGTCGATGATCTTCGGCACCCCGGGTGATCCGGTAAACACCAGCAGGTGCAGCGCCGCTGCCAATTCCATGAACCCGGCGATCACACCGCCATGAATCGCCGGCAGCAAAGGGTTGCCGATGTTGTCCTTGTTCGCCGGCAGCTTGAACAGCAGCTCATCGCCCACCCGTGAACATTCGACGCCGATCAGCCGGGCATAGGGAATCAAACCCAGCAGCGAGGCGTAATCGCCCTGCTCATGGGCCTTTTGCAATTGATCCTTCAGCGAATCGCTCATTGCGCACCTCCGGCGACGGCGCTACCAAAGCCCTTGGTGCCTTTAATGTTCTTGCCCATGCGCATGAATGTGCCCATCACATGGGCAATGGGTTGCCCGGGATCATCCTGATAGGCGAAGCCACGGGCAAAAATCACGTCGGTGGTGACCCGGTAGCACTGGGCGAAGCCATAGACGTCCTTGTGCGGTTCGGCGGCGTGCATGTAGTCGATGCGCAGGTCGAGGGTCGGGCAGACTTCGAACTCCGGGAGCACACAGAGCGTCGCCATGCCACAGGCCGTGTCCATCAGCGAGGTCAGTGCCCCGCCATGAATCACACCGGTTTCGGGATTGCCAACGATCTGCGGGCTGTACGGCAGCACAATTGTCAGCCCTTCGCTGCTGGCGCTGTGAACGCTTAGTCCAAGTACCTGACAATGTCGCAGCGCCGACAGAAAGCGCTTTGCTTGCTCAAAAACGGGGTTTTCAGCCATTTGATAAACACTCTTGTTTACGTTCGTGCAATGCGGTGGCAGTCCGGGTAAAAGTTCCGCATTAGAACAAAACTTATATATCTGAAAGAATTAAGGAACTTAACCCTGATGTGTGAGCTCTTAATGCCAGTACATGCTTTTCATCAGGAGAAACACCCCATGCGTAAGACTTTAGCTATTGCCTTGATGTTGACCGCTTCCCTCGGTCTCGCTGCCTGCGATAAAAAATCCGAGGACAAAGCTCAAGATGCTAACCAACATGCTGAGCAAGCCCAGCAAAAAATGAACGAAGCTCAGGATAAAGTGAACGACGCGGCGAAGGAAAACGCCGAAGCCGCCAAAGCTCAGGCTGAATCGAACGCGGAAGCGGCAAAAGAAGCTGCTCCGGCTGCTCCGGCCACTCCAGCCGCTCCGGAAGCGCCTAAGAACTAATCCGGTTTTTAGCGTGACAAAAGAAAACCCGCCAAGTGCGGGTTTTCTTTTGCCTTCAAAAAAATGCTTAGAGCAAAATCGTTCGAAAAGTCGGACTAATCATCAGCAACAGCGAACAGATTAATCCCACCAGCCAGACCAGACTGCGTTGCCAGGCCAGGTCCTTCCAGTAACACACCAGATAAATAACCCGAGTGATCACAAAGATGATCGCGAGCAAATCGATGAGCCAGCCTGCCGTCTGCGTTGTATGCGCCATCAACACACCCACCGCAAACAATATGAAGGCTTCAAAACTATTCTGATGCGCCGCCAGCGCACGGGCACCGAAACCTGTGAGTTGGCCCTGCTGCTGGCGCGGCAGGTGATTGTTGTAACCGCCCTGCTCTTTCATGGCCTTGGTCACAGGCATACGCGCCACGTAAATCAGCACGGCACTGATAAACACACACCAGAACGGAATACTCATCAAGCAGCCTCTTTGTTCACCTCGGGCAATGGCGCCTCTGTAGGGGTATAGACCATCACGTCGAGAACGTCAGAGTGAAACTCGCGACGGTACAACACAAATACCACGCCGGCACTCATCAACATGAACAGCCAGGGACTGACAAACCAGGCCAGCATGGTCATGCCGAAGTAATAGGAACGCAGCCCGAAGTTGAACTGGTTGGCGGCCATGGAGATGACGCGGGCCGCACGTGAAGCGAACGCCTTGCGCTCCTGCTCCGACACAAGACGCTCGCCGACCATTGGCGCCGAACCCACCAGTACTGCCGCAAAGTTGTACTGGCGCATGCACCAGCTGAACGTGAAGAACGCATAGACAAACACCAGCGCCAGGCACAGCAACTTGATTTCCGACATGCCCTGGGACGCCTGTTGCACCATCGGGATATCCGCCAGCAACGATACCGCCCTTTCCGAAGCCCCCAGCACCGTGAGAATACCGGCCAGGATAATCAACGTACTGGAGGCGAAGAACGAAGCGTTGCGTTCCAGGTTGCCGATCACGCTGGCATCGGCGATGCGGTTGTCGCGCAGCAGCATGCGGCGCATCCAGTCTTCACGATAGAGGTGCAGCACACTGGCCAGGCACGCGGTGTCACGGCCTTTCCAGGTGGCATAGCGGGTGTACCCGCCCCAACAGATGACGAACCAGATGGCGGCAAGTATGTGGATCAGGTTGGCTTGGATGAACGACATGCAGGTCCTTGTGATGTGCAAGAGGAGTACCGAATCCCTGTGGGAGCGGGCTTGCTCGCGAAGGCGGCTTATCATTCAACATTGATGTTGACTGACCCACCGTCTTCGCGAGCAAGCCCGCTCCCACATCAGGATTTGCAATGCTTCGACGTTAGCTCAACGCAAAAGACACCGCATCACCCCATAAAAAAATGCCCCGTATCGATTGATACGGGGCATTTCTGTTTTTTTCACAGGCCCGCTTGTGACGGGCCGGTAAAGCTTAAGCCAGCGCTTCTTCGCGCTTGCCCAGCAGACGGTCGCAGACCACGGCAACCACCAGCGTCATCACCGAAGGCACCAGCCAGGCCAGGCCCTGCTCGCTCAGCGGCAGGTGGGCCATTTGCGTCGGCATCCAGTCCGCCAGGCCTGCACCCTTGAGGGCGTCGATCAGGCCGAAGAGGAACGACACCAGCATGACCGGGCCGAGGATACGACCCTGCTCATGCCAGAAGTCCTTGCAGAAGCTCAACGCCACCAGAACGATGCACGGTGGGTAGATCGCGGTGAGCACCGGGATCGAGAACGCAATCAGCTTGGTCAGGCCCAGGTTGGACACCAGCAGCGAGAACACCGCGAGGATGATCACCAGTGTCTTGTAGGACAGCGGCAGCACTCGGCTGAAGTACTCGGCGCAGGCACAGGTCAGGCCGACCGCGGTCACCAGGCACGCCAGGGAAATCAGCACGGCCAGGAAACCACTGCCCAGCGAACCGAAGGTGTGCTGCACGTAAGCGTGCAATACCGCCGCGCCATTGGTCGCGCCAGCGGCCACTTCATGGCTGCCCGAACCGAGACGGAACAGGCTGACGTAAACCAGCGCCAGGCCGACGCCGGCGATCAGGCCGGCGATGATCGCATAACGGGTGATCAGTGCTGGCGACTCGACGCCGCGGGAGCGAATGGCGTTGACGATGACGATGCCGAACACCAGGGCGCCCAAGGTATCCATGGTCAGGTAACCATTGATGAAGCCTTGGGAAAACGGTGCCGCCACGTATTCAGGCGTGGCCTGGCCAATGTCTCCGGCCGGCAGGGCGAATGCTGCAATGCCCAGCACGGCCAGGGCGATGATCTTCAGCGGAGCGAGGAAGCGCCCTACGGTATCCAGCAAACGGCCTGGGTACAGCGAGATGAAGAACACCAGCAGGAAGTAGACCGAGCTGTACAGGAACAACGCCAGCGGGCTCTCGCCGGTCAGCGGCGCCAGGCCCACTTCGAAGGATACCGTCGCGGTACGTGGCGTCGCGAACAGCGGGCCAACAGCGAGGTAGCAGGCCGCTGCCAACAGGCCACCGGCGATTTTACCGATCGGGCTGCTCAAGGCATCCATTGCGCCGCCGACCTTCGCCAGCGCCACAACGGTGATCACCGGCAGCCCAACGGCCGTGACCAGGAAACCCAGCGCCGCCATCCAGACATTAGGCCCGGACTGCAAACCGACGATAGGCGGGAAGATGATGTTGCCAGCCCCGACGAACAGGGCAAACGTCATAAAACCAAGTGCCAGGATGTCCTGGCCTTTCAACACTTTCATTAAGGAAATACCACACTACTGAATCGGAATTTAGAGAGGGATTTCCCTATGGGTGAGGGAAATGCTGTCAGTCCGTATAAGACCGACCCTTTTAGCGCGTTGGTGCCTTGTGGGCCGCGGACGCAAAAATGGCGCGTAGCCTAACGAATTTGGACCAGAAACGCACTGTTAGAGGGCGAACTATCCGATACACGACATTTTCGTGTCGCGTTTATGCATATAAATGGTTGGTGTCTGTAAGTCCGCCTTCGCGGGCAAGCCCGCTCCCACATTGGAACGCGTACAAAATGTGGGAGCGGGCTTGCCCGCGAAGGGGCCAGCAGAGCCAACACAAATGCCGGAAACGACAAAGGCCACCCGAAGGTGGCCTTTGTCTGGTAAAGCGTCAGCCAAGCGCGAGGCTTACTTGACAGCCCAACCAGTCAGCTCGGCCAGGGCCTTGCCGATGTCTGCCAGCGAACGCACGGTTTTAACGCCTGCGTCTTGCAGAGCAGCGAATTTCTCGTCTGCAGTGCCTTTGCCGCCAGAGATGATTGCGCCAGCATGGCCCATGCGCTTGCCCGGAGGAGCAGTCACACCAGCGATGTAGGAAACAACCGGCTTGGTCACGTGTGCCTTGATGTAGGCAGCCGCTTCTTCTTCAGCCGAACCGCCGATCTCACCGATCATCACGATCGCTTCGGTCTTCGGGTCTTCCTGGAACAGCTTCAGGATGTCGATGAAGTTCGAACCCGGGATCGGGTCACCACCGATGCCGACGCAAGTCGACTGACCGAAACCGGCGTCAGTAGTCTGCTTCACAGCTTCGTAGGTCAGGGTGCCGGAACGGGAAACGATACCGACCTTGCCTGGCAAGTGAATGTGACCTGGCATGATGCCGATCTTGCATTCGCCTGGAGTGATCACGCCTGGGCAGTTAGGGCCGATCAGGGTAACACCCAGCTCGTCGCACTTAACTTTAGCGTCCAGCATGTCCAGGGTAGGAATGCCTTCGGTGATGCAGACGATCAGCTTGATGCCGCCGAAAGCAGCTTCCAGGATCGAGTCCTTGCAGAAAGGAGCCGGAACGTAGATCACGCTGGCGGTGGCGCCAGTGGCAGCGACTGCGTCTTTAACGGTGTTGAACACTGGCAGACCCAGGTGCTCGGTGCCGCCTTTGCCTGGAGTTACACCACCAACCATCTTGGTGCCGTACTCGATGGCTTGCTGGGTGTGGAAACTACCTTGCGAACCGGTAATACCCTGGCAGATAACTTTGGTGTCTTTATTGATCAGGACGCTCATTATTTGCCCTCCGCAGCTTTGACAACTTGTTGAGCAGCGTCGGTCAGGCTGGTAGCAGCGATGATGTTCAAACCGCTTTCTGCCAGTACTTTAGCGCCCAGCTCAGCGTTGTTGCCTTCAAGGCGAACAACAACCGGGATTTTCACGCCGACTTCTTTCACCGCGCCGATGATGCCTTCGGCAATCATGTCGCAACGAACGATGCCGCCGAAGATGTTGACCAGTACTGCAGCGACGTTAGTGTCGGACAGGATGATCTTGAACGCTTCGGTAACGCGTTCCTTGGTAGCGCCGCCGCCCACGTCGAGGAAGTTGGCTGGCTTGCCGCCATGCAGGTTGACGATGTCCATGGTACCCATGGCCAGGCCAGCACCGTTGACCATGCAACCGATGTTGCCTTCCAGTGCTACGTAGTTCAGTTCGAACTTGGCAGCGTGCGCTTCGCGCGGATCGTCTTGCGACGGATCGTGGAAAGTCTTCAGCTTAGGCTGACGGTACATGGCGTTGGCGTCGATGTTGATCTTGGCGTCCAGGCAGTGCAGATCGCCGTCAGCCTTGATCACCAGCGGGTTCACTTCCAGCAGGGCCAGATCGTGATCCTGGAACAGTTTGGCCAGACCTACGAAGATCTTGGCGAACTGGGCAACTTGCTTGCCTTCCAGCCCCAGCTGGAAAGCCAGCTCGCGACCCTGGAATGGCTGAGCGCCAACCAGTGGATCGATAGTGGCCTTCAGAATTTTTTCTGGCGTGTCGTGAGCGATTTTCTCGATGTCCACGCCACCTTCGGTGGAAGCCATGAACACGATGCGACGGCTCGAACGGTCAACGACAGCGCCCAGGTACAGCTCTTTAGCGATATCAGTGCACGATTCAACCAGGATCTTGGTGACTGGCTGACCATTGGCGTCAGTCTGGTAAGTCACCAGACGCTTGCCCAGCCACTGCTGTGCGAAGGCTTTGGCGTCTTCTTTGTTGCGAACCAGCTTTACGCCGCCCGCTTTACCGCGACCACCGGCGTGGACCTGGGCTTTGACAACCCACTCGCTGCCGCCGATTTTGTCGCAAGCTTCTGCTGCTGCTTCCGGGGTGTCTACCGCGTAACCGGTGGATACTGGCAGGCCGTACTCAGCGAACAGCTGCTTACCCTGATACTCGTGAAGATTCATGCTTATTACCGTCTTCGTTAGGTACTGCGCATTCGGTGCTGCACTTATTCAAGTGCCGCACCACCTGTGACTGCTGCTTGCATAGCTGAGCTATGCAAGACTGCGTCCAGCGGATATTCCGCGGTGAGTCTTGCATGCAAGGCTCACGACGGGCCAAACCGCCGTGGTTTCTTATTATCTCTTAACGCTTCTTGCGGTTGGCGATGTGGATGGCGCCGCCATTCACTGCCAAAGCAGCTTCGTGCAAGGCTTCAGACAGGGTCGGATGGGAGAAAACCATCATGCCCAGGTCTTCAGCGCTGGTGCCGAATTCCATACCGATCGCGCCCTGCTGAACCAGTTCGGCAGCGCTTGGGCCAATCACGTGGACGCCCAGTACGCGGTCTGTCTTGGCATCTGCGATCACCTTGACGAAACCACCGGTGTCGTTGGCAGCCATGGCACGGCCGGAGGCTGCGAACGGGAAGGTGCCGACGTTAACTTCAACGCCTTCGGCTTTCAAGGCCTGCTCGGTTTTACCCACCCACGCGATTTCCGGGTGAGTATAAATAACCGAAGGGATCAAATCATAGTTCATCTGGGCTTTGTGGCCCTTGATGCGCTCGACAACCATGATGCCTTCTTCGGACGCCTTGTGCGCCAGCATCATGCCGCGAACCACGTCGCCGATGGCGTAAACGCCCGGTACGGTGGTGGCGCAGTGATCGTCAACGTGCACGAAACCACGCTCGTCCAGGGTCACGCCGCAGTCGGCAGCCAACAGATCAGTGGTCACCGGACGGCGACCAACGGCTACGATCAGCTTGTCGAAAGTGATGTTCTGTTCGCCGTTGGCATCGGTGTAGTTCACCACGACTTCGTCGCCGTTCACTTTGGAACCGGTGACGCGAGCGCCCAGCTTGATGTCCAGACCTTGCTTGGTCAGGGTTTTCAGCGCTTCCTTGGAAACAGCGGTGTCAGCTGCCATCAGGAAGGTGTCCAGGGCTTCCAGGACAGTCACTTGTGCACCCAGACGCGACCAGACCGAACCCAGTTCCAGACCGATCACGCCAGCGCCGATCACGCCCAGACGTTTTGGAACGGATTGGAATTCCAGGGCGCCGGTGGAGTCGACGATCACATTCTGGTCAACCGGAGCTGGCGGAATGTCGATCGGACGCGAACCTGGTGCCAGGATGACGTTTTCGGCTTCGATGATTTCTACCGAGCCATCCGGCTTGGTGACTTCGACTTTCTTGCCGGCCAGCAGCTTGCCGTGACCCTGGATGGAGGTCACACCGTTGGCTTTGAACAGGGTCGCAACGCCGGAGGTCAGGCCTTTGACGATGTTGGCTTTACGGCCGACCATCGCTGGCACGTCCATGGTCACGCCAGCGTGATTGATACCGTGGATCGCGAAACCGTCCTGGGCTTCGTGGAATTTCCACGAGCTGTCCAGCAGGGCCTTGGATGGAATGCAGCCGACGTTCAGGCAAGTACCGCCCAGAGCCAGTTTGCCTTCCTTGTCGGTGTACTTCTCGATGCAGGCAGTGGAGAGACCCAACTGCGCGGCCTTGATGGCAGCGACGTAACCGCCAGGGCCCGCACCGATCACTACTACGTCAAATTTCTGCGACATGTAAAAGAATCCTCTTTTAGCTTCAAGCTACAAGCAATAAGCCACAAGCTCGAAGCCCCCACTCGTTCGCCTTGAGCTTGGGGCTTGTCACTTGCAGCTTGTCGCTGTTTTTTAAATATCCAGCAACAGACGAGCCGGATCTTCCAGCAGGTTCTTGATGGTCACCAGGAAGGTCACAGCTTCTTTGCCATCGATCAGGCGGTGATCGTAGGACAGTGCCAGGTACATCATCGGACGGATAACGACCTGACCATTGATGGCCATAGGACGCTGGATGATGTTGTGCATGCCCAGGATAGCGGCTTGTGGCGGGTTGACGATCGGGGTCGACATCATCGAACCGAAAGTACCGCCGTTGGTGATGGTGAACGTACCACCGGTCATTTCGTCCATCGACAGTTTGCCGTCGCGGGCTTTCTTGCCGAAGGTGGCGATGCCGCCTTCGATTTCAGCCAGGCTCATCAGTTCGGCGTTACGCAGAACCGGTACAACCAGGCCGCGATCGCTGGAAACTGCAACGCCGACGTCAGCGTAGCCGTGGTAAACGATGTCACCGCCGTCGATCGAGGCGTTGACAGCCGGGAAGCGCTTCAGTGCTTCGGTAGCCGCTTTCACGAAGAAGGACATGAAGCCCAGGCGCACGCCGTTGTGGGACTTCTCGAACAGGTCCTTGTACTTCGAACGCAGCGCCATGACTTCGGTCATGTCGACTTCGTTGAAAGTGGTCAGCATCGCCATGTTCGACTGGGCTTCAACCAGACGCTTGGCCACGGTGGCACGAACGCGGGTCATCGGCACGCGCTTCTCGATGCGGTCGCCAGCAGCGAACACAGGAGCAGCGGCAGCCGGAGCAGCAGCCTTGGCAGGTGCGGCAGCCGGAGCGGCTTTCTTGGCTTCGACAGCGGCAACCACGTCTTCCTTGGTGACACGGCCATCTTTGCCGGTGCCTTTGACGGAAGCCAGGTTGATGCCGTTTTCTTCGGCCAGCTTGCGAGCGGCTGGAGCGGCGATAGCGTCTTCGTCAGCGCCGGCAGCCGGAGCGGCGGCAGCAGCGGCCGGAGCAGCAGCGGCAGCCGGAGCGGCAGCAGCAGCGCCGCCTTCAACGATGGAGCCCAGGACTTCGTCGGACAGAACGGTGTCGCCTTCGTTCTTGACGATAGCGCCCAGCACGCCGTCAGCGGTAGCCAGCACTTCCAGCACGACTTTGTCGGTTTCGATGTCGACGATCAGTTCGTCGCGCTTGACCGCATCGCCCGGTTGTTTGTGCCAGGTGGCAACGGTGCCATCGGCAACCGATTCCGGGAAAGTGGGGGCTTTGATCTCGATAGCCATTGTCTGTGGTTCCTTAAATTCGGTTTCAGGTGCGCGAAGGCGTTAAACAGTAAAGGCGTCTTGCAGCAGTTTTTCCTGCTGTTCGGCGTGCATCGATGCGTAACCGCATGCTGGTGCAGCAGAAGCCTCACGGCCCGCGTACTCGAGTACGAGAGACTTGTTGAGGTTGCTGATGCTGCGACGCATGTGGTGTTGGCTGCAGTACCACGCACCCTGGTTCATCGGCTCTTCCTGACACCAAACGGCATGCTTGGCGTTGGTATAAGGAGCCAGGACTTCTTTCAAGTCGTCCTCAGGGAATGGGTACAGCTGCTCGATACGCACGATGGCGATGTCGTCACGACCTTCGGCACGGCGTTTTTCCAGCAGGTCGTAGTAGACCTTGCCGCTACACAGAACAACGCGCTCGACCTTTTTCGGGTCTTGGGCATCGATTTCCGGGATGACGGTCTGGAACGAACCTTCGGCCAGATCTTCCAGCGTCGAGATGGCCAGCTTGTGGCGCAGCAGCGACTTCGGAGTCAGGACTACCAATGGTTTGCGCAGCGGGCGAATCACCTGACGGCGCAGCAAGTGGTAGATCTGAGCCGGCGTCGTCGGCATGCACACCTGAATGTTGTGCTCGGCGCACAGCTGCAGGTAACGCTCCAGACGAGCCGAGGAGTGCTCCGGACCCTGACCTTCATAACCGTGCGGCAGCAGCATGGTCAGACCGCACAGACGGCCCCACTTGTGCTCGCCACTGGTGATGAACTGGTCGATTACGACCTGGGCGCCGTTGGCGAAGTCGCCGAACTGGGCTTCCCAGATAACCAGGGCATTCGGCGTGGTGGTCGAGTAACCGTACTCGAACGCCAATACCGCTTCTTCGGACAGGAACGAGTCGTACAGGTCAAAACGCGGCTGACCGTCGTACAGGTTCTGCAGCGGGATGTAGGTGCCCGCGTCTTTCTGGTTGTGCAGGACAGCGTGACGGTGCGAGAACGTACCGCGGCCGATGTCCTGGCCAGTCATGCGAATCGGGTGACCTTCGAACGCCAGGGTCGCGTACGCCATGGTTTCGGCGTAGCCCCAGTTGATCGGCAGGCCACCGGCTTGCATCTTCTGGCGGTCTTCGTAGATCTTGGCAACCTGGCGCTGAACCACGAAGCCTTCCGGGATTTCCAGCAGCTTGGCGGACAGTTCCTGCAAGGTCTTCAGATCGAAGCGAGTGTCGTGACGCGCGGTCCAGGTGTGACCCAGGTACGGACGCCAGTCCACGAACAGTTCCTTGTTCGGTTCTTTGACCAGGCTCTTCACAACGTGCAGACCGTTGTCCAGCGCGTTGCGGTATTCGTCGACTTTCGCCTGAACACGCTCTGCATCCAGCACACCGGCCTGAGTCAGGCGATCGGCATACAGCTCACGGGTGGTGCGCTGCTTGGTGATCTGCTGATACATCAGAGGCTGGGTGCCGCTTGGCTCGTCGGCCTCGTTGTGGCCGCGACGACGGTAGCAGACCAGGTCGATCACCACGTCACGCTTGAACTGCATGCGGTAGTCGATGGCCAGCTGGGTCACGAACAATACGGCTTCCGGATCATCACCATTCACATGGAGGATCGGTGCCTGGATCATTTTCGCAACGTCGGTCGCGTACTCGGTGGAACGCGAGTCCAGCGGGTTGCTGATGGTGAAACCGACCTGGTTGTTGATCACGATGTGCACGGTACCGCCGGTCTTGAAACCGCGGGTCTGCGACATCTGGAAGGTTTCCATGACCACGCCCTGACCTGCGAAAGCAGCGTCACCGTGGATGGAGATCGGCAGAACCTTCTCGCCGGTCGGGTCGTTGCGACGATCCTGACGGGCGCGAACCGAACCTTCGACCACCGGGGAAACGATTTCCAGGTGGGACGGGTTGAACGCCATCGCCAGGTGAACTTCACCGCCGGTGGTCATCACGTTGGACGAGAAGCCCTGGTGGTATTTCACGTCACCGGAGCCGAGCTCGACCTTCTTCTTGCCTTCGAACTCGTCGAACAGCTCGCGCGGGTTCTTGCCGAAGGTATTGACCAGCACGTTCAGACGGCCACGGTGGGCCATGCCGATGACGATTTCCTTGGTGCCGTAGGAACCGGAACGCTGGATCAGCTCGTCGAGCATCGGAATCAGGCTTTCGCCGCCTTCCAGACCGAAACGCTTGGTACCCGGGTATTTGGTGCCCAGGTATTTTTCCAGGCCTTCACCGGCGGTCACGCGCTCGAGCAGGTGGCTCTTGATGTCAGCGGAGTACGTCGGACGGCCGCGCACGCTTTCCAGACGCTGCTGGAACCACTGGCGCTGCTCGGAATCGGTGATATGCGTGAACTCGGCGCCGATGGTGCGGCAATATGTCTGCTGCAACGCTTCGTGAATTTCGCGTAGGCTCGCTTCCTCTTTGCCGATGAACAGGTCGCCGGCACGGAAGGTCGTATCAAGATCGGCATTGGTCAAGCCGTAATGATTGATCGACAGGTCTGCAGGTGCAGGACGCTGCCACAGTCCCAGCGGGTCAAGCTGGGCTGCCTGGTGGCCACGCATACGGTAGGCCTGGATCAATCGCAGCACTTCAACTTGCTTCTTCTCGTGCTCACTGCTCACGCTGCCGGCGGAAACCGGTTGGGCGCGGCGCTGGTTCTTTGCCAGCAAGACGAAATGATCGCGAATTGTGGAGTGCGAAACATCGGTGGCAGAGTTGCCGTCAGCAGGCAACTTCTGGAAGTAGGTGCGCCACTCTTCTGGCACAGCGTTAGGGTCGTGCAGGTAGAGCTCATAAAGCTCTTCCACATAGGCAGCGTTACTACCGGATAGGTAGGCACTGTTCCACATGCGCTGCATCACGCTTTCTTGCATGCTTGGTCACCCTCGGTTAGGGGAACACCACCGGTGTCGACACCGAGCAAACTTGCAGAAGTCCGAATGCAGCGACCAAAACAAGCCACTAGGATCACACTGATAGTCCGGGTACCAGCCCGGATGCCCCTGCTTGTCTCATTTCTTCAAAATAAGAGCCGCAGCCTTTTAAGCTGCTGCTCAGGTTAAAACTACGGCGCCGGTTGAAGCCTGCGCCGCAGCATCTACGGGTACAGCGGGTACAGCAGCTGAATCACACGCCGCTCGAGAGCAACATGTTACGGATGTGACCGATGGCCTTAGTCGGGTTCAGGCCTTTCGGACATACGTTGACGCAGTTCATGATCCCGCGGCAGCGGAATACGCTGAACGGGTCATCCAGCGAAGCCAGACGCTCGGACGTCTTGGTGTCACGGCTGTCTGCCAGGAAGCGGTACGCTTGCAGCAGGGCAGCCGGGCCCAGGAACTTGTCCGGGTTCCACCAGAAGGACGGGCAGGAAGTCGAGCAGCAAGCGCACAGGATGCACTCGTACAGACCGTCCAGCTTTTCACGCTCTTCAGGGGACTGCAGACGCTCGATGGCCGGAGCCGGCGTGTCGTTCTGCAGGTATGGCTTAACCTTCTCGTATTGCTTGTAGAAGATGCTCATATCGACGACCAGGTCACGGATAACCGGCAAACCTGGCAGAGGACGAACGATCAACTTGTTACCTTTTACGACAGCAGACAGCGGCGTGATGCACGCCAGGCCGTTTTTGCCGTTGATGTTCATGCCGTCGGAACCGCAAACACCTTCACGGCAAGAGCGACGATAGGAGAAACCTTCGTCCTGCTCTTTGATCAGGGCCAGCACGTCCAGCACCATCAGGTCTTTACCACCGGTATCGACCTGGAATTCCTGCATGAACGGCGCAGCGTCCTGATCAGGGTTGTAACGATATACACTGACTTGCAACATGGCGGTCACCCTTAATAAGTCCGGACTTTAGGTTCGAAAGTCGGAACAGTCTTCGGCGAGAAGTTCACGGCACGCTTGGTGACGCGCTTGTCACCCGGGAAGTACAGGGTGTGGCACAGCCAGTTTTCGTCGTCACGGTCTTCGAAGTCTTCACGGGCGTGAGCGCCGCGGGACTCTTTGCGAACTTCAGCAGCGATAGCGGTAGCTTCGGCCACTTCCAGCAGGTTTTGCAGTTCCAGCGCTTCGATACGGGCAGTGTTGAACGCCTGCGACTTGTCGTTGATCTTCACGTTGGCGATGCGCTTGCGCAGATCAGCCAGCTGGGCAATACCTTTCTGCATGTATTCGCCGGTACGGAATACACCGAAGTAGTTCTGCATGCAGCTTTGCAGCTCGCGACGCAGGGTAGCCACGTCTTCGCCATCAGTACGGTTGTTCAGTGCGTTCAGGCGCGACAGGGCAGCTTCGATGTCGGCTTCGGTAGCGTCGTCGTATTCGATGCCGTCGGTCAGCGCCTTTTCCAGATGCAGGCCGGCAGCACGGCCGAATACCACCAGGTCGAGCAGCGAGTTGCCGCCCAGACGGTTGGCACCGTGAACCGATACGCAAGCCACTTCGCCTACGGCAAACAGACCAGGGATGATCTGGTCGACGCCTTCGGCGTTCTGGGTGATCGCCTGGCCATGAATGTTGGTGGCAACGCCGCCCATCATGTAGTGGCAGGTCGGAACAACCGGAACCGGAGCAACCACCGGGTCAACGTGTGCGAAAGTCTTCGACAGCTCGCAGATGCCTGGCAGACGGCTGTGCAGCACTTCCTCGCCCAGGTGGTCGAGCTTGAGCATCACGTGGTCGCCATTCGGACCGCAACCGTTGCCGGCGATGATCTCTTTAACCATCGAACGGGCAACAACGTCACGACCGGCAAGGTCTTTGGCGTTCGGAGCATAACGCTCCATGAAACGCTCGCCGTGCTTGTTGATCAGGTATCCACCTTCACCACGGCAGCCTTCTGTAACCAGTACACCGGCGCCGGCGATGCCGGTCGGGTGGAACTGCCACATTTCAATGTCTTGTACCGGTACGCCGGCACGCAGCGCCATGCCAACGCCGTCACCGGTGTTGATCAGGGCGTTGGTGGTCGACGCGTAGATACGGCCCGCACCGCCGGTCGCCAGCACGGTGGCTTTGGCGCGGATGTAGGTGGTTTCACCGGTTTCGATGCAGATCGCGATCACGCCGACGAACTCGCCTTCGCCGTTCTTCACCAGATCGACAGCGTAGTACTCGTTCAGGAACACGGTACCGGCTTTCAGGTTGCCCTGATAAAGGGTGTGCAGCAGCGCGTGACCAGTACGGTCGGAAGCGGCGCAAGTACGGGCAGCCTGCCCGCCTTTACCGTAATCCTTCGACTGGCCGCCGAATGGACGCTGGTAGATACGGCCTTGCTCGGTACGCGAGAACGGCATGCCCATGTGGTCCAGCTCGTAAACGGCAGCCGGGCCTTCCTGACACATGTATTCGATAGCGTCCTGGTCACCGATATAGTCGGAACCCTTGACGGTATCGTACATGTGCCAGCGCCAGTCATCGTTCGGGTCAGCGGACGCGATCGCGCAGGTGATGCCGCCTTGAGCGGATACAGTGTGCGAACGGGTCGGGAACACCTTGGTGATCACGGCAGTCTTGTGACCACCTTGTGCCAGTTGCAGCGCTGCGCGCATGCCGGCACCGCCACCACCAATAATGATGGCGTCGAAAGAAATCGTTGGAATGTTAGCCATGAATCAGATACCCCAGAGAATCTGCACACCCCAGACGAAGTAAGCGAACATCGCAACGCCGCATACCGCCTGGAAAAGGAAACGTACTGCAGTCGCGGACTTGCCCAGCGCCATTGGCGTCAGGTAGTCGGTCGCGATGGTCCACATGCCGACCCAGGCGTGAGCGCCCAGGGCAACGAGGGCCAGCAGACTGAAGATACGCATCCCGTTGTGGGCGAACAGGCCGTGCCATTGGTCGTAGCCAATGCCCGGGTTCGCTGCGAGGTATCCGATCAGGAAGATGAAATAAGCCGCGAGAACGACCGCAGACACACGTTGCGCCATCCAGTCATAAAGACCGGAACGCGAAAGGTTCGTAACGCTGGTTACCATATCCAAACTCCTGCCAGAACGATCAACACCACGGAAACGGCGATGATAATTTTCGAGCCCAGGCGGCCGCCTTCCAGCGTCTCACCGATGCCCATATCCATGATCAAGTGGCGCACACCGGCTACCAGGTGATACAGAAGAGCGGACAGGAGGCCCCATGCTACGAACTTGGCCAGCGGGCTGGTCAAGCATGCCTTCACCTCGGCAAAACCTTCCTCGGAACCCAGGGATTTGCCCAATGCATAAAGCATGAAGCCAAGGCCCAGGAAGAGGATGATGCCGGAAACACGGTGAAGAAACGACGTAACGCCGGTGATGGGGAGTTTGATGGTCCTTAGGTCTAGGTTTACAGGTCGTTGGCTTTTCACGGCTTTTTTTTCACACTGAAGAGCCCCTAACAATCAGGGCAAAGTTGTTGGGGAGTGCACTGGTCAGGTAACCACCACCCAGGGATGCGACCCCCAATAACGCAGGCCCAAAAGCCCCTGGCGGTCGGTGGCCGAGTATAGACAGTTAGGCTACTAATGACAACGCAAAGACCTAACCCAAACAGCTGATTGCGCAACTGACATAAAAGGCGTAAATGGCAGCCAATTTCGAGAAAAAAGTCCGGTTAAAGCCTTCTGGAGCAAGACTTTAGGCAAATTGACATTCGAATTTATCTCACTATAGTGGTGCGGGCCCTGCGTGGGGGGTCTGTCTGATGATTTCAAGCATAAATAGGAGGCCACATGGCTGACAAAAAAGCGCAGTTGATCATCGAGGGCGCAGCCCCCGTCGAGCTGCCCATTTTAACCGGCACCGTTGGTCCCGATGTTATCGATGTTCGGGGCCTGACGGCCACGGGCCGTTTCACCTTTGACCCAGGCTTCATGTCGACCGCCTCGTGCGAGTCGAAGATCACCTATATCGACGGCGACAACGGCATCCTGTTGCACCGCGGCTACCCGATCGAACAGCTGGCTGAAAAGTCGGACTACCTGGAAACCTGCTATCTGCTGCTCAACGGCGAACTGCCGACCGCAGAACAGAAGGCCCAGTTCGTCAGCACCGTGAAAAACCACACCATGGTTCACGAGCAGTTGAAGACCTTCTTCAACGGCTTCCGTCGCGACGCCCACCCGATGGCCGTCATGTGCGGCGTAGTCGGCGCCCTCTCGGCCTTCTACCACGACTCCCTGGACATCAATAACCCGCAGCATCGCGAAATCTCCGCGATCCGCCTGGTTGCCAAGATGCCGACCCTGGCAGCGATGGTTTACAAGTACTCCATGGGCCAACCCATGATGTACCCGCGCAACGACCTGTCGTACGCGGAAAACTTCCTGCACATGATGTTCAACACCCCGTGCGAGATCAAACCGATCAGCCCGGTACTCGCCAAGGCCATGGACCGGATCTTCATCCTCCATGCCGACCACGAGCAGAACGCCTCGACGTCCACCGTGCGCCTGGCGGGCTCCTCGGGCGCCAACCCGTTCGCCTGTATCGCTGCCGGCATCGCCGCACTGTGGGGCCCTGCCCACGGCGGTGCAAACGAAGCCGTACTGACCATGCTCGATGAAATCGGCGATGTTTCGAACATCGACAAGTTCATCGCCAAGGCCAAGGACAAGAACGATCCGTTCAAACTGATGGGCTTCGGTCACCGCGTTTACAAAAACCGCGACCCGCGCGCCACCGTCATGAAGCAGACCTGCGACGAAGTATTGAAGGAACTGGGCATCCAGAACGATCCGCAACTCGAACTGGCCATGCGCCTGGAAGAGATCGCCCTGACCGACCCGTACTTCATCGAGCGCTCGCTGTACCCGAACGTCGACTTCTACTCGGGGATCATCCTCAAGGCGATCGGCATTCCAACCAGCATGTTCACCGTGATCTTCGCCCTGGCGCGGACCGTCGGCTGGATCTCCCACTGGAAGGAAATGCTCTCCAGCCCGTACAAGATCGGCCGTCCGCGCCAGCTGTACACCGGCTACGAGTCGCGTGACATCACCAAGCTGGAAGACCGCAAGTAAGATCTGTCTTGTTGTAGCCTGTTGAGTTGTACCGGGAACGGCCTCTGCTTTTTATATAAAGAGCAGGAGGCCGTTTTTGTTTGTGCGGCTTTTTGATGGTGTACATATCCGTTTCTGCGGTTACGGCCGCTATTGGTTCCGCCCTTACGGCGGGTCACTTGGAAAAACGGAACGCCGCCCGGCCTGTAGGAGCGAGCTTGCTCGCGATGGAGGTCAACGATGATGCGGGAAGCCTGGCACCCCGCGGTGCTCTCAGGTTTTTCGTCGGAACGCCGCCCGGAGCAAGCTCGCTCCTACAGAGCCCGCCGCCATCGGCCATCCATGGCTGGGGGCGGCTAACCCGAGGCAGCCTACCGGCCGGCCTGTTTGCTGGCTTGGATCCGCGAGATTTCGGCCGGCTGACAGGCCGCCATCGCGAGCAAGCTCGCTCCCACAGAAGAGCAAAGGACGATCGGTACACCCCCACGCTCTTCACCACTCATCAGGCCGAGCATTAGCTCGCCTGCAGCTCTTGATCTTGATCCACCCGCCCCCTCGGAAGGCTGAGCGGAGGCGTTCATCAGGGGGCAGGCGCGCAGCGCCGTTCGACGAAGTCGAACACATCGAGAGGAGGTCGTCGCGAAGCAGACCGGAGGCGATGCGCCCTGATGAATACCGGAGCGAAGGAACCCCGAGCCTAGGCGAGGGGCCGTACGTTCGGGGCGAGCGTTTTTTGCTTACTTTTTTAGGCGCTTGTAAAAAAGTGAGTCGCCGTAAGGGCGAAACCATAAGCCGCCGTTACCGCAGCAATGGATATGTACACGATCAGCGAAAGACAGGTCGGCTGGCAGGCCGCCTTCGCGAGCAAGCCCGCTCCCACAGTAAATCGGCACATCCGCAAAATTCAGGTCGATTAACGCACAATAAAAAAGTGCCCCGATCTCTCGACCGGAGCACTTCATAAAACATCGCCAGCTATATCAAAGCATCAAGACTTAGTGCGATACCGCCCCACTCGCCCCAAGACCAGTCTGCGAACGAACAAACTGCGGAAAGAACAGCGCCCGCTCATTGTCAGCCGCAGTCGACTTGTCAGTAACCGAGAAGAACCAGATCCCGACAAAGGCAATCATCATCGAGAACAACGCCGGATACTCATACGGGAAGATAGCCTTCTCGTGATGCAGGATCTGCACCCAGATGGTCGGACCAAGGACCATCAGGCCCACTGCACTGATCAGGCCCATCCAGCCGCCGATCATCGCACCGCGAGTGGTCAGCTTTTTCCAGTACATGGAAAGCAGCAGTACCGGGAAGTTGCAACTCGCCGCGATGGAGAACGCCAGGCCCACCATGAACGCGATGTTCTGGCTTTCGAACAGAATGCCCAGAACGATGGCCAGCACAGCCAAGGCAACGGTGGTGATCTTCGAAATGCGAATCTCATCCTTCTCGTTGGCCTTGCCCTTCTTGATCACACTGGCATACAGGTCGTGGGACACCGCCGAAGCACCCGCCAGGGTCAGGCCGGCGACTACCGCCAGAATGGTCGCGAACGCCACGGCCGAGATGAAGCCCAGGAAGATGCTGCCACCAACGGCATTGGCCAGGTGCACCGCCGCCATGTTGTTACCGCCGAGCAATGCGCCGGCCGCGTCTTTGAAGGCCGGATTGGTGCTGACCAGCAGGATCGCGCCGAAACCGATGATGAAGGTCAGGATGTAGAAGTAGCCAATGAAGCCGGTTGCGTACAGCACACTCTTGCGAGCTTCCTTTGCATCACTCACGGTGAAGAAGCGCATCAGGATGTGCGGCAGACCCGCGGTACCGAACATCAGTGCCAGCCCGAGGGAGAACGCCGAGACCGGATCTTTCACCAGACCGCCCGGGCTCATGATCGCTTCACCTTTAGGGTGAACCTTGATCGCCTCGGAAAACAGCATGTTGAAGTCGAAGTTGACGTGCTTCATCACCATCAGCGCCATGAAGGAAGCGCCGGACAGCAGCAGAACCGCCTTGATGATTTGCACCCAGGTGGTCGCCAGCATGCCGCCGAACAACACATAAAGGCACATCAGCACGCCCACCAGAATCACCGCGACGTGGTAGTCGAGGCCGAACAACAGCTGGATCAGCTTGCCGGCACCGACCATCTGGGCGATCAGGTAGAATGCCACCACCACCAACGAACCGCAGGCGGACAGCGAACGGATCTGGGTTTGCCCGAGGCGGTAGGACGCCACGTCGGCAAAGGTGTACTTGCCCAGGTTACGCAGGCGCTCGGCGATCAGGAACAGAATGATCGGCCAGCCCACCAGGAAACCGATCGAATAGATCAGCCCGTCGTAGCCTGAAGCGAACACCAGTGCGGAAATACCCAGGAAGGAAGCGGCCGACATGTAGTCACCGGCAATCGCCAGTCCGTTCTGGAAACCGGTGATCTTGCCGCCAGCGGCATAGTAGTCGGCTGCCGAATTATTACGCTTGGAAGCCCAGTAGGTGATGCACAGGGTGGCACCGACGAAGGCGACAAACATCACGATTGCCGACACGTTAAGCGGTTGCTTCTGCACGGCACCGGTCAGGGCGTCAGCCGCCCAGGCGCCAGGCGCGAAAGCTGCGATGCTCAATAGAGCCATTAGACGGCGGATCATTGCTGAGCCTCCTTGAGAATCGCATTGTTCAGATCGTCAAATTCGCCATTGGCACGGCGTACGTAGATACCGGTCAGGACGAAGGCCGAGACAATCAGCCCGACACCAATCGGTATGCCCCAGGTAATCGAGGACTCAGGGTTGATTTTCGCCCCCAGCACCTGCGGCCCATAGGCAATCAGAAGAATGAATCCGGAGTAAAGCCCTAGCATGATCGCCGAAAGAATCCAGGCGAATCGTTCCCTCTTGCTAACCAGCTCCTTGAAGCGCGGGCTGTTTTGAATCGAGAGGTAAATGCTGTCGTTCATTGTTTTTATCCTCGCAGCACAGATTGAGTTGGAACGGTATCCACTCTATGCGGCTGCGGGGCAGGTTCCAGACGACCTTAGTCTTAGAACGACATGACGTTTTCGCCAATTATCAGCACACCACAAATCAATGTGGGAACGGGCTTGCTCGCGAAGAGGCCGTATCAGTCACTATCAAAGTTGACTGCCAGACCGCTTTCGCGAGCAAGCCCGCTCCCACAATTTAAAGCGAGGCGACTGTTATTTGGTCCAGTCAGCCACGCGCTCAGGGTGCTTGGCGACCCAATCCTTCGCCGCGGCTTCAGGTTTGGCACCGTCCTGAATCGCCAGCATCACCTGGCCGATTTCATCCTTCGATTCCCACTGGAAGTTCTTCAGGAACTTGGCCACTTCCGGTGCCTTGGCCTCAAGGCCTTTGCTGCCGATGCTGTTCACGGTTTCTGCCGCGCCATACACGCCTTTCGGGTCTTCGAGGAAGCGCAGTTTCCACTTGGCGAACATCCAGTGCGGTACCCAGCCGGTGACGGCGATGGATTCGTTTTTCTTCTCGGCACGGGTCAGCTCGGCAATCATGCCGGCGCCGGAACTGGCCTTGAGTTGATAACCGGTCAGGTCGTAGTCCTTGATTGCCTGGTCGGTCTTGAGCATCACGCCTGAACCGGCGTCGATGCCGACGATGCGATTCTTGAAGGTGTCGTCGGTTTTCAGGTCCTCGATCGACTTGGCCTTGACGTACTCCGGCACGATCAATCCGATTTTTGCGTCCTTGAAGTTCGGGCCGTAATCGACGACCTGATCCTTGTTCTTCGTCCAGTATTCGCCGTGGGTCACCGGCAGCCAGGCCGACAGCATGGCGTCGAGTTTGCCGGTCGCCACACCCTGCCACATGATCCCGGTGGCAACGGCTTGCAGCTTCACGTCATAACCGAGTTTCTGCCTGATCACTTCGGCGGCCACGTTGGTCGTGGCAACGCTGTCCGACCAGCCGTCGACGTAACCGAGCGTCACTTCCTTTCCGGCGGCACTGGCCACGGTAGAGCTGATCGCCAGCACCAAAGCGGCACCTGCGCCCAAGAGTCGTCGCATCTTCATCGTTACTTCCCCGAAAGTGCTGCGCTCGACGGATGCCGAGTCGCTTAAACGTATTGTTATGGTGCACAGCGCCCCCATCACGCCTCACAGCAAACCCGTCCCGACATCAGCGGAGTACTGACGCCTTCGATGATCAACCTGACGCTCATTGCGACCTGCTCTGCCAGCGACCTCAAGGCATCGAGAAACGACATCAGAAAGCCATTAATCCTGACCACGGAAAACGCACCTGCCAAACCGCCCGAACTTTGCATGTCAAAATCATGCAGGCCACCAAGCACGCGGTAAATGCAGGTAACATGCGCCGCTTTGCTCCCACACGGCCTGACCATGTCCGCGACATACCGCTTCCCTCTTGCTGCTTATCTATTCGCTTGCCTGCTCGGGCTGTTCGCCCTTGGCGGCTTCTGGTACGGCCTCGGCAAACCGGTGGTCCTGCCGGACGCGGCCAGCGCCACGCACAAGCTGCAATGCGCGTCCTATACGCCGTTCGACAAGGATCAGTCACCGTTCGACCAACCCTTCAAGCTGCGCCCCGAGCGCATGGACGCCGACCTCGCGTTGCTGGCGACCCGTTTCGAGTGCATCCGCACCTATTCCATGACCGGCCTTGAAGCCCTGCCGGACCTTGCACGCAAGCACGGTCTGAAGTTGATGATTGGCGCCTGGGTCAACAGCAACCCGGTGGACACGGAAAAAGAAGTCGACCTGCTGATCGCTTCGGCCAACGCCAACCCGGATGTGGTGAGCGCAGTGATCGTCGGCAACGAAACCCTGCTGCGCAAGGAAGTCACCGGTGCGCAATTGGCCAAGCTGATCAACAAGGTCAAGAGCCAGGTCAAACAGCCCGTCACCTATGCCGACGTCTGGGAGTTCTGGCTCAAGCACCCTGAAATTGCCCCTGCCGTGGACTTCCTGACCATCCATTTGCTGCCGTACTGGGAGGACGATCCATCGAACATCGACGCCGCCCTGCAACATGTGGCCGAAGTGCGTCAGGTATTCGGCAACAAATTCGCACCCAAGGACGTACTGATCGGCGAAACCGGCTGGCCAAGCGAAGGCCGCCAGCGCGAAACCGCCCTGCCGAGCCGGGTCAATGAAGCCAAATTCATTCGTGGTTTTGTCGCCATGGCCGAGCAGCAAGGCTGGCACTACAACCTGATCGAAGCCTTCGACCAGCCATGGAAGCGCGCCAGTGAAGGCGCGGTCGGCGGCTACTGGGGACTGTTCGATGCCGATCGCCAGGACAAGGGCGTGCTGGCCGGGCCAGTGACAAACGTCCCGTACTGGTCGCAATGGCTGGCGGTGGGCGGCCTGATCTTTATCGGCACCCTGCTAGTTGGCGGCCGGGTTCGCACGACGCGCGCGGCGCTGGTGTTGCCACTGCTCGGCGCATTGGCCGCTTGCTCGATTGGCGCCTGGGGCGACCTGGCACGCGTCACCACTCGCTTCACCAGTGAATGGCTGTGGGTCGGCTTGCTGACCGTGCTGAATCTGCTGGTGCTGACCCACGCTGCACTGGCGCTGAGTCCACGTGACGGGTGGCGCGGGCAGGCTTTCGATTTACTGGAGCGCCGTGCTGGCTGGCTGGTTGCAACGGCAGGTTTCGCGGCGGCGGTGATGATGCTGGAGCTGGCTTTCGATCCGCGTTATCGCAGCTTCCCGAGCGTGGCGTTCATCGTACCGGCGCTAGTCTACCTGTGCCGCCCGGTGAGCGCGCCGCGCCGCGAGATTGCATTATTGACCTTCATCATCGGTGCCAGTATTGCACCGCAGCTGTACCGCGAAGGATTGCAGAACCAGCAGGCCTGGGGCTGGGCTCTGGTGAGTGTGTTGATGGCGGCGGCGTTGTGGCGCTGCTTGCGGGTTCGCAAGGTTTAATTTTCATTAACCTTGCTGCCCTCTTCGCGAGCAAGCCCGCTCCCACAGGGTTCTTCAGCGAACATAAATTTTGTGTTCGCTGAAGAACCCTGTGGGAGCGGGCTTGCTCGCGAAGGCTGACCATCAGGCGCTACGGGAAGCCCTGACCAACCGCAACCCCGCAATCACCACTGCAAACACCGCCAACGTCGTGTTGTACAAGGCCAACGCCGGAAAACCGAGCACCAGCGCCAGCACTGCCAACCACCACCCCGCACGCCCGGACACCACAAAGCCGATCACGGCAACAGCCAAGGCGCCCCAGCCCAGAACCGCGAAGTGAATCATCAGCCCCAGGTTCGAACGCACCTGACATTCCCAACGGCTCGCCTCATCCACGCAAATGCCGACCCACTGCGCATCCTCCATGAAGCCATAACGCGTGCCATAACTGGCGGCCAGCCATACAGGCAGCAAAACAAGCAGCAGGATCACGGGCAGGTGGCGGGACATGAAACACTCCAATTGGCGAAAAACGGCGGCCAGCTTAATCGCCCTTAAGCGTTTCGCAAGCGATAACAACTGTTAACTGGGCATTCAATCGCTGCAAAGTGTATCGTCCAGCTACTATAACTTCGAAATCAGGCCTGTTTGGTGCCGAGGGTTGGCACTTTGGCGCATATCCGGTGGTCATAGCCTGCGAAATTCATTTGACACCTTCTTCTAAGGGATTTAGTCATGCTCCGTTCCTTGCGCTTCGCCGCCCTGTTTGGCGGCCTTATTTTGAGTGCGTCCGCACTGGCGGTCGACATTGACGCCGCCAGTTATGGCTACCCCCTGACCAACCCGTTCGAGGCGACCATCGCGACCACGCCGCCGGACCTGCGTCCGGAGCTTCCCCTGGACGATGACATCGATCAGGCAGTGCGCAGCGTCACCTTGCGTCCGGAACGGGCGTTCGAATTGCCGGACAATTTCTGGGCGGTCAAGAAACTCGACTACCGCATTGCCACGCAGGATCACGCCGCGCCGCTGATTTTCCTGATCGCCGGCACCGGTGCGCGCTATGACAGTACCCTGAACGAATACCTGAAGAAGCTCTATTACAAAGCCGGCTACCACGTGGTGCAGTTGTCATCGCCCACCAGCTATGACTTCATGAGCGCCGCCTCGCGCTTCGCCACGCCGGGCGTTTCCAAGGACGATGCCGAAGATCTGTACCGGGTGATGCAGGCCGTGCGGGCACAGAACCCGAAAGTACCGGTCACCGACTACTACCTGACCGGGTACAGCCTGGGGGCACTGGATGCCGCCTTCGTCGCGCACCTGGACGAAACCCGCCGCAGCTTCAACTTCAAGAAAGTCCTGCTGCTCAACCCGCCGGTCAACCTCTACACCTCGATCACCAACCTCGACAAGCTGGTCCAGACCGAGGTCAAGGGCATCAACAACAGCACCACGTTCTATGAACTGGTTCTGAACAAACTGACCCGCTACTTCCAGCAGAAGGGCTACATCGACCTCAACGATGCCCTGCTCTACGACTTCCAGCAGTCCAAACAGCACCTGACCAACGAACAGATGGCCATGCTGATCGGCACCTCGTTCCGCTTTTCGGCGGCGGACATCGCCTTCACTTCGGACCTGGTCAACCGTCGCGGCCTGATCACCCCGCCCAAGTTCCCGATCACCGAGGGCACCAGCCTCACGCCATTCCTCAAGCGTGCATTGCAATGCGACTTCGACTGCTACATCACCGAACAAGTCATCCCTATGTGGCGCGCCCGCACCGATGGCGGCAGCCTGCTGCAACTGATTGATCAGGTCAGCCTGTATGCGCTGAAGGACTATCTGCACGAAAGCCCGAAAATCGCCGTCATGCACAACGCCGACGACGTGATCCTGGGTCCTGGCGACCTGGGCTTCCTGCGCAAGACCTTCGGTGATCGCCTGACCGTTTACCCGTACGGGGGCCACTGCGGCAACATTAACTACCGCGTCAACAGCGACGCCATGCTGGAGTTCTTCCGTGGCTAAATTTCTCCTGCTTTTCGCAGCGTTACTCTGTGCAGGCGTCGCCCATGCAGACAACAGCAAAGCCAACGCCCCCGTAGTCGTCGACAGTGACGGCTTCAAGGAACCATTGAGCAAACTCAAATTCAACCCGGGCCTGGATCAGCGCGAGTTCGAGCGTTCGACGCTCGGTGCACTGGCCGTCTACGATCCGCTGGAAGAGTGGAACCGTCGCGTCTATCACTTCAACTACCGCTTTGACCAATGGGTGTTCCTGCCGGTGGTCAATGGTTACCGCTACGTCACCCCGAGCTTCCTGCGCACCGGCGTCAGCAACTTCTTCAACAACCTCGGCGACGTGCCGAACCTGTTGAACAGCCTGCTGCAACTCAAGGGCCAGCGCTCGCTGGAAACCACCGGGCGACTGCTGCTCAACACCACCATCGGCATCGCCGGCCTGTGGGACCCGGCCACCGCCATGGGCCTGCCGCGCCAGAGCGAGGACTTCGGCCAGACGCTGGGCTTCTACGGCGTGCCGGGCGGCGCTTACTTCGTGCTGCCGGTCCTCGGTCCGTCGAACCTGCGTGATACCGGCGGCCTGCTGGTGGATTACACGGCCGAGAATGCGATCAACTTCCTCAACGTGGCCGAGGTCAGCTCCAACCATCCGGAAGTCTTGATCCTGCGCGGCATCGACAAGCGCAACCAGACCAGCTTCCGCTATGGCCAGATGAACTCGCCGTTCGAGTACGAGAAAGTGCGTTACGTGTACACCGAAGCACGCAAGTTGCAGATCGCCGAGTAATTCCGGCAGCCGAAAAATACTGTGGGAGCGGGCTTGCTCGCGAATAGGGTGTGTCAGACAACCTTTTTGGTGACTGACACACCCTATTCGCGAGCAAGCCCGCTCCCACATTTGTTAGGTGTAGTCTTCAGCCTTTCAGGGCTTTCCAGATCTTGCTGACGGCCATCACGCCGACCAACACCAGCGCACCCGCCACAATCCCCGCCACACCATTGAGCAACACCGGCACGATAAATCCGCCGCCACCCGCCGCCGCACCGACACTTTCGATCCAGTGATGCACCACCGGCACACCGTGCGTGAGAATCCCGCCGCCCACCAGGAACATCGCCGCGGTGCCGATCACCGACAGGCTCTTCATCATGTAGGGTGCCGCACGCAGAATCCCGCCGCCGATGCTTTTCGCCATCTGCCCGGGTTTCTGGGTCAACCACAGGCCAAGGTCGTCGAGCTTGACGATACCCGCCACCAATCCGTAAACGCCGACCGTCATGACAATGGCAATGCCCGACAGCACGATGATCTGCTGGGTCAACGGAGCACCGGCCACGGTGCCGAGGGTGATGGCGATGATTTCCGCCGAAAGAATGAAGTCGGTGCGGATCGCGCCTTTGATCTTGTCCTTCTCGAACGCCACCAGGTCAGTGGCAGGATCGGCCACCGCCTCGACCAGTTGCGCATGCTCGGCGGCGTCTTCAGCCTTGCTGTGCAGGAACTTGTGGGCGAGTTTTTCAAAGCCTTCGAAGCACAGATAAGCGCCGCCGACCATCAACAACGGCGTGACCAGCCACGGAATGAACGCACTGATCGCCAATGCCGACGGCACCAGGATCAATTTATTGATGAACGAACCCTTGGCGACCGCCCAGACCACCGGGATTTCCCGCTCGGCCCGCACACCGCTGACTTGCTGGGCATTGAGTGCCAGGTCGTCACCGAGTACGCCGGCCGTTTTCTTGGCGGCCATTTGGGTCATGACCGACACGTCGTCCAGCACGGCCGCGATATCGTCGATCAGCAACAGCAAACTGCTTCCTGCCATGAATCGGGTTTCCTTCTGCAATGAATGCGCAGCAGCATAGCGCGACACAAGAGCCTACGGTGCATTCTTGAGCGCCGCGCGAGGCCGGTGATACCATGCGCAACCGCCAGAACAGGCAAGGAATCACCGGGTTTATGAGCACTATCCGCGAGCGCAACAAACAATTGATCCTGCGTGCCGCCAGTGAGGAGTTCGCCGACAAAGGCTTCGCTGCGACCAAAACCAGCGACATCGCGGCCAAGGCGGGATTGCCCAAGCCCAACGTCTACTACTACTTCAAATCCAAGGAAAACCTCTACCGCGAGGTCCTGGAAAGCATCATCGAGCCGATCCTGCAGGCTTCGACACCGTTCAATCCGGACGGCGAACCCGGCGAAGTGCTCAGCGGCTACATTCGCTCGAAAATCCGCATCTCCCGCGACCTGCCTTTCGCCTCAAAGGTGTTCGCCAGCGAAATCATGCACGGCGCGCCCCACCTGAGCAGCGATCTGGTCGAACAGCTCAATGGCCAGGCCAAACACAACATCGAGTGCATCCAGACCTGGATCGACCGCGGACAAATCGCCCCCATCGACCCCAACCACCTGATGTTCAGCATCTGGGCCGCCACCCAGACCTACGCCGACTTCGACTGGCAGATCACCGCCATCACCGGCAAGGCCAGGCTGGATGAAGAAGATTACGAAGCGGCGGCGCAGACGATTATCCGGTTGGTGCTCAAGGGCTGTGAGCCGGAGCGGTAGACCGAGTCGCGACCTTCGCGAGCAAGCCCGCTCCCACAGGGGATTTGCAACACCATAGATCCAATGTGGGAGTGGGCTTGCTCGCGAATGGCGGCAACCCGGTTTTAGATCAAACCCAGATCGCATCCCACAACGGATAATCACCCAGCTTCTGAACCAACCCAGCCCGCAATGGGTTAGCCACAACGTATCGAGCCAGCTTTACCAGATCCTCTTCTTTTCTCAGCGCATGGTCATGAAAACTCTGTTGCCAGAGACTGCCCGATCTGCCAGTTGCACTGTTGATTGCACGAGTACTCAATGACTTCGTCTGGCACATGAGTTGCGCCAGCGATCCTCTATGCAATTGTATTAACCAGTGGAAATGATCGGGCATGACCACCCAGGCCAACGACTCGGCAAATCCCTCACTCTGTGCTTGCCTGAACTGATGCACCACCAACCTGCCCAAGGGGTAATCCCTGAAAACGGGCTCTCGTTTTAGTGTGTTGGCAGTCAGTAGATAGATGCGATTTTGTTCGGTGTAGCGGCCGATGCGCAGGCGGTGTGAAGCTGACAGCTCAGGCATTCCTTTGCCCCTCTAATGGATGAACTCCAGAAAAGGCTAGATCAGCGAAGACAGAATGGCGGTACAGACCTTTAGCTGGATGTGTCTGGGAGATCGCTTTCGCGAGCAAGCCCGCTCCCACAGGGGATTTGCAACACCATAGATCCAATGTGGGAGCGGGCTTGCTCGCGAAAGCGGTAGTTCAGTCAGCGAAAATCAAGCCGCCACCCCCGCATCCGCCACCAACCCCAACGCCTCGATGGCATTGATCGCGCACTGCTCGTCAACATCCGACAGATCGCCGCTGATCCCCACCGCCCCCAGCACGTTCCCCTCCTGATCCCGCACCAGCACACCACCCGGTGCCGGCACGACACTGCCCTGCCCCAGGCTGTTCAACGCGGCGATAAACGCCGGGCGTTGCTGGGCGTCCAGCGCCAGCAGGCGTGAGCCCTTGCCCAGGGCGATGGCGCCCCAGGCTTTGCCGATGGCGACGTGCGGGCGCAGCAGGCTGGCGCCGTCTTCGCGTTGCAGGGTGATCAGATGCCCGCCGGCATCCAGTACCGCGATGGTCAAGGGTGCCGCGGCGATTGCACGCCCGGCGGTGATGGCCTCGTTGACCAGGTTGACTGCGACTTTCAAGGTTAAAGCGCTCATGGTGCCGTCCTCATTTTGTTATAGGGAAAGTCGTGGGGCTGCGCGTTTGTGCCGCAGCCCGATGCAACAAATAGAACACAATGAATTATTTTTTTGTATACAATAATTCTCGAAAGGCGCCACATGCGACGAAAAGCCACAGTGGAACGGGCTTCCGACGAATGAAACAAGCGCTTGAGAAAATGGATTGACCTGCGCCGTCCGCCGTGAATACACTCTGCGCAAAGCCACTTGTATACAATTACAAAACGTAAAGAGGCACAAAACCATGAGCAAAATGAGAGCAATCGAAGCCGCCGTTCTGGTGATGCGCCGTGAAGGGGTCGATACCGCTTTTGGCATCCCGGGTGCCGCCATCAACCCGCTGTACTCCGCCCTGCAAAAGGTCGGCGGCATCGATCACGTACTCGCTCGCCACGTTGAAGGCGCCTCGCACATGGCCGAGGGCTACACCCGCACCAAGGCCGGCAACATCGGCGTGTGCATCGGTACTTCCGGCCCTGCCGGCACCGACATGGTCACCGGGCTCTACAGCGCCTCGGCCGACTCGATTCCAATCCTCTGCATCACCGGCCAGGCACCCCGCGCCCGTATGCACAAGGAAGACTTCCAGGCTGTCGACATCACCAGCATCGTCAAGCCAGTCACCAAGTGGGCGACCACCGTTCTGGAACCAGGCCAGGTGCCTTACGCGTTCCAGAAAGCCTTCTATGAAATGCGCTCCGGCCGTCCAGGCCCGGTGCTGATCGACCTGCCGTTCGACGTTCAAATGGCGGAAATCGAATTCGACATCGACGCTTACCAGCCACTGCCGCTGGCCAAGCCGACCGCTAGCCGGGTTCAGGTCGAGAAGGCCTTGGCCTTGCTGGATCAGGCCGAGCGTCCATTGCTGGTGGCCGGTGGCGGCATCATCAACGCCGACGCCAGCGACCTGCTGGTGGAGTTCGCCGAGCTGACCGGTATTCCGGTGATCCCGACCCTGATGGGCTGGGGCACCATCCCGGACGATCACCCGCTGATGGTGGGCATGGTTGGCTTGCAGACCTCGCACCGCTACGGCAACGCGACCATGCTCAAGTCGGACGTGGTGCTGGGCATCGGTAACCGCTGGGCCAACCGTCACACCGGTTCGGTTGACGTCTACACCGAAGGCCGCAAGTTCATCCACGTCGACATCGAAGGCACGCAGATCGGCCGCGTGTTCACCCCGGACCTGGGCATCGTGTCCGACGCCGCTGCCGCGCTGACCGTGTTCATCGAAGTCGCTCGCGAATGGCAAGCTGCCGGCAAGCTGAAGAACCGCAGCGCCTGGCTGCAAGACTGCCAGCAGCGTAAAGCCAGCCTGCAGCGCAAGACTCACTTCGACAACGTGCCGGTCAAGCCGCAACGCGTTTACGAAGAAATGAACCAGGTGTTCGGCAAGGACACCTGCTACGTCAGCACCATCGGTCTGTCGCAGATTGCCGGCGCGCAATTCCTGCACGTCTACAAGCCGCGCCACTGGATCAACTGCGGTCAGGCAGGCCCTCTGGGCTGGACCATTCCGGCAGCACTGGGCGTGGTCAAGGCTGATCCGAACCGTAAAGTCGTGGCCCTGTCGGGGGACTATGACTTCCAGTTCATGATCGAGGAATTGGCGGTGGGCGCGCAGTTCAAGCTGCCCTACATTCATGTCGTGGTGAACAACTCGTACCTGGGCCTGATCCGCCAGGCGCAACGCGGTTTCGACATGGACTACTGCGTGCAGTTGTCCTTCGACAACCTGAACGCGCCGGAACTCAACGGCTACGGTGTCGACCACGTTGCAGTTGCCGAAGGCCTGGGTTGCAAGGCGCTGCGTGTGTTCGAACCGGCTCAGATCCAGCCTGCCCTGCGCAAGGCTCAGGAACTGATCGAAGAGTTCAAGGTTCCGGTGATCGTCGAGATCATCCTGGAGCGCGTGACCAACATTTCCATGGGCACCGAGATCAACGCCGTCAACGAATTCGAAGACCTGGCGCTGGTCGGCGACGACGCACCAACCGCGATTTCGCTGCTGGACTAACTGCTGACCGCTCTCCCTGTGGGAGCGGGCTTGCTCGCGAAGGCGGTCTGACATTCACCATTGATGTCGACTGACACTCCGCCTTCGCGAGCAAGCCCGCTCCCACAAGGGGCTTCATACATATACAGGAGACCACCATGCCGCGTTTCGCAGCCAACCTGTCCATGCTGTTCACCGAACAGGACTTTCTTGCCCGTTTCGAAGCGGCCGCCAAAGCCGGCTTCAGTGGTGTCGAGTACCTGTTCCCGTACGACTTCAGCTCCGCCGAAATCAAGGCCAAGCTCGACGCCAACGGTCTGACCCAAGTGCTGTTCAACCTACCGGCCGGCGACTGGGCCAAGGGCGAGCGCGGTATCGCGTGCCTGCCGGACCGGGTTGAGGAGTTCCGTGCCGGTGTCGATCTGGCCATCGCCTACGCGCAGGTGCTGGGCAACACCCAGGTCAACTGCCTGGCCGGTATCCGGCCGCAGGGCTTTGACGATGCCACCGTGGAGAAAACCTTCGTCGCCAACCTCAAGTACGCGGCCGACAAGCTGCAAGCGGCGGGCATCAAGCTGGTGATGGAAGCGATCAACACCCGTGACATTCCAGGTTTCTACCTGAACAACACGGCGCAAGCCCTGTCGATTCGCGAGCAGGTCGGCAGCGCCAACCTGTTCCTGCAATACGACATCTACCACATGCAAATCATGGAAGGCGACCTGGCCCGCACCCTGCAATCGCACCTGGGCGAGATCAACCACGTGCAGCTTGCGGACAACCCGGGGCGCAACGAACCAGGCACCGGTGAAATCAACTACCACTTCCTGTTCGAACACCTGGACCGCATCGGGTATCAGGGCTGGGTCGGTTGCGAATACAAGCCGCTGACCACCACCGAAGCGGGCCTGGGCTGGCTCAAAACCCACAACGCGATCTGACACATATCCCTTGTAGGAGCGAGCCTGCTCGCGATGGTCGTCAACGATTACGCGGGCTGTCTGGATGCCCGCGTTGCTTCGGGGTTCATCGCGAGCTGGCTCGCTCCTACAGAAAGCACAAAACAAGAGGATTTTCTCATGGCTAAAATCGGATTTATCGGCACCGGCATCATGGGCCACCCAATGGCGTTGAACCTGCAGAAAGCCGGTCACAGCCTGTTCCTGTCGGCGCACCACGACGCCGCCCCTGCCGACCTGGTCGCCGCTGGCGCCGTTGCTCTGGCGAACCCGAAAGAAGTCGCCCAGGAAGCCGAGTTCATCATCGTCATGGTGCCGGATACCCCGCAGGTCGACGACGTGCTGTTCCGTGCCGACGGTATCGCTGCCGGCGTGGGCAAAGGCAAAGTGGTGATCGACATGAGCTCGATCTCGCCGACCGCCACCAAGGCTTTCGCCGCGAAGATCAACGAAAAAGGCGCGCAATACCTCGACGCCCCGGTCTCCGGTGGTGAAGTCGGCGCCAAGGCGGCGACCCTGAGCATCATGGTCGGCGGCGATGCCGACGCCTTCGAACGCGCCCTGCCGCTGTTCCAGGCCATGGGCAAGAACATCACTCTGGTCGGTGGCAACGGCGACGGTCAAACCGCCAAGGTGGCCAACCAGATCATCGTGGCCCTGAACATCCAGGCCGTGGCCGAAGCCCTGCTGTTCGCTTCGAAAAACGGTGCCGATCCAGCCAAGGTGCGTGAAGCACTGATGGGCGGTTTCGCTTCCTCGAAGATCCTCGAAGTGCACGGCGAGCGCATGATCAAGGGCACCTTCGATCCTGGCTTCCGCATCAGCCTGCACCAGAAGGACCTGAACCTGGCCCTGCAAGGCGCCAAGGAGCTGAACATCAACCTGCCGAATACCGCCAACACCCAGCAAGTGTTCAGCACCTGCGCGGCCATCGGTGGCAGCAACTGGGATCACTCGGCGCTGATCAAGGGTCTGGAACACATGGCGAACTTCTCGATTCGCGACAAGAAGTAAGTCCTGCCCCATCCCCATGTGGGAGCGGGCTTGCTCGCGAAGGCGCCATGTCAGTCAACATCTCTGTTGAATGTGAAGCCGCCTTCGCGAGCAAGCCCGCTCCCACACTGGACCGAGTCGCCCTTCAAATAACAAGAATTCCGGGAGCCCGCCATGTCGGTCGATCCGCAACAATTGCTGCGCGAGCTGTTTGCCACAGCCATCGACGCGGCGCATCCGCAACAAGTCCTCGAAGCCCATCTGCCTGCCGACCGCAGCGGTCGCGTCATTGTCATCGGCGCCGGCAAAGCCGCAGCCGCCATGGCACAGGTGGTCGAGCGCTGCTGGCAGGGTGAAGTGTCAGGCCTGGTGGTGACCCGTTACGGTCACGGCGCACCTTGCGAAAAAATCGAAGTGGTCGAAGCCGCGCACCCGGTACCGGACGCCGCCGGCCTGGCCGTGGCCAAGCGTGTGCTGGAACTGGTCAGCGACCTCAACGAATCCGACCGCGTGATCTTCCTGCTCTCCGGTGGTGGCTCTGCCCTGCTGGCACTGCCGGCCGAAGGCATCACCCTGGCCGACAAGCAGTCGATCAACAAAGCCCTGCTCAAGTCCGGCGCGACCATCGGCGAGATGAACTGCGTGCGCAAGCACCTCTCGGCGATCAAGGGCGGCCGCCTGGGCAAAGCCTGCTGGCCGGCCACTGTCTACACCTATGCGATTTCCGATGTACCGGGCGATCTCGCCACGGTCATCGCTTCCGGCCCTACCGTGGCCGACCCGAGCACCTCGGCCGAAGCCCTGGCGATCCTCAAACGCTACGCCATCGAGGTTCCGGCCTCGGTGCGCACCTGGCTGCAAAGCCCCGAATCGGAAACCGTTAAACCCGGCGACCCGAGCCTGGCACGCAGTCACTTCCAATTGATCGCCCGTCCGCAGCAATCCCTTGAAGCGGCGGCAGTGAAATGCCGTCAGGCCGGGTTCAGCCCGCTGATCCTAGGCGACCTCGAAGGCGAATCCCGCGAGGTGGCGAAGGTCCACGCCGGCATCGCGCGACAGATCGTCCTGCACGGTCAGCCACTGGCGGCGCCCTGCGTGATTCTCTCGGGCGGTGAAACCACCGTCACCGTGCGCGGCAATGGCCGTGGCGGGCGCAACGCCGAGTTCCTGCTGAGCCTGACCGACAGCCTCAAAGGCCTGCCCGGCGTCTACGCACTGGCCGGTGACACCGACGGCATCGACGGCTCGGAAGACAACGCCGGCGCAATCATGACCCCGGACAGCTACGCCCGCGCCGCCGCAAAGGGCCTGAGCGCCAGCGACGAGTTGGACAACAACAACGGTTACGGCTACTTCGAGGCACTCGACGCCCTGATCGTCACCGAGCCGACCCGAACCAACGTCAACGACTTCCGCGCCATTCTGATCCTTGAGAGCACTAAACATGACGCCTGACAAAAAGGTCAAAATCCTCGCTACGCTCGGCCCGGCCATCGACGGCATCGACGCCATCCGTGAGCTGGTGCTGGCCGGGGTCAACATCTTCCGCCTGAACTTCAGCCATGGCGATCACGCGGACCACGCCCAGCGTTTCCAGTGGATTCGTGAAGTCGAGCGCCAACTGAATTATCCATTGGGCATTCTGATGGACCTTCAAGGCCCGAAACTGCGGGTTGGCAAATTCGCCGAAGGCAAGGTGCAACTGGTACGCGGCCAGGCCCTGCGCCTGGACCTCGATGCCACGCCGGGTGATGAGCGCCGGGTCAACCTGCCCCACCCGGAAATCATCGCCGCGCTGGAGCCGGGCATGGACCTGCTGCTGGACGACGGCAAGTTGCGCCTGCGGGTCGTGACCAAGTACGCCGACGCCATCGACACCACCGTGCTCAATGGCGGCGAACTGTCGGACCGCAAAGGCGTGAACGTGCCGCAAGCGGTGCTCGACCTGAGCCCGCTGACCGCCAAGGATCGCCGCGACTTGACCTTCGGTCTGGAGCTGGGCGTGGACTGGGTGGCACTGTCGTTCGTGCAACGTCCGGACGACATCCGCGAAGCCCGCAGCCTGATCGGCGACAAGGCCTTCCTGATGGCCAAGATCGAGAAGCCCTCGGCGGTCGAACAACTGCGCGAAATCGCCGAATTGAGTGATGCGATCATGGTCGCCCGCGGTGACCTGGGCGTGGAAGTGCCGGCCGAAAGCGTGCCGCAGATCCAGAAGAACATCATCAGCACCTGCCGCCAGCTCGGCAAACCGGTGGTGGTGGCCACGCAGATGCTGGAGTCGATGCGCTTCTCGCCGGCGCCCACCCGCGCCGAAGTCACTGACGTTGCCAACGCCGTGGCCGAAGGTGCGGACGCGGTGATGCTGTCGGCGGAAACCGCGTCCGGCGAATACCCACTCGAAGCCGTGCAGATGATGAGCAAGATCATCCGCCAGGTGGAAAACGGTCCGGACTACCAGACTCAACTCGACGTCAGCCGACCGAAAGCCGAAGCCACCGTTTCCGACGCGATCAGCTGCGCCATTCGCCGTATCAGCAACGTGCTGCCAGTGGCGGTGCTGGTCAATTACAGCGAATCCGGCGCGTCGAGCCTGCGTGCGGCGCGGGAGCGGCCGACCGTGCCGATCCTCAACCTGACGCCGAACCTGCAGACCGCCCGTCGCCTGAGCGTGGCGTGGGGTGTGCACTCGGTGGTCAACGATCGCCTGCGCCAGGTCGATGAAGTCTGCTCCACAGCGCTGGAGATCGCCCAGGCCCAAGGCATGGCGCAGCGTGGCGATACCTTATTGATCACCGCCGGTGTGCCCTTTGGACAGCCGGGATCGACTAACTCTCTGCGTATCGAGACATTGATCTAGCGCCTGAACTGGCCTCTTCGCGAGCAAGCCCGCTCCCACATTGAATCTTTGTTCAGTCTTTGATTCTGTGGTGCACACAGATCAACTGTGGGAGCGGGCTTGCTCGCGAAGCAGGCGACACGATTCACTGGAAACACCACAGACTCCATCATGCCTGCCAACCATTTCAACACCCACTGCCCCGACTGGGCCGAAGCCTTGCTCAACGGCTTCAGCCAGATCTTTCTCCAGCGTAATCCGCTGTGCGGCCTGCTGTGTCTGTTGGCCATTTTGTTCACTGCACCCGCCTTGCTGGGCGGCGCCTTGCTCGGCGGTGTTGCCGGGTTGTTCACCGCGCAACGTCGCAACTACGCCAAGGCTGACCGTCAGGCCGGATTGTTCAGCTACAACGGCGTTCTGCTCGGTCTGTTGCTGAGCCTGTACTTCCCCTGGTCGGCGATGATGCCGCCGCTGATTCTGGCCGCCGGCGGCCTGAGCGCGATGCTCACCCAGCAGTGGCTAAAGCGCGTCCGGTTCAGCCAATACCTCCCCGCCTACACCACGCCGTTCGTGGTGCTGAGCTGGGTGCTGCTGTGCTTCGCCACGCCCTCGACAGAGGCGCATTTGATCGAAGTCAGCACCCTGAACATGCTCGCCGCCCCTTTCAAAGGCATCGGTCAGGTGATGTTCCTCGGTCATCCGCTGGCCGGTGCGATGATTGCCGCCGGTTTGCTGATCGCTGATCGCCGCGCCTTCTGCTGGGCGTTGTTGGCGTCTGTCGCGGGCATGGGCTGGAGCCTGCTGCAGCACGACTTCTACACCGCACTGCTGGGTCTCGGCGGCTACAACGCCGTACTCGCCGCCCTCGCCTTCAGCTCGCAGCGTCGCCAACCGTGGCTGCCGCTGGTTGGCATCGGCCTGGCGCTGTTGCTGACGCCGGTGTTTGCCGCCATGGGTCTGCCCACGCTGACCGCGCCTTTCATTCTTGGCTGCTGGCTGATCCGCACGGTTGTTCAGATGCTCGGCAAAGCCCGGGTCGAAAGCGCGCCTTGCGCTACCGGGGAGAATCAACCTAGGCTGCGCTGATCATCGAGTCAGGCGTTATCCATGGACAGCAACAAACACTGGCGTGAAGACCTTTACGTCATGATTTTCCAGACCGACACCCAGGCGGGCCGGCGCTTCGACGGCATCCTGCTGTTGATCATCCTCGCCAGCCTGGTGATCGTGATGCTCGACAGCATCGACAGCATTCACCGCAACTACGCCGATGTACTCGCCTATATCGAGTGGGGCTTCACGGTGATCTTCCTCGGCGAATACATCCTGCGCCTGTACTGCTCGCCCAAACCCCTGCGCTACGCCTTCAGCTTTTACGGACTGGTGGACCTGCTGGCCATCGTGCCCGGCATCCTCGCGCTGTATTACGCCGATGCGCAGTATCTGCTGATTATCCGGATCATCCGCATGCTGCGGATCTTCCGCGTGCTCAAGCTCAGCCCTTATCTCAAGCAAGCCAACTACCTGATGTCGGCGCTGCGCGGCAGCAAGCAGAAAATCGTGGTGTTCCTGGTCAGCGTCTGCACGCTGGTGACGGTATTCGGCACGCTGATGTATGTGATCGAAGGCCCGGAACATGGCTTCACCAGCATTCCCAAAGGCATCTATTGGGCTATCGTGACACTGACCACCGTGGGCTTCGGCGACATCGTGCCGAAGACGCCGCTGGGCCAGGTTGTTTCGTCGCTGGTGATGATCACCGGTTACTCGATCATCGCCGTGCCAACCGGGATTTTCACCGCTGAACTGGCCAACGCCATGCGCGGCGATCAACTTCAACACGACTGCCCGGTGTGCAAGAAAAACAGCCACGAACACGGTGCTGCATTCTGCTCCCGTTGCGGCAATGCACTGTTCAAAAAAACGGAATAAGCAAAGAGCTTTTTAATCTTTAAAGGTCTATGCGAGCACGGTTATAGTCGCTGGCAAAATGCCCCATCTTTTATATAGAACAAGGATTGCGCAGTGAAAAAACTCTTTAGCGCCTCTCTTCTGGCCGCTGGCCTGGCACTGACCAGCGTGGCTCAAGCCGCACCGACGCTGCTCAACGTTTCCTACGACGTGATGCGCGATTTCTACAAGGACTACAACACTGCGTTCCAGAAACACTGGCAAGCCGAGCACAACGAAAACATCACCCTGCAGATGTCCTTTGGCGGCTCCAGTAAACAGGCGCGCTCAGTGATCGACGGCCTGCCGGCGGATGTCATCACCATGAACATGGCCACCGACATCAATGCCCTGGCGGACAACGGCAAACTGGTCCCGGACAACTGGGTCACGCGCCTGCCGAACAACAGCGCGCCGTTCACCTCGGCCACCGTGTTCATCGTGCGCAAGGGCAACCCGAAAGCCCTGAAAGACTGGCCGGACCTGCTCAAGGATGGCGTGCAAGTCATCGTGCCGAACCCGAAGACTTCGGGGAACGGTCGCTACACCTACCTCTCGGCCTGGGGCTACGTGCTGAAAAACGGCGGTGACGAGAACAAGGCCAAAGACTTCGTCGGCAAGCTGTTCAAGCAAGCGCCGGTACTCGATACCGGTGGCCGCGCCGCCACCACCACCTTCATGACCAACCAGATCGGCGACGTGCTGGTGACCTTCGAGAACGAAGCGGAAATGATCGCCCGCGAGTTCGGCCGTGATCAGTTCGAAGTCATCTACCCTAGCGTTTCCGCCGAAGCCGAGCCACCGGTGTCGGTGGTCGACAAAACCGTCGACAAGAAAGGCACCCGCGCTGCCGCCGAGGAATACCTGAAGTACCTGTGGTCGCCGCAAGGCCAGGAGATCGCTGCCGCCAATTACCTGCGCCCGCGTGACCCGGCCGTGCTGGCCAAGTACACCGACCGTTTCCCGAAAGTGGACTTCCTGTCCGTCGAGAAGACCTTCGGTGACTGGCGTACCGTGCAAAAGACCCACTTTAACGATGGCGGGGTTTTCGACCAGATTTATGCGCAATAAACACCTGTAAGAGCGAGCTTGCTCGCGATGGACGTCAACGATAATGCGTTTTTCTGAATAAACGCGTTGACCGTGACTCCATCGCGAGCAGACTCGCTCCTACAGGCAAGGCCATTCGGCGGACGACACACGCGTCCGTCAGTCATTCCGCAATGGAATGATAGCTATCACTCCAATCCCGCTTCCGCCGCTTCAGCCAGCCCGTTAGCCTGCGCGCATTCCTTTCCGTACAGCGAGCCCCGTTATGAACCCAGCGACCCAGGTGCCCCGCGGCACCGCGACAATGACCCGAGGCATGGTGCTGCTGTTCGCCTTCTGCTGCGGGGCCATTGTCGCCAACATCTACTACGCCCAGCCGATCATCGGCCTGATCGCCCCGGACATCGGCCTGAGCAACACCATGGCCAGCCTGATCGTTTCCCTGACCCAGATCGGTTATGCACTGGGGCTGTTTTTCCTGGTGCCGCTGGGGGATCTGCTGGAGAACCGCCGGTTGATGATCATCACCACCCTGGTGGCGATTGCCAGCCTGCTGGGTGCGGCGTTCACCGATCAGCCGAATGTGTTCCTGCTTATTTCGCTGTTGGTGGGGTTCAGCTCGGTATCGGTGCAGATTCTGATTCCACTGGCCGCACACCTGGCGCCGGAAGAAACCCGTGGCCGTGTAGTGGGCGGGATCATGGGCGGTTTGCTGCTCGGCATTCTGCTGGCCCGGCCGGTGTCCAGCGTGGTGGCCGACCACTTCGGCTGGCGCGCGATGTTTGTGATTGCCGCGGTGTTGATGGCGGCCATCAGCATCGTGCTGGCCGTCACCATTCCCAAGCGTGAACCTGATCACAGCGCCTCCTATGGCCAGTTGCTGGGCTCGCTGTGGACGCTGCTGCGCAAGCAACCGGTGCTGCGCCAGCGGGCGTTTTACCAGGGCTGCATGTTTGCCACTTTCAGCCTGTTCTGGACCGCCGTGCCACTGGAATTGGCGCGCAATCACGGCTTGTCGCAAAGCGAGATCGCGATTTTCGCCCTGGTCGGGGCCATCGGCGCCATCGCCGCCCCGATCGCCGGACGCCTGGCCGATGCCGGCCACACCCGCATCGCATCGTTGCTGGCCCTGCTGTTCGCCAGCCTGAGTTTTCTGCCGGCGTTCATCCATCCGGCCTACAGCGTCATCGGCCTGGCCGTGACCGGCGTGGTGTTGGACTTCTGCGTGCAGATGAACATGGTCCTCGGCCAGCGTGCGGTGTACGCCCTCGACGGCAAAAGCCGCAGCCGCCTGAATGCGCTGTACATGACCAGCATCTTCATCGGCGGCGCCTTCGGCTCTTCGGTGGCCAGCGCAGTGTACGAACAGGGCGGCTGGCTGTGGATCGTGATCGTCGGCAGTGCGTTTCCACTGCTGGCGTTATTGCGGTTCCTGAGTGTTTCGCCGAAGGCATCGTTGGCGATGGCTTGAAACCATTGACTTGCGACATCCTCAGGATTTGGCACAAGGACCACCCTCAATGGACCGCCTCGGCGCAATGGAAACCTTCGTCTACGTGGTGGAAACCGGCTCGTTTTCCGCCGCGGCACGACGCCTGAACATCGGCCAGCCGGCCGTGTCGAAAACCATCGCGCAACTCGAATCGCGTCTGGCGGTGCGATTGTTGCTGCGCTCGACTCGCGGCCTGACGCCCACCGAAGCCGGGCTGGCCTTTTTCGAGCGGGCCAAGCGTGCCATCGAAGAAGCCGACGAGGCCGACAACGCCGCACGGGGTTGCGCCAGCGGGCTGAGTGGCAACCTGCGTATCTGCGCGGCGGTCACCTTCGGCCGGCTGCACATCGTTCCGCACCTGGGCCCCTTCCTGGAGCAACACCCGGAGCTGAACATCGACCTGATGCTCGACGATCGCAATGTCAATCTGGTGGAAGAAGGCGTCGATATCGCCCTGCGCATGGGCGCGTTGAGCGACTCGGGCCTGACTGCGCGCAAGATCGCCGAATGCCGGCGCATGGTACTGGGTACACCGGCGTACTTCGAAAAACACGACGCCCCCACCTGCCCCGCCGACCTGTGCAAGCATCAGGCAATCGTCTACACCCTCGGTGACGGCGCCAATTGGCAATTCAGCAAGGCCGGCGAGAAGCAATCGGTGATCGTCAGCGGCCGGATCCGTGTCAACGCCGCCGAAGGCCTGCGTGAAACCGTGCTGGCCCATCAAGGACTGACCATGGCCTCGCAATGGATGTTTGCGCCAGAACTGGCCGACGGTTCGGTCCGGGAAGTGATGAAGGACTGGGCATTGCCGAACCAGGACCTGTGGGCTGTGTTCCCCACCGGGAGAATGGCCAGCGCCAAGGCTCGGGCGTTTGTGGAGTATGTGCAGGGGTTGTTGAAGAACGAGGTTTGAAAGCCAGGCGTTTCGTTTATTGCGATTTTCGATTAATTCGAATAGCCTGCTGAAATCGATTATTCTGAAATTGGAAGCCGTCATGTCGACCGTCATTCATCCGCCAATCAATTTGCCCGCGAAACACGAAATACAGGCCGCGATCGAGGGGCAACGCACCCTGGCTGCCTATCTCGCCACCCGGTTCGAAACTCAGCACATCCAGATATTCGATGAGCAGAACGAAGCGCATAACATCGAACTGCCCACCTCGGCGCTCCGTTTGCTAGTCGATATTCTGGCGGAACTCGCGGCCGGTAACGCAGTGAAAGTAGTCCCGGTTCACGCTGAACTGACTACGCAAGAAGCGGCAGACCTGCTCAATGTCTCACGTCCACACCTGATCAAACTGCTCGAATCCGGCGAACTGTCCTACCACAAAACCGGCAAGCACCGACGTGTGCGTTTTGCCGACTTGATGGACTATAAAAACCGGCGCGACACCGCCAGCGAGCAGGCAATGATGCTTCTCGCCGAGCAGGCACAGGCGTTAAGGACAGGATACGAGTGAGGCACTCTTCATTTACCGCTGTATATGACGCTTGCGTGCTTTACCCCGCGCCCTTGAGAGACTTTCTGATGTGGCTAGCGCTCTCCGGGCTTTTCAGGGCGAAATGGTCAGTGGCAATACACGATGAATGGAAACGCAATCTGCTGAAAAACCGCCCGGATCTCAACGCCACGCAATTGAATCGCACCTGCGAGCTAATGGATCTGGCGATTCCCGACGCCTGCGTGTCGGGGTACGAAGTTTTGATACAAGGACTGACGCTGCCCGACGCGGATGACCGACATGTCCTGGCGGCTGCCATTCGTTGCAACGCCAGCGTCATTGTCACCTTCAACCAGAAAGACTTCCCCCGCACCGCGTTGCAACCTTATGGCATCGAGGCCCAGCACCCCGACGAATTCGTCAATGACCTTTTCGACCTGGATCCGGCAGCAGTGGTCGCCGCGGCACAACGACAGCGCAAGCAACTGAAGGCCCCACCGATGAACACTGACACTTATCTCGATCTATTGTTACGTCAAGGCTTGGTTCAGTCGGTCAAGGCATTGAACAGTTTCCGGGCAATGCTTTGAAAATCACCACGCCTGATCGCTACAACGCACACCCACCAAACCCGACCCTGACATTCGCCGGCAAATCACCACGATGATTTATCAACCACGCATTCAAGGTGTGCCCGACACGGGTCAACACCAGCGGCTTCGGCTGCAACTCGACGATGCACTGCAACGTCAGGCACATGGGGATTGCTCGTCAATACAGGCCAGCAAGTGTTCGACCGTGGACTCCAGCGGCCCGGAGTTGTCGAGCAGGAGCACGGCCGGGTCGTCGGCCAGCAGCCGCTCGCTGAATCGCGCATTGCGCGCCAGACGCTGATCGATCTCGATCAACGATTCTCGCCCGCGCTCCAGCAAGCGATGCCGCAGTACCTCTTGATCCACAGTCAACAACAGCACCAATACGTCTGGATAGCGCTGGCGCGTGTTCTGCAAATGCCCCCGAGAGCCATTGACCAGCACGTCCTGGCCGGCGGCCAGCCAATCGTCGATTTCCCGCGGGATGCCATAGGACAACCCATTGGCGTGCCAGCTCAGGGCAAACGCGCCCTGAGCTTCCATATCGGCAAACTGCTGCGCACTGACACCCAGCGCCGCCTCGCCCACGGCTTCGGCCGAGCGGGTAATGACCCGCCTCACGATACGACAGCCGCGTTCGGCCAACCGCGTTCGCGCGGCATCCAGCAGGCTGTCCTTGCCCGAACCTGAAGGCCCGATGAGATAGATCAACCTGCCCGCCATCAAAACACCCTCTTCATTTGTCGCCACACTTGCTGGACCACCGGCAAACCATCCTGACGGCGCTTGCACCCGATCAGCCCGCTGGCCTGGCGAATGATCCATCACCTGCACCCGTTGCACCAGCAGGTTTTCCACCCGATCACGGTATAGGCCCAGGGTGTTCGACCAGTGCCAGTTAAAAACTGTTACCTATGTGGGTGAGTCATACCCTGCGATCTTTTGATTTTGATTTTTGACCAAGTGTCGAAGAGGCGGACGATCAAGATCAAAAGATCGCAGCCCACCGCAGCTCCTGCCAGTGGGCCAGCGTACAACCCCACCACTCAACAGGCCGAGCGTTAGCTCGCCTGCAGCTTGTGATCTTGATCCACCCGCCCCCTCGGCAGGCTGAGCGCAGGTGTTCATCCGGGGATGGGCGCGCAGCGCCGTTCGACGCAGTCGAACTCATTGCATGTAGGTCGAAGCGAAGCCGACCGGAGGGCAATGCCCCCGGATGAATACCGGAGCGAAGGAACCCCGAGCCTCAGCGAGGGGCCGTACGTTCGGGGCGAGCGTTTTTTGCTTCCTTTTTTAGGCGCTTGTAAAAAAGGGAGTCGCCGTAAGGGCGAAACCATAAGTGGCCGTTACCGCAGCAATGGATATGTACACGGTCAACAAAAGACAGGTCGGCTGTCAGGCCGCCTTCGCGAGCAAGCCCGCTCCCACAGAGTTCAGCAGCGACCTGGAAATCAGGCACAAAAAAGCGACCCGAAGGTCGCCTTAGTGCGTTACTGCCCGAATTGCCGCCCAAGCCCACCCGGAACACCGTGAATGTCAGTTTCCTCCCACGGCCCTTTCGGACTGATCGACCGGCTCCAGCCGTTATCCCAACGGTAATAGGTACGCTGGCGATAAAAGGTATTGGGCTGATCATCAAGCACATAAACCCCAAGCTTCGGATCCCAATGGCTATTGCCCCCCGGTGGTGGCGCAAAGCTGGCGGACGTGCGCGGCAGCGGCTTGGAGGGTTTAACCGGAACAGACGGCTTGCTCGGTACCGGCGACGTCGATGGCGTAGGGCTGGGCTGCGACCGCGGAATCGGCGGCGGAGCCGTTTGCTCCGGTGGTCGCTGGACCGCACAAGCGCTTAACCCCAAAACGACGCTGAGCAGGGCAATACGAGCGATAGCGGTCATGGTAGCGTTTTCCTGTTATTTGTCCGGACTGTCGATGGTCAGTGTTTGCGGCGCGGTGGTGCTGCTGGCCAAAGGCTGGCTGCGACCAATCCACTCGCCGGCGGTCGGTTTGCCGGCACGGGAAATACGCGCAACCAGTTGGACTTCAGGGAAGTTCGACAGTTTCAATTGCGGCATCATCGCGTCGGCATCGCTCAGCTCGACGGTCACCGGCAGGTCGGCCACGGTCATGCGCTTGACCGCCAGCGGGGCCGGCGGACCGGAGACCGCACGGGCGAAGATGAACACGCTGTCGCCAGGCTGGACCTTGGTTTTGAGCTCCGCAGCCAGATCGACGCTGACCTTGAGCAACGCCGCGGTCTTGGCCGCCGGTGCTTGCGCAACCTTGCCACCACTGGCCACCAGTTTCTCCGTGGCCCGGGTGATCCCGCCTTGCAGCGCCTCCCGGGACGGGTCGTTCGGCGGCAACTGCGCCAACAGGCGATTCCAGTAATCGATGGCGTCCTGATAACGCTCGCCTTCAAACGCGGCAATGCCGAGCAAGCCGAGGCTGGTGACTTCTTTCGGATCGGCCTTGAGCGCTTCGTCGGTCAGGGCCTGGACCTTGTCCGACCACTTCTTGCCATCGGCGAAGTACTGCGCCTGGGCCCATTGACCGAGCAGCTCGGGCTGACGACCGGCCAGGTTCACCGTGCGCTCGAACATCTTCGCCGCGTCCGCCGGGCGATCCTGCGCCATGTAGGTACGACCGAGGAAGTACATGCCTTCGGCGGAATCCGGTTGAGCGGCGACCACACGCTCCAGGCGTTGGGTCATCTCTTGCATCGACTTGGGTGCCTGGGAGAATTCGCGGGTCAGTTCGACCTTGTCGCTGGCGCCGTAATGCATGTACAGCCCCAGGCCCAGCACCGGCACCAGAACGGCCGCCAGCAACGGCAGGGGTTTACCCAGTCGCGACACCCGCGGCGCTTCGACGCCTTCGGTATCGGCCAGCAACTCACGGGCGGCTTCGGCACGACCGGCGTCCATTTGCGCCGCATCGAGCACGCCCTCTTCCTGCTGAGTCTGCAACTCAGCCACGCGCTCCTGATAAAGCGCGACGTTCAAGGCGGTACGATCCTCTTCACGCTGGGCACGACGGCTGCGCAAAACCGGGATCAACAGAAAACTCAGGGCAACCAGAAGCAGCAGACCTGCAGCGAGCCAGAAATCAATCATTCTTGGTTTTATCCAACAGTTGGTCGAGGCGCGAGCGCTCCTCGGCAGACAGCGAGCCCGGGGTGCCGGCGCGTTGCACGCGACGACGGCGGACGATCACCGCGATGATCACGACGCCCCCCAGCAACAGGCCGGCGGGGCCGAACCAGAGCAAGGCAGTCTTGGCGTTCAACGCAGGTTTGTAGCGGACGAAGTCACCGTAGCGGTCGACCATGAAGTCGATGATCTGCTGGTTGTCCTTGCCTTCGCCGATCATGCGGAAAATCTCTTTGCGCAGGTCGGCGGCAATCGGCGCGTTGGAATCGGCAATGTCCTGGTTCTGGCACTTGGGGCAACGCAGCTCCTTGGTCAGCTCGCGAAAACGCTCGCGGTCACCTTCCTTGGCAAACTCATAGGTGTCGATGGCCGCGTGAGCCACACCGGCCATACTCAAGCCCAGGACAGCGGCAGCAATCCAGCGCTTCATGGCTTGGCCTCGTCGACCAGCGCCTGGTACTTGCCCGCCAGTTTTTCGCGCCAGACCTGCTCGTCGATCACGCCGACGAACTTGTCACGGATGATGCCCTTGGCGTCGATGAAGAAGGTTTCCGGCGCGCCGTACACGCCGAGGTTCAGGCCCAGCGAGCCTTCGTCGTCACGGATGTCCAGCACATACGGGTTGTGGAAGTCCGTCAGCCACTTCAAGGCATCGGCGTTGACGTCCTTGTAGTTGATGCCGTAGATCACCACGCCCTGCTGGGCCAGCTTGTTCAGCACCGGGTGCTCGACCCGGCAGGAAATGCACCAGGTGCCCCAGACGTTGACCAGCGCCGGCTTGCCCAGAATGTCGGCGCGGGTCAGGGTCTTGTCGCCCTGCACCGACGGCAGGGAAAACTCCGGGAACGGCTTGTTGATCATGGCCGAAGGCAACTCGGCCGGATCCAGGTACAACCCACGGTAGAGAAACACGGCAACCACCAGAAAAATCGCCAGTGGCAACAACATCAACCAACGCTTCATGCAGTGGCTCCCGACATGCCCAGTGCTTCGCGCACGCGGCTTTTGACCTTGACCCGATAACGCCGATCCAGCGCCGCCAGCAAACCACCTGCACCTGTCAGCAAACCACCGAACCAGATCCAGCGCACGAAGGGTTTGACGTGTACGCGCACAGCCCAGGCGCCGTTACCCAGCGGTTCACCGAGGGCGACATAGAGATCGCGGGTGAAACCGGCGTCGATACCCGCTTCGGTCATCACCGAGTTCTGCACGGTGTACAGGCGTTTTTCCGGGTGCAGCACGCTGATTTCCTTGCCGTTGCGGATCACCCGGACGGTGCCCTTGTCGGACGTGAAGTTCGGGCCTTCGAAGTGCTTGGCGCCTTCGAAGATAAAGTGATAACCGGCCAGGTCCATGGACTCGCCCGGCGCCAGGCGCAGGTCACGCTCGGCACTGTTCTGGCTCGACAGCACGACACCCAGCGCACACACGGCAATGCCCAGGTGTGCGATCTGCATGCCCCAGTAGCTGCGGGTCAGGGTGGGCAGGCCTTTGATCAGGCCTTTGTGGCGGGTCTTGTCGACAATGTCACGCGCACCGGCCAACAGCACCCAGGCAGCAAGCATGAAGGTCGCGAGCACGGCCCAGTTGAAGTCGCCGTAAGCGACGCCAGCCACCACGGCCATGGCCGCACTGCCGAGCAATACCGGGGTCAGCATGCTCAGCAGCCATTTCACCGGGGTGTCTTTCCAGCGCACGATCACGCCGACCGCCATCACCACCATCAACAACGCCATCAATGGAATGAACAGCGCGTTGAAGTACGGCGGGCCGACCGACAGCTTGGCGCCGGTCATGGCATCGAGAATCAGTGGGTACAAGGTGCCCAGCAGGATCATCGAGGCGGCCACCACCAGCACCAGGTTGTTGCCCAGCAGCAGGGTTTCCCGGGACCACAGGTTGAAGCCGACCTGGCTCTTGACCACCGGCGCGCGCAGGGCGAACAGCGTCAATGAACCACCGACCACGAACAGCAGGAAAATCAGGATGAACACGCCGCGTTCCGGATCGGAGGCAAAGGCGTGCACCGAGGTCAACACGCCGGAACGCACGAGGAAGGTGCCCAGCAGGCTCAACGAGAACGCAGCGATGGCCAGCAACACGGTCCAGCTCTTGAACACGCCGCGCTTTTCCGTGACCGCCAGCGAGTGAATCAGCGCGGTACCCACCAGCCATGGCATGAAGGAGGCGTTTTCCACCGGGTCCCAGAACCACCAGCCGCCCCAGCCGAGTTCGTAGTACGCCCACCACGAACCGAGGGTGATGCCGATGCCGAGGAACGCCCAGGCCACAATGGTCCAAGGACGCGACCAGCGCGCCCACGCGGCATCCAGGCGACCGCCCATCAACGCGGCGATGGCGAAGGCGAAGGCCACCGAGAATCCGACGTAGCCCATGTACAGCATCGGCGGGTGCACGATCAGGCCGATGTCTTGCAGCAAGGGGTTGAGGTCGGCACCGTCGCTGGGCATTTGCGGCAGGATGCGTTTGAACGGATTGGAGGTCATGATCAGGAACAGCAGGAAACCGGTGCTGATCATGCCCATCACCGCCAGCACGCGGGCCAGCATGACCTGTGGCAACTGCCGGGAGAAAACCGACACCGCAAAGGTCCAGCCACCGAGAATCAAGGCCCACAACAGCAGGGACCCTTCGTGGGCACCCCACACCGCGCTGAACTTGTAGTACCACGGCAAGGCGCTGTTGGAGTTGTTGGCCACATAGGCCACGGAGAAGTCATCGACCATGAAGGCGTAGGTCAGGCAACCGAAGGCAAACAGCAGAAAGCTGAACTGCCCCCAGGCCGCCGGCTGGGCCAGGCTCATCCACAGCCGGTCACCGCGCCAGGCACCGAGCAGCGGGACCACGGCCTGGGCCAGGGCGAAGCACAGGGCCAGGATCATCGCCAGATGACCCAGCTCGGGAATAAAGATGCCGGATGTCATGGATCAACCCTCCTTCGCGGGCGTTGGGGCCGATTGACCGCTGTCTTTCAACGCCTTGGTCACTTCCGGCGGCATGTACTTCTCGTCGTGCTTGGCCAGCACTTCATCGGCCACCACCACGCCATCGGCATTGAGCTTGCCCAGGGCGACGATGCCCTGCCCTTCGCGGAACAGGTCCGGAAGGATGCCGCGATAGGTGATGGTCACGGATTTGTTGAAGTCGGTGACGACGAACTTCACGTCCAGCGAGTCGCCGGAACGTTGCAAGGAACCGGCCTCGACCATGCCACCGGCGCGGATGCGCGTGTCTTGTGGCGCTTCGCCGTTGGCGATCTGGGTGGGTGTGTAAAACAGGTTGATGTTCTGCTGCAGGGCGCTCAGGGCCAGGCCGACGGCAGCGCCGACCCCGACCAGGATCGCGAGAATGATGATAAGACGCTTTTTGCGCAGCGGATTCACTTGCCGTTCTCCCGGCGCAGACGACGCGCCTCTTGTTGCAGATACCGCTTGCGGGCCAGGATCGGCGCCGCCACGTTGAGGGCCAATACCACCAGGCAGATGCCATAGGCTGACCAGACATACAGGCCATGATGACCCATGGCGATGAAGTCGCCGAATGAAGCAAAACTCATCGAGCGACCTCCAGGCTGTTTTCCACTTCGGCCTTGACCCAACTGGCCCGGGCTTCGCGCTTGAGCACTTCAAGTCGCATGCGCAGCAACAGCACCGCACCGAAGAAACAGTAGAAACCCAGCGCCGTCAGCAGCAATGGCAGCCACATCTCGGCAGGCATTGCCGGTTTTTCGGTGAGGGTGAAAGTCGCCCCCTGGTGCAGGGTGTTCCACCACTCCACCGAGTACTTGATGATCGGGATGTTGATCACGCCGACAATCGCCAGCACCGCACAGGCCTTGGCCGCACTGTCACGATTGCTGATCGCGTTGCCCAGCGCAATGAGACCGAAGTACAGGAAAAGCAGGATAAGCATGGACGTCAGGCGTGCATCCCAGACCCACCACGAGCCCCAGGTCGGTTTGCCCCAGATCGCCCCGGTGACCAGCGCAACGGCGGTCATCCAGGCACCGATGGGTGCCGCGCATTGCAGGGCGACGTCGGCCAGTTTCATCTTCCACACGAGGCCGACGATGCCGCACACCGCCAGCATCACGTAGATGGACTGCGCCAGCATGGCGGCCGGAACGTGGATATAGATGATGCGGAAGCTGTTGCCCTGCTGATAGTCCGGCGGCGCAAAGGCCAGGCCCCAGACCACGCCAACGCTGATCAGCAGCAACGCCGCGACGCTCAGCCAGGGCAGCATTTTGCCGCTGATGCCGTAAAACCATTTGGGCGAGCCGAGCTTGTGAAACCACGTCCAGTTCATACTGTTTCCATCACGGTTGCTCTTTACTGTGAAGAGCGAGGGTCTTTACTGGTCGTTTTTTGACCAGACCTCATTATTCGCCGACGCTGATCTTCAGGCCAGCAGCTATTGCAAAAGGTGTCAGGGTTATCGCCAGGGCGGTCAGGCTACCAAGCCACAGGAGATAACCGGTCGCCGGCATTCCCTGCAAGGCAGCCTGCAAGGCGCCACTGCCAAGGATCAACACCGGGATGTACAACGGCAGTATCAGCAGGGCCAGCAACAGGCCACCGCGCTTCAAGCCGACCGTCAGCGCCGCGCCCACCGCACCGAGCAGGCTCAATACCGGTGTACCGAGCAGCAACGAAAGCAGCAACACCGGCAGACAGGCGGCAGGCAAACCGAGCATCAGTGCCAGCAAGGGGGCCAGCAAAACCAGTGCCAGGCCGGAAAAAGCCCAGTGTGCCAGCACTTTGGCCAAAACCAGAAGAGGCAGGGGGTGCGGCGAAAGGACCCACTGTTCAAGGGATCCGTCTTCGAAATCACTGCGGAAAAGCCCGTCCAGCGAGAGCAGGACCGATAAAAGTGCCGCCACCCAGACCAAGCCCGGAGACAAGGTTTGCAACAATTGAGACTCGGGTCCGACGGCCAGCGGGAACAGCGAAACGACGATGGCAAAGAACACCAGCGGATTGGCCAGCTCCGCCGGACGGCGGAACAGCAGACGCGCCTCGCGGGCGACCAACAGGCCGAACACACTCATACGGCCCAGCTCCCCAGATCGATGTCGCGATAACCGGCCGGCATCCGGCTCAGCGTGTGGTGAGTGGTCAACACCACCATGCCGCCGCGCTCGCAGTGGCCGGCCAGGTGTTCTTCGAGTTGCGCCACGCCCTGCTTGTCGAGGGCGGTAAAGGGTTCATCGAGGATCCACAGCGGCGGGCTATCCAGATACAGGCGCGCCAGCGCGACGCGGCGCTGTTGACCGGCAGACAGGGTGTGACAAGGCACATCCTCGAATCCGCGCAGCCCGACCGCCGCCAGCGCCTGCCAGATCGCCTCATGGGTCGCCGGATGATGCAAGGCACACAGCCAGCTCAGGTTCTCTTGTGGTGTCAGCAAATCCTTGATCCCGGCCGCGTGGCCGATCCACAGGAGGTTGCGCGCCAGTTCGCCGCGTTGCTCGTTCAGCGGCTGGCCGTTGAGCAACACCTGACCGGCGGTCGGGTGCATCAGCCCCGAGAGCAGGCGCAACAGGCTGGTCTTGCCACTGCCGTTGGGGCCACTGATTTGCATCATTTCGCCACTGGCCAGTCTCAAATCGAGATTTTCGAAGAGCAGCCGAAGGTCTCGCTCACAGGCAAGGGCAACGGTTTGCAGGACAGGACTGGTCAAGGGTTCACGGGCCTTATACGGTTCAAGTCGGCACTGGCGCGGCCGTTAAAGAGATGCAGCATAGATGCAATGACGTCTTGTTCTAGAGAGCTGCGTCAAACAATTGCAAAGTTTTCGCCATTTTTGGATACAACGGCGCGGCATTATACATGCCAGGCCCTACTCTAAAGAGTGCATTTTCCTCAGGTTGTGACCGCGTATGACAGGCGAAATGAACATCCTCCCGCTGCCGCAGGCCCTCCCGGCGACCTCACGCCCGCAGGTGCTCAGTGGTGAACTGCTCAAGTTGCTGACACCGGTGGAGGGGTTGATCAGCGTCGGTCAAACCGCCCAGGCCGAAGTGTTGTCGCTCAAGCAGGCGGACCAGACTTTCCAGATGCTGCTCAAGGTCACCCTCGACAGCGGCCGCCAGACCACGGTCCAGACCACCAGCAATCAACCGCTGGCCCAGGGCACCACGCTGGTCGTCACCCAGTCCTCGGCCGGCAACCTGGCCGTGACGGTGCAACAGGCCATCGCCTCCAGCGTCGCCACCCTCACCCGCCTCGACACCGCGCAACTGCCGGTCGGCACCCTACTGCAGGGCAAGGTGCTGACCTCGCAAGTGCTGCCGCAAGTGCCCGGCCAGCCCCTGGTGTTTCGCTCAATGGTGAGCCTGCTCAACACCGCACTGAGCGGCAGCACCCTGAACATCGACAGTCCGCAGCCCTTGCGCATCGGCACCTTGTTGAGCGCGCAGGTGCAAGACAGCCAGACATTGAAATTCGTACCCCTGAGCAGCCGCCAGGAACAACTGGCGGTCACCCGGCAACTGGTCGATCAGCAAAGCCGCCAAGGCTCGCTGGATGGCTTGCTCCAGCGCCTGCAGAACCTTGCGCCCTCGGACCAGACCTCCACCGAACTGCGCAGCGCCGCTGCCCGGTTGCTCGCCGGCCTGCCGGATGTCCAGCAACTGAGCACCCCCAAAGGCCTGGCCCTGGCGCTGGCCAGCAGTGGTGCATTCCTCGAAAGCAAACTGCTGAACGGGCAAAACCCGACACTCGCACCGGACATGAAAGGCGACCTGCTCAAACTGGTTGCGCAGTTGAGCCAGGGCTTGCCGGCCAACACCAGCCTCGGCGCGATCATCGCCGCCAACACCCTGGCCCAGGCCATGCCGAATTTTGTCCGCAATGCCTTGGGCATGCTCGGCCAGGTCAGCGCCAAACCGACGCCGGGCGGCTTCCCGCTGCCCGACCGCCTGCTGCAAAGCGCCGAGGGCGAAAACGACCTCGAACACCTGCTACGTCTGGCCGCCGCTGCGGTTTCGCGCCTGCAAAGCCATCAGCTGTCGAGCCTGGAACAAACCGGCGTCACCGCCGACGGACGGCTGATGAGCACCTGGCAGCTGGAAATCCCGATGCGCAACCTGCAGGACATCGTGCCCTTGCAGGTCAAGTTCCAGCGCGAGGACGCCGCCGAGAAAGAACAACCAAAAGAACGTCGCGAACAAGGCGAACCCAAGCAACAGCTGTGGCGAGTCGAACTGGCCTTCGCCATGGAGCCCTTGGGCCCCCTGCAAATCCAGGCGCAACTGATCAAGGGCAGCCTCTCCAGCCAGCTCTGGGCCGAACGGCCGTACACCGCCAGCCTGATCGAAAGCAATCTGGCCGGGCTGCGTGATCGCCTGCTGGCCGCCGGCCTGAACGTCGGCGACCTGGACTGCCACCTCGGCACACCGCCCCAAGGCCCACAAACCCGCCTCGAACAACGCTGGGTCGACGAAACCGCATGAAAAACCCCAACGCCCCACGCCAGGCCATCGCCCTCAAATACGACGGCACCCACGCCCCCACCCTCACCGCCAAGGGCGACGAAGAACTGGCGGAAGAAATCCTGCGGATCGCCCGCGACTGCGAAGTGCCGATCTACGAAAATGCCGAGTTGGTGAGGCTGCTGGCGCGCATGGAACTGGGGGACAGCATTCCACAGGAGCTGTATCTGACGATTGCCGAGATCATTGCGTTTGCGTGGAGCTTGAAGGGGAAGTTTCCAGCGGGACAGGACCCGGATGCGCCGATGGTGGAGAAGGATGTGACAGATCGTGGGGACGACTATTGATCAACACTGAGAAACACTCAACAACGGAGACCAGCACATACCCCCTCGTACCTATTGAATACCATTACTTACTGCTAACAGAAAACCTGCCTGCGTAAAACATCGACACTTCCTCTGAAAGAAAACCATCTAAAGCGGCTCTCGCAAGCACATCTCCCAAACCCGTCTCGAATTTAAAGCCATGCCCGGAGCATGCAGAAACATAAAAAACGCCGGGCAAACTTACTGATCCAAAGCGAAGTACTTCCAACAACGCCCAGGCCAATTACGACGATTTTGTATTTATTTTTCATCTTGCCCTCCACCACCACAAAAACACAGTTTTTTGAGAATTGGTTCGAACACAACTACTAACAGCCCAATGATTACGACTAAAAGAGCCATTACAGTTATTGGAGAAGCAGCTTGCTTGTAAATTATCGTCGCCACAAAAAACTGCGTAAGTGGCAATACAAACTGGGACAAGCCCATAGACATTACAGAAAGCCTTTTAGCTGAAAACGAAAACAGCGCTAACGGAACAATAGATACAACACCACAACTAAAAACAAGAAGCGTGCGCCACAAACCAAAATCATCAGGAATCGCCATGCCGAGATCTGAAAATATAAAAAACAAAGTACAAAAAAAAGAAAGCACAAGAGACTCTAACAACAAGCCACTAAAAACATTCAAAGATGTCATTTTTTTCAGGCACGAATAAAAGCCCCAAGCCAGACCGATACCTAGATAAACTCTTATATCAAGATCATTACTCAACACGAAAAGACTCACCACACTGATCAGCATCATCAACACGGCCACGGCTTTGAACACGGTGACTGGCTCTTTGTAAACAACGATACCCATCGCGATACTTAAAATTGGCGCCACCAGGTAACCGAGACTGCTTTCAAGTACCCGACCATGGACAGATGCCCATATGAACGTCCCCCAGTTGATCGCTATCAGTATGGCTGCAACGGCATGTAAAATTAGTAGCCTAATGTTAAGTTTAGCAAAAAGCGGTCTTAGCTCCCGACCAGCGTACACGACAAGAAACACCGTCAGCAAAGACAAGTAAACCCTATAGCTGAGCAACGCCAACGCACTCAACGACCCAATATACCTCCAAAAAACTGAAGACAACCCCAATAGCACGTTCGCCAATACCCCACTGAGCGCGCCGATAAAAAAATGTCGACCTCTATTTGAAGGCAGCATCCCTCTACCTTTCCCACAAAGTTATTTCAATTATTTCATACGACCATATTATTTTGCCATCCTCGTGCATACTGCAATAGGCTTCACCCTTCCTTGTCCAATTCATTACTTCATCCACCAAAAGGTTTTGTATCCGCGCCCATTCTTCTGCCGCCACCCATATAACCAGCGTCCAGAATATAAATTCTACTCATCCAACCCTTTTCTTTATCGATTACTTTTGAACACCCCTTGCCAACAAAATTTAAAGAATTGTGTTTCCACCTGTCAACGCACAAACGACAAGTCCATTGCCATCAAAACAAACAAGTCGTTAAAACACAGATTAAGATGTAGGAATATTCATACTTCATCCTGTAGGACTTAGTTGGCCGCGACGGTCTATTCAGGACTTCTTAAAGTAGGACTAGGATTCCCTGAAAAGGAAAACTTTTGAATCATTCTGCAACACTCAAAGTGACGTATTTTATCTATCAATCGATTAGTTATCTGGCAAACCGTCCCTACCTTCCCCGCCAAGGGCGACGAAGAACTGGCGGAGGAAATCCTACGGATCGCCTGCAACTGCGAAGTGCCGATCTACGAAAATGCCGAGTTTGTGCGACTGCTGGCGCGCATGGAGCTGGGGGACAGCATTGCGCAGGAGCTGTATCTGACGATTGCCGAGATCATTGCGTTTGCATGGAGCTTGAAGGGGAAATTTCCAGCGGGACAGGACCCGGATGCGCCGATGGTCGAGAAGGAGATCACCGAACGCGGGGATGATTATTGAAGTTTCGAGGACACCTTCGCGGGCAAGCCCGCTCCCACAGGGGGCAGAGGTGGCCCCGGTTTTTGTGAACGACTCCGAACCCTTGTAGGAGCGAGCCTGCTCGCGATGGACTCAAGTGCGACGCGTTTATTCAGAATGCGCGCGTTATCGTTGACGTCCATCGCGAGCAGGCTCGCTCCTACAGGTAACTAGTTCTTGTGCACTTTGCTCATCAACTCCGCCTCAGCCTGGGTCAAGCCGCAGGACTGGGTGAGTTCGTCGACGCTGGCGCCCATCCCGACCAGTCGCGCTGCCTGGGCAAACGACAGGCTGGTCGGGTCGCGCTGTTCCAGCTGCGCCAGTTTGTCCGGCAACGGCGCAACGATCGCCCGCAGTTCATGCAGGTCTTCGCCCATGCGCACGTTGCCGTTCTGGTAGTTGTCAACGCGTTTGCCCAGGTCCTTGATGCGCTGGTCGCGCTGCGCATCGCTCTGGGCCTGTTGCGCGGCGATCTGCTTCTGGGCGCGAATGTACCCCAGGAACATCGCCAGCGTGCCTGCCCAGAACAGGAACAGGACAATGACCGCAACCTCGAGAATCAATCAGATACTCTCCAGTTCCGACCATTCTTCTTCGCTCATCATCTTGTCCAGCTCGACCAGGATGAGCAATTCGTTGTTCTTGTTGCACACGCCTTGAATGAACTTGGCGGACTCTTCGTTACCCACGTTCGGCGCGGTTTCGATTTCCGACTGACGCAGGTAAACCACTTCGGCCACGCTGTCGACCATGATCCCGACCACCTGCTTGTCGGCTTCGATGATGACGATACGGGTGTTGTCGCTGATCTCGGCATTCATCAGGCCGAAGCGCTGACGGGTGTCGATCACGGTGACGACGTTACCGCGCAGGTTGATGATGCCCAGCACGTAGCTCGGGGCACCCGGGACCGGAGCGATTTCGGTGTAGCGCAGGACTTCCTGGACGCGCATCACGTTGATGCCGTAGGTCTCGTTGTCCAGCTTGAAGGTGACCCATTGCAGGATCGGATCTTCGGAACCTTTTGCCGCCGTTGCCTTGTCATTCATACCCTGACCCCTCAAGAAACCGCCCTGGCGGTGTGTGTTCCGTGCAACGCCATCGAGTGACGTCGCCTGTTGTTTATTTAATGTTTGTCGGTTTGTGGTTCGGCGTGCTGCCGGACATGTGCTTTGCCCCGCCACTGGCGATCAACTCCGCCAGGGAGGCCACGTCGAGCAAGGCGCACATGTGCTCAATCACCGTGCCGGCCAGCCATGGCCGCTGACCCCGGTGGCTTCTCCATTTGATTTCATTCGGGTCCAGTCGCAATGAGCGGCTGACCTGATGCACCGCCAGGCCCCATTCATAACCCTGGACCGAAATCACGTATTGCAGGCCCTGTTTGAAGTCGTCGCGGTAACGGTCGGGCATGACCCAACACGCGGTATCGAGCACCTTGAGGTTGCCGGCCTGGCTCGGCAGGATGCCCAGGAACCACTCCGGCTGGCCGAACAACGGCGTCAGCTCGTGACCGGCCAGGGAATAGATCGACCCCAGGCACACCAGCGGCACTGCCAGGGTCAAGCCGGCGACATCGAACAACAGGCATTCGAAAGGCTCGGCGGCCCAGGACGGACGACCCTCGGTGTCCACCGGTGGCGGCGTATTGCTTGGTGGCAGATGCACTTCGACGACGGGCGGTACCAGGGTTTGCGGCACTTCGACAGCGACTGGTTGCGCTTCAACAGGTGGCGGTACCAAGACTTGCAGCAGCGGAGCGATGGTCGAAACGGACGCCATGACCGGCGCCGGGGCTTCGATCACCGGCGCCTTGAACACTGGCGCTACGGATGCCGGCACCGGCGCGGCCGCCGCGGCATCACGGGCCTGCTCTTCGAGCACCGCTGCCTGGAATTCGTCCAGCACCGCTTCGGCGGCGATCTCCTCGACCACTTCCTCCGGGGGCAGCGCCAACTCTTCGGTCACTTCCTGCAGCAGGCTGTCCAGATACGACTGCAACGCCAGTTGCGGGCGCGATGTTGTCTTCAATGGCCGGTTCATCCGCACGCACCTGTAGGAGCGAGCTTGCTCGCGATGAACCTGAGAGCGCAACGGGGTGCCAGGTTTCCCGCGTCATCGTTGACGACCATCGCGAGCAGGCTCGCTCCTACAGGGATCGAGGTCATGTCACGCCACCTGCGCAACAAGTTGCGCTGCCAGCAGATGCTTGAGCAACGCACGGTAAGCGAGAACGCCACGGCTCTTGCCGTCGAACTGCGAAGGCGTCAGCCCGGCACGACTGGCATCGCGCAGGCGCGTGTCCACCGGGATATAGCCTTGCCAGATTTCGTCGGGGAATTTGTCGCGCAGCACGCGCAAGGTTCCGAGGGACGCCTGGGTGCGACGGTCAAACAGGGTCGGCACGATGGTGAAAGGCAGTGCCTGCTTGCGCGAGCGGTTGATCATCGCCAGGGTGTTGACCATGCGCTCCAGACCCTTGACCGCCAGGTGTTCGGTCTGCACCGGGATCACCAGTTGCTGGCTCGCCGCCAAGGCATTGACCATCAGCACGCCGAGCAAGGGCGGGCTGTCGATCACGGCGTAATCGAAGTCCTGCCACAGTTGCGCCAGGCTCTTGGCAATCACCAGGCCCAAACCACTCTGCCCCGGAGACTGGCGCTCGAGGGTGGCCAGCGCGGTGCTGGACGGCAACAGGGAAATGCGTTCGTCGCTGGTCGACAGCAACAGTTGACCCGGCAGGCCTTGTGGCACGTTGCCCTTGTGCAGGAACAGATCGTAGTTGCTGTGTTCCAGGCTGTCGGGGTCGTAGCCGAAGTAGCTGGTCATGGAGCCGTGGGGGTCGAGATCGACCACGACCACGCGCTTGCCCGCCTCGGCCAGCAACCCGGCTAAAGCGATGGAGGAAGTGGTTTTACCGACACCACCCTTTTGATTGGCGACTGCCCAGACTCTCATTCGGATTGTTCCTCCCGGTCGCACGGATCGACCGAGAAATAGCTCAACGTGTTAATGCGGGTGACGGAGAATTGACGGCGTTCTCTCGTACCGGCGACTTGACCGGGGTCGGTGCAGTTTGTGTGCCAGCACGCTTCAATGCGGCATCCGGTTGCGCATGGGCGGTTCCGGTGCCGGTCAGGCTGCGGCGAACATCGAGGTTGCGCGACACCACCAGCACCACGCGACGGTTGCGGGCGCGGCCTTCGGCGGTAGCGTTGTTGGCCACCGGCTGAAACTCGCCGTAGCCCACCGACGCCAGGCGACCGGGATTCACCCCTTGCATCGCCAGCATGCGCACGATGCTGGCCGAGCGCGCCGAGGACAGCTCCCAGTTAGTCGGGTACTGCGCGGTACGGATCGGTTGATCGTCGGTGAAGCCTTCGACATGAATCGGGTTGTCGAAGGGCTTCAGGATCGCTGCGACCTTGTCGATGATGTTGAACGCGATGTCGCTGGGCATGGCATCGCCGCTGCCGAACAACAGGCTGGAATTGAGCTCGATCTCGACCCACAGCTCGTTGCCGCGCACCGTCATCTGGTTGGAGCTGATCAGGTCACCGAACGCCGCGCTGATGTCGTCGGCGATGCTCTTGAGCGGATCGCTGGCGCCGGAGACACCGGCATCGACCTGGTCACTGTCCTTGACCAGCGGCTTGGCCGGGGTCACGGTCTTCGGCCGCTCGTCACCGATGGGGATCGGCTTGAGCGCACGATCGGAATCGGTGAAGACGCCGATCAGGGCTTCGGAAATGACCTTGTACTTGCCTTCGTTGATCGAAGAGATGGAGTACATCACCACGAAAAAGGCGAACAGCAAGGTGATGAAGTCGGCATAGGAAACAAGCCAGCGTTCATGGTTTACATGCTCTTCATGTTGGCGACGACGTGCCATGATCCATGTCTCCCATCAATCCATGAAGCCCTGAAGCTTCAACTCGATGGAACGAGGGTTTTCACCTTCGGCGATCGACAGCAGCCCTTCCAGCAACATTTCGCGATAACGCGATTGGCGCAGCGCGATGGCTTTGAGTTTGGCGGCAATCGGCAGCAGCACCAGGTTGGCACTGGCCACGCCGTAGATGGTGGCGACGAAGGCCACGGCGATGCCGTTACCCAGTTGCGACGGATCACCCAGGTTGCCCATGACGTGAATCAGGCCCATCACCGCACCGATGATGCCGATGGTCGGCGCGTAACCGCCCATGCTTTCGAAGACCTTGGCCGCTTCGATATCGCGGCTTTCCTGGGTGTAGAAATCCACTTCCAGAATGCTGCGGATCGCCTCCGGTTCGGCGCCGTCGACCAGCAGTTGCAGGCCTTTGCGGGCGTAATTGTCAGGCTCGGCGTCGGCGATACCTTCAAGACCCAGCAGGCCTTCCTTGCGGGCAGTCAGGCTCCAGTTCACCACGCGATCGATGCCACCGGCCAGGTCGACGCGAGGCGGGAACAGGATCCAGGCGAGGATCTGCATGGCGCGCTTGAAGGCGCTCATCGGTGATTGCAGCAGCGCCGCGCCAATGGTGCCACCGAGCACGATCAACGCTGCCGGACCGTTGGCCAGGGCGCCCAGATGACCGCCTTCAAGGTAATTGCCGCCGATGATGGCGACAAAGGCCATGATGATGCCGATCAGGCTTAGAACATCCATCAGATGCACGCCTCGACCAGGTGCTTGCCAATGTCGTCGAGGCTGTACACCGCGTCGGCCAGTTCAGCTTTTACAATGGCCATCGGCATGCCGTAGATCACGCAACTGGCTTCGTCCTGCGCCCAGATCGAACTGCCGCCCTGCTTGAGCAGGCGTGCGCCTTCACGGCCATCGGCGCCCATGCCGGTCAGGACCACCGCCAGAACTTTGTCACCGTAGGACTTGGCTGCCGAACCGAAGGTGATGTCCACGCACGGCTTGTAATTGAGGCGCTCGTCACCCGGGAGGATTTTCACCGCGCCGCGACCGTCGATCATCATCTGCTTGCCACCCGGCGCCAGCAGCGCCAGGCCCGGACGCAGGATGTCGCCATCCTCGGCTTCCTTGACGCTGATGCGGCAGAGCTTGTCCAGGCGCTCGGCGAAGGCCTTGGTGAAAGCGGCCGGCATGTGTTGAACCAGCACGATCGGGGCCGGGAAGTTGGCCGGCAATTGGGTCAACACCCGTTGCAGGGCCACCGGGCCGCCGGTGGACGTACCGATGGCCACCAGCTTGTAGTTTTTGCGTTTTGGCGCGGGCGACGCCGTAGCGGGTGCATGCGTACGCACCGGGATCGGTGCCGGCGCCGGACGCGCGGGCGCGCTGCTGGCAAAACTGCCCACGCTGGAAGGCACAGGCGTCGGCGCTGGCGCAGCGACAGGCGCCGGAGCACTGTAGTGACTGACACGACGATTACTGCGCGAGATGCTGAGAATCTTCTCGCACAGCAGTTGCTTGACCTTCTCGGGGTTGCGCGAAATGTCTTCGAAATTCTTCGGCAGGAAGTCCACTGCACCGGCATCCAGCGCATCGAGGGTGACCCGGGCGCCTTCATGGGTCAGTGAGGAGAACATCAGGACCGGGGTCGGGCAGCGCTGCATGATGTGCCGCACGGCCGTGATGCCGTCCATCATCGGCATCTCGTAGTCCATGGTGATCACGTCGGGCTTGAGGGCCAGCGCCTGATCGATCGCCTCTTTGCCGTTGGTCGCCGTGCCGACGACCTGGATATTGGAATCCGCTGAAAGAATTTCCGAGACGCGGCGGCGGAAAAACCCCGAATCGTCCACCACCAGGACTTTGACTGCCATAAACACTCCATTAGATGGAGCGAGGCCAGGCGCCCCGCTCCACCAGAATCAAATACGCCGGGTGGCGTAACGCTTGAGCATGCTCGGAACATCGAGAATCAGCGCGATGCGGCCGTCACCGGTGATGGTGGCGCCGGACATGCCCGGCGTTCCCTGGAGCATTTTGCCCAATGGCTTGATGACCACTTCTTCCTGGCCCACCAGTTGGTCGACGACAAAGCCGATCCGCTGTGTGCCCACCGAAAGGATCACCACATGGCCCTCGCGCTGCTCTTCGTGAGCGGCGGAGCTGACCAGCCAGCGTTTGAGGTAGAACAATGGCAACGCCTTGTCCCGCACGATCACCACTTCCTGGCCGTCCACGACGTTGGTGGTCGACAGGTCGAGGTGGAAGATCTCGTTGACGTTCACCAGCGGGAACGCAAACGCCTGATTGCCGAGCATGACCATCAGCGTCGGCATGATCGCCAGGGTCAGCGGCACCTTGATGACGATCTTCGACCCCTGGCCCTTGGCCGAGTAGATGTTGATCGAACCGTTGAGCTGGGAAATCTTGGTTTTCACCACGTCCATGCCCACGCCGCGACCCGACACGTCGGAGATCTCGGTCTTGGTCGAGAAACCCGGGGCGAAGATCAGGTTGTAGCACTCGGTGTCGCTCAGTCGATCGGCCGCGTCCTTGTCCATCACGCCGCGTTTCACCGCGATGGAACGCAGGACATTCGGGTCCATGCCTTTACCGTCATCGGAGATCGACAGCAGGATGTGATCGCCTTCCTGCTCGGCCGCCAGGATCACCTTGCCGCCACGGGCCTTGCCCGAGGCTTCGCGTTCTTGCGGCGACTCGATGCCGTGGTCGACGGCGTTGCGCACCAAGTGGACCAGCGGGTCGGCCAGGGCCTCGACGAGGTTCTTGTCGAGGTCGGTTTCTTCACCGACCAGCTCCAGGTTGATCTCTTTCTTGAGCTGGCGAGCCAGGTCACGAACCAGACGCGGGAAGCGCCCGAAGACTTTCTTGATCGGTTGCATCCGGGTCTTCATGACCGCGGTTTGCAGGTCGGCGGTGACCACGTCGAGGTTCGATACGGCCTTGGACATGGCTTCGTCGCCACTGTTGAGACCCAGACGGACCAGGCGGTTACGCACCAGCACCAGTTCGCCGACCATGTTCATGATCTCGTCCAGTCGCGCGGTATCGACCCGCACGGTGGTCTCGGCTTCGCTCGCCGGTTTTTCCGCCGGTGGCGCGGCCGGGGCGCGGGCAGCAGCCGGTGCAGCGGCGGCCGGGGCTTGGGCTTTTGGCTCGGGGGCCTTGGCCACAGGTTTGGGCGCCACAGCCTTGGCTGCCGGTGCCGCAACCGCAGCGTTCGAACCGTTGGCCGCCGTCGCGGTGCCGACTTCGCTGAACTTGCCCTTGCCATGCAATTCGTCGAGCAGCGCTTCGAACTCGTGATCGGAAATCAGATCGCTGCCAGCCGCCACCGCGCTTGGGGCAGCAGGTGCAGGCACCGAAGCAATGGCCGACTCCAGTGCCTCGACAGCAAAGTTGCCCTTGCCATGCAACTGGTCGAGCAGTGCTTCAAATTCGTCGTCCGTGATATCGGAACTGTCGCCCGACGCTTTCGGGGCTTCTGGCGCAGCCGGAGCCTGCGTAATCGCATCGACGGCAAACTGGCCTTTACCGTGCAACTGATCGAGCAACGACTCGAACTCGGCATCGGTGATTTCGTCGCTGGCAGCCGCATCGCTTGCAGGTGTCTCGCTTGCAGGTGCCTCTCTGACAGGTGCGTGGGAAACCGCCGGCGCCTCGGCCTGTGCCTTGACGGCATTGAGCGAGTCCAGCAATTGCTCGAATTCGTTATCGGTAATATCGCCTGAATCGGCTTCAGCCACCGGCGCTTCAACCACGGCGGCGACAGGTGCAGCAACCCCTTCGTCAGCCGATTGCGGCTCGGCCAGACGGGCCAGCGCCGCCAGCAGTTCAGGTGTCGCAGCCGTGATCGGGCTGCGCTCGCGGACTTCGCTGAACATGCCGTTCACCGCGTCCAGCGCTTCGAGAACCACGTCCATCAGTTCCGAGTCGACGCGACGCTCACCCTTGCGCAGGATGTCGAACACGTTCTCGGCGATGTGGCAGCACTCCACCAGTTCGTTGAGCTGGAGGAAGCCGGCGCCCCCTTTTACAGTGTGAAAACCGCGAAAAATTGCATTGAGCAAATCCGCATCATCCGGACGGCTTTCCAGCTCGACCAGTTGCTCGGACAGTTGCTCTAGAATCTCGCCGGCCTCAACCAGGAAATCCTGAAGGATCTCTTCATCGGCGCCGAAGCTCATCAGGGGGGTGCTCCTAACAGGTCTAAAAACCCAAAATACCTAAAATTCTAAAATCCCAGGCTGGATAGCAAATCGTCCACATCGTCCTGACCGGACACAACGTCTTCTCTTTTATCGGCATGAATCTGCGGACCTTCACCCTGAGAGAGATGTTTTTGTGGATCTTTTTCTGCAAGCATCGCTTCACGGTCATGCTCGATGCCCGCAAAGCGGTCCACCTGACTGGCCATCAGCACGAGCTTGAGCAGGTTGCTTTCAACTTCGGTGACCAGTTGGGTCACACGCTTGATCACTTGCCCCGTGAGGTCCTGGTAATCCTGGGCGAGCAGGATGTCGTTCAGGTTGCCCGATACCGCGCGATTGTCCGTGCCGCTGCGCGCCAGGAAGCCGTCGACCCGCCGGGCCAGTTCACGAAACTCTTCGGCACCGATTTCACGACGCATGAAGCGCCCCCAGTCCGTGCTCAAGGCCTGGGCTTCGTCCGCCAGGCTGTTGACCAGCGGCGTGGCATTTTCCACCAGATCCATGGTGCGGTTGGCCGCGGCCTCGGTCAGCTTGACCACATAGCCCAGGCGCTCGGTGGCGTCGGTGATCTGCGACACTTCTTCGGCTTGCGGCATGTGCGGGTCAATCTGGAAATTGACGATCGCGCTATGCAGTTCGCGAGTGAGCTTGCCCACTTCCTGATACAGGCCGCGGTCACGGGTCTGGTTGAGCTCATGGATCAATTGCACCGCGTCGCCGAACTTGCCTTTTTCAAGGCTCGCGACCAATTCGACGGCGTGTTTTTTCAGGGTCGATTCAAAGTCGCCCAATGAAGTTTCGTTATTGCCCATAGCTCCCCCGTGGCGCAGTCATCAACCGATGCGTTCGAAAATCTTCTCGATTTTTTCTTTCAACGCCTGGGCCGTGAAGGGCTTGACCACATAGCCGTTAACGCCGGCCTGGGCCGCTTCGATGATCTGCTCACGCTTGGCTTCAGCGGTCACCATCAGCACCGGCAGGTGCTTGAGCTTTTCATCGGCACGCACGTGACGCAGCAGATCGATGCCGGTCATGCCCGGCATGTTCCAGTCCGTTACCAGAAAGTCGATGCTTCCGCTGTTGAGCACCGGAATGGCGGTAGTGCCATCGTCGGCCTCGACGGTGTTGGTGAACCCAAGGTCACGCAGCAGGTTCTTGATGATCCGCCGCATCGTTGAGAAGTCATCAACGATGAGGATTTTCATGTTCTTGTCCAATTCGACCTCCAAGCAGTCTTAAACGCGCCCAGCACCTGGACGCGCCATTTCAATCAATCCGGCAAAGCACTCAATGACTGTCTGGAGCACAACAGATCGGGACCGGCGCAGTTCAACACCACACCCGCCTCTTTCGCAGTGTCCCCACACTGCCTTCAGCGCGCTCGCCACTCCCCCAAACGCCCCCGCAAACGGGCTGCGCACTGGCTGTGTAACTGGCTGACCCGCGATTCGCTGACCCCCAGGACCTCACCGATTTCCTTGAGGTTCAACTCTTCGTCGTAGTACAGCGCCAACACCAGTCGCTCACGCTCCGGCAAATTGGCAATCGCATCCGCCAGCGCAGCCTGGAAGCGTTCATCCTCCAGGTCGCGTGACGGCTCGGTATGAGCACTCGCGCCATCCTCGTGCAGCCCTTCGTGTTCGCCGTCCTGCAACAGATCGTCGAAACTGAATAACCGGCTGCCCAGGGTGTCGTTCAAAATTCCGTAGTAATCGTCGAGACTCAATTGGAGTTCGGCCGCAACTTCGTGATCTTTAGCGTCACGGCCGGTTTTCGCTTCAATCGAGCGAATGGCGTCGCTGACCATGCGCGTATTGCGGTGAACCGAACGTGGCGCCCAGTCCCCCTTGCGCACTTCATCGAGCATGGCGCCGCGGATTCGAATGCCCGCGTACGTCTCGAAACTGGCGCCTTTGCTGGCGTCATATTTGGTCGATACCTCAAGCAGGCCGATCATCCCGGCCTGGATCAGGTCTTCGACCTGGACACTGGCCGGCAAACGCGCCAGCAAGTGGTAGGCAATGCGTTTAACCAGCGGCGCGTAACGCTCGATCAGCTCGTACTGCGCATCCCGAGCCGATTTTTTGTAGAGGTTGTAACCGCTGGCTGTCATAGAACAGGTCCTGCTGTTTGCTGCACGAGACGCTCGACGAAAAACTCCAGGTGCCCGCGCGGGTTGGCAGGCAGCGGCCAGGTATCGACCTTCTGCGCGATGGCCTTGAACGCCAGCGAGCACTTGGAACGCGGGAAGGCCTCGTAGACGGCGCGCTGCTTCTGCACAGCCTTGCGCACGCTTTCGTCGTAGGGCACCGCGCCGACGTATTGTAGGGCGACGTCGAGGAAGCGATCCGTGACCTTGGTCAACTTGGCGAACAGGTTGCGCCCTTCCTGCGGGCTCTGGGCCATGTTGGCCAGGACGCGGAAGCGGTTCATGCCGTAGTCGCGATTGAGCAACTTGATCAAGGCGTAGGCATCGGTAATCGAGGTCGGCTCGTCGCACACCACCAGCAGCACTTCCTGGGCTGCGCGAACGAAGCTGACAACCGACTCACCAATGCCGGCAGCGGTGTCGATCACCAATACGTCGAGGTTGTCGCCGATATCACTGAAGGCCTGGATAAGGCCGGCGTGTTGCGCAGGACTCAGATGCACCATGCTCTGAGTGCCGGATGCGGCGGGAACGATACGGATGCCGCCTGGCCCCTGCAGCAGTACATCGCGCAGTTCGCAGCGGCCCTCGATCACGTCGGCCAGGGTACGTTTGGGTGTCAGTCCCAGCAGAACGTCGACGTTCGCCAGTCCCAGGTCGGCGTCCAGCAGCATGACGCGCCGGCCAAGCTCAGCCAAAGCCAGGGACAAGTTCACTGACACGTTAGTTTTCCCGACGCCACCTTTGCCGCCGGTCACCGCGATCACCTGTACAGGATGCATGCTGCCCATGTTATTTCTTTACCTTGTCTTGCATAGACGGAGGCCACATTACTGGCTGCGCGTTCACAAACGGAACAATGCATGGCAGACCATCGATGTAGGTACAAAAACTATTCATTAAATACCTCAGCCAACCTGCTTGGTCGGACTGTGGTAGATGTCAGCGAACATGTCAGCCATGGCTTCTTCGCTGGGTTCTTCCTGCATTTGCACACTGACGGCGCGACTGACCAACTGATGACGGCGCGGCAGATGGAGATCATCCGGAATCCGCGGGCCATCGGTCAGGTACGCCACTGGCAACTCATGACTGATGGCCAGGCTCAACACCTCGCCCAGGCTTGCCGTTTCATCCAGTTTAGTCAGGATGCAGCCGGCAAGCCCGCAACGCTTGTAACTGTGATAAGCGGCGGTTAGAACCTGTTTCTGGCTGGTGGTTGCCAGGACCAGATAATTTTTTGAGCGGATGCCACGACCGGCCAGGCTTTCGAGCTGCATGCGCAGGGCCGGGTCACTGGCCTGCAGGCCGGCGGTATCGATCAGCACCACGCGCTTGCGCAGCAATGGATCGAGCGCCTGCACCAGGGACTGGCCCGGATCGACGTGGGTCACCGGCACATTGAGAATGCGCCCCAGGGTCTTGAGTTGCTCCTGGGCACCGATGCGGAAGCTGTCCATGCTCACCAGCGCAATGTTCTGCGCGCCGTACTTGAGCACGTAACGGGCAGCCAGCTTCGCCAGGGTGGTGGTCTTGCCCATGCCGGCAGGGCCGACCATGGCGATGACTCCGCCCTCTTCCAGCGGTTCGACGTCCGGGGTAACGATCATGCGCGCCAGGTGCGCCAGCAACATGCGCCAGGCCTGACGAGGCTCCTGGATTTCGGTTATCAGTGCCAGCAGGTCGCGCGACAGCGGGCCGGACAGGCCAATGCGTTGCAGGCGACGCCAGAGGTTGGCCTGATCCGGACGGCTGCCTTGCAGCTGGTTCCAGGCCAGGGACCCGAGTTGTACTTCCATGAGTTCGCGCAGGCTGTTGAGCTCGAAGCGCATCGAGTCAAACGCACGCGGGTCCACGCCACCGGACGCTGGTACAGCAGCCGGTGCGGGGCGACGAGGTTGGTCATACGTAGGTTCGATCAGCGGCTCGGCTGCGGTGAGCGGCAAGCCGGCGAACAACTGGCGGTTGGTCGCATTGTCGCTCTCGCCATCGCCACGCAGGCTCAATTCGGCCTGGGCGGTGACGATCCGCGACTGAGTCTTGCGCAGCTCGTCTTCGAGCTCCATGTTCGGAACACGCGGCGCCAGCGCCGACAACTTGTAATCCAGCGCAGCCGTCAGCTCGACGCCCCCGGCAATCCGGCGGTTGCCGATAATGGCTGCATCAGCGCCCAGCTCATCGCGAACCAGCTTCATGGCCTGACGCATATCGGCGGCGAAAAAACGCTTAACTTGCATAAACCACTACCTCAGCCGTTGGGCCCTACTGTCGCAACGATGGTCACTTGCTTGTTGTCAGGGATTTCCTGGTAAGCCAACACGTGCAAACCCGGGACTGCGAGCCGGCCGAATCGCGAGAGCATCGCGCGAACCGGACCGGCCACCAGCAGAATCACCGGCTGACCTTGCATCTCCTGGCGCTGCGCCGCGTCGATCAGCGAGCGTTGCAGTTTCTCAGCCATGCTTGGCTCCAGCAGAACGCCCTCTTCCGAGCCTTGTCCTGCCTTTTGCAGACTATTGAGCAATATCTGTTCCAACCTTGGCTCCAGCGTGATAACTGGCAGCTGCGACTCAGTGCCTACAATGCTTTGGACGATTGCGCGGGAGACGCCAACCCGCACGGCAGCCACCAGCGCGGCGGTATCTTGACTCTTGGCGGCATTGTTGGCGATGGCCTCGGCAATGCTGCGGATATCGCGAACCGGCACTTGCTCGGCCAACAGCGCTTGCAGCACCTTGAGCAGTTGCGACAGCGAAACCACGCCCGGCACCAGCTCTTCCGCCAGTTTGGGCGAGCTTTTGGCCAGCAATTGCATGAGTTGCTGCACTTCTTCGTGACCGATCAGTTCACTGGAATGCTTGTAGAGTATCTGGTTCAAGTGGGTAGCCACTACTGTACTGGCATCGACCACCGTGTAACCGAGGGATTGCGCCTGGGCACGCTGGCTGATTTCAATCCAGACCGCCTCCAGGCCGAAAGCCGGATCTTTGGCGGTAATGCCGTTGAGCGTGCCGTAGACCTGCCCCGGGTTGATCGCCAGCTCGCGATCCGGGTAAATCTCCGCTTCCGCCAGGATCACCCCCATCAGGGTCAGGCGATAGGCACTTGGCGCCAGGTCGAGGTTGTCGCGGATATGCACGGTCGGCATCAGGAAGCCCAGATCCTGGGACAGCTTCTTGCGCACGCCCTTGATCCGCGCCAGCAGCTGGCCGCCCTGGTTGCGGTCCACCAGCGGAATCAGGCGATAGCCCACTTCCAGGCCGATCATGTCGATGGGCGTCACGTCATCCCAGCCAAGCTCCTTGGTTTCCTGGGCGCGGGCCGGCGACGGCAGCAGCTCCTGCTGGCGCTTGACCTCTTGCAGGGCCTGAACCTTGGCGACGTTCTGCTTTTTCCAGAACAGGTAGGCGCCACCGGCCGCCAGGGCCGCCATGCTCAGGAACGAGAAGTGCGGCATGCCAGGCACCAGGCCCATGACCGCCATCAAACCTGCCGCCACCGCCAGCGCCTTGGGCGAGGCGAACATCTGGCGATTGATCTGTTTGCCCATGTCCTCCGAACCGGACGCACGGGTCACCATGATCGCCGCTGCTGTCGATAACAACAGTGATGGCAATTGCGCCACCAAACCGTCACCGATGGTCAACAGCGCATACACCTTGCCGGCATCGCCGAAGGTCATGCCGTGCTGGAAGATACCGACCGCCATGCCGCCGATCAGGTTGATGAACAGGATCAACAGGCCGGCAATGGCGTCACCACGGACGAATTTGCTGGCACCGTCCATGGAACCGTAGAACTCGGCTTCCTGGGCGACTTCCGAGCGGCGGGCCTTGGCCTGGGCCTGATCGATCAGGCCGGCGTTGAGGTCGGCGTCGATCGCCATTTGCTTGCCGGGCATCGCATCGAGGGTGAACCGCGCGCTGACCTCGGAAATCCGCCCCGCACCCTTGGTCACCACGACGAAGTTGATGATCATCAGGATCGCGAAGACCACGATACCGACCACGTAGTTACCGCCGATCACCACCTCGCCGAACGCCTGGATCACCTTGCCGGCGGCCGCGTGACCGTCCTGGCCGTGGAGCATCACCACCCGCGTGGAGGCCACGTTCAATGCCAGGCGCAACAGCGTCGCCACCAGCAAAATGGTCGGAAACACCGCGAAATCCAGCGGGCGCAAGGCGTAGACGCACACCAGCAGCACGACGATGGACAGGGCAATGTTGAAGGTGAAGAACACGTCGAGCAGGAACGGCGGCACCGGCAACATCATCATCGCCAGCATGACCAGCAACAACAGCGGCACGCCCAGATTGCCCCGACTGAGGTCGGCAATGTTGCTGCGGGCACTGTTGATTAACTGAGAGCGATCCACCGGTTTTCCCCGTTCCTTTAAAGCAAACTTTTGACGCCTGAAGCAGGCGCAGGGCGGCTACTGCAAGAAGCTTTCCAACTTTTGCAAAGGGAGAAATAGAGTGTTTTTTCAGGGGGATATGTACTGCCTGGACTGGCCTCTTCGCGAGCAAGCCCGCTCCCACAGGAGTTCGCCGAACCTGTGGGAGCGGGCTTGCTCCGGGCGGCGTTCCGACGAAGGGGCCATCAGCGACAGCGCTAGACTCAGGAATCGCGGCGCAAATCCGGCGGAATCGGCAGGTCATCCTTGAGCGGATCAGGTCGTTTGCCCTTGCCCGCCCGGTACTGTCGAATCTGATAGACGTAGGCCAGTACCTGCGCGACCGCCAGATAGAGCCCGCCGGGGATTTCCTGCTCCAGTTCGGTGGAGTAATAAATCGAGCGCGCCAGCGCCGGTGACTCCAGCAGCAGGATCTCGTTGGCCGCGGCGATCTCGCGGATCTTCAGGGCCAGGAAGTCGGAGCCCTTGGCCAGCAACACCGGCGCACCGCCCTTCTCCGGGTCGTACTTGAGCGCCACGGCGTAGTGCGTCGGGTTGGTGATGACCACGTCAGCCTCGGGAATGGCGGCCATCATCCGCCGCTGGGACATCTCACGCTGCAGCTGTCGAATCCGCTGCTTGACCTCCGGCCGCCCCTCCTGATCCTTGTGCTCGTCGCGCACTTCCTGCTTGGTCATCTTCAGTTTCTTGATGCTTTCCCACAGCTGTATCGGCACATCCACGGCGGCGATAATGACCAGCCCGCAGGCCATCCACAGCGTGCTCCAGCCAACCACTTGCAGGCTGTGAACGATCGCCCGGTCCAGAGGCTCATGGGCGATGCGTAACAGGTCGTCGATATCCGCCGACAACACCACAAGGGCCACGAACAGCACGATGATGAACTTCGCCAGCGCCTTGAGCAGTTCGGCCACAGCCTTGCCCGAGAACATACGCTTGAGGCCGGCACCAGGGTTCATGCGGCTGAACTTCGGCGCCATGGTGCCGGCGGAGAACAGCCAACCTCCAAGGGAGATCGGCCCGATCAACGCCGCCAGGAGCAAGGTGATCATCACCGGCTGAATCGCCAGCAAGGCAATCTTTCCCGAGTGCAGCAGATAGGTTCCCATCGCGCGCTGATCCAGCACCACGTCGCGCGACAGGGAAAAGTTCAGGCGCATCAGGTCCATCATCTCCTGGGCAAGCGCCCCACCGAAGACCAACAGCGCACCGGCACCGGCGAGCATGATCGCCAGGGTGTTGAGTTCCTTGGAGCGGGCAATCTCACCCTTTTCACGGGCGTCCTTTTTCTTTTTCTCCGTGGGGTCTTCTGTTTTGTCCTGACCGCTTTCGCTCTCAGCCATGACTCAGCGCGCCTTTGCCAGTTCGCGTAAAAACTGCAGGGCCTCCGTGGCCAGCGGTTGATACTGATTAACGATGTCCGCCAGCCCGACCCAGACGATAAACAGCCCGAGCACCAGGGTCAGCGGGAAGCCGATGGAGAAGATGTTCAGCTGCGGTGCGGCGCGGGTCATCACGCCAAACGCGATGTTCACCACCAGCAGCGCGGTGATCGCCGGCAGCACCAGCAACAGCGCCGCGCCGAGCACCCAGCCGAGTTTGCCGGCCAGCTCCCAGAAATGATTGACCATCAAGCCGCTGCCGACGGGCAGCGTAGTGAAGCTTTCGGTGAGCACCTCGAACACCACCAGATGGCCGTTCATGGCCAGGAACATCAGTGTCACCAGCATGGTGAAGAACTGCCCGATCACCGCCACCGACACACCGTTGGCAGGGTCGACCATCGAGGCAAAGCCCATGCCCATCTGGATCGCGACAATCTGCCCCGCCACCACGAAAGCCTGGAAAAACAGCTGCAGGGAGAAGCCCAGTATCGCGCCGACAAGGATCTGCTCGGCAATCAGCAGCAGCCCGCTCAAATCCAGCGCGCTCACTGGCGGCATGGGTGGCAGGTTCGGGGCGATGACCACGGTGATGGCAAGGGCGAAATACAGTCGGATGCGCTTGGGTACCAGGGCGGTGCCGAACACCGGCATGACCATCAGCAAGGCTCCGATGCGGAACAGCGGCAACATGAACGTCGCTACCCAAGTGCTGATCTGGGTATCCGTCAACTGCAGCAGCGATGACATGGCTTAACCGATGACCTGCGGAATACTGCCGTACAACTGCTGGATGTATTCCATGAAGGTCTGCACCAGCCACGGCCCGGCAACGATCAGCGTCACCAGCATCACCAACAGACGCGGCAGGAAACTGAGGGTCTGTTCGTTGATCTGGGTGGCCGCCTGGAACATGGCCACCAACAGCCCCACCAGCAAACTTGGAATCACCAACACGGCCACCATCAACGTGGTCAGCCACAGCGCTTCACGAAAGATGTCGACCGCAACTTCCGGCGTCATGGCGACACACCACCAAAGCTGCTGGCCAGGGTGCCGATGATCAGCGCCCAGCCATCCACCAGCACGAACAACATGATCTTGAACGGCAGGGAAATGATCAGCGGCGAGAGCATCATCATACCCATGGCCATGAGCACACTGGCCACGACCAGGTCGATGATCAGGAACGGAATGAAGATCATGAAGCCGATCTGGAACGCCGTTTTCAGCTCGGAGGTCACAAAGGCCGGCACCAGGATGGTCAACGGCGCCTGATCCGGTGTCGCGATGTCAGTGCGCTTGGACAGGCGCATGAACAACTCCAGATCGCTGGTGCGGGTCTGGGCGAGCATGAAATTCTTGATCGGCACCTGCGCCTTGGCGACCGCATCCTGAGCCGTCAGTTTTTCCGCCAGATAGGGTTGCAAGGCGTCCTGGTTCACCCGGTCGAACACCGGCGCCATGATGAACAGGGTCAGGAACAGTGCCATGCCGGTGAGGATCTGGTTCGACGGCGTCTGCTGCAGACCCAGGGCCTGGCGCAGGATCGAGAAGACAATGATGATCCGGGTGAAGCTGGTCATCAGCATGACAAACGCCGGGATAAAACTCAGCGCGGTCATGATCAACAGGATTTGCAGGCTGACCGAGTATTCCTGCGCACCCTGCGCATTGGTGCCCAGGGTGATGGCCGGGATCGACAGCGGATCGGCGGCGAATGCCAGCGGTGCGGCCAGCATCAGGGTCAGCGTCAAGACGATGCGTAGCGCACCCATTACTTCTTATCCTTCTGATCTTTACCCAGCATCTCCAGCAGGCGCTGCGCAAACTCCGGCGTCGGCTTCTCGGTGCCCGGCACCTGCACCGGCTCCTTGAGGACGTGCAGCGCAGTGATGCTGCCTGGGCTCAGGCCAAGCAGAATCTGCTCGCTGCCGACCTGCACCAGCATCAGGCGGTCGCGCGGCCCCAGCGCGCGGGAGCCGACAATCTCGATCACCTGCCCCTTGCCGGCCGGACCGGCCTGCTGGACCCGACGCAGCAGCCAGGCGAGGAAGAAGATCAACCCCAGCACCAGCAGCAAGCCGAACACCAACTGCGTCAGCTGCCCTGCCACACCACTGCTCACCGCTGGCGCAGCAGCCGTGGTCGCCGTAGCGACCGGCTCGGCCGCCAGCACGCTGAACGGCATGGCCAGCGCGCTCCCCAGCACAACCCCGAGAAACTTTTTCACTCAGCGCAGCTTCTTGATGCGTTCGCTTGGGCTGATCACGTCCGTCAGGCGGATGCCGAACTTCTCGTTGACCACCACCACTTCGCCATGGGCGATGAGCGTGCCGTTGACCAGCACGTCCAGCGGCTCGCCGGCCAGGCGATCCAGCTCGATCACCGAGCCCTGGTTCAGTTGCAGCAGGTTACGGATGTTGATGTCGGTGCTGCCCACCTCCATGGAAATCGACACCGGGATATCGAGGATCACGTCCAGGTTCGGGCCTTCGAGGCTCACCGGATCGTTGTTTTTCGGCACGCTGCCGAACTCTTCCATTGGCAGGCGGTTGGACGCGGAATTGGCGGAATCGGCGGCAAGCAATGCGTCGATGTCGGCCTGCCCGGCATCACCGGTTTCTTCCAGGGCCGCGGCCCACTCATCGGCCAGGGCCTGGTCGTCTTGCGTGTTCATAATGTCAGTGTCCTCGGCGAGCAAAAGTTCAGAATTCGGTTAGTCGCGAATGGGTAAGAGCGCCGGTCAACGGCGCTCGATCGGCTCGATCACTTGCAACGCCAGGTTGCCCTTGTGCGAACCCATCTTGACCTTGAAGGCCGGCACGCCGTTGGCGCGCATGATCATTTCTTCCGGCATGTCGACCGGGATCACATCCCCCGGCTGCATGTGCAGGATGTCGCGCAGGCGCAGTTGACGACGGGCTACCGTCGCACCGATCGGCACGTCGACGTCCAGCACGTCCTGGCGCAGGGCGTTGACCCAGCGCTCGTCCTGATCGTCGAGGTCCGACTGGAAGCCGGCGTCGAGCATCTCGCGCACCGGCTCGATCATCGAGTACGGCATGGTCACGTGCAGGTCGCCGCCACCGCCATCGAGTTCGATGTGGAAGGTCGACACCACAATGGCTTCACTCGGGCCGACGATGTTGGCCATGGCCGGGTTCACTTCGGAGTTGATGTACTCGAAGTTGACTTCCATGATCGCTTGCCAGGCTTCCTTCAGATCGACGAACGCCTGCTCCAGCACCATGCGCACCACACGCAGTTCGGTCGGGGTGAATTCACGCCCTTCGATCTTGGCATGCCGGCCGTCGCCACCGAAGAAGTTGTCCACCAGCTTGAATACCAGCTTGGCGTCGAGGATGAACAGCGCGGTGCCGCGCAGGGGTTTGATCTTGACCAGGTTGAGACTGGTCGGCACGTACAGCGAGTGCACGTATTCGCCGAACTTCATCACCTGCACGCCGCCGACCGCTACGTCTGCCGAACGACGCAGCATGTTGAACATGCTGATGCGGGTATAACGGGCGAAACGCTCGTTGATCATTTCCAGGGTCGGCATGCGTCCACGGACGATGCGATCCTGGCTGGTCAGGTCGTAGCTTTTGACGGCGCCGGGTTCGGCAGCGTTTTCGGTCTGTACCAGACCATCGTCGACGCCATGCAGCAGCGCGTCGATCTCATCCTGGGACAGCAGGTCCTGCACGGCCATGTCGTGTTCCTACTGCAGTACGAAATTAGTGAAAAGCAACTGTTCGATCACCACTTTGCCGAGCTCTTTCTGCGCCACTTCCTGGACGCTGGCGGTGGCCTTCTGCCGCAGCATTTCCTGACCGACCGGCGACGCGAGGGTCGCAAAGTCCTGGCCGGAGAACAGCATGACCAGGTTGTTGCGGATCACCGGCATGTGGACCTTGAGCGCCTCCAGATCCGCCGGGTTGCGCGCGAGCATGGTGATGCTCACCTGCATGTAGCGCTGGCGGCCGTTCTGGTTGAAGTTGGCCACGAAAGCCGGTGCCATCGGCTCGAAAATCGCTGGCTGCTTGCCGACGGGAGCGGCGTCCACCACGGCGGCGGCAGGCTTGTTCTGAGCGCTGTGCATGAAGTACCAGGTCGCGCCCACGGACACACCGATCGCCAGCAGCAGGGCCACCACGATCAGGATGATCAGCTTGAGTTTGCCTTTGGTTGCGGGGTCTTTTACTGCTGCGTCGCTCTTCGCCATGCCAATAATCCGTCACTATTCGGGGTTTCACAGTCGCACGGCAAGGCAAGAGCAAGTGTTATGCCAGAACGGTTGGAGGGATGGGTAGGCGAGTATGCAGCACGGAGAACACCACAAATCACTGTGGGAGCGGGCTTGCTCGCGAAGGCGGTGTATCAGTCAACATTGTTGTTGAAGCTGATGACCTCTTCGCGAGCAAGCCCGCTCCCACAGGGTTTCTGTTTCGGCCGTCAGGCGTAGTAATCGACCGCGCTGGAGCCGATCACACTGGCGGTACTGGCAGCAACTTCAGCGACGCCCGGCGTCAGGTCGTCATCCATGGAGTCGAGGCGGCCGCCGTTGGCACTGGCCCGTCCGGTCTGGCTTTGCCGGGCTTGTTCCTGCCCTTGTTGCGAACCACGGGACTGGTCAGAAACGTTGACATCGACCTGCCCCATGCCCTGCTGCGCAAACATGTCGCGCAAGCGATGGACCTGGCTGTCCAGCGCCTCACGGACGCCCGGATGCGCACTCATGAACGTGACCTGGGTCTGCTGATCGGGAACCATGTTCACCCGAATGTCCAGACGCCCCAGCTCAGCAGGCTGCAACTGGATGTCCGCGGCCTTGAGGTTGGCGCTGGACAGGTACATGACCCGGTTCACCACCTCTTCGGTCCAGCCGCTCTGGTGCATGGCGATTGGCTGGTTCACCGGCAAGGCATTGGCGGTCTTCGGTGTGGCCGCCTGGGTCAGCGCGGCCAGACGGTTGGCGAAATCATCGACACGGGTGTCGCTGCCGGCAGCCTTGAGATCCTTCAGACCGTCATCGATCAAGCCGCTGAAAGCCTTGTCGTCACCATTGCCGGTACTGTCCTTGTCGGCCTGAACATCCAGCATGGTCGCCATGCCGGCGGCAAAGTTTTGCGCCGACGTCAGCTCACCCTCAGCTTGTGTTGGTGCCGCCTTTGGTTGCGCTTGACTGGAAGCCGACACGTGACCGCTCTGCTCCATCGCCAGGCGTAACGCCGGCAGGGCGTCGAGTGGATCGGCCTCGGGATCGAAATCACCGTCAGCGCTGGTCGGCGCCGAAACGCTTGCAGCCGCGATCGCCGCAGCAACCGGCGCTTCAACCGTTGGCTGCACCGCATCGGCTACGTCAGGCGCTTCTGGCGCAGACACCACTGGCTGTATGGCTTGCGGCAATGCGGGATCAAGCGCCGGATCGACCGACGCGGCATCGACGACCTGAGCCGGCTCGGCCTCTGACGCCTCTTCGTCGGCGGTCTTGTCGTCAGCCCGCACCGATTGGTCGGCAGGCAAGGATTTGCCGCCATCGGCAACCACTGGTTCCCCCGCGGCAGACTTGTCGTCGCCAGCGTCCTTCTTCGCGCCGACACCGGAAGTCTTGTCACGATCAGGTTTGAACGAAGCATCGGCCAACGCATTGGGCTTGTTTTGGGCCTGATTGGCGTAGACATGGGCGAAGCTTACGGCCTTGTCCCCGGGGTCTGCGGCCACTGCCGGGGGATTGGCGCAGGCAGCCTGAGTCTTGGCCTGCCTGGCGGCCTGAAGCAGAATATTGGGGGTAACGGGCATGAAACGGTCTCCGCTGCACAGGGCTCGTAAGTACAGTTGGGTTAGATAACTGCAAAGGTCGAGCCAGTTTCACTCGATAGAGACCAAAAGCAGCGCTTGCTCAGATTTTCGCCGGGCAACGCTGTCGCTCAGCTTCGTACAGAGGGCGGATACCGGCGAACTCGCGATCGATTTTGCCGACCAGTTCCAGAACGGCCGCGCTTGGCAAACTGGTGGCCTGTTGCTCGAGCTGGTGGCAGAGCTCGGTCAGCCGCAGGGCCCCCATGTTACTGCTGCTGCCCTTGAAACTATGGGCGGTTTCAACGAGCAGGGTGGCACTGTCAGCCGCTCTCAAGACTTTCAGGCGCTCTTCGGAGTCCGCAAGAAAGATATCCAGCAGATCCGGATAACCCTCTTCCATCACTTCCCGCAACGCACTCAGCACGTTGCGATCCACATGTGTGTCGTCGTCCACTTGCTCACTCCTTGATCAAGAATGCGCGGATTATGCCAGAGCCTCCCAGATAAACTCCACGCGTGCACTTCGACCATTGTCGGTCCAGCAGGCATTACGCCCCAACTGGCGGATCAGGTTGATCCCGCGTCCCGACAGGCGGATGGCGTCCAAAGGCCTTTCCATCACCCGCTCGACATCGAACCCCTCGCCACTGTCTTCGACCTGAATCGTCAGGCAACCGCCATCGTCTGTCGGCGCCACCTGCAAATGGACCCGCACATAGCCTTCCTGCAGCTCGCCGAGCCGGGCATTGCGCTCTTGATAATATCGCGCAAAACCCGATGCATTGCGCTTGAGGCTCGAATCCAGCCCCAGCACGCCATGCTCCAGCGCATTGGAATAGAGCTCCGCCAACACACTGTAAAGCGCACCGCTCTGAGCCCGAAGGCCATGCACCTCAAGCAGCAACTGCAACAGATAGGGCAAGGGGTTGTATCGCTTGAGCGTGGCGGCGCGGAACTCGAAGCTCACCGACCAGTCCAGCGGACACGACTGGCCGCTGTCGGAGTAGACCAATGCCGGTGGCGTGACCTGCTCCGGCTCCAGCAGGCTGATTTCGACCATGCTGACATCGTCGCGCGCTTGACCACCGAAATCGCGCAGCGCCTGCTCGATCTCTTCGAACAGCGCATCCGGCTGACGATTGGCGGCGAACACCTGCTGCAATCGCTGCACGCCAAACAACTGTTCATTGGCGCCGCAGGTGTCGATCACCCCATCGGACAGGAGGAACACCCGATCCCCGAGCGCCATGGGAAACACTTCGGTGCGCTCATCGAAGGATTCCGGGCTCAGCACCCCCAAAGGCAGGTGCCGCGCCGGCAGAGGGGTGCGCTCGCCACTGGTAATGCGATGCAGGTAACCGTCGGGCATTCCACCGTTCCAGACCTCCACCGCACGACGCTGAAAACTCAGGCACAGCATCGTGGCACAGCAGAACATGTCCACCGGCAGGATGCGCTTGAGCTTGGCATTCATTTCACGCAGGGTTTCCGCCAGGCCATAGCCCTTGGCGGTCATCCCGTAGAAGACTTCGGCCAGGGGCATGGCGCCCACGGCCGCCGGCAGACCGTGGCCGGTGAAGTCTCCCAGCAATATGTGCATGTCGCCGGCCGGGGTGAACGCGGCCAGCAACAGGTCGCCGTTGAACAGCGCATAGGGTGATTGCAGATAACGGATATTCGGCGCGGCGTTCAGGCAGCCCGCGTGCGCCACCTTGTCGAAAACCGCCTTGGCCACGCGCTGCTCGTTGAGCAGGTAGTCGTGGTGCCGGGCGATCTGGTCACGCTGCTGCAGAACGGTGTCCTGCAAGCGCCGCAAGCGATCCATCGCCTTGATCTTGGCCGCGAGAATCACCTGGTTATAGGGTTTCGCCAGAAAGTCGTCACCGCCGACCTCCAGACAACGGGCCAGTGCCTCGCTTTCGGACAAGGACGTGAGGAAGATGATCGGCACCAGGGTTTCCCCGGCCAGGGCCTTGATTTGCCGGGCCGCCTCGAAGCCGTCCATGACCGGCATCATCGCATCCATCAACACCAGGTGCGGATGTTGCTGGCGAAACGCGTCGACCGCTTCGGCGCCGTTGGCCGCCGTCAGCACGTCGTGCCCCTGGCGGCGCAGGATGCTCGCCAACAGCAGGCGATCGGCAGCGCTGTCCTCGGCAATCAGGATCGTCAGCGGCTCCAGTGGCTGCATGGCAATCAACTGATGTCGAACAGTTTGTCGAAGTTGGAGATGGCGAGGATTTTGCGCACGTCGGTATTGCTGTTGACCACGCGCACATCGGAGTCGTCGCCACCGGCGTGATCGCGCAGCAAAAGCAGCATGCCCAGGGCCGAGCTGTCGAGGTAAGTGGCGTCCTTCAGGTCGACCACAACCGCCGATAGCTGTTTATCTTCGTAGGACTGACGAAACTCCTGATGCTTGGCGAAATCGAAACGCCCCTTGACCGAGATCGTCAGCTTTCGCCCATCGGGTGAGACTTCTGTAACAACTGGCATGTCATGGCTTCCTTGTCATTTGTAAACCTGCTCGTACAAGGTTTAGCAGCTGGTAGAGGTTGGGGCAAGGCTGGAAATAGCGAAGATCCTGTGGGAGCGTGGCTTGCCCGCGATGAACGATAACGCGGTCCACCCGATTCAATACTGATCCTGCCGCGGCAAGCGCTGGGACAGTTCATCCAGCAATTTCTGTTCGCGCCGGTCTTCGAGCGCCCGTGCCTCATCGGCATAGCGCTGAACCAGCTTGCGCAGGCCTTCGACCCGGGCAAATGCCTGCTGCCAGGTTTCCCGGGCCTTGTTCAGGTTGTTCTGATGCCAGGCCAGGCTTTGCCGCTGCTGGTCGATGGCCGTGCCCAGCTGCGCCAGGAAGCCCTGATAACCCAGCAGCCATTGGCCCGAGACGCCGCCACTGCCACGCACGATCCATTGTTCCTGATAGTCGAGGCGGAAGGCTTCGAGGTCGGCGAGCTTGCTTTGCGCCAGACGAACCTGCCCTTGAAAGTGCCCCAGGCGCTGGACCGCGGTTTTCTCGGCCTTTTCGGCCATTTCCACCACCGGCGCCAGCCTGCCTGCCCGACTCTGGGCCATGACCGCTTACCCGCCCGCCGCGGGCGCGAAGATCGAGGCGAGATACGCTTCGCTTTCACCCAGGCTGATGCTGTCGTTGAGGCCCTGCCGCAGGTATTTGACCAATTGCGGTTGCAGGGAAATCGCCAGGTCGGTCTCGCGATCGCCGCCGGCGACATAGGCGCCGACGCTGATCAGGTCGCGACTCTGTTGATAACGCGACCACAACTGCTTGAAATATTGCGCACGAGCCATGTGCTCCGACGACACCACCGCCGGCATGACCCGGCTGATGGACGCTTCGATATCGATGGCCGGGTAATGCCCCTCCTCGGCCAGGCGCCGGGACAGCACGATGTGCCCGTCGAGCACACCCCGTGCCGAGTCGGCAATCGGGTCCTGCTGGTCGTCGCCTTCGGACAGCACGGTGTAGAACGCGGTGATCGAACCGCCGCCCTTTTCTGCGTTACCGGCCCGTTCCACCAGTTTCGGCAATTTGGCGAACACCGATGGCGGATAGCCCTTGGTCGCCGGTGGCTCGCCGATGGCCAGGGCGATTTCCCGCTGGGCCTGGGCAAAACGGGTCAGGGAATCCATCAGCAACAGGACATTCTTGCCCTTGTCGCGGAAATATTCGGCGATACGCGTGCAGTACATGGCGGCGCGCAATCGCATCAGCGGCGCATCGTCCGCCGGGGACGCCACGACCACTGAACGCTTGAGTCCTTCTTCACCGAGGATGTGCTCGATGAATTCCTTGACCTCACGACCCCGCTCACCGATCAGACCGACGACGATAATGTCGGCCTCGGTAAAGCGCGTCATCATCCCCAGCAACACCGATTTACCGACACCGGTACCGGCGAACAGGCCGAGCCGCTGGCCGCGGCCGACCGTCAACATGCCGTTGATGCAACGGATGCCCACGTCCAGCGGTTCACTGATGGGCTCGCGCTTGAGCGGGTTGATGGTCGGGCCGTCCATCGGCACCCAGTCTTCGGCCTTCATCCCGCCCTTGCCGTCCAGTGCGCGACCGGCACCGTCGAGCACCCTTCCGAGCATGCTCATGCCCATGGGCAGGCGACCGTTGTCCGCCAACGGCACCACTCGGGCGCCGGGTGCGATGCCGGCGACACTGCCGACCGGCATCAGAAAGACTTTGCTGCCAGAGAAGCCCATGACCTCGGCTTCCACCTGCACCGGGTGATAGCTGTCGTCATTGATGACCATGCAGCGGCTGCCCATGGCGGCGCGCAGGCCTTCGGCTTCGAGGGTCAGGCCGACCATGCGCAGCAGACGGCCTTCGAGGATCGGTGCGCCCTCCAGTCCCGTGGCCTCGGCGTAGCTGCCCAGGCGTTTGGCGAAGCTGGTGCGTTCAAGGCGCATCAGGTGCATCCGGCTCTGGCGCGGCAGCAGGCTTGCTGTCGACCGGCAGTTCCAGGCTCAGGTCTGGCGCGGCCGGGTGCAGGGCCTGCTCGTGCAACTGGTCGAACAGCTTGTCCATCACCCGCGCGACGCGGGTTTCCACCGTGGCGTCGATGCGACTGTGCTCTGTTTCGACCCGGCAGCCGCCGGGCAACAACGACTCGTCTTCGACGATGCGCCAGGTTTCTTCATGGCGTTCGCGCAGGGCTTTGACCTGTTCGAAATCCTGCGGATTGATGTACAGCCGCACATTGCCCACGCCCAGCGGCAGGAGCTTGAGCGCTTCGCGCATGACGTGTTCGATCTGTGTCGAGTCGATGGCCAGTTCGCGCTGGATCACCTGTCTGGTGATGTGCTGCACAAGGTCGACCAGGGACTTTTCGATCTGGGTGTCCTGTTCGGCGATGGGCTCGAACAGATGCGTCATCAATTGCTCCAGCGCCCTGATCTTGGCGGTCAGGGCCACTTCGGCCTCCTGGCGGACCTTGAGCGTGGTGCTGTGGAAACCTTCCTTCTCACCCACCGCGAAACCTTCGTTGTAGGCTTCCTGGCGAATGCTTTCGAGTTCTTCGAGGGTCAGTGGCTGGACTTCCTCCAGCGGCACTTCCTCCATTTCCGGCGGCTCGGGTTCAGGCTCAGGTTCCGGCTCGGGTTGCGGTGGGTCGAAACTGGGCAACGCCCAGGTATCGAAGCCACTGACATCCCTGGCCCGGATCAGGTCAGTGGGTGCATCATCATTCTTGACCATGGTGTTAGATCATTTCCTCGCCGCCCTTGCCGCCGAGAACGATTTCTCCGGCTTCGGCCATACGGCGGGCGATGGTGAGGATTTCCTTCTGCGCGGTTTCCACGTCGCTGACGCGCACCGGGCCCTTGGCTTCCAGGTCGTCGCGCAACAGTTCGGCGGCACGTTTGGACATGTTCTTGAAGATCTTCTCCTTGACCCCTTCGTCCGACCCCTTGAGGGCCAGCACCAGCACATCGGAGGACACCTCGCGCAGCAGCGCCTGGATGCCGCGGTCGTCGACATCGGCCAGATTGTTGAACACGAACATGAGGTCTTCGATCTGACCGGACAGGTCTTCGTCGACTTCGCGGATCGAATCCATGAGCTGACCTTCGATCGAGCTGTCGAGGAAGTTCATGATGTCCGCCGCGCGCTTGATGCCACCCAGGGTGGTGCGCGAGGCATTCGAGTTGCCGGAGAACTGCTTCTCGAGAATCTGGTTGAGTTCTTTCAGGGCCGCCGGTTGCACGGTGTTCAGCGAGGACACGCGCAGGATGATGTCCAGTCGCACCTTGTGGTCGAAGTTGCCGAGCACTTCGCCGGCCTGGTCCGGATCGAGGTAGGCCACCACGATCGCCTGGATCTGCGGGTGCTCATAACGGATCACGTCGGCGACGGCGCGCGGCTCCATCCACTTCAGGCTGTCGAGGCCACTGGTGTTGCCACCGAGCAGGATGCGGTCGATCAGGCCGTTGGCCTTGTCTTCGCCCAGGGCCTGGGTGAGCATTTTGCGCACATAGTCGTCGGAACCGACGCCCAGGCTGGTCTGGTCGCCGACGATATCGACGAACTCGCTCATCACCTGCTCGACCTGCTCGCGGTGCACATTACCCATCTGGGCCATGGCCATGCCCACGCGCTGAACCTCTTTGGGGCCCATGTGGCGCAGCACCTGGGCCGCGTCGGTGGAGCCCAGGGACAGCAACAGGATCGCGGCTTTGTCGACCTTGGACAGTTTGGCGGCAACGGCTCGGTTATCACTCATCTGCGTTAATCCACTCTTTCACGACCTGGGCCACACGACCCGGGTCTTCTGCCACCAGACTCTTGATTGCGTTCAACTGAGCGTCATAGCCTTCGCTCGGGCTCGGTAGCAGAATGCTTTGCGGGCCGCCAAGGCTGATGCGGTCGTTGGCCAACTCGCCATCCAGACCACCCATGCCGCCCAACTCAATATCACTGCCGATACCGGCCAGTTGCTTGCCTGTGCCGCCACCGGTGATGTTGTTGAGCACCGGACGCAGGACACCGAACACCAGCACCAGAATGAACAGCACACCCAGCACTTGCTTGACGATGTCCCAGAACCACGGCTGGGAGTAGAACGGAATATCGGCAATCACCTCACCGCGCTCGGCGGAGAACGGCATGTTGATCACGCTGACACTGTCGCCACGACTGGCGTCGAAACCGACGGCGTCCTGCACCAGACGGGTGAAGCGCGCCAATTCATCGGCGGTCCAGGGCGCACGGGTGGTTTCGCCGTTGGCCGGATTGGTCTTGACCTGATCATCGACCACCACCGACACCGACAGGCGATTCAACCGGCCCTGCTGCTGTTTGGTGTGGCTGATGGAACGGTCGAGTTCGAAGTTCCTGGTCGATTGCTGACGCTTGTCCGCCGGGTACGGGGCGAGCATCGGCTGGCCGGTCGCCGGATCCATGATTTGCTGGCCATTGGCATCAACCAGTGGCTGGCCTGGCTGCACCATGCCAGCTGCACCCGGCGTGCCGCCTGTGGTTTGCGGCGCGGAGGCCGGCGATGGCGGCTGGTTGCTCAAGGCACCCGGCACGCCCTGCGGACCATTGCTGGCGGTACGTTGTTCGTTGACCGACTGCTCGCTGCGCAACGCCGGTTGATCCGGGTTGAACTGCTCTGAAGTCGACTCGACCGCACTGAAGTCCACGTCGGCGGACACTTCGGCTTTATAGCGATCGTTGCCCAGCACCGGCTGCAGGATGTTGTGCACGCGCTGGGTGAGCATGCTTTCCATGCGACGGCTGTAGTCGAACTGCTTGCCGGCCATGGTCAGCTCGGAGTTCTCCGCCTGATCCGAGAGCAGGTTGCCCTTCTGGTCGACGACGGTAATCTGCGACTTGCTGAGTTCGGGAACGCTGGTCGCCACCAGGTTGATGATCGCCACGACCTGGCCTGGCTCGAGGGAGCGACCGGAATAGAGTTCAACCAGCACCGAAGCGCTCGGCTTGCGCTCGTCGCGCACGAACACCGAACTCTTCGGGATCGCCAGGTGCACGCGGGCACCCTTGACGTTGTTCAGGCTGGAAATGGTGCGGGCCAGTTCGCCTTCGAGGCCGCGACGATAGCGGGTCGCTTCCATGAACTGGCTGGTGCCCAGCCCCTGTTCCTTGTCGAGGATTTCAAAACCGATGTTGCCGTCGCTGGGAGTGACACCAGCGCCCGCGAGTTTGAGCCGCGCACGGGACAGGTCCTCGGCCTTGACCAGCAAGGCACCGGAATTGGGTTCGACGGTGTACGGAATATCGGCAGAGGCCAGGGTATCCATGACCTGCTTGGCGTCCATGCCGGCAAGGCTGCCGTACAGAGGCCGGTAGTCCGGCTGTTGAGACCACAACACCACGGCAAAACCAATCGCCACGCTCGCCGCCAGACCGACCAACAGGCCCACCTGACGCAACATGGTCATCTCGGAGAGGTTTTCCAGGAAGGACAACCCGAACAGCGGCGGTTTGCCGTCTATTGGAGTGGCCTTGGCCGGAACGTTATCGGCGACTGCTTCTGCCATGACTCAATCTCGTCCTTTAAACCGGCATCTGCATGATGTCTTGGTAGGCCTGAACCAGCTTGTTGCGCACCTGGGTCAACGCCTGGAATGACACACTGGCCTTCTGCGAGGAAATCATCACGTCTGTCAGGTCGACGCCGCTTTTGCCGATTTCGAAAGCGCTGGCCAACTGAGTGGAAGCCTGCTGGGTGTCGTTCACTTTATTGACGGCCTGGCCGAGCATGTCGGAAAAGCTGCTGCCCGACACTTCAGGGACGGCAGTCGCTTTCGGCGCAGACATGGCATCCATTTGCATGGCGCGCATATCCAGCATCAACCGATTGAATTCAATACCTTGGCTCATGGTCTCTCTCTTTGACGACCCGCAATTTTTTGACGCTCACTCGGCGGGTAGTGAGTGTTAGCAACAAGGGTGCCAGCTCCATGGCCACGCCGAACAAAACGCCTTCATCAGCTCGCGATCTTCTGTAGGAGCGAGCTCGCTCGCGATGGACCCAAGAACGACGTGTTTATCCTGAAGCCCCGCGTTATCGTTAACGACCTTCGCGAGCAAGCTCGCTCCTACAGGGCCAAGGCGCAGGCCAGCGGTCAGGTGGCGAACAGATACGCTTCCACATCCATGCCGGCATCGCGCATCTGCGCCAGCTTGTAGCGCAGGGTGCGCGGGCTGATCCCCAGGCGCTCGGCCGCCTCTTTGCGCCGACCGCGTTCGGCGCGCAGGGTATCGATGATCATCTGGAACTCACGGCGACGCAGGTCATCCCCCAGCGCACCGGCCGACTCGGACTCGACCTCGACTGACCGCACCGGCGCCGCAATCGACACAGGCAACGGAGCGCAGGCCACCGGCCCGGCCAGGCAGAAGTCCTGCGGCTGGATCAGACCGCCCTGCTGCAATATCAGCGCGCGCTGAATCGCGTTGTCCAGCTCACGCACGTTACCTGGCCACGGATAACCGATCAGGCACGCCTGAGCCTCGGGTGACAACCTGGCAGCCGAATGCTTCATCTTATTGACGTGCCTGGCCAACAGACGCTCGGCCAACGGCAGAATGTCAGCGGTGCGCTCGCGCAGCGGACGCCAGGCCAGCGGAAACACCGACAGGCGATAATAGAGGTCTTCGCGAAAGCGCCCCGCCGCCACTTCACCCGCCAGGTCGCGGTTGGTGGTCGCCACCACGCGAATATCCAGCGCGATCGGTTTACGCGCCCCCACCCTCTCGACCTCGCGCTCCTGCAGCACGCGCAACAATTTGGCCTGGAGCCCCAGGGGCATTTCGGAAATTTCGTCGAGCAGAAGAGTGCCGCCGTCGGCCTGCTCGAACTTGCCGGCTTGCGCCGCAATGGCGCCGGTAAAGGAACCCTTCTCGTGACCGAACAACGTCGCTTCGAGCATGTTGTCCGGAATCGCGGCGCAGTTGATCGCAATGAACGGCTGACTGGCCCGATGAGAATGCTGATGGATGTAACGCGCCAGCACCTCCTTGCCCGTGCCCGACTCCCCCGAGATCAACACCGTGGAATCACTGCGCGCAACCCGCGCCGCCAGCTCGAGCAACTGCGCGCTGGCCGGCTCGAACGCTACCGGTCCCTCTCCTTCGGCCAGGCCAAGACTGCCCAGGGCATGGCGCGCCACCAGATCAAGCAACGCCTTGGGTTCGAATGGCTTGACCAGGTAGTCCGCCGCCCCCTGGCGCATCGCATCGACCGCACGCTCGACCGCACCGTGAGCGGTCATCAGCAACACCGGCAACTGCGGCTGCCGCGCTCGCAGCAGGCCCAGCAACTGGTGGCCGTCCATGCCTGGCATGTTGACGTCGCTGATCACCAGGCTGAAGGCCTCGCCGCCGACAACCGCCAGTGCCTCTTGCGCCGAACCCACCGCCTTGTAATCGTGCCCCGCGAGCAACAGCGTATCAGCCAGTGCCTCGCGCAACGCGCGGTCGTCCTCGACCAACAGAACCTTGATGCCCATCTCTGTCACTCCGCTCCCTGAGCGTTGCTGAACAGCGGCAGGATCACCTGCGCGCAAGTGCCGCGACCGAGCCGCGAACGCAGCTGCAATTCTCCCTGATGCGCACGGGCCACTGCCTTGACCACGGTCAGGCCAAGACCTGTTCCGGTGGTTTTGGTGGTAAAAAAAGGTTCGCCCAATCGCGCCAGAACCGCGGCATCGATACCTGAGCCGCTGTCACTGACACACAGGCGCAGGGTGTTGCCGCGGGTGTAGAGGTGAATCTTCAGGCGCAATTGACCGGCACCGGCCTGAATGGCGTTTTCGATCAGGTTGAGGATCGCGCCGACCAGGGTGTCGCGATTGCACAGCAACTCCCCCGAATGACTGTCGCACTGCCAGCGGATCGGCAGATCCTGCACGTGGGTCAGTGCGGCCGCCTGCAGCGATTGCATCAGTTGGCCAGGGGTTACGCGGTCGGTCAGCGGCAACTCGCCACGAGCAAACACCAGCATGTCGCGCACCTGATGCTCGAGCTCGTGCAGGCGCTCCTTGAGACGCCCGGCAAAGCGCTGCTGGGTAGCGACCGGCAACGCTTGCTCGGTCAAATGACTGGCGTACAGCAACGCGGCGGACAGCGGCGTGCGTATCTGATGAGCCAGGGAAGCGACCATGCGCCCCAACGACGACAGACGCTCATGCCGAGCCAATTGATCCTGCAGATGGCGGGTTTCAGTCAGGTCATTGAGCAACACCAACTGGCCTGGCTCGGCGTCCAGCGAGCGCGTGGCGATCGACAGACGCCGGCCATCCTTGAGGGAGACCTCATGGCCATCGTCTTCGCGCGGCGCAAAACAGCGGGCAATGACGTGGCGCCACAATTCACCTTCCAGCGGCAGGCCCAGCAACTCGCACGCCGCCGGATTGGCTTCGCGCACGATGCCTTGGGCGTCGATGACGATGACACCGCCAGGTAACAGATCAAGGAGATTTTGCAGACGGTTGGCCAGGCGTTCTTTTTCCGCCAGCTCCTGCATGCGCTGAGCGCTGACCACCGCCAGCTCACCCTTGAGCTCGGTGACCCGGGCTTCAAGCATGCTGTAGGAATCGGTCAACTGACTGGACATCTGATTGAACAGCGCGAATGCCTGCTCAAGGCCCGGACGGCTCGCCTGCTCTACGGACGACGGTTGCCGCGGAGCATCCCCAAAAGCATCTGAGGCAGGAGATATCTGGGCGGATAGGGGCATTGTGCTCTCTCGCTTGGCTGACCGTCAGTGAAACGGAACGTTGCGAGGGACAAAGCAATACCCATGCCTAAAAAAAACTTCTTATAAATGAATGGGTTGAAAAACAGGCGTCAATCATCCGCCTGTTCGTCTCCATCACGACGACTCATGCCGTACTTGCGCATCTTTTCCACCAGCGTGGTACGACGAATACGCAGACGCTCGGCCGCGCGGGCCACGATGCCGTTGGCATCATCCAGCGCCTGCTGAATCAACCCTTGCTCCAGTCCACCGAGGTAGTCCTTCAGGTCCAGGCCCTCCGGCGGCAACATGGCGCTGGCCGTGAAGTCCTGGGTATGGCCATTGATGGCCACGCGCTCTTCCAGATCGGTGCGCAGGCTGTCGACCATTTGCTCGTCTTCATCGTCGACGTAGCGGAATTTCTTCGGCAACTCGACCACACCGATCACGCCATAGGGATGCATGATCGCCATGCGCTCCACCAGGTTGGCCAGTTCGCGGACGTTGCCCGGCCAGCCATGCCGGCACAGCGACATGATCGCCGCCGAGTTGAAACGGATCGAACCGCGCTTCTCGTGCTCCATGCGCGAGATCAGCTCGTTCATCAGCAGCGGAATGTCCTCGACGCGCTCTCGCAGCGGCGCCATCTCGATCGGGAACACATTCAGGCGGTAGTACAGGTCTTCGCGGAAGGTGCCAATCTCGATCATGCTTTCGAGATTCTTGTGGGTCGCGGCAATGATGCGCACGTCGACGCTCTGGGTCTTGTTGCTACCCACGCGCTCGAAGGTGCGCTCCTGCAATACGCGCAGCAGCTTGACCTGCATCGGCAGCGGCATGTCACCGATTTCATCGAGGAACAGGGTGCCGCCATTGGCCAGCTCGAATCGACCGGCACGGCTGGTGATTGCCCCGGTGAAGGCGCCCTTCTCATGACCGAACAATTCGCTTTCCAGCAACTCGGCCGGGATCGCCCCGCAGTTGACCGGCACGAACGGCGCTTCGCGGCGCTTGGAATGGTAATGCAGGTTGCGCGCAACCACTTCCTTGCCGGTGCCGGACTCACCGAGGATCAGCACGCTGGCATCGGTATCGGCGACTTGCTGCATCATCTGGCGGACGTGCTGGATCGCCCGGCTGGTGCCGACAAGACTGCGGAAAAGGTTGGGTTCGCGATGACGACCGCGCTCGCGGGCCTGGTCGTACATCTCGCGATAGACCTGGGCACGGTGCAGCGAGTCGAGCAGCTTGCTGTAGCTGGGCGGCATTTCGAGGGTCGAAAGCACCCGGCGACGCTGGTCTTCCGGCAGGTCAATGGAAGAATTATCGCCCATTAACAAAACCGGAAGGAACTCATCCCAGGTCGAGAGTGTCTTTAGCAAGCCCAGAAGTGCACCAGGAGCATTGACCGTCCCGATCAGGACACAGATTACTTCACGACTTGACGACAAAGAGCCGACAGCCTGCTGCCAGTCATGGCTACCGCAGGGTAAATTTTCTTCGCCGAGAAAATTTAAAATCACCGCCAGGTCGCGGCGGCGGACGCTATCGTCATCAATCAGCAGAATTTTGGTTTCACGCCACATGCAATAGCAACTTCCCTAGTCAACTCAATGCCCAAAATGCTGGGGCAAGCTAAACGCTTGCAGGCCTGATACGCCTGAAGACGACTGAATTCTGGAACCAGCCACTAGTTAAGTCAAAAAACCGTGCACAGTCAAATTTATGGCGCACATGTCTGGATTAACTTGGGGTTAATTATCCAAACAGATGGTAAACCTTTGATGCCTTTTGTGCTTGGTTCATCTGCGACATCTCATCGACTATTGCCTGACGCTCGCCCATCGTTGCCGTCAATAAATCTTTGTACACCGCCAACAACCCTTCCAGATTGCTGCGCACCGCGTCTTCGTCGATCGGCGCTTCACTGAGCACCTCGTCGACGCATTCGCGGCAGGTCGCGTCCAGTTCACCGATCGCCCCCCAGTTACGCTCCGCCAGTGCATCAATGAGCGCTTCGCGGGTTTGTTCAATCCGTTGCAGTGCTTGACTCATGGCGTCATCCTAAAACTAGACGGCTTGTTGATCGGCAATCGCATCCCAACCGCTTTTGACGGTAACCAAAAGCCCCATCACTTCATCGATGATCTGCGGGTCATTCTTCACATTGGCGTTGGTCAAACGCTGAATCATATAGGCGTAGAGACTATCAAGCTGCTGCAGGGACTCATCTTCCTTGGCCCTTTCGGCATCGATGCCCTCGCGCAGCCCGCCGATGATGTCGACAGCCTTGCCGATCATCAGGCCCTTTTGCGCAATGTCGCCACGCCCCAGAGCACCCTTGGCCTGGGCCATACGATCGAGACCGCCTTCCATCAGCATTTGCACCAGACGATGGGGACTCGCCTCGGAAATCTGCGCATGGGAGTTGACCTTCTGATACTGGCGAAGGGCTTTCATCGGATTCATGGTTCTACCTCATTCAACGCTCAAACAGTAATTGGAATCGACACCTAGCTGTTATGTCGACGCCGTCACAGAAAACTTTAGACCCCGAACGCCTAATCCCGACAAACCCCGAGCACCTCGCGACCAGGCTACGCCCTGAATATTAATCATCTTTGCGGTTGTTCATGGCATTGAGCGTGGTCATGACGCTGGAACTGGTGGCGTTGAGCTGGGCAACCAGGGTGTCCATGGCGTTGTATTTGGCAGAAAGGGTGGTGGTGAGCGATTCGATACGCCGATCAAGCGCTTCCTGCTGATCGGTCAAGTCGGTCAATTTATCGTTCAGACTGGTGGTTCGCGAGGCCAGGATACCTGCCGTCCCCGCATAGGCATCAGTTGCCTTGGTCATACGTTTGATCAAGCCATCATCGCCCGTGAAGACCTTGGCGATTTCTCCCGCGTTTTTTGCAACTGCCTTGTCCCACTTGGCACTGTCCAGTTCGAGCAGACCGGTGGTTTGTACGGTATTGATGCCCATTTGCGAGAGCATGGTCATACTGCCGGAGCCGGTACTTTTCACCAGCTCGTTACGTACCGACGTGATCAGTGAACGCATGGAGGCATCCCCTGTCAGCGCAGCCCCTTTGGTGGCATCCCCTACCCCACTCACCTTTGTTTGACTAGTGATAGCCGTGATCAGGGCGTTATACGCAGTGACAAATGACTGTACCGAGGTCTTTAGGGTATCGGTATTGGCGCCAACCGTGATCGTCGACTTGCCCGCGGTAAGCAATTCGAAATTGACTCCACTGATCGCCGATGTAACGGTATTACTGGTCGACTCCAGCGCGATGTCGTCGATGGTGTATTTAGCGTTTTGCGCAGCAGGACCCGCCGTAGCATTGACCGCGAGTGCGGAATCACCACCCAACGTAATGTCGGTCCCGGCACCGGTGGTCGAAGAACTGATCACCATGCGCGCGCCCTTGGCATCGGTGATGATGTTGGCGCTCAAGCCCTTGGAGTTGAGCTGGGTGTTGATGGCGTCCCGCGTCTGTTGCAGGGTCGCCCCGGCAGCAATGCTGACGTTGTAATCAGTGCCCGACTGAGAAATTTTCAGCGTTTGTGATTCGGAGCTGCTGTTGACGGTCGCTGATGCCCCCCCCAAGAAAATATCTGATGAGACCTTGGAGGACGTCGCCAGTTGCGTCACTTCCAACGCATATTTGCCAGCAGAGGCCGTGGCATTCACCGTGGTCTTGACGACCTTTTCATCGGAGGATGTACCCGACAACCCAGTGAAGGCGGATGCCGTGTTTAATTTGGCAATGGCAGAACGGTAGGTATCCAGCGCGTTTTTGATGCTGCCAACGGCGGAAATTTGCGTGGTTGTCGTCGCCTGCTGGGCAGTGATCTGTGTCTGCTTTGGGGCCTTTTCCGCAGCAATCAAAGCTTTGACGATCGACTGTGTATCGACCCCCGAGCCAATACCACTTACCGTTGAACTCGCCATCGCTTCTCTCCTTTTCTAGGCGGTTGCCGCTTTTTTGACGAACCAGACGTCAAGCGCCAACTGCAACAAAACCCGTGCCAGTTTCAAGCCTTGTCATCAAACAACAGGCTGCTCGCATCACTCAAACTCTGCGCCAGCTTCAACGCCGCTTCCGATGGAAGCTGCCGTATCAGTTCGCCACTGTCCGTGGCAATGACCTTGACCACGACCAGACCGGTCGAATCATCGATCGAAAAATTCAGTTGACGCCGTGTGGACTGTACAAAGTCCTGGATATTCTTGACCGCATTTTCCAGCTCGGGCCGCTGAGGTTCTTTGTCCTTCTCGACGCTCAGGGAAGGCGCAACATCCTGGGTCTTGCCGGCAGCAGCAACCGCAGGATAAGACAGGCTCAGCTTTACACTCATGTCCATGGTGATGATCCCTCACAATCAAAAAAACGGAAGAGCACGTTGCCGTGCCCTTCCGTCATTCACCTGGCGCCGGAATTACCCAAGCAGCTTCAGTACCGAGGACGACAGTTGGTTGGCCTGGGACAGGATCGCGGTGGACGCCTGTTGCAGAGTTTGTTGCTTGCTCAGCTCAGCGGTTTCAGACGCGAAGTCAGCGTCCTGCACACGGCTACGGGCCGCGGTGGAGTTTTCCGAGATCGATTGCAGGTTGGCTACGGTGCTGTCGAAACGGTTTTGCACGGCACCCAGTTGCGAGCGCTGGGAGTCCAGTTCCTGCATGGCACCGTCCAGTACCTGAATGGCCTGTTGAGCGCTGGCGCCGTCCAGGATGCTCAGGTTGGCGACGGTGCTTTCCATTGTCACAGCAGCAGTGGTGCCAGCAGCCAGACCCAATGCCTTCAGACCGCTACCGTCGCTACCATCGGCGATGGTGATGTTCTGGTCTGCGAACAGGGACAGACTGCTGGTGCCGTTAGTAGTTACTTTGCTGGCAGTTACACCGGTGCTGGCGGCATTGATGCTGGCTGCGATACTGTCCATATCGGCACCCTTCTTGAACTTGACTTCAACACCGTTCAGGGTCACCGAAGTGTCAGCCTGCAGGCCAGCCTTGGTGGTACCGGCATTCAGACCCAATGCAGACAGTGCGCCAGGACCGGTCAAGCCAGTCCCATTGTCCAACTTGATGTCCTTGCTGTTGGCCGAAGTCAGTACCAGACGACCGTTGTCGTTCTTGGCTGTAACGCCGGTCAGAGCAGTACCCGAGCCAACAGCGCCCGCACCATTGTTGTTGATGTTGTCGACAACAGCGTCCAGGTCATCGCCTGCAGCGAAGTTGAAAATAGTGCCGTTGATATCGATCTCGGCAGCTGCAGCCAGGCCAGTGGTCTGAGGTGCGATTGCTACATTACCTGCCGTCAGACCCAGATCGGCGAGAGCAGTACCGCCAACCTGGAAACCAGCAGCGGAGTTCAATTTCAGTTGACCGGTAGCGCTATCAACCGATGCGCTGACGCCAGTGGTACCACTTTGAGCGTTAACCTTGTCAATAACATTAGAGAGGGTGTCAGTATTTGCCAGAGCAATACTTGTCGAACCCAGGATCAGTGTACCGTTGTTAGCCACTGTGCCATCGCGCAGGTTCGCGGTACCGGTTTTGGACAGCTGCGCACCACCACCTTCTGCAAGACCCAGCGTGGTGCTCAAGGCGTCAGTGGTAGTGGAGTCAATGGTGAAGGCCTGAGTACCATCGAGCTTCAGCGCGCCAGTGGCGCTGTCGATGCTGGCGGTTACGCCAGTGTCAGCGGTTTTCAGATTGATCTTGTTGACAACATCGGTCAGCGTGTCAGTGGCTGCTGTGGTGATAGTGGTAGTGGTAGTACCGACGTTAAGGACCAGGCTATCAGCACCGCCACCAATGGTTGGCTTGTCGAATACGCCTGCACCGGCGATACCCACTGTAGTTGCTGAAGTGCTGCCTGCGTTGTTGGTACCGAACTTGCCGGCTGCACCAGTTACGCCTGCTTGCAGGGTCGCCAGGCCACCAGCCACGCTGGCTTCGTTGTAGCTACCCTTCATGGCAGTCGAGCTAACATCTTTCATACCAAACGAAATGCTTTCGTTGGAGTTCGCGCCCACCTGGAAGGTGCTGCCGGAGAACGAGCCGTCCAGCAGGTTACGACCACCGAAGGTGGTGGTGTTGGCGATACGGGTCAGTTCGCCCGACAGCGCGGTGAATTCCTGCTGCATGGAAGTACGGTCGTCATCGCTGTTCGAACCGTTGGCCGATTGCAAGGCCAGTTCACGCATACGCTGCATGATGTTACCGGAGGTCGCCATGGCGCCTTCAGCGGTTTGCGCGATGGAGATACCGTCGTTAGCGTTCTTGACCGCAACACCCAGGCCTTTGATCTGAGTGGTCAGACGGTTGGAGATCTGCAGGCCGGCTGCGTCGTCTTTGGCGCTGTTGATTTTCAGGCCGGAAGACAGGCGTCCCATCGTGGTGCCCAGAGCATCGGAAGCCTTGTTCAGGTTTTTCTGAACCGAAAGAGAGGTGATGTTGGTATTAACGGTTAACGACATGACGAATTCCTCGTTGGTTGGGTGCTGCGGCTTCCGGCCCTGGCAACCGCCGGGTATGGCCTAGAGAACCTTCGTAATAGTTATCGTCGTGAAAGCAGGTTGCTTGAGGGGTTTTTTGATTTTTTTTACTAGCACCTTGCCACCCCTTGCGTTTCAAGGCCTTAGTTGCACACCCCAGAATGCAAAAACGCCCATGACCTTGCGGCCATGGGCGTTTTTTTGGCGTTATTAAACTGGCGCGTCAGGTGCGATGGATCAGCGCCGAGCCCCAGGACAGGCCTACGCCGAAACCACTGATCGCTACACGTTTCCAGCTGGAGTCGAACATGTGCTTTTCCAGCAGCAACGGAATGCTCGACGACACGGTGTTACCGGTCTCGACCATGTCCTTGATGAACTTCTCCGGCTCGTTTTCAAAGCGGCGCGCCACTGCGTCGACGATGGCCGCACTGCCCTGGTGAATGCAGAAGGCATCGATGTCCTGGGACGTGAGACCTGACTGATTGAGCAATTCATGCAAATGCGCCGGTACCTTGAGCAAGGCGAAGTTGAACACCTGGCGTCCGTTCATGAAGAACACGCCGTCGGTCACCTTCAGATGCGGAGCGCCGGAGCCGTCGGTGCCGAACTTGGCCTTGCCCAGCTGCCAGACTGCATCTTCACCCATCCAGGTGGCGGTGGCGGCATCGCCGAACAGCATGGTGGTGTTGCGGTCTTCCGGGTCGACGATCTTCGAATACGGGTCTGCGGTGATCAGCAGGCCATTCTTCAACCCGGCAGCTTCCATGAAACCCTTGATCGCATAGATGCCGTAGACGTAACCGGAGCAACCCAGGGAGATGTCGAAAGCGGCGACATTGGTCGACAGGCCGAGCTTGTCCTGGACGATGGCCGAGGTGTGCGGCAGGCCCTCTTCGTCGCCGTTCTGGGTGACGACGATCAGCACGTCGATGGATTGACGGTCGAGCTGAGGGTTGTTGGCGAACAACGCATTGGCCGCTTCGACACACAGGTCGGAGGTTTCCTGATCAGCATCCTTGCGCGGCAGGAACGCCGAACCGATTTTCCCGAGGATGAACTCTTCATCCTTCTCGAACTTCGCACCCTGCGCATAGTTATCCAGCCCACTCGCTGGCACGTAGCTGGCAATGCTTTTTATGCCAATCATTGTGGCTTCCCAATACTAGATAGCTGGAGATCACCGCTCGCATGACCGAGCGGTACGACAATACTGGATTTCACCGAGCGAAAAAAATACGGCACAGACGCTCCAGAAACCCTGAAAACACGCCTGGCAAGGGGCGACCCCCTGCCCATCCTTTTTGACACAATACAGTGAAGATGCACTTCATGACTCGCAGGTCACGCATTATGCGTGCCTTGCGCAAAACATCCAGCCACAAACAAGCGATCATCCGCCTGGAGGATGACGAAAAATACACCAGTGAGTGAGTCGAAAAGCAAAATACGGACAGGCGAGGCGCTGCCGGCACCATGGATGCCGGCAATCGAAGGGGATCAAAGCTTGTTGAACAGGCTCAGCTGGGCAATTTTCACAAACGCCAGTTGCGAGGCCTGCAACAGCGATTGCTGGAACGCCAGGTCGATCGATGCCGTTGCGACATCCGTATCACCAATAGCCGACTGAGTACTGGTGTTAGCCAGGCCCATGCTGACGTTTTCGGCGCTCTGGATATCAATGGCGTTCAATCGCGCACCGATTGTCCCGCGAACGATATCGACCTGCTCACTGGCATTGGAAAGGTTACTGATCGCCGAATTCACCGAGTCCTTGAGCTTGATCTGTGCCAGATCATTGCCATCGGCTGGCGTTTCCAAAGCCTGGCGTAGCTGACTCAAAGTGTCCAGGGCGCTTTGCGTTTGGTGGCTGCTGGCCCCCACCACGAACTGATCGTCCGCTTGCGGGGCACCGGTAAAATCAAGCTTCACGCCTGCGAACGTGATCGAGCCACCCGCCATTGCGCCCCCACCGATTGCCTTGCTGTCTGCGCCCATTGGCTGGGCATAGACCTGATAATTGCTGGCATCGGTGAACTTGATCACCACCCCGCTGTTGGGAAACCCGTTGACGTAGTCGGCCTGGGTAGTGACGCCAGACCCGGTGATCTGAGCCGTCGAATCGTTGCCCGGTGAGCGGGATGCATTGAAGCTGTCAGGCTTGGTGCCCAGCGAAAAGATGTGATCCTTGACCTCTTCATCAGGGGTCATTGGCAGCGTGGTAGCGGGATCCACAGGAGCCTTGAGGCGCAACGAGATGTCGAACTCCACCCCTCGCAGGCTGATGGTCGCCCCACCCTCTTTAGTCGAATCGAAGGTGCCATTGCCAGACACCTCGCTGGTGACATCGTTACCGTCCTTGTCCGCGATGGTGTAATGGGTGCTATCTACAAACTTCAGTTCGTAGGGCTCGCCCGCGGCGAACTTCTTGACGTAGGCCGCATTCGACTGCACCAGGCCAGCAGACACGGAAACGGTACCGTCGTTGGGTTTCGACGGATCGAGGACCGCCTGGGTGCGACCCGAGTTCACCGCCGACTCAAGTATGCTTTTACCGGTATCGTTGGTGGCCATAGACAAGGTGTCCGACACCTGCAGGCTCAATTGCGTGTCGTCACCCTGATAGGAATAGGTGCCGTCGTTGTTACGCACATAGGGCGGTATAGAGGTTTTCGAGCCTGCAAACATGTAGTTGCCCGACGAGTCCTTACTGTTGAGCAAACCCAGGACTTGCGCTTCAATCTCGCCAATCTCGCTGCCGATGGATTTTCGATCGGCATCACTGATACCACCATTACCTGCCTGAAGCGCCAACTCACGAGCACGCTGCAACGCAGTGTTGACGCTGTCCAGCACGCTTTCCTGGTTCGTCAGCGAACTCTTGATACTGCCCATATTAGTGCTGTACTGCCCCAGCAGGTCTTTCTGCTGCTGCAACATCAGCAACTGCGCAGCACCCACAGGATCATCACCGGCACTTTGAATACGCACGCCCGAAGTGATCTGCTCCTGAGTCTTCACAATCGAGGAGAAGTTGTTCTGGTACTTGGCCGCACTCGTCTCAAAGTACTGGGCTGTAGAAATTCGCATCGTCGAAGACTCCCTTAAAGACTGTTGATCAGCGTGCTGAACGTTTCTTGCGCGGCCTTGATAATCTGCGACGACGCGGTGTAGTACTGCTGAAACTTGACCAGGTCGGCGGCTTCATCGTCCAGGTTGACCTGGGACACCGACGCGACTTCGGATTTGGCCCGGGACAGAATCGCGCCACTGGCGGTGCTGTCACCCAGGGCCTGGCTGGCCTTGGCGCCCACCTGTTCGACCAGACGGCTGTAGGAGGTGGTCAGGCTCATCCCGGCGTTGCCGCCCGTCACACCCACCGTCGCCTTGGTTTGCAGCGCCAACAGTTGGTTGGCGTTGCTGTTGTCCTTCTTGCCGTCGACGTTGAACGCGACTTCGTACTTGTCATTCTTCGACGGCGAGCCACTGACCGTCGTGTTGAAAGAAAACGACTTGCCCGGGATCGGCGCGCCTGAGGCGTCGAGCATCGGCACATTGATGGTCAGGACATTGCTTTGGCCGGGGACGATGGTGCCCGTGCCGATGCTCTGCCCTTTCGAGTTGAATACTTCATAGGCTTGACTGCCGCCCGCCGCCTCCTTGAAGGCCAGCGTCACCGGCGTGGAATCCTTGATGCCCGCCTGCAGGGTGGCCAGATCGGCACCGCCATAGATATCCAACGGAGTGGACAGCGCCGGAGGGGTCAATGCACCGGTTCCGCCATTGCTCGTGCTGCCGGTCGCAACCAGCGGGCCGGCAAACGCGAGCTTGTTCGAGTCGGTCATCTGGGTGGTGATGGAACTCGCGGCGTTGCGGGTCGGCGTCACCTTGAACGTGTCGCCGGCCTGGAGGGCGCCGCCATTCAGATCAAGCTTGAAACCATCGATTTCGGCTGCCGGCGACAGGTCGAAAGCGCCCATATCCTTGCCGTCGGAACGCTTGACTGTGTACTTGTCGGCAGCGGTAAAGGTGACCGAATAATCGAAGGTAGTCAGCGCACTGGAATTGGTGATCGTGACATTCAGATTGCCCGAGCCGGTACTGTTGTTCGACGACGCCAGGCTGCGCTGGCTGATCGCGGTCGCACTGTTGATGTTGGAAAACAGTGAAGCACCAAACTCGCCATTGGCATCCAGCCCTTGCCCCAACTGACTATTGATCTTGTCGGCCATCACCAGGGCTGTGCGGCCCAGGTCGTTCTGCGCTGGCACCAATACGTCTTCGCGATAACGCAGCAGGCCGCCAATCTTGCCGCCGCTGATGACAGAGGTGATGTCACTGTTTGAAGACGGCGAGTTGACCTGAATATTCAGCTGGCTTTTGTCGATCCCGGTTCGGGCGGTCGAAAGGGTGTTCGATGTGTTGCCCAACACCAGGGTCTGGCCGTTCCCCAGGGAGATGTTGTAACTACCGTTTTGCTCCTGGACCGTGACGCCGACCAGTTCATTGAGTGAGCGAACCGCTTCATTTCGCGCATCGAGCAAGTTGCTCGGGCCACTACCTGTCGAGGTGCTGGCCTGGGAAATCTGCTGGTTCAACGAGGCAATCGAAGACGTCAGTTGGTTGACCTGCCCGGTCAAGGTCGTCAACTGACTGTTGATCCCTTCGTTCTGTTGCGTCATCTGCGACGCCAGGGCGTTGAAGCGATTACTCAGTGTTTGCGCATTGGTCAGCAGCAGTTGCCGGGCGGCCGTGTCGCTCGGTGTACCGGCGGATGTCTGGACCGAGGAGAAGAAGCTGCTCAACACCGCACTGATCCCCGTGGTCTTGTCGGAGAAGAGCTTGTCGAGCGGATTCACCTGATCAAGGTAGGCATTGGCATCGTTGCTCAGCGAGGTGCTGGTTTGCAGTTGGTTATCGAGATAAGCGTTATAGACCCGACGCACATCGGCCAGGGTCGTACCGCTACCGATAAACACGCCACCGCTCAGGTGCGAGGAATTACTGCCCTGAATGGTTTGCTGACGTGAGTAGCCGGCCGTGTTGGCGTTGGCAATGTTGTTGCCGACAGTCGCCAACGACACTTGACTGGCGTTCAGCCCCGACATCCCGATATTGAGCAAACTCATGTTTCAGACCTTATACCTTGTGCCTATAAAGGCGTAGTGGAAACGCCCGCCGCAGCGTAGTTCTGGTAACTCGTCATCTGCTTGGCTATCTGCGAAATCTTGCTCGCGTAGTTCGGGTCGGTTGCGTAACCGGCCTTCTGCAACTCGCGTACAAACTGTTCCGGGTTATCGGCCGACTTCACGACATCTTGATAGCGATTATTGGTCTGCAGCAAAGTCACAAGGTCATGGAAACTGTCCTTGTAGGAGTCGTAGGAACGGAACTCGGCCGTCTCCTTGACCATCTGCCCGTTTCGGAATTCGCTGGTGATCGCTCGCGCCGAATTGCCCTGCCAACTGTTGCCGGCCTTGATGCCGAACAGGTTGTGACTGCTGCTGCCGTCCTGAGCACGCATGACCGACTTGCCCCAGCCGGTTTCCAGGGCCGCCTGGGCCACCAGGTAACGCGGATCGACACCAATGCGGGCCGCTGCTTCCCTGGCCATCGGCAACATGGTGTTGACGAACTGGTCGGCGGAACCGAAGGCTTTCTTCGCTGGCGCCAGAGGAATCTGCGCCATGGCGCGACCGTAGATCTGCATGCCGCCCGAGGAGGATTGCTGCGCAGTCGCCAGCCAGTCACCGTTGTACAGCGGTCCCGTACCGGTGCTTGTCGCGCGCTCAGGCAACGGGGTCTTGTTGATCGTCGTGGCAGCGGGCGTCGCCGAAGGCACCAGCCCGGCCAACAGACGATCAGCCAGCTTCGGCGGCAATGCCAGGCGTCGCTGATTGATCAGCGCCATGTCATTGCGATGACCACCCTCACCCGCCTCTTGCGGCGCATGGACCGAGCGCGAAGCCCACAATGGACGCTGGCCATTGACCCGCGACAGCGGTCCGTTGATTGCCGTTGTGCCGGCCGCCACCGGCGTTTGCACGGCGGCTTTCGCGGTCTCTTGCCTGGCCAGAGACGCGGCGGCGGCCTCACCCGGCGCCAGCGGTTTATTCTTCGACATCTGGCGCATCAGCACGTCAGCCAGGCCGATACCACCGCCCTCGCGGGACATGGAAACGGCCAGTTGCTGGTCGTACATTTCCTGATATTGCTTGGCTGCCGGGGTGTTCATCGGATTGTCCTGGCCCAACGCGTCAGTGGCCGAACGCATGGACTTGAGCATTTCCCCGAGAAACAGCGACTCGAACTCCTGCGCCACCTTGCGCAGGTTGCCGTCGCTGTTCTTGTCGCCGACCTTGAGCTGATTCAGACGATTGAGGTCCGAGTAGGAACCCGAATCGCTGCTGCTGACCAGACCGCTCTTGCGCATATCCACGATGGCCGTCCTCAGATCACGATCAGGTCGGCTTGCAGGGCGCCGGCCTGCTTCAGCGCTTCGAGGATGGCCATCAGGTCACCCGGTGCCGCGCCGACCTGATTCACTGCCCGCACGATCTCGTCGAGGGTGGTGCCAGGGCCGAACTTGAACATCGGCTTGGCTTCCTGCTGGGCATTGACCTTCGAACGCGGCACCACCGCCGTCGTGCCGTTGGACAGAGGGCCGGGCTGACTGACGATCGGGTCTTCGGTGATGGTCACGGTCAGGCTGCCGTGGGTCACGGCGGCCGGAGAAACCTTGACGTTCTGGCCGATCACTATGGTGCCGGTACGGGAGTTGATGATGACTTTCGCCACCGCCTGGCCCGGATCGATCTCGAGGTTTTCCAGGATCGACAGGTAGTCGACCCGCTGGCTTGGATCGAGCGGCGCGGTGACGCGAATCGAACCGCCGTCGATGGCCTGGGCCACGCCGGGGCCGAGCATGTTGTTGATCTTGTCGACGATGCGCTTGGCCGTCGTGAAGTCGGAACGGTTGAGGTTCAGCGTCAGGCTGTTGCCCTGGTTGAAACCGCTCGGCACCGCGCGCTCCACCGATGCACCACCGGGGATGCGCCCGGCCGACGGAACGTTGACGGTGATCTTCGAGCCGTCGCGCCCTTCCGCATCGAAACCGCCGACCACCAGGTTGCCCTGGGCCACCGCATAGACGTTGCCGTCGATCCCCTTGAGTGGCGTCAGCAGCAAAGTGCCGCCGCGCAAGCTCTTGGAGTTGCCGATGGACGAAACAGTGATGTCGACCTGCTGACCCGGCTTGGCGAACGCCGGCAGGTCGGCGCTGATCGACACGGCCGCCACGTTCTTCAGCTGCACGTTGCCCGAACCCGGCGGCACCTTGATGCCGAACTGCGAGAGCATGTTGTTGAAGGTCTGCAGGGTGAACGGGGTCTGCGTCGTCTGGTCGCCGGTGCCGTTAAGTCCGACCACCAGGCCGTAGCCGATCAACTGGTTGGAACGCACGCCGGAAATGCTGGCGATGTCCTTGAGGCGCTCGGCTTGAGCATTGAAGGCTGCCGACAGCATCAGGGCGGCCACCATAAGGTGTTTGAAGTTCAACATGCTCAACTGGAAAGCCACCTAGAAAGGGAACAGCGGGCTGAGGAAGAAACGGTCGAACCAGCCTGGCTGACTCGCATCGGCAAACGAACCGGTACCCGAGTAGGTGATGCGCGCATCGGCGACACGGGTCGACGACACGGTGTTATCGGTCGAGATGTCATCGGCGCGAACCAGGCCGGCGATCCGCACCAGCTCATCGCCGGTGTTAAGCGTCATCCATTTCTCGCCGCGCACCGCGATGATGCCGTTGGGCAACACATCGGCAACGGTCACGGTGATCGAGCCGGTCAGGGTATTGCCCTGCGCCGCCTTGCTGTCGCCCTTGGTCGCGCGGTCACCTTCGTAGCTGGCACTCAGGCTCAGGTCGCCATCGCCGAACGGGTTGTTGGTGGTGGCGCTGCTGCCGAACAGCGAACTCAGGCCGATGTTGGCCTTGCTGTTCTTGCCAATTTGCGAGTTGGCGTTTTTGCTGGCCTGGGTCCTTTCGTTCAGGGTGATGGTGATGACGTCACCAACCCGGAACGCCTTGCGGTCGCTGTAGAGGTTCTGTTCGAAACCGGCCTGATAGATCGAGCCGTTGTTGGCGGCCGCCGGCAACGGCGTGCGCGGCAACACCGGGGCGTAGTAAGGGTCATTGGGTTTGGGCGTCGCAGGCACGCAACCTGCGAGCGCGGCGATCCCACTCAGTGCCAGAACAGATACATAGCGATTCATGACCCTACCTCACGGTGTTGCAGGCAGCCTCAAGGCCGCCACATAGACTTGATTACAGGTTCTGCGTTACGAACGAGAGCATCTGGTCGGCGGTGGAGATCACCTTGGAGTTCATCTCGTAGGCGCGCTGGGTGGTGATCATGTTGACCATCTCCTCAACGGTGCTGACGTTGGACGTTTCCAGGGTGTTCTGCAGCGTGGTGCCGAAACCGTTCAGGCCCGGTGTGCCGACTTGCGGCGCACCACTGGCGGCGGTTTCCAGGAACAGGTTGTTGCCCACTGCCTGCAGGCCGGCCGGGTTGATGAAGTCGGCGGTCTGCAGGTTGCCGATCACCTGGGCAGCCGGGTTGCCGGCAACGGTGATGGACACGGTGCCGTCGCGGCCGACAGTGAAGGTCTGCGCATCGTTCGGAATGACAATCGCCGGCTCCAGGGCAAAGCCGCTGGCGTTGACGATCTGGCCGTTGGAGTCCAGGTGGAAGGTGCCGTCACGGGTGTAGGACGTGGTGCCGTCCGGTTGCAGGATCTGGAAGAAACCGCGACCGTCGATGGCCATGTCCAGTGGCTGCTCGGTGGTTTGCAGGCTGCCGGCGGTGAAGTTCTTCTGGGTGCCGACGATGCGCACACCGGTACCCAGTTGCAGACCCGACGGCAGTTCGCTGTCCTGGGTCGACTGGGCGCCTGGCTGACGCTTGATCTGGTAGAGCAGGTCCTGGAACTCGGCGCGGTCACGTTTGAAACCCGTGGTCGACACGTTCGCCAGGTTGTTGGAAATGGTGGTCAGGTTGGTGTCCTGGGCGGACAGGCCTGTTTTGGCAACCCATAGAGCCGGAAGCATTCGATTCTCCTCGTGCGCCTGTTTTACGGCGCGACGTTCTGGTAATTAGCTGATCTGCAAGACCCGAGCCATGGCCTGGTCATCGTCTTTGGCGGTGTTCATCATCTTGATGTGCAGCTCGAACTGCTTGGACAAGGCCAGTACCGAGGTCATCTCTTCCACGGCATTGACGTTGCTCGACTCGAGGAACCCGGACACCAGCTTGACGCCGGCATCGGCCTGCGCCGGCTGGCCGTCCTTGGTGTGGATCGAACCATCCAGGCCCTTGGTCATGTTCTTCAGGTCCGGGTTGACCAGTTTGATGCGGTCCACTTCAGCCATCACCCGGGGACCTTCGCCCATCGCGCGGATGCTGATGGTGCCGTCCTCGCCGACTTCGATCTGCTGCTCCGGCGGCACGGCAATCGGCCCGCCATTGCCCATGACCGGCATACCGTTGCCGGCACGCAGAACGCCCAGGGCGTCAACATTCAGGCTGCCGGTGCGCACGTAGCTTTCACCACCATCGGGATTCTGTACGGCAATCCAGCCGCCGCCCTGCACGGCAACGTCCAGGTCCCGGCCGGTTTCCACCAGTGAACCCGGGGAGAAATCCGTGGCCGGGCGTTCGGACATGGCAAACGCACGCGCCGGAAAGCTGTCACCGAACACCGGCATCGAACGGGCCTGCTCCAGGTCTTTCTGGAAGCCGTTGGTGGAGATGTTCGCGAGGTTGTTGGCATGCGCCTTTTGCGCCAGTGCATTCTGGCTGGCGCCGGTCATTGCCACATAAAGGTACTTGTCCACACTCTTTCCTCTGCCTGCCGGACGTTTGCCGCCCACTGCTGTGTTGCTGAGCCATAAGCAATTTGCAGACCAACTTGTTTTTGGCGGCGCGAGGCCCGGCAAACAGGGGACTTGAGGAGATCAAAGGGGATTGGTGATTTGTGTCAAAGACGAAAAACCGGCGGTGTCATGCCGGTGGGTGGCAAGTGCCGGCCTCTTGAGTGACTGATCTGTCGCCTTCGCGGGCAAGCCCGCTCCCACAGTGATCTGCGGCGTTCACAAAACCTGTGGGAGCGGGCTTGCTCGCGAAGAGGCCGGCACAAACACAGCAAGCTTGAGTCAGGACTCGTTCTTGCCCACCTCATACTCACGCAACTTGTTGGCAATGGTGGTATGCGAAACCCCCAACCGCTTACCCAGCTGCCGACTGCTCGGATGCTCGGAATACAACCGTTCCAGCACCGCCTTTTCGAAACGCCCGACAATCTCGTCCAGCCCACCCTCCAGCGAAAAATCGCCAAGGGGCTGACGCACGCCATAATCCGGCAGGCGAATATGCTCGGCCTTGACCATGCCGCCGTCGCACAGGGAAACCGCCTGGAACAGCACGTTCTCCAGTTGCCGCACGTTGCCCGGCCAATGGTAGTGGCTGAGCCGCTCCATGGCCGCCGGGGCGAGCTTGGGCAACGGGCAACCGATCTGCCGACTGGCCTGATCAAGGAAGTGCTCCACCAGCGGCGTCAAACCGTCGAGGCATTCGCGCAGCGGCGGGATGTGCAGCGACAACACGTTCAAGCGGTGATAGAGGTCCTGGCGGAATTCGCCGCGCGCGCACAATTCGGACAGGTCGACCTGGGTCGCGCAGATCACTCGCACGTCGAGGTAAACCTCCTCGTCGCTGCCGACACGACGGAAGCAGCCGTCCTGCAAAAAGCGCAGCAATTTCACCTGCAAGCGCGGGCTCATTTCCCCAACGCCATCGAGAAACAGCGTACCGCCCGCCGTCAGTTCCAACAGCCCGAGCTTGCCTTCGGCCCGCGCCCCTTCAAAGGCACCGGGGCCATAACCGAACAATTCCGTCTCGGCCATGGACTCCGGCAGCCCGGCACAATTGAGCGCCATCAACGGCGACTGCCCGCGCGGACTGGCCAGGTGGCAGGCCCGCGCCAGCAACTCTTTGCCGGTACCGGTTTCGCCTTCTATCAATAGCGGCGCATCCAGCGGTGCCATGCGCCGTGCTTCGCGCACCACCGCGGCCATCACTTTCGAGCTCTGGAAGATGCTGTCGAAGCCACGCAATTCCTGCTTGCGCACGTTATAGATGCGCTCTCCCACCCGGTCGGCGCGGTGCAGCGTCAGCACGGCACCGGCCATGGCCTCGCTGTCGTCGTGCTCCGACTGCAACGGCGCGATGTCGGCCAGGAACACGTCACCCTTGACCTTGACCCGCAGCCCGTTGATTCGCGATTTGTTGGCGCGCACCAGTTCCGGCAAATCGAAGTCTTCGGCGTAGCGCGACAGGGGAATACCCGGCACCTCGTCGACCCGTACACCCAGCAACTGCGCCGCTGCCCGGTTGGCCGCGACGATGGAACCGCCCATGTCGATCGACAGCACCGGAAACTCCAGCGCTCCGAGCAGGGCATTGAGCTCCATGTGCCGACGCTCGCTGGGCATCAGCCCTACACGCTTGACACCGAAGACCCCGGCAATCGCTTCGAATTTCGGACGCAAGGCCTGGAACTGAATGTTGATCAGGTTCGGGCAATGCAGGTAGATGGCGTTGCCATGCTCACCGCCCACCTCGCCGCGGGCCACGTTGATCCCGTACTCCACCAGCAGGTTGAGAATGTCGCGCAGGATGCCGATGCGGTTCTGGCAGTGGACTTTGATACGCATGAAAAAGGCCTGAAAAAGCAGTGATTGAGGTTGTGACGCCTGGCGCGCAACCTGTGGGAGCGGGCTTGCTCGCGAAGGCGTCGGCATAGCCAACATTGATGTATCAGACAGACCGCTTTCGCGAGCAAGCCCGCTCCCACAGGGGTATTGCGGTGCGCGCTCGATCGCATTTTTCTTTCGAGGCGCTCAGATAGTCGTCAAGATTATGTGACAGGCAAAGCGTTTTTCAAACCGAGAAATCTCAATATCTGCGCGGCCACGACCACTTCGTAACGAAAACTTTACGAATATCGATGGATTTTCCTACGCGTGACGCCGATCACCTGCTGCAACAGTGCAATCCTTGGGGTATTTCTAGGTCCATAGCAGTACATAACAAGAACGAAATCCCCTAGCAGGAGAGCAGTATGAAGCAGACGCAATACGTGGCTCGCGAGCCCGATGCGCAAGGTTTTATCGACTACCCCGCCGAAGAACACGCGGTGTGGAACACGCTGATCACTCGCCAACTGAAAGTGATCGAAGGGCGTGCGTGCCAGGAGTACCTGGACGGTATCGAAAAACTCGGTCTGCCCCACGACCGCATTCCTCAACTCGGCGAAATCAACAAGGTCCTCGGTGAAACCACCGGCTGGCAGGTTGCCCGGGTTCCCGCACTGATTCCCTTCCAGACCTTTTTCGAATTGCTGGCCAGCAAGCAGTTTCCGGTGGCGACCTTCATTCGTACCCGCGAAGAGCTTGATTACTTGCAGGAGCCGGACATTTTCCACGAGATCTTCGGTCACTGCCCGCTGCTGACCAACCCCTGGTTCGCTGAATTCACCCACACCTACGGCAAGCTCGGCCTCAAGGCGTCCAAGGAAGAACGCGTGTACCTGGCGCGCCTGTACTGGATGACCATCGAGTTCGGCCTGCTCGACACCCCGCAAGGCCAGCGCATCTACGGCGGCGGCATCCTGTCCTCACCGAAAGAGACCGTCTACAGCCTGTCGAACGAGCCTGAACACCAAGCCTTCGACCCGCTGGAATGCATGCGCACGCCTTATCGCATCGACATCCTGCAACCCCTGTATTTCGTTCTGCCGAACCTCAAGCGCCTGTTCGACCTGGCCCACGAAGACATCATGGGTATGGTCAAGCAAGCGATGCAGATGGGTCTGCACACACCGAAATTTCCCCCAAAGGCCGCGTGAACCGCGACTTTTGCTGACAAGTGAGTCTGTCAGTCACCGTCGCTTTGGTTTAGCGTGACGGCACTGTCGACCGATATAAAAACACTCGATTACAGGAAACACACCATGTCCACCTTGAACCAAGCCCATTGCGAAGCCTGCCGCGCCGACGCCCCACAAGTCAGCGACGAAGAACTGCCGATCCTGATCAAGCAGATCCCGGACTGGAACATCGAAGTACGTGACAGCATCATGCAGCTGGAAAAGGTCTTCCTGTTCAAGAACTTCAAACATGCACTGGCCTTCACCAACGCCGTCGGTGAAATCTCCGAGGCTGAAGGCCATCACCCGGGCCTGCTGACCGAGTGGGGCAAAGTGACCGTGACCTGGTGGAGCCACTCGATCAAGGGCCTGCACCGCAACGACTTCATCATGGCCGCGCGCACTGACGAAGTAGCGAAGGACGCCGAGGGGCGCAAGTAATGCACTTCGACGCCATCGGTCGAGTGCCTGGCGACCCGATTCTGGGCCTGATGGAGGCCTACGCGCAGGACCCGAACCCGCGCAAGTTCGATTTGGGCGTGGGTGTCTATAAAGACGCCCAGGGCCTGACGCCGATTCTCGAGTCGGTGAAGCTTGCCGAACAGCGCCTGGTGGACCATCAGTCCACCAAGACCTACATCGGTGGGCACGGCGAGCCGGCGTTTGGCAAGGCGATCAATGAGCTGGTGCTGGGCGCCGATTCGAAGCTGATCAGCGCACAACGCGCCGGCGCCACCCAGACTCCTGGCGGCACCGGGGCCTTGCGCCTGAGCGCTGACTTCATCGCCCAGTGCCTGCCGGGGCGCGGTGTCTGGTTGAGCAACCCGACCTGGCCGATCCACGAAAGCATTTTCGCGGCCGCCAAGGTCAAGGTCAGCCATTACCCCTACGTCGGCAGCGACAACCGACTGGATGTCGATGGCATGCTGGCAGTGCTCAACGAAGCGCCCAAGGGTGACGTGGTGTTGCTGCATGCCTGCTGCCACAACCCGACCGGTTTCGACCTGTCCCAGGATGACTGGCAGCGGGTGCTGGAGGTAGTACGCAAGCGCGAACTGCTGCCACTGATCGACTTCGCGTATCAAGGATTCGGCGATGGCCTGGAGCAGGATGCCTGGTCGACCCGGCTGTTCGCCGCCGAGTTGCCGGAACTGCTGATCACCAGCTCTTGCTCGAAGAACTTCGGCCTGTACCGCGACCGCACCGGCGCGCTGATTGTCTGTGCGAAAAGCGCCGACAAGCTCACCGATATCCGCAGCCAGCTGGCCAACATCGCCCGCAACCTGTGGTCGACACCGCCGGATCACGGTGCGGCCGTGGTCGCGACCATCCTCGGCGACCCGGAGTTGAAAAATCTCTGGGCTGACGAAGTGGAAGGCATGCGCCTGCGTATCGCCCAACTGCGCAGCGGTCTGGTGGAAGCACTGGAGCCTCACGGTTTGCGCGAGCGGTTTGCGCACATTGGCGTGCAACGCGGGATGTTTTCCTACACAGGCCTGTCGCCAGAGCAAGTGAAGAACCTGCGGGATCATCACAGCGTGTACATGGTCAACTCCGGCCGCGCCAACGTGGCGGGGATTGATGCCACGCGCCTGGATCTGCTGGCCGAGGCGATTGCCAAAGTCTGCAAGTAACCCCCCCTGTGGGAGCGGGCTTGCTCGCGAAAGCCGTGTGTCAGACGATGCAAATGTCGACTGACACACCGCTTTCGCGAGCAAGCCCGCTCCCACATTTGCAGTGTGTTGCCCCCTCTAGACCTGTCTTTACAATCCCATCCGTCGAAACAAATGGATATAAAAGTCCGTTTGTCATTTTCAGTGCTGTATCCTGCCCAGGCTTTTTCAAAGCGCGGATCTACCAGATCTATCAACAGACTTAGCGAGGAGCGCAACCATGCACGAGATTCCTAATCTCCCCTTCCCAAGCCTGCACGTACCTGAGCAGACGACCACGCAGCAAGCCGGCGCCCAACAGCCCGAGCCGAAAGAAGCCACTGACCGCCGCCAGGCTGACAGCGAAGACTGAAACACCCGCCGTACAGACCGTGTGGAAAGCGCTACCATGCGCTTTCCACACTGCCTGAAACGAGAACCCTGTCCATGACCGATGAACTCAGCGAAACCTTTGATCAAAAGCAGGCCAGCGTCCTGATTGGCACCGCCGAGAAAATGATCGAGATCTGGAATCGCCTCTCCCCCGAGAAACAAGCCGCCTTGCTCACCCGCTTCGGCACCCAGGAAAATGCGCTGGCCGCCCTGGTCACTACGCAACTGGTTGCTCCCGTCAAAGCTGAATGACACCGCCGGGCAAATAGTTTTACTTTTTCACAACCAACGACCGTCCACACCGCTATCATAAGCAGCCTATCTATCCTGCTTTACCGTGGACCTTTACCCATGCCTGAAAACCAGCGCCCCCTGGCGGTCACGCTGCAAGTCGTTTCCATCGTCCTTTTCACCTTCATCGGCTACCTGAACATCGGCATCCCCCTGGCCGTTTTGCCCGGCTACGTCCACAGCGACCTGGGCTTCGGCGCGGTGATCGCGGGCCTGGTGATCAGCGTGCAATACCTAGCCACCCTGCTCAGCCGCCCCTATGCCGGGAAGATCATCGACAACAAGGGCAGCAAACTGGCGGTGATGTATGGCCTGGCCGGTTGCGGCCTGAGTGGCGTGTTCATGTTGATCTCGGCCTGGACCCAGAGCCTCCCGACCTTGAGCCTGATCAGCCTGTTGATCGGTCGTCTGGTTCTCGGCAGCGCGGAAAGCCTGGTGGGCTCGGGCTCGATTGGCTGGGGCATCGGCCGGGTCGGCGCGGCGAACACGGCCAAGGTCATTTCCTGGAACGGTATCGCCAGCTACGGCGCACTGGCCGTCGGCGCGCCCTTGGGTGTGTTTATCGTGCACCAACTGGGTTTATGGAGCATGGGCGTGAGCATTGTGCTGCTGGCCGTGCTCGGCCTGCTGCTGGCCTGGCCGAAAACCGCCGCGCCGATCGTTGCCGGTGAGCGCCTGCCGTTCATGCATGTGCTCGGGCGTGTCTTCCCCCACGGCTGTGGCCTGGCCCTGGGCTCCATCGGCTTTGGCACCATCGCCACCTTCATTACCCTGTATTACGCCACGCAACACTGGGACAACGCGGTGCTGTGCCTGAGCCTGTTCGGCGCCAGCTTCATCGGCGCGCGCCTGCTGTTCGGCAACCTGATCAACCGTCTCGGCGGCTTTCGCGTCGCCATTGCCTGCCTGTCGGTGGAAACCCTGGGGTTATTGCTGCTGTGGCTGGCACCGGATGCGCACTGGGCACTGGCGGGTGCGGCGCTGAGCGGCTTCGGCTTCTCGCTGGTGTTCCCGGCGCTGGGCGTGGAAGCGGTGAATCTGGTGCCGGCCTCCAGCCGTGGCGCAGCCGTCGGCGCCTATTCGCTGTTCATCGATTTGTCGCTGGGGATCACCGGGCCGCTGGCCGGGGCCATTGCGGCCGGGTTCGGTTTCGCTTCGATCTTCCTGTTTGCCGCCCTCGCCGCATTGAGCGGATTGATACTGAGCCTTTACTTGTACCGGCAGGCACCGAAGCAACGCGAGGCGCGGGAAGCCCGCTAGAAGTCGACCTTGCCGCGCCCGGCCTTGATGTTGCCGCGCTTGCTCTTGGATTCGAGACGACGGGTCTTGGAGCCGAGGGTTGGTTTGGTCGGACGGCGCTTTTTCTCGACTTTGGTGGCGCTCTGGATCAACTCGGTCAGGCGCAACAGCGCATCGGCGCGGTTCTGCTCCTGCGTCCGGTACTGCTGGGCCTTGATGATCAACACACCGTCGCTGGTGATGCGGCTGTCGCGCAACGCCAGCAACCGCTCCTTGTAGAACTCGGGCAAGGACGACGCCGGAATGTCGAAACGCAGGTGCACCGCGCTCGACACCTTGTTGACGTTCTGCCCGCCCGCGCCCTGGGCGCGAATGGCCGTCAACTCGATCTCGGCATCCGGCAGATGCACGTTGTTGGAAATCACCAGCATGGAAAAGCGTCCGTATTCAGAGGGTGCAGGATACCTTGAATAGACTGGGCAGACGCGGTCCTTGTGGGAGCGGGCTTGCTCGCGAAGAGGGAGTGTCAGTCACCATTTACTTAGCTGACACACCGCATTCGCGAGCAAGCCCGCTCCCACCGGGGATTTGTGTGAAGCCTGAAAACAACAAACCCGGCGCATGGCCGGGTTTGTTGTTTTCGCGCGGAGTTACTTCACTGCCGCCTGCAACGCATGTTGTGCACTGCGCTTGTTCTTGATGCCGTAGCAGACCCACATGAACACGAGCCATACCGGAATCGCATACACCGATGTCTGGATCCCCGGAATCAACAGCATCACACCGAGAATGAACACCACGAACGCCAGGCAGATGTAGTTGCCGTACGGGTACCACAGGGCCTTGAACAGCGGCGTCTGTTTGGTTTTGTTCATGTGCTGGCGGAACTTGAAGTGCGAGTAGCTGATCATCGCCCAGTTGATCACCAGGGTGGCCACCACCAGCGACATCAGCAGTTCCAGCGCGCTGTGCGGAATCAGATAGTTCAGCAGCACCGCGATCAGGGTCACGGCGGCCGATGCCAGGATCGAACGCACGGGCACGCCACGTTTGTCGATCTTCGCCAGGCTTTTCGGCGCATCGCCCTGTTCGGCCATGCCCAGCAGCATGCGGCTGTTGCAGTAGGTGCCGCTGTTGTACACCGACAACGCCGCAGTCAGGACCACGAAATTGAGGATGTGCGCCGCGGTGTTGCTGCCCAGCATCGAGAACACTTGCACGAACGGGCTGCCGCTGTAGGAATCACCAGAGGCGTTCAGGGTGGTCAGCAAGCTGTCCCACGGGGTCAACGACAGCAGGATCACCAGGGCACCGATGTAGAAAATCAGGATCCGGTAGATCACCTGGTTGATCGCTTTCGGGATCACGGTTTTCGGCTTGTCGGCTTCTGCAGCGGTGAAGCCGAGCATTTCCAGGCCACCGAAGGAAAACATGATGAAAGCCATGGCCATCACCAGACCGCTGACACCGTTCGGGAAGAAACCACCGTGGGACCACAGGTTGCTCACCGCCGCTTGCGGGCCGCCATTGCCGCTGACCAGCAGGTAGCTGCCCAGGGCAATCATGCCGACGATCGCCACGACCTTGATGATCGCGAACCAGAACTCGGCCTCGCCAAACACTTTGACGTTGGCCAGGTTGATAACGTTGATCAGCACGAAGAAGCCCGCTGCGGAGACCCAGGTCGGGATGTCCGGCGCCCAGTAGTGGATGTACTTGCCGACCGCGGTCAGCTCCGACATGCCCACCAGGATGTACAGAATCCAGCAGTTCCAGCCCGACAGGAAACCGGCAAAGCCGCCCCAGTACTTGTGGGCGAAGTGGCTGAAGGAGCCAGCCACCGGATCTTCGACGATCATTTCGCCCAGTTGGCGCATGATCATGAAAGCAATGAAGCCGCAGATGGCATAGCCGAGGATCATCGACGGGCCGGCGGACTTGAGTACCCCGGCCGAGCCGAGGAACAGACCGGTACCGATCGCGCCACCTAAGGCAATCAATTGAATGTGGCGATTTTTCAGGCCGCGTTTCAGCTCGCCTGATTGCGGGTTTTGTCCACTCATGAAAAGGGTCTCACGCAAGGTTTGATGATGTTCAGTAGACGTTGCTGCTCAAGAAAGGCGTTAAGCGGCACCGATCAAACCCCAGCGCAGGCACCAGGAGTTCAGCGTATTTACAACGGTCATGCGTCACCTGTTTGTTTTTATCTGTGACGAAATCGAACCCGACACGCTCGTGACGCGGCGGAGTGAACAAGGCGGATAGCCTTGAGGGTTGCGCAAATGCGCAGGAGGTCACAGGTAAAACGCGGCGCATTGTACACCTGTAACCCCCTGCTGCCAGACCCGCTGGACAAGCGTGTCTATGGCCGGGATTGCCTGTGTCCGCCCCGGGAGGCCCGGGCGGCTGCAAAAAATGGGTCAGATCCTTGCGGATCATCGACGGGAAAGGCAGGAAAACCGCCTCTCGCAGAGAGATGGAGATGGAATACGGCGTTCATTGCGCCTCCTTTTTGTTATGCACCTGCACGACAGGCATGGCGCGCATAACACCCTGCATGGAGCGGTGAAACAAGCGGGCCAGAGGGCTGGAAGGCGCAAGGAAGGCGTTGATGCGTAAGCGTTTTCTTACGGCATCCCGGGAATGGCGAATTCACGGGGCTAATCGGTGAATTTTGTCAGGTTTTCTTTACAGGCCGTAACATCGGGTTTCCATTCGGGAGAGTGTGGTGTTGCCGCTGACGCCTTCGCGGGCAAGCCCGCTCCCACAGTGGATCGCATTTCTCCAGAACAACCCGGTCTCCTGTGGGAGCGGGCTTGCCCGCGAAGAGGCCCTCAAAAACGACACAGACTTAAAGCCAGCAAAAAAAAACGCCAACCCGAAGGTTGGCGTTTTTAACTTGTCGCTTGCAGCTTGAAGCTTACCGCTGCCTCACTCCGGCTTGCGACGACCAAAGCCCGGACGCTGACCGGAACCGGCCGGTGCGCCACGGCGCTTACCCGATGGCGTGTCACCGTCGACCAGCTTGATCCCCGGACGCTTCGGCGCCGGCTTGGCCGGGCGCTTGGTGTCGGCCGGGCGATCGGCTACCGGCGTACCACGGCCTTCGCCACGCTCGGTACGGCCATTGGCCGGACGTGGCGTACGTGGACCGCGTTCGCCGTCCTGGCGCGCAGCAGGCTTGCGCCCTGGACGCTCGCCTTCGATCTGCGGCTCGCGGCTGGCACGTGGAGCAACAGGAGCGGCAGCCCCCCCAGCGGCTGGACGCAGGGTACGCACACGCTCGGTCTTGGCCATCGGACGCGACGACTTGCGCTGCATACGGTCAAGCTTGTCTTTGCTCTTGGCATTCATCTGCGGCATCGCGACCGGTGTCAGGCCGACCTCGGCACTCAGAATGTCGACTTCGTACTGGCTCATTTCGCGCCAGCGGCCCATCGGCAGGTCGGAGTTGAGGAACACCGGACCGAAACGCACGCGCTTCAGGCGGCTGACCACCAGGCCCTGGGATTCCCACAGGCGACGAACTTCGCGGTTACGACCTTCCATGACCACGCAGTGGTACCAGTGGTTGAAACCTTCACCGCCTGGCGCCTGCTTGATGTCGGTGAACTTGGCCGGGCCATCTTCAAGGACAACACCCGCCTTCAGGCGCTCGATCATCTCGTCGTCGACTTCGCCACGCACACGCACCGCGTATTCACGGTCCATTTCGTAGGAAGGGTGCATCAAGCGGTTGGCCAGCTCACCGTCGGTGGTGAACATCAGCAGACCGGTGGTGTTGATGTCCAGGCGACCGATGTTGATCCAGCGACCCTCTTTAGGGCGCGGCATCTTGTCAAACACGGTCGGACGACCTTCCGGATCGACACGGGTGCAGATTTCGCCGTCGGGTTTGTTGTACATGATCACGCGGCGCACCGATTCGGCGGCCTCTTCACGCTTGATCACCTTGCCATCGATGGTGATGGCGTCGTGCATGTCGACGCGCTGACCAAGGGTGGCGTCTTTGCCGTTGACCTTGATGCGGCCGTGGCTGATCCAGGCTTCCACGTCACGGCGCGAGCCGACGCCGATACGGGCGAGGACTTTCTGCAGTTTTTCGCCTGCTGGGCCGATTGGCTGGTCGTCTTGCTGCTCTTTGATACTCATCTGGGCACCTCCCGGTGTGGTCTGAAATCTGGGTACTTTGGCGAAGGGATCGCCGAAGGGTCGCGAATCATACGCGCATGCGGGCGTTTGCGCATCACAGACTAGCTCATCAAGGCCAGGTTATTGGTTTTTGCGCCGAACGGTGATCCGCAGCCTTGCGGTGAACACATCCCCCTGTGGGAGCGGGCTTGCCCGCGAAGAGGGCGTGTCAGTCGGCATATTTATTGGCTGACCCACCGCATTCGCGGGCAAGCCCGCTCCCACAGGGGTCTTTAGTGATCGTAAAAGCTGCGGTCAATCTTCGAATTGGCGGCGCTCGGCCTCGATGGCTTCGGCCAGGGCCCGGGCTTCGGCCTCTTCGTCGGACAGCTCCGGCTCGGGCTTCGGTTGTTCGAGGGCAGCGACGGCAGCCAGGAGTTTTTCCCGGGCCTCGGCCACGCCGAGGATGTCGTCGTCCTGCTCCGGTTCAATGTCCGGCTCAGGCTCGATCCGGGCAACTTCAGGTTCAGGCTCGATGTCGGGCTGCTCCGAATCAAACTCAGTCACCGCGCCATCACGCAACAGATCATCGAAATCGGTCTTGATCCCCTCCTCCATGCTGTCGAGCTCCAGCAACAGCGTGTGGAAACTGGTTTCTTCCTTCGGTTCTTCCGGTTCCGCGCTGGCGTCGGCCAACTCCTGCAACCCGGCGGGTACGGGGGCGTCGTCGAAATCGAGCACCGGGTCCGGTTCCAGCTCGCGCAGCTCCGCCAAGGGTGGCAAATCGTCGAGGTTTTTCAGGTTGAAGTGATCGAGGAACGCCTTGGTGGTGGCGAACATCGCCGGTTTGCCGGGTACGTCGCGGTAGCCAACGATGCGGATCCACTCGCGCTCCATCAAGGTCTTGACGATGTTGCTGTTGACCGCCACCCCCCGCACGTCTTCGATTTCGCCGCGGGTGATCGGCTGGCGATAGGCGATCAGGGCCATGGTTTCGAGCATGGCGCGGGAGTAACGCTGCGGACGCTCCTCCCACAGACGCCCGACCCACGGCGCAAATTTCTCGCGAATTTGCAGGCGATACCCCGAGGCCACCTCCTTGAGTTCAAACGCGCGGCCATCGCAAGACTTGGCGAGCATCGTCAGGGCCTTCTTGAAGACCGGCGGTTCCGGGCGCTCGCCCTCCTCGAAGAGCTCGAACAGGCTTTCCAGGGATTGCGGCTTTCCCGAGGCCAACAGAAAGGCTTCAAGCAAGGGTGCCAGGTCACGGGGTTCAGTCAGGTTCATGTGTCGACTCGTTATTCGGCTCGGGCTCGCACGTGGATCGCGGCAAATGGCTCATTCTGCACCAGCTCGACCAGGGATTCCTTGACCAGTTCAAGGATCGCCATAAAGGTCACCACCACGCCAAGGCGCCCTTCTTCAGCGGTGAACAGCTCGACAAACGGCACGAAACCGCCGCCCTTGAGGCGCTCCAGCACATCGCTCATGCGCTCCCGGGTAGACAGCGCCTCGCGGCTGACCTGATGGCTTTCGAACATGTCACCACGGCGCAACACTTCGGCCATGGACAACAGCAACTCGGACAGGCGCACGTCCGGCAACAACTTGCGAGCCCGGGCCTCCGGGGCGTCCAGTTTGGGCACCACCACGTCGCGACCGACGCGGCTCAAGCCATCGATGCCTTCGGCGGCGGCCTTGAAACGCTCGTATTCCTGCAAGCGGCGGATCAGTTCGGCGCGCGGGTCGTCCTCTTCGTCTTCGATGGTTTCGGCCCGCGGCAGCAGCATCCGCGACTTGATCTCGGCCAGCATCGCGGCCATCACCAGGTACTCGGCGGCCAGTTCCAGGCGCACCGACTGCATCAACTCGACGTAGCCCATGTACTGGCGGGTGATTTCCGCCACCGGGATGTCGAGGATGTTGATGTTCTGTTTGCGGATCAGGTACAGCAGCAGGTCGAGGGGGCCTTCGAAGGCTTCGAGGAAGACCTCGAGGGCATCCGGCGGGATGTACAGGTCCAGCGGCATTTCCATGACCGCCTGGCCATAGACCATGGCGAAGGGCAGTTCCTGTTGGGCTCCGGCCTGACTGTCGACGGGTTCTACTGCGGACATCTAGGCCTCGACCATGAACGGCGCAGGGTCGCCGCAACCGACGCGGATGACTTCCGGTTCGCCGTCGGCGAGGCTGATCACGGTGGACGCCTTGATCCCGCCGAAACCGCCGTCGATGATCAGGTCGACCTGGTGCTCGAGCAACTGGCGCATCTCGTGCGGGTCGGTCAACGGATCTTCATCGCCGGGCATGATCAGGGTCACGCTCATCAACGGTTCGCCGAGCTGCTCCAGCAGTGCCAGGGCAATCGGGTGGCTCGGCACACGCAGGCCGATGGTGCGTTTCTTCGGGTGCAGCAACAGCCGCGGCACTTCGCGGGTGGCGTTGAGAATGAAGGTATAAGGCCCCGGAAGATGGGCCTTGAGAATGCGGAAAGTGCCGGTGTCGATCTTGGCAAACAGTCCCAGTTGCGACAAATCGCTGCAGATCAGCGCAAAATTGTGCTTTTCATCCAGCTGCCGCAGGCGCCGAACGCGCTCCACAGCTACCTTGTCGCCGATCTGGCAACCAATGGCGTAGGAAGAGTCTGTGGGATATATCACCACCCCGCCCTTGCGAATGATTTCGACCGCCTGTTTGATCAGGCGCGCTTGCGGGTTTTCCGGATGAATCTGGAAAAATTGACTCACATTCTCTACCTGTTCAGACGGCGGCAATAACTGGGTCATGTTTGAATCGACACCATAGCGGTGGCAGATCCTCCGGGAGCGGCCGGTATTCGCCGATCTCCGACCAGCCTCCGGGGCCATGAAAATCACTGCCGGCGCTGACCAGCAGACCGAACTCGCGGGCCAGAATGGCCAGGCTGCCCACTTGTTCGGCAGGCTGGTAACCATTGACCACTTCGATGGCGTGGCCCCCTGCTTGAATATAGTCGGCAATCAGGCGACGTCGCTTGCTTCGAGTGAATTCGTAGTGCCAGGGATGTGCCAGGCTGACCCAGGCCTTGGCCGCGCGCAGGGTTTCGACGGTTTCTTCCAGGGTCGGCCAGTGTTGCTTGACGTCGCCCAGCTTGCCGGCACCCAGCCACTTGCGGAACGCCTCGGCGCGATCCTTGACGAAACCTTCACGCACCATCCAGTCCGCAAAGTGCGGGCGGGCCGGCGCGTTACCGCTGTCGCCCAGCGCCTGCTGGATCTCCCGGGCGCCATCCAGCGCCCCCGGCATGCCTTTGAGCGCCAGTTTGCGGCTGATTTCCTCGGAGCGTAGCCAACGGCCATCATGCAATCTGGCGATGGCCTCGACCAGCGGCGCGGCGTTCACGTCAAAACCGTAGCCCAGCACATGAATGGTCGCGCCGCCCCAGGTGCAGGACAATTCGACGCCATTGACCAGTTGCATCCCCAGTGCGGCAGCCGCGTGCCGCGCCTCGTCGAGCCCTTCAAGGGTGTCGTGATCGGTCAAGGCCAGGACTCGCACGCCTTTCTCGAACGCCCGCGCCACCAGAACCGCAGGCGCCAGGGCGCCATCGGAGGCCGTGCTATGGCAGTGCAAATCAACATTCACAGGGCTTTGTAACCTCAATTCAGCTGGCGCTATCGCGCGCCCATATGTTTGTTATTATGCCGCCACATCCTGCTTCTGGCTGCCACTGTGAAACAATTCATCGATTTCATCCCGCTCCTGCTGTTTTTCATCGTCTTCAAAATCGATCCACGGGTCGTCGACATCGCCGGCCATGAACTCACTGTGGGCGGTATTTACAGCGCCACCGCGATGCTGATCGTCAGTTCCCTGGTGGTCTACGGCACACTGTTCATCAAACAGCGCAAGCTGGAGAAGAGCCAGTGGCTGACCCTGATCGCCTGCCTGGTCTTCGGCAGCCTGACCCTGGCCTTCCACAGCGAGACGTTCCTCAAGTGGAAAGCCCCGGTGGTCAACTGGCTGTTCGCCCTGGCGTTCATCGGCAGCCACTTCGTCGGTGACAGCCTGCTGATCAAACGCATCATGGGCCACGCGCTGACCTTGCCGGAGCCGGTCTGGACACGCCTGAACATCGCCTGGATCGCTTTCTTCCTGTTTTGCGGTGCCGCCAACCTGTTTGTCGCGTTCACCTTCCAGAGCTACTGGGTCGACTTCAAGGTCTTCGGCAGCCTGGGCATGACTTTGCTGTTCCTGATCGGCCAGGGCATTTACCTGTCCCGCCATCTGCACGATGCCGACACCACTACGCCAAAAACCGAGGACTGACATGCTTTACGCAATCATTGCCACAGACGTCGCCAACTCCCTGGAAGCCCGCCTGGCCGCACGGCCCGCGCACCTCGAACGCCTGCAAGTGCTCAAGGGCGAAGGTCGCATCGTATTGGCCGGCCCACACCCGGCCGTCGACAGCAATGATCCGGGCGCAGCGGGTTTCACCGGCAGCCTGATCGTCGCCGAGTTCGATTCCCTGGGCGCCGCCCAGGCCTGGGCCGACGCCGATCCGTACATTGCTGCCGGTGTCTACGCCAACGTTCTGGTCAAGCCGTTCAAGCAAGTCCTGCCGTAACAAATCCCCCACGCGATGAACCTTGTCGGTTCATCGCGTTCTCAATCGCTCATTATTCCTGTTTATCGGCCGACAACTTGCCCAATACCCGTATTGGAATCAGGAGTCGCGATGCGCAAGGGTCCGTTGTGTCTGATGTTGGTCACGTTGTCGATCGTGGCGCCCGCCCACGGTGAAGAATACGCCGAGGGTGGAAACTCGACGCCCCTTTCCTTGAGCGCCGGCAGCCAGATCACCGAGCTGCAGCAACGCTTGAAAGAAAGCGAACGGCAACGGGAAGAACTGAGCAAACAATTGCAAACTGGCGATGGCGAACGCGAAAGCCCGCTGCTGGCCCGGTTGCGCCAGGAGAACCAGCGCTTGAAGCTGCAACTCAAGGAAGCCCAGGCCAGCAGTCCGCTGCCGCGCCTGCTGACCGACCAGCAACAATGGTTTGTCATTGGCGCCGGGGTAGCGCTATTGGCGCTGCTGTGCGGTATCTTCGCCAGTGGAGCAAGTCGAAAACGTCGACAATGGCTAAATTGAGTGAGTCATGAGCGAGCTGTTACTGATTGATGATGACCAGGAGCTGTGTGAGCTCCTGAGCAGTTGGCTGAGCCAGGAAGGGTTTCAGGTACGCGCCTGTCACGACGGCCAGAGCGCGCGCCGTGCGCTGGCCGAAACCGCTCCGGCGGCCGTGGTACTGGATGTGATGTTGCCCGATGGCAGCGGCCTGGAACTGCTCAAGCAGTTGCGCAGCGATCACCCGGATTTGCCGGTGCTGATGCTCTCGGCCCGGGGCGAGCCCCTGGACCGTATTCTCGGCCTGGAACTTGGCGCCGACGATTACCTGGCCAAACCCTGCGACCCGCGAGAGTTGACCGCCCGCCTGCGCGCCGTCCTGCGCCGCAGCCACCCGGCAGCGGTGTCCAGCCAGCTGGAACTGGGCGACCTGTGTTTCAGCCCGGTGCGCGGCGTGGTCAGCATCGACGAGCAGGAGTTCACCCTCACCGTTTCCGAAAGCCGCCTGCTGGAAGCCCTGCTCAAGCAGCCCGGCGAACCCCTGGACAAACAGGAACTGGCGCAGATTGCCCTCGGCCGCAAGCTGACCCTGTACGACCGCAGCCTGGACATGCACGTCAGCAACCTGCGCAAGAAGATCGGTCCACACCCCGATGGCCGTCCGCGCATCGTGGCCCTGCGCAGCCGCGGCTACTACTACAGCCTCTGAAACCATGTGCCCCCTGTAGGAGCGAGCTCGCTCGCGATGGACGTGAACGATGACGCGCACTGTCTGACAAGAAGCGCCGACCTCGAAATCTTCGCGAGCAAGCTCGCTCCTGCAGTCATCTGAAGTTTTGTCAGGTCGGCGGGAAATCGTCTTTACCCAAGCTTTACCCTTCGCTGACCGCCGCTGACCTTGATCTGCGTAATCTGTACTCATCCGGAACGTACCGGGAACGAGACAAGGAGATTCACCATGCGCAAGACTCTTATCGCTCTGATGTTCGCGGCTGCCCTGCCGACCGTTGCCCTGGCCATGCCTGAAGGCACCGGCCCCATGGATGGGCCGATGGACGGTTCGCGCCACGGTGGTCAGATGCATGGCATGCACGGCAAAGGCCCGTACAGTCAACTGGACCTGAGCCGCGAACAGCGCGAGCAGATCCGCAAGATCATGGGCGAGCAGATGCACGAGCGTAAGCAACTGGTTGACAAGTACCTGGAGAAACTCTCGCCAGCCGACCAGAAAGCCATGAAAGATGAAATGGCCGCCAACCACAAGAAAGCCGAAGCTGACGTACGGGCACTGCTGAAACCGGATCAACAGAAGCAATTCGACGAGATCCAGAAGAAACAGGCTGAGCGTCGCGCCGAATGGACCGAGTTCAAGGCGTGGAAAGCGCAACAACCGCAAAAAGCGCAATAATGCGTTAACCCCGGACCCGACGGCTGAACACCGTTGGGTCTGATGCTTTTGACCCAATGTGGGAGCGGGCTTGCTCGCGAAGGCGGTTTGCCAGTTAAAGCATTTGTCGACTGGCACACCGCCTTCGCGAGCAAGCCCGCTCCCACACTGATCTGTGTTTGTTTGAGGATTTCCTGTGCGTTCATTGTTCTGGCGTATCCTGGCCAGCTTCTGGCTGGCCATCGCTCTGGTTGCAGGGCTTTCCATCCTGCTCGGGCACATGCTCAACCAGGACGCCTGGATTCTCAGCCGCCACCCGGGCCTCAACACGCTGGCCGAACAGTGGACGCAAACTTACGAAAGCCAGGGCGAAGACGCCGCCCAGGACATTCTCCAGCAACGCAAACGCCAGTATCACATCGACGTTCAGGTGCTTAACGAAAGCGGCGATCCGGTGGTGCGCGGCACCTTCCCCAGACGTGCGGCGGCCTTTGAGGCGCGCCAGAACAATGATGACCGGCGCCTGCCATGGCGGCGCCTGACCGATGAGTTCACCAGCGAAAAAACCGGTGACACCTTCCTGTTCATCTACCGCATCCCACACCCGGAACTGGACGCCTGGCACCGCGAGAGCCTGCTCTGGCCGCTCAGTGCCCTGGGAATCGCCCTGGTGGTGCTGACCTTGTTCAGCCTGCTGGTGACCTTTTCCATCACTCGCCCGCTCAGCCGTCTGCGCGGAGCGGTGCATGACCTGGGACAAACCACGTATCAACAGAACAGCCTGGTCAAGCTGGCCAACCGTCGCGATGAGTTTGGCGTCCTGGCCAATGACTTCAACCGCATGGGTGCGCGCCTGCAGAGTCTGATTGGCAGTCAGCGGCAACTGCTGCGCGATGTCTCCCACGAACTGCGCTCGCCTCTGGCCCGTCTGCGTATCGCGCTGGCGCTCGCCGAACGGGCCGGCCCACAGGAACGGGAACAGCTATGGCCGCGCCTGACCCGGGAATGCGACCGACTGGAAGCGCTGATCAGCGAAATCCTGGTACTGGCGCGGGTCGACTCCGATAACGCCAGTGCCGAAGAGGTGGACCTGAATGCCTTGCTCAACACCTTGCAGAAGGATGCTCAACTCGGTTCACCCGAGCAGCTCGTACACCTCGAAGCCGAGTCGCAACTGAATCTGAAGGGCTGGCCGACCATGATCGAACGGGCCGTGGACAATTTGCTGCGCAACGCCCAGCGTTTCAATCCGGTGGGTGGCCTGCCGATCGAAATGCAGGCACTGCGTCAGGGCGAGCGGATCGTCGTGACCGTGCGCGATCACGGGCCCGGGGTCAGTGCCGAATATTTGAGCCAGCTCGGTGAGCCGTTCTATCGGGCGCCGGGGCAGACCGCGGCCGGACACGGCCTGGGCCTGGCCATCGCCCGGCGAGCGGCGGAGCGCCATGGCGGCTGCCTGGTACTGGCCAATCACCCTGAAGGCGGGTTCATTGCCAGCCTGGAATTGCCGTTGGTGCCGGGGGCTGTCGTACAGCCCTGAAACCTGTGGGAGCGGGCTTGCTCGCGAAGAGGGAGTGTCAATCGACATCAAAATTGACTGATCCACCGCTTTCGCGAGCAAGCCCGCTCCCACATTTTTGCCCGGAGGTGCTCAGGCCTTGCCCGGCCAGGCGCTGACGAACTCGGCCAGGTCCACCTTCTCGGCCACTCGCGGTTCTTTCTGCGGCGTGCCCAGGTAAAGGAAAGCAATCACCTCTTCCCCTTCCGCCAACCCCAGCCCCTTGGCCACATGCGGCGAGTACGCCAGGTCACCGGTACGCCACACCGCGCCAATGCCCTGCGCATAGGCCGCCAGCAAGATCCCATGGGCCGCACAGCCCGCCGCCAGCAACTGCTCGGACTTCGGATACTTGACGTGATCCTGCAACCGCGCAATCACCACCACCACCAACGGCGCCCGCAGCGGATTATTGCGGGCCTTGTCGATGGCCGCTTCGCTGACTTCGCCGTCCTGCAATTTCGCCGCTTCGACCAGCAGCTCGCCCAATTGCTCACGTGCCGTGCCCTCTACCGTCAGGAAGCGCCAAGGCTGCAAGTGACCGTGATCCGGGGCGCGCATGGCGGCACCGAACAGCACCTCGCGCTGCTCGGCAGTGGGTGCAGGGTCAATCAGTCGCGGAACGGAAACACGGTTGAGCAAAGCGTCGAGAGCCTGCATCGGCCACCTCCTGAAAAATTTGTGCGGCTATTCTAGCTGTAACTGCCGCAGCAGTGCCGGTTTACATGCCCTGCCTCACAGGTAGAATGGCGCCCTTTCCTCTATCAGCCGAGCGGACCTCATGGCGTTGCCGACCTTACGGATCATTGGTTTCATCATCGGCATCTTCCTGATCACGCTGGCGATCTCCATGGTCATCCCCATGGCCACGCTGGTCATTTTCGACCGCACCAGCGATCTGCCGTCGTTCCTCTGGGCCAGCATGATCACCTTTATCGCCGGTTTGGCGCTGGTGATTCCGGGGCGCCCCGAGCACGTACACCTGCGCCCCCGGGACATGTACCTGCTGACCGTCAGCAGTTGGCTGGTGGTGTGTATCTTCGCCGCGCTGCCGTTCCTGCTGACCCAACACATCAGCTACACCGACTCGTTCTTCGAAAGCATGTCCGGGATCACCGCCACTGGCGCAACCGTACTCAGCGGCCTGGACACCATGTCCCCCGGCATCCTGATGTGGCGCTCGTTGCTGCACTGGCTCGGCGGCATCGGCTTCATCGGCATGGCGGTGGCGATTCTGCCGCTGCTGCGCATCGGCGGCATGCGGCTGTTCCAGACCGAATCGTCGGACCGCTCGGAAAAAGTCATGCCCCGCTCGCACATGGTGGCGCGCCTGATCGTGGCGACCTACGTCGGCATTACCATTATCGGCAGCCTGGCGTTCTGGTGGGCGGGGATGAGCCTGTTCGACGCGATCAACCACGCGATGTCGGCGATTTCCACCGGCGGTTTCTCCACCTCCGACCAGTCTTTGGCCAAGTGGCCGGAGCCTGCGGTGCATTGGGTCGCGATCGTCGTCATGATTCTCGGTGCCCTGCCGTTCACCCTGTATGTCGCTACGTTGCGGGGTAACCGTCGGGCGCTGATCAAGGATGAACAGGTTCAAGGCCTGCTCGGCATGCTGCTGGTGACCTGGCTGGTACTCGGCACCTGGTATTGGTGGACGACCCAGCTGCATTGGCTGGAGGCGTTGCGCCATGTGGCGCTGAACGTGACGTCGGTAGTGACCACCACCGGTTTTGCACTGGGGGACTACAGCCTCTGGGGTAATTTCTCGCTGATGCTGTTCTTCTATCTGGGGTTTGTCGGCGGTTGCTCCGGCTCGACCGCGGGCGGTATCAAGATTTTCCGCTTCCAGGTGGCCTATATCCTGCTCAAGGCCAACCTTAACCAGCTGATTCACCCGCGCGCGGTGATCAAGCAGAAGTACAACGGTCACCGCCTCGACGAAGAAATCGTGCGTTCGATCCTGACCTTTTCGTTCTTCTTTGCGATCACCATCTGCGTGATTGCGCTGCTGCTGTCACTGCTCGGCGTGGACTGGATGACCGCCCTCACCGGCGCGGCCAGTACCGTGTCCGGTGTCGGCCCGGGGCTCGGTGAGACCATCGGCCCGGCCGGTAACTTCGCGACCCTGCCGGATGCCGCCAAGTGGATTCTGTCGTTCGGCATGCTGCTCGGCCGACTGGAGATCATCACTGTGTTTGTGCTGTGTATTCCGGCATTTTGGCGTCATTGACCGCTTCAGGTGCCTGCATCAGCCGCATCCGGTACTCGCCGGGTGTGGCATCGAACCAGCGGCGGAAGGCACGGAAGAAGTTGCTCGGATCGGCGAACCCCAGCAAGTAAGCGATTTCCAGCAAGGTCATGTTCGGTTGCGCCAGGTACTGCTCGGCCAGTTCGCGCCGGGTATCGTCCAGCAGCGCCTGAAAACTCGTGCCCTCTTCCTGCAAGCGCCGTTGCAGGGTGCGCTGGGAAAGGTGCAGCGTCTGCGCCACGGTGTCGCGCTTGGGCTCGCCCTGGGGCAACAGGCGGCACAACACCTGCCTTGCCTTGTGCGTCACGCGGCTTTCGGAAAAGCGCGCCAGGTACTCGCCGGCAAAGCGGTCATGCAGCAACGCCATGGCTTCGTTGGCCGTCGGCAGCGGCGCTTCCATGTCCGCACGCTCGAATATCAGCGCATCGTAAGGCGCGTTGAACTCCAGCGGTGCATGGAAGGCTTGTTTATAGGGTTCCGGATTGGCCGGCTCGGCGCCTTGCAGCAACACTTTGCGTGGTTGCAACGTACGCCCGGTCAACCAGCTGCACAGCGCCAGCGCGCAGGCCAGTGAAGCTTCGGCGCTCTGCCGGGTCGGCGGCAGATGGTCGCCATGCACCGTCAGAATCAGCGCATAGCCTTCATCCAGCAGTTGGAAACTCAGGTCGGCACTTTCGGCGATGATCCGCTGATAGCGCACCAGACGCTGAAAGCCTTCGGCCAGTGTCTGGCTGGACATCAAGGCGTAACCGGTCACATGAAACTGCGCCGGTCGCACCACCTTGCCCATGTTCAGGCCGATGGCCGGGTTGCCGGACAGTTCGACCGCGCGTTGCCACAGCCGTGTCATGGAATCTTGCGGGAAGCGCGCATCCGGATCATCCAGTGCCGCGTAGTCGAGCCCCAGCTGCTTGAACAGAACCCGGCAATCCAGGCCGTCCATCTCCAGCGCTTTGACAATCCCCATCGCCCAGCTTGCAGAAGTCGTTCGTTCGCTCATGGCGTTTTCTTACATGGTGAGCCGCATGCGACGGCTATTGACCGAAGGATATTAAAGTGGCGCCTATTGTCACTGCCTGATGCCAATGATCACTCTAGACTCAAATAAGCTACCCGCAGAACAACTTGCAGTCAGAACAATAACCACAGAGATCGCAGTCGTGGAAAACATCAAGCGCTTCAACAGCTTTGCTGAGTTTTACCCTTACTACCTCAGCGAGCACAGCAACAGTACCTGCCGCCGATTACATTTTATCGGCACGACGCTGGTTATCTTGATACTGGCGCTAACCGTTGGTCGCGGAGCCTGGATGCTGTTGTGGGCCCTGCCTGTGGCGGGCTACAGCTTTGCCTGGGTCGGGCATTTCTTCTTCGAGAAGAACCGCCCGGCAACCTTCCAACACCCCTTCTACAGCCTGCTCGGCGATTTTGTCATGTACCGGGACATGGTGCTGGGGCGCGTTCCGTTCTAGAGAACATCCGTCACAAGAGAGTTGCCTATGAATGCCAATGCCCGCTTCACCCACATGAAGGACGGCACGCAGGAAGACTGGGCGATCATCGCCGCGGACTTCAGTGCCTACGCGCGACAATTGCCGACAAGGATCGTGGCGCACCTGAAGTTACTGGAGGGGGATTTTGGCGGGTTCCCGGTGGATCGCCTGACCCACTCCCTGCAAACCGCCACCCGCGCCTTTCGCGATGGTCGCGACGAGGAATACGTGGTCTGCGCCCTGCTCCATGACATCGGCGACACTTTGGGTTCATACAACCACCCGGACATCGCCGCAGCAATCCTCAAGCCGTTCGTCAGCGCCGAGAACCTGTGGATGGTGGAAAAGCACGGGATTTTCCAGGGCTACTACTTCTTTCATCACCTGGGCATGGATCGGCATCTGCGCGAGCAGTTCCAGGACCATCCGCAGTACCAGGCGACCGTAGAGTTCTGTGCCAAATACGATGCGGCGGCGTTTGATCCAGCGTATGACACGCTGCCATTGAGCTTCTTCGAGCCGATGATGGAGCGGTTGTTTGCCAGTCCGAGGAACTCGATCTACAAGACGGCGATGGAAGAGCACGCGCCGGCCTGACAGGACCGCTGCGCGGTCCATTCGCGGGCAAGCCCGCTCCCACAGGGTTATCTGGCGACCACAAGTTTTGTGCTCACCTTCGCCCACTGTGGGAGCGGGCTTGCCCGCGAAGAGGCCAGTACAAACACCAAATGACTGTCAGGCCAACTCGGCAACTTTCGTCGCCTTCATCTGCGCCTCCCGCGCCTGGGCATCCGCCAACCGGTACAGCTCGATCGAACCATCCCAATGCTCGATCAGCGCCGTGCACGACTCTACCCAGTCACCGCAATTGAGATAATCCACCTCGCCTACCTTGCGAATCTCGGCATGGTGAATGTGCCCGCACACCACGCCGTGCAGCTCGCGCTTCACGCATTCATGGGCGATGGCTTCTTCGAAGTCGCTGATGAAGCTGACCGCGGTTTTCACCTTGTGCTTGAGGTAGGCCGACAGCGACCAGTAGCCGTAGCCATATCGCGCGCGCCAATGATTGAGCCAGCGGTTGAGGGTCAGGGTGAATTCGTAGGCCGAATCGCCGAGAAAGGCCAGCCAGCGATGGTACCGGGTGATCACATCGAACTGGTCGCCATGGATCACCAGCAGATGCCGGCCGTCGGCGGTGACGTGCACGGCTTCGTCCACCAACTGGATATTGCCCAGGATCAGCTTCGAATAGCGGCGCAGGAACTCATCGTGGTTGCCGGTGACGTAGATCACCTCGGTGCCACGTTTGCTCATGGTCAGCAGGCGACGGATCACGTTGGTGTGCGCCTGCGGCCAGTACATGCCGCCGCGCAGTTTCCAGCCGTCGATGATATCGCCGACCAGGTAGATTCTGTCCGCGTGATAGCCCTTGAGAAACTGCGACAGGTGTTCAGCCTGGCAATCCCGGGTGCCCAAATGCACGTCGGAAATCCATAGCGTCCGTACGCGTTGCTTACGGGTGGGTTTGGCGAGCTCGGCGCTGGTCATGGGCAACCCTCTGGCAAGTTTTGCCAAGTCTGCCGTGACCCGGTTAATGGTCCATGACAGCGTCAAGTCAGTCCTGTGACAACGCTTGTTGGCCCGCTCGGTGTAGACTGACGCCCTGAACCGGGAGACCCGCGATGAGACCGATCCTCACGCTGCGCCAATACAGCCACGACCTGATCGTCCACAGCCACGACCACGCGCAACTGGTGTTCGGGCTTTCGGGCGCCCTGGATTTCGAGGTTGACGGCCGTGGCAGCCAGGTGGTCCAGCAGAGTTTCGTGGTGGTGCCCTGCGGCGCGCATCACGCGTGTGGCAGCGTCAATGGCAGCCGCTGCCTGGTGCTGGATGTGCCCGGCGAACAATGGGTTTCGCAGTCGTTGGGCGATCACGCCGAGTCCAGCCGACGCTTGCTCGACAACGCCGGCCGCCTGCCCCTGGACGCGGGACAAAGCCAATTGGTCAGCTGGCTGGCGAACAGTCCGGTCGAGGATCCGCTGATCGCACAACAAGGTGCGGTGCTGTTGCTGGCCAGCCTCAACAACGCCACGCCCGACGCTGTCGGCGGTCGGCGCCTGCCCTATGCCGCGCTAAATGCACACATCGACCAGTACGCGGCGTACCCGTTGCAAGTGGCCGACCTGGCCCGGGTGGCCGGCCTCTCCAGTGCCCGTTTGCATGCACGGTTCGTGGCTGAATGCGGGCAGACGCCGATGGACTACATCCGCAGCCGACGTCTGCACATCGCGGTGGGCATGCTGCGCAACTCGGCGTTGCCCATCGGCGAGATTGCCAGCCGCGTCGGCTACAGCTCCCAGAGTGCCTTCGCGGCGGCGGTGCTGCGCGAATTCGGGGCATCGCCCGGAAAACTGCGACGCGAGGCTGGCGACAAAAAACGCTAGTCTGCCGACAGACTTGACGGGCCATTACGCGCTTCAATGAGGCCTCTGTTCGTTTGTCATCAAGGATTGCAATGACTCCCCGTACCGCACTTGGCGCCTTGCATATCGGCGCATTGATGTTCGGCCTGACCGCCGTGTTCGGCAAACTGGCTGCCGCATCACCGGCGATCATCGTGTTCGGCCGTGCCGCTTTTGCCGTGCTCGCGCTAGCGTTTTTTGCACGGTTCGCCAGCCAGACGCGCTGGCACAAACTCGAGGCCGTGGACTGGCGTCGGCTGCTGCTCGGCGGCTTGTTGCTCGCCGGGCACTGGGTGAGTTTCTTCATTGCGGTGAAAGTCGCAGGCGTGGCGATTGCAACGCTCGGCTTCGCCAGTTTCCCGGCCTTTACCGTGATCCTTGAAGGGTTGATCTTCCGCGAGCGCATTCGCGCCAATGAGATTGTGCTGGTGCTGCTGGTGAGTGTCGGGCTGGTGCTGGTCACGCCTGATTTTGACCTGGCCAGCGGCGCCACCACTGGCCTGCTGTGGGCCGTGGGTTCCGGGCTGTTGTTCGCCCTGTTGTCGCTGACCAACCGTGCCGGCTCCGGGCGCGTCCCGCCCGTGCAGGCCGCGCTGTGCCAGAACGTGGTGGTTGCCCTGTGCCTGCTGCCCGTGGCGGCGCCTCAATTGAGCGAAGTACGCGCCCTCGACTGGCTGTGGATCGGCCTGCTCGGTGTGTTCTGTACCGGTGTCGCCCACAGTCTGTTCGTCGCCAGCCTGGCGGTGATCAAGGCACGCACCGCCGCCGTGGTGTTCGCCCTGGAGCCGGTCTACGGCATCACCGTCGCCTGGCTGCTGTTCAACGAAAACCCGACCCTGCGCATGTTGCTGGGAGGTGCCTTGATCATTGTGGCAATCGTGGTGTCCAGCAGGCTCTCAAGCAGTTCGAGCAAGAAAGCCGTTACCGCCGAGGCGGCGTCTCACTGAGTGCGGTCGTTGTGCCCCAGGTCGCGGTCCGGGTCGATCTGGTCGCGGACCCGCTGCTTGAGCACTTTGGCTTCCGGGAAGCCACCGTCCGCCTTGCGCTCCCAGATCTGCACGGCGTCACAGAACACATGAAAGACCCCGCCAGTGCCCGGCACCAGGGAGACTTTGCCCAGGTCGTCACCAAAGGTGCTGAGCAGTTCCTGGGCCAGCCAGGCCGCACGCAGCAGCCACTGGCATTGCGTGCAATAGGTGATGACGATTTCCGGTTTGTGGGCAGTCATGATGGGACGCAACTCCAGAGTTTGACGAGGCCGCTATGATAGCCCGGCCGGTGACTGTCGAGTCGGCTGATCAGGTTGTGCCTCTAACCCGAACGCAGGCTCGATCATGGCCAGAGCCCCCGGCTGCCTGGTCTCGTCCAGGTTGATCACGTCCCAACTCGACGCCATGGACAGCTCCTCCAGGTTGAGCCGGTACTCATCGTCAATGACGGATTCGCCGGGTATCGCCAAACCCGGAGCCGCCACGGCAGCAGCGACCGGGATGGTGTGACGGTTATCGACCCACTCAAGTTCATCATTGGCTGGCACCCCGTCGCGCTGCGCAGTGGGCGATTGCGTGACGGGCGGCCAGATCACTGGCTCGGTAAAAAACTCAGCCGACGGCTCATGCGGCGACGGCAGAGCCTCTGAATCCGTGGCCTGATGCTGCTGGTGCCGACGACGTACAAACCAGCCCAGCGCCAGCAACCCCATCAACGCCGACACACCGGCAATCTGCAACCAGCCAACCCCGGGGGGGTCAGCAATGACGGGGGCCGGTGCCACTGCATCAGAAACCATGGGTTGCGCCTTTACCTTCTTGAGTTCAGCCAGTTGGGTTTGCAGCTCGGCCAACTGCTGTTTCTGGCCGTCGATCAGCTCATCCTGGCTTTGCAGCTTCGCATTGAGTTCATCGACTGTGGATTGAAGCTGGTGGTTTTGCAGGGTGCTGGCAGCCAGTTGTTCGACAGCGGGATCAACCATGGAGACGTCAGTTGCTGGCGTCGTCCTTGCCACGGGTGGCGGCGTTTCGACCGGTTGAACCCTGGGGAATGCAGACGCCGGGGAACGGGAAACCGGTTCATCGGTGGCGGCAACAATGCCTGGCGACCCCGGTGGATCGATCAGCACCGTGTACTCGCGCAATAACCGGGCGTTGGGCTGATTGAGCTGCACAAGGAAATTCAGGAAGGGTTCACTGACCGGTTTGCTGGATGTCACCTGGATCACGCTGCGCTTGCCGCGCAGGACCGGAGTGAATGTCAGATTGTCGAGGAAAAAGACCCGGTCGACCCCGGCACGGCTGAACTCGTCTGCCGATGCCAGGCCCACCGACAGCTCGCCCTCCTCCAGGCCAGCCGCATCCAACAGGGCGATATCGGCACGCAGCGGTTGATTCAGCGCCGAATGCAGGGTGATTTCACCCAGGCCCAGCGCCGGAGCCCATGCCGAGTAAGTGACCGCCGCCCCAGCCAGCAACCCCTGTGAACAACCGCGCAAAACCAACCGCCAACACTTGAGCATGAGCATCCTTGAGATCTACAAAAATTACCCGTACGCGTTCGTACATCCGTTACGAACACGATATCGCCGAGTAGTTCTTATAGTCTGCGCAATGCGGTCTCTCAAAAGCCTGGCAGTCGGTTATGCCTCAGGATTTTTCAAGGTTGCCCAGGATATGGCCGTGAACCCGCATGCACACCTTCAAATCCGCCTCATCGACGCCTTCGAACAGTTCGTGACGCAGTTGCGTGGCAATGGTTTCAATTTGTTCGATCAGGGGAAGCGCCGGGGCGCAGAGCACGATTTTCTTCGCCCGACGGTCTTCCAGCACAGCCTGGCGTTGCACCAGCCCCTGGCTTTCCAGACTGTCGAGCAAACGGGCCAGGGTCGGGCCTTCGACGCCAACGCTTTGTGCCAGCTCCCGCTGGGTCGGAGCTTCTTCGAAACGGGCCAGGTGCAGCAGCACCAGCCAGCGCGCCTGGGACAAGCCCATGCCCGCCAGACGGCGGTCCAGTTCGGCACGCCAGCCACGGGACATCTGGGCCAATTGCATGCCAAAGCGGTGTTGATCGGTTAACGGCATAAAACACTCATGATTAGACTGAAATAAATAAAAACTAATTATTAGTCAGCTAAGCATGAGCCTCGATCCGAGGCAAGGCTTGATCTGTACTGAATCGTTACATCAGCACTACCGATGTCTCAAATCTCGAATTCCGACTGCAAGGCAGCGCGAACACAGTACAAAACCCCTTCCGGTACCCGGCCCGCGAACAGCGCGGCGATCTCGGAAACCGGCGGCAATTCGCCTTCGCCGTCGAGGAAGGCGTCCTGGACTTCACCCATCAGGTCTTCAGGCAGATCCAGCGCCTGCTCCAGCGACAACTGCTGCTTGCCGATCGCTTCGGCCAGCATGGTGTAGACGTTCTTTTCCGAGCACTGCAACTGACCGGCGATCTGCACCGGTGTCATACCCGCCCGCGCCAGCGTGATCAGTTCGTGACGTACGTCGGCCACCGGTTTCGGCGCCTCGACCTGGCCGCCAAGTACTTCGAGGAAGGCCTCGCCGTAACGCTCCAGCTTGCGCGCGCCGACGCCGCTGACAGTGGCCATTTGCGCCAGCGAGGTCGGCTGGCTGCGCAGCATTTCCAGCAAGGTCGAGTCGGGAAAGATGACATACGGCGGCACACCATGTTCTTCGGCGAGCTTGCGCCGCAGGGCGCGCAAGGCTTCCCATTGTTCGCGCTCCTCGCCACGGACCAGTTGGCTCGCCTGGCTTTTGCTGCTTTTCGCCACGGTTTGCGCCTTGAGGTCGCGGCGCAACTCCAGGGTCACCTCGCCTTTGAGCAGCGGCCGGCAACTGTCGCTCAGACGCAGGCCACCGTAGCCTTCGAGGTCGATGTCGGCCAGACCACGGGCCACCAGTTGGCGGAACAACGAGCGCCACTCGCCCTCTGTCATCGCCTTGCCAACACCAAACACCGAAAGATGCTGATGGCCGAAGTTTCGGACCTTTTCGTTGTCCTTGCCCAGCAATACATCCACCAGGTGTCCGACGCCGTAGCGTTGACCGGTGCGGTAGATCGCCGACAGCGCCTGACGCGCCGGCTCGGTGGCATCCCAGGTCTGCACGCCGTCGACGCAGTTGTCGCAATGACCGCAAGGCTGGGGCATGTCCTCGTCGAAGTAGGCCAGCAGCGTTTGCCGACGGCAGCGGGTTTCTTCACACAAGGAAAGCATGGCGTCGAGCTTGTGCTGCTCCAGGCGTTTGTGGCGCTCGTCGCCTTCGGAGTTCTGCAGCATCTGCTTGAGCATCACCACGTCCTGCAGACCGTAGGCCATCCAGGCGTCTGCCGGCAGGCCGTCACGGCCACCACGACCGGTTTCCTGGTAGTAGGCCTCCAGGGATTTCGGCAAATCGAGGTGCGCGACAAAACGCACGTTGGGCTTGTCGATGCCCATGCCGAACGCCACGGTGGCGACCATGATCAGGCCTTCCTCATTGAGGAAGCGCTTCTGATGGTAGGCCCGCAGATCGTTGGGCAGGCCGGCGTGGTACGGCAGCGCCGGAAAGCCCTGTTCGCTGAGGAACGCGGCGACTTCCTCGACTTTCTTGCGCGACAGGCAATACACGATGCCCGCATCGCTGCGGCGCTCGGCGAGGAACGCCAGCAACTGCTTGCGCGGCTGCTCCTTGGGCACGATGCGATAAAAGATGTTCGGTCGGTCGAAGCTCGAGAGGAAGCGCTCGGCGTCTTGCAGGTGCAGCCGGGTGACGATTTCTTCCCGGGTGCGCTTGTCGGCCGTGGCGGTCAGGGCAATGCGCGGCACGTCGGGGAACATTTCCGCCAACTGGCCCAGCTGCAGGTATTCCGGACGGAAGTCGTGGCCCCATTGCGACACGCAGTGGGCTTCGTCAATGGCGAACAGGGAAATGTTCAATCCCTGCAGAAATGACAGCATGCGCGGCTGGACCAGACGCTCCGGCGCCAGATAGAGCATTTTCACTTCACCGCGGCGGATGCGGGCGGCGAGGTCGCGCTGCTGCTCGGCGCTGAGGGTGGAGTTCAACGCGGCGGCGGCCACGCCCAGCTCTTCGAGGGTGGCGACCTGGTCGTCCATCAGGGCGATCAGCGGCGAGACCACCACGGCCAGGCCTTCGCGCAGCAACGCCGGGACCTGGAAACACAATGACTTGCCGCCACCGGTAGGCATCAGGACCAGGGCATCGCCACCGCTGGCCACGCGCTCAATGATTGCACCCTGGCGGCCACGGAAACTGTCGTAGCCGAAGATGTCCTTGAGGACGCGTTGAGCCTGTTCGAGCATAGAAACTCCAAAAATCACCGAAACATCCCTGCAAGGCTGGTTCAGAACCCGCGACGCTGCACCGACAAATCGTAAGTGCGCATTGCATGACGCTTCACATTTCAGCCGTGAAGCCAGCAGGGCATCACAAAACGCGCGAGTATACCCGAGCCCCGTCCGGCAAAGGGCACCGCTGATAAGACACGCAATACAATCTGTGGGAGCGGGCTTGCTCGCGAAAGCGGCTTCAAATTCAACATTTACGTTGGCTGACCCACCGCTTTCGCGAGCAAGCCCGCTCCCACATTTGCCGTGCGGCTGGCCCAAGCGCTCAAGAAGGCCTAGAATTCCCGCATCGAACATTCCCCAAGGTAGTCCTTTAATGTCCTTCGCTGAGCAACTAACCCGCCTGCAAGTCTTCCTCGACGCTGATGAACTGCATGACGAGGCGCTGGACTACGTGGCCGCCCACGGCTACCTCACTGCGCTGTCGATCTGTTCCGAAGTGGTCCCGGACCGTGAATGGATCGACGCACTGTTCGCCGAAGAGCCGCATTACAGTGGCGAAGCCCAGCGCGAAGAGATCGAAGCCACGCTGATCGGCCTCAAGGCCCACATCGCCCGCCAACTGGCCTCCGATGAGGAGTTCGAGTTGCCGTGCGACCTGGACCTGGGCGACGACCCGGACGATTCCGAACTGCGCGGCTGGTGCATCGGTTTCATGGAGGGCGTGTTCCTGCGCGAAGAAGCCTGGTTTGAAACCGCCGAAGACGAAGTCAGCGAAATGCTGCTGCCGATCATGGTCGGTTCGGGCCTGTTCGACGAGCAACCGGAATTCTCCGACATTGCCGCCGACGCCAACCTGATGGACGACATGATCGTGCAGATCCCGGAAGCCCTGACTGCGCTGTACCTGCTGTGCAACGCACCAGACGAAAAACCGGCGATTCTCAAACCCCGTCACCACTAAGGTTTTGCCTATGGACAACCCCATAGGCAACCGCCCCCTGATGTTGCGCTACGTACTGCTGGCCATCGGCTGGCTGAGCGTAGCGTTGGGGGTCATCGGGATTTTCCTGCCGGTATTGCCCACCACCCCCTTCCTGCTGCTGGCGGCCGCCTGCTTTGCCCGCAGTTCGCCGCGTTTCTATCAATGGCTGGTTAAACATCCGCGGCTTGGTCCGTGGATTCGCGATTACCTCGACGGCAACGGCATTCCGCTCAAGAGCAAGGTCTACGCCATCGGCCTGATGTGGGCGAGCATCCTGTTGTCCTGTTATCTGGTGCCGCTGCCTTGGGCACGGGGGTTCATGCTGACCAGTGCGGTGCTCGTGACAATCTACATCCTCAGGCAAAAAACCCTGCGCAAGACTTGAAACCCAAGCGCTCGCATCTGCCCTATTTTGCTTTGCAGGCCGACGACCTGCCCTCCCCCTGCAGAATCTCCACCTAAACTCCACGAACCTACACTCGAGCAGCCAGACATGGCCCGCAGTCTGCGTAGTCCAGGATGGCCAGCGCTCCGACTTCGGCTCGGCGTCTGGTTGCTGCTGGCCGGTTTACTGCTGACCGTTTTCAACGGCGTCCGGGCCGACTGGGATTTTGCGCAGATCCTGCAAACCGTGGAAAAACGCTACGGCCCGCCGGGACCGGCACGCAACCGGATCGAGGCGTGGAGTCAGATGCTGCAAAGTGCACGCGGCGCGCCCGAACGTGAGCAGCTCAACGCGGTGAACCGCTTCTTCAATCAGCAGTTGAATTTCCAGGACGACACGCGCATCTGGCAACAGACCGATTACTGGGCCACGCCCGTCGAAGCCCTGATCAAGGGTGCCGCCGATTGCGAGGACTACGCGCTGGCGAAGTATTTCAGCCTGCGCCGGCTCGGTTTTCCCAGCGAAAAACTACGCATCACCTACGTCAAGGCCCTGAGCCAGAACCAGGCGCACATGGTGCTGACGTTCTACAGCGCCCCCACGGCCGATCCACTGGTGCTGGACAACCTGATCGGCGATATCCGCCCCGCATCCCAACGCAAAGACTTGCTGCCGGTGTACGCCTTCAACGCCGAAGGCCTGTACCTGCCGGGCAAGAACGGCGGCCAACGCAGCAGCGACTCGAAAAAGCTGTCGCGCTGGCAGGACGTGTTGAAAAAGATGCAGAGTGAAGGGTTCGACATCGGCGACGGCTAACCGCCATGGCAAGGAGCGAGATATGACACTGCGTAAACAGCTGTTCCTGGCCATCTGCCTGTTCCTGCTGGTGGCGTTCAGCGGCAGTTTTTTTGCCAGCCTCGAAAGCTCCCGCGAGCAAACGCTCAGTCAGCTGCGCGCTCACGCCCAGGACGCGGCCACCGCGCTGGGGCTGTCGCTGACGACACAGGTCGATGACCCGGCAATGATGGAGCTGATGGTCAGTTCGATTTTCGACAGCGGTTATTTCAGCAGCATTCGCGTGATCAGGCTCAAGGATCAGCAAACTCTGGTGGAGCGCAGCACTCCGACAAAAATCGACGGTGTGCCTGACTGGTTCGTCAACCTGGTCAACCTGCGCCCGGAGGGTGGCGACGCCTTGGTCATGCGCGGCTGGGAACAGCTGGCACGGGTCGAAGTACTGAGCAATCCGCAATTCGCCCTGGCCAAGCTCTGGGACAGCACCCTCGGCAGCCTGATCTGGTTGCTGTTGTGCGGGCTGTTCAGTGCGGTGATTGGAGGATGGATGCTGCGCAGGCAATTCCGCCCACTCGACAGCATGGTCCGACAAGCCGAAGCCATCAGTAAACGCGAGTTTCTCAGCCTGCCCAACTTGCCACGCACACCGGAGCTGAAACGGGTAGTGCTGGCCATGAACCAGATGGTCGAAAAGCTCAAGGCGCTATTTGTCGAAGAAGCTGCGCGCAGCGAAAAATTGCGGGCCGAATCCTATCTGGACAGCCTTACCGGCCTGGCCAACCGGCGCCTGCTCGACGAACAACTGGCCGACCACTTGAGAGTGTGCGAACAGAGCCGCGATGGCCATCTGCTGATGTTGCGGATCAACGACCTGAACGGGCTCAACCAGCGACTGGGCGGCCAACGAACGGACGCACTGATCAGCGCCGCCGGCGAACTGCTCAGGCGCCTGACCCAATTGCCGGAACGTCGCACCTGGCTGGCGGCGCGCAATCGCGGAGGCGAATTCAGCCTGCTGACACCGGGTCTGGACGCCGACAGCGCCGTGCGCCTGGCCGCCGATGTCAGCATCAGCCTGGAGAACCTGCGCCTGACCGGCGCCAGCGATTGCATGCCGGTCGCCCACCTGGGCGTTGTCGCCTATCGCCCCGGAGAGCCGATCGGCAACGTACTGCTGCGCCTTGATCAGGCATTGACTGAATCCCGGCAGCGTCCCGAGCGACCCTGGGTGTATCTGGGCCACCATGACACCGCGCCGAATCACTCCCAGCACGACTGGCGCACCTGGATCGACGACGCCTTGACCGAAGGCAAGATGCAGTTGTACTTCCAGCCCGTCGTGCAATGTGCCGATACCCGCCAGGTGCTGCATCACAAAGTGCTGGCACGCCTGCTCGACCCACAGGGCGAGGCGATTGCCGCCGGGCATTTCCTGCCGTGGATCGAGCGTCTCGGCTGGTCGGCACGCTTCGACCTGGCCATGCTCGAAGCCACGCTGGACGACCTGGTGGTCAACCGCAGGCCCTTGGCATTGAGCCTGTACGGGAGCACCCTGCGCGACCCGGTGCAATGTCGAACAATCCTCGACCTGCTCGACTCTCTTCCCGAACTGGCACCGCTGCTGACCCTGGAAATCGACGAGCGCCAGTTGCCCTCCCCCGAAGAACTGCAGCGTTTGAGCCACAGCCTGCTGAACACCGGTTATCGCATCGGCCTGCAACACTTCGGCGGGCGCTTCAGTCAGATCGGCAACCTCACCCAGTTGGGTTTGGCGTACCTGAAAATCGATGGGGCCTACATTCGCAACATCGACGAGCAGCCTGACAAGCGGCTGTTCATCGACGCGATCTTTCGCGCGACCCACAGCATTGATTTGCCGTTGATTGCCGAGATGGTCGAGACGTCAGGGGAGTTGGCGGCCATCAGAGAGCTGGGTGTTTTCGGCGCGATGGGGCGGTTGATCGGGCCGCCGGAGCCAACCTTGCCTGGCCTCCAAGGCAACTTCGACCATTGACCGAAAACCAACTTACAGCTGTCACTTGTGAGAGTAGGCAGGTTATCTGACGAGGTTTTAAATCACTCCGGCATCCAAAATTCTTCAACACCCGGAGTCATCATGACCACTACCCCCCCGAAAACCTCGGCAATCACGCCAAACACACAGAATGAAACAATAGCGAAAGTAACCTTCGATGAAGTCCGAGACAGCAACGGTCATCTCGTTGGCAATAACAGCGTAACTTTTGACAAAAACCTGAATTTCAAGGGTACGGCCGGCGAAAATACGGAGCTCTGGATTCGCGATGAGGCGGGCACAATTACTGACGTGACCAGCGAAGGTAACATCTGGATCAAAGAGGTCACTCTGCGAGGCTTCCAGCGCTACAGCCTTTACGCTATCGAGAAATTCCCGCCTCAAGATAGATCCTCACAGTACGTTATCGTCCTGGCGACCGAGACGCCAATCATCGACACAGTCATCGGCAAGAATGGCCCGATTAAAGATGGCGATCCCTACGACGGCGACTCGCTCGAATTCTCCGGTTACGCACCTCCCGGTATGGAAGTTGAAGCGTTCAACGGCGACACCACCACGGGCAAGAAAACCATGGTGGATACTGTCGGGCGGTTTCAGCTCACCCTCGACGGGCTTACCGCAGGCGACTACAGCATCAAGATCAGGGCCACCAATGGCAAAGAATCCAGTGCGTTTACCTTCCGCGTCATATTGGATGTGAAACTGAGCCTGGATGACGTCCTCGAGTCCGAAGACGGCCCTTCTGTGCCTGAAGGTTGCACCACCGGCAAGACTCAGTTGATCATCAAGGGGCATGCCATGCTCGGTGAGAGCATTCAGCTACTCAATGGCGGCGCCCCCATAAAAGATGCCGTCGCAACTGCTGATCCCGTCAATGGAGCCTGGAAAATCCTGCTCGATGTGACAGATGGAGACTACAGGCTCGCTGCCAGGGCGGACTATGGCGATGGGGAAATCACCGCCCCGCCCCGCACCTTTACCGTGGAATCCACCATCAAACCGCACAATACCCGTGTGTACGATTCGGACGGCCTGATCCAGGACAACGGTACCACCCCATACAACCATGTCATTGTCAGGGGTGATGCGGCCCAGTCAGCGCAGATCAGGCTGAAGATCAATGGTGTCACCGAGCCGAAGCCGGAACCGACCGACGATACGGGTAAATGGGCCAGATTGGTTACAAGCCTGGAATACGGAACCACTTATCAATTCATCGCGGTGGCAGACTATGGTGACAACTCAGAGTCCACCCCCTGGACGATTACTACCGGGGTACCGAACGTATAAGCAGTCATCGCAAGTGTTAAAGACTCCAGTGGCCAGACAGAGCCCTGGTTAGAAACTATTGAATGAAAAAACCCGCCATCCCTTACACAGCAATGGCGGGTTTTTCCGTTCAGGTTTCAGGTCACACGGTATCCACCTTCAACGAATGATCATTGAGCATGCCGTTGATGATGGTCGCCGTGTCATGCCCGCTCGCGACCACCCCACCCGCTCCCGGCGTGACACCGTATTGGCTGGCGAGGTTGACGCCGGCCAGGTCGATGGTCTGGTTCGGCGCGGCGCCGGCCATGGCGCTGACGTCGATGCTGGTCACCGTCGACGCCCCGCTACCGGTGACGGTGAAGTGCAGGTAGTCGTCCAGCGAAGCCGTGGTGCCGTTTTCCCCTTGCAGCAGTTGCGACAGGTCGAGTTTGTCAGTGCCGGGCGTGAAGTCCGTGATCACGTCATGGCCGCTGTTGTCCTTGAGCCACTGGAAGGTGTCGGCCCCTGCCCCGCCGCTGAGGGTGTTGTTGCCCAGGCCGCCAATCAGCAAGTCATCGCCGCCCCCGCCACTGAGGATGTCGTTGCCCAGGCCGCCGTTGATCACGTTGTTGCTGTTATTGCCGGTCAGGGTGTCGTTGAAGTTGGAGCCGGTGAGGTTTTCGATAGCCATCAGGGTGTCCGTGCCCGCGCCGAGGGTGTTCTGCGCAGCGAGCAGGCTGAGGTCGACCGTGACCCCGGCGGTGGCGTGGGCATAGCTGGCCGTGTCGATGCCCGTACCGCCATCGAGGGTGTCATTGCCCGGGCCGCTGTAGAGCAAGTCATTGCCGGCGTCGCCGTGCAGCTCGTTGTTGCCGGAGCCTGCGGTGAGCACATCGTTGCCGTCGCCGGCATTGATGATGTTGCTGCCCGTGCCCGCCACCAGGATGTCATCTGCGCTGGTGCCGGTGAGGGTGTGGCCTTCCTGATAGCTGATGGTCAGGTTGGCCGAGTCGCTGCCACCATGGTTGTCGTTGGCGGTGTAGGTACCGTGGTAGTCCGTGGTGACTTCGTGCGCACCGGCGTAGTTCACCGTCATGGTCAGTTCGTAGTTTTCTTCCGAATTCTTATTGCTGCCACTGGTGTTGGCGATGTTGGTCACGTGGATCTGATAAGTACCATCCGCGCCGGCGCTGATGGTGCCACCATCGGCGATGCTGACAAACGCCCCACCGTTGAGCGAATACTCCATCGTGATGTGCCCAGGGTCCAGGTTGTGATCGAGGCTGAGCGTCTCTCCCTGTTTCAGTTTGACCGTGATGAGGTCTTCGTTGTTGCCATTGGATTGGTTCGCTGCGCTGAGATAGCCACTGACCACCAGCAACGCCGTCATGGTCGCCGCGTTGGCCGCAAAGGCGTTGCGCACGTTGGCCAGACTCTGGTTGGCGGGGTTGTTGTTTTCGCCGGCGAAGCTGATCGCGCCGGTACCGGTGAAGTCCTCGCCTTTCACGACCCAGCCGGTGTTGAACGAGGTCGGTGTCGCCGATAGTTGGTCGCCATCGGGGTCGGTGTCGTTGGCCAGCAACAGTTCGCCCGGCACCACGATGTTGCTCGACGGCACGTTGGTGATGACGTGGTCATCGGCGGCCACTGGCGGTACGTTCGGTATGACTTTGATCGTCAGGGTGGAGCTGGCCAGATCGCCATCGTTGTCGCTGACGGTGAAGCCGATGTTTTCGGTGATCAACACCGAGGTGGTTTTCTGCGAAATGTAAGCGTATTCACCGGTGTCGAGATTGATCTGCAAGGTACCGCTGTTGTTGGTGGCAATGTTCAGTGTGTTGTCCACGGTGTTGAACGTGCCATGGTTGAGCCCGCCGCTGAAGTTCAGGGAACCCTGATTGGTGTTGCCGCTCGGATCGTAGGTGTACGTGGTGCCGTCCACCGTGATGGTCTTGATGAAGCCGCCATCGGCGCCGAATGCACCGCCCTCGCCCAGCAGCGAGCCGGTCACCGGTGCACCGTTCACCGTGCCGGACAGCACCGAGTTGAGCTGGTTGAGGTCGGTCACCACCACCGAATTGGTGTTGGTGTGGCTGCTGCCGTCATAGGCCAGCGGATCGAGGTTGGCGTTGCTCACACCGCTGCCCAGGCCGATCGCGTAGTTCTTGATGTTGTTGGCATCGAGGAAGGCTTTCAGCGCGGTTTCGTCGGCGGTGCCGATTTCCTGGCCGGTGGTGGGCTTGCCGTCGGAGAAGAAGTAGCCGACGTTTTGCGCACCGGTCAGTTTGCCCGAGGTGTTGAACGCGGTCTGCATGGTCGCCACGGCCGCGTCGTAGTTGGTGCCGCCGTCCGCAGTCAGACCGGCGAGTAGCGTCTTGGCGGTGGCGACATCGACCCACACCGAGGTCCTGTCGGTAGCGCTGCTGCTGAAGGTGACGAGCTGTACTTTTACATCGCCCAGGTCGTCGTATTTATCCAGCAAGGCACTGATGGCCTGCTTGGCCAGGGCCAGGCGCGACAGGCCCGGTACGCCGGAAGCGTCGGCCATACTGCCGGAGACATCAAGCACGATCAGCAGGTTGGAATCGATCTCCACTGCCGCCACCGAGCGATCCGATGCCACTGCCTTGGGCACGTCATCGACAATGTTGACCACGATGGTGCTGATACTGCTGTTGCCCGACGCATCGGTGGCCTTGTAGGTGAAGCTTTCACTCAGGCTGTTCGGACCATCGTTGGCATTCGGTGAGGTTTTTGGCGCCGAGGTCAGGGTGTAGGTGTAGCTGCCGTCGGAGTTGAGCAGGATCTGCCCGTAGGTGCCGGTGGCGCTGCCGACCAGGGTGTAGGTGAGCGCGCCGCTGGCACCCGAGACAGATCCGACCAGGGTCCCGGACGCAGTTTCACCGGTATTGCCCGGATCGCTGCCGGTGACCGTACCGGCGGCCAGGTCCTGGCCGCCCTGGTTCAGGTCGAGGGCTTTTTCATAGACCGTCACGTCGCTATCGGGGTTGGCCTTGATAATGCTGTTGGCCACATCAATGGTGATGGTCGTGGTGCTTTCATCACCATCGGAGTCGCGCACGGTGTAGGTGAACGTATCCGTGGCCCCGGCAACGCCGACCGAATCCGGGTTGCTGTGATACACCGCGTTGCCGTTGGCATCGAGCGTCAGGTAACCGTAGGTGCCGTTGATCGGGTTACCCAGCCCGCCGACGGCCGAGGTCGCGGTATTGCCGCCGGCGCGCACGCCGACCACCGTCGCCGGACCATCGGCGCCGTTGATGTCATTGCCCAGCACACCGATATTGACCGTGCCGCCCTCCGTTACCGATGACGAGTCAGGTTTGGCGCTCGGCAAGTCATCGACGATGTTGACGTTGATCTGCCCGTTCGCGATGTCGCCATCGGTGTCGGTGGCGACGACGTTGATGTTCTCGATGAGGCTGTTGATGCCGTCGGCGGTTGGATGGGCTTCGTTGTCGTTCAGGGTGTAGCTGTAGCTGATCACGCCGGTGGTTGGGTTGTAGCCGGTGATGGTCAGGGTGCTGCCCAACGGCGTGACGGCAGTTTGCGGGAAGCCGGCGGCCACGCCACCGCTGACCACGGTGATGCCGCCCACGGTCAGGGTTTGCAGGCCATCGAGGGCGGTGACCGTGAAGGTGCCGCTCTGGGTCAGGGCCGGTGCGTTGGGGTCGGTGCCGTCAATGAGGTTTTTCTCGTAGACCGTCAGCTCGCCGCCGTACACGTTGAGGCCGTTGAGTGTCACTTGATTGTCGTTGTTGTGGATCTGCAGTACCAGGTTGGCGGTGCTGATGTCACCGTCGGCGTCCGTGAGGGTGTAGGTGAAGGTTTCGGTATCGCTGCCACCGCCGTGCAGGTTTTTGAAGTCCGCACTATTGGGATCGAGCGTGTAGGTGTAGGTGCCGTTGGCATTGAGCACCAGGGTGCCATAGGTACCGGTGAAGGTGCCTGGGGTGACCGGGCCGACGGCGACTTTATCAGCGCCGATCACGTCGTTGCCGAACACATCGCCGCTGAGGCTCGGCACTGCCTCCGAGGCGGTGCCGAGGTTGCTGTCGTTCATCGCTTTGGGCACGTCATCGACAATGTCCACCACGATGGTGCTGGTGACGATATTGCCCAGCGAGTCGGTAGCCTGATAATTGAAGGTCTCGTGCATCACGTTCGGGCCGTCATTGGCGTTCGGTGTGGTGCTCGGCGGGGTCGTCAGGGTGTAGGTGTAGGTGCCGTTGGCGTTGAGCTGAATCTGTCCGTATGCCCCCACGTTGCTGCCGACCAGGGCGTAGGTGATCGCGCCGACGGCGTGAGTGACCGAGCCCACCAGTGTGCCGGAAGCGGTTTCGCCCGTGCTGGTCGGATCGCTGCCGACGACCGTACCGGCGGCCAGGTCCTGGCCGCCCTGGCTCAGGTCGAGGGCTTTTTCGTAGACCGTCACGTCGCTATCGGGATTGGCCTTGATGATGCTGTTGGCCACATCGATGGTGATGGTGGTGGTGCTTTCGTCACCATCGGAATCGCGCACGGTATAGGTGAACACATCCACCGCGCCAGGGGCGCTCACTGCGTTAGGCGTGCTGTGATACACGGCGTTGCCGTTGGCATCGAGGGTCAGGTAACCGTAGGTGCCGTTGATCGGGTTGCCCAGCCCGCCGATGGCCGAGGTTGATGTATCGCTACCCGCGCGCACGCCGACCACAGCGCCAGCAGCAGCCGGACCATCGGCACCGCCGATGTCGTTGTCCAGCACATTGCCGCTGACGGTGCCGCCCTCCTGCACCGAGTCCGCATCAGCTTTGGCGGTCGGCAGGTCGTCGATGATGTTGACGTTGATCTGCCCGTTCGCGATGTCGCCATCGGTGTCGGTGGCGACGACGTTGATGTTCTCGATGAGGCTGTTGATGCCGTCGGCGGTTGGATGGGCTTCGTTGTCGTTCAGGGTGTAGCTGTAGCTCACGACACCGGTCGCCGCGTTGAAGCCGGTGATGGTCAGGGTGCTGCCCAACGGCGTGACGGCAGTTTGCGGGAAGCCGGCGGCCACGCCACCGCTGACCACGGTGATGCCGCCCACGGTCAGGGTTTGCAGGCCATCGAGGGCGGTGACCGTGAAGGTGCCGCTCTGGGTCAGGGCCGGCGCGTTGGGGTCGGTGCCGTCAATGAGGTTTTTCTCGTAGACGGTCAGCTCGCCGCCGTACACGTTGAGGCCATTGAGGACCACCGGATCGTCATTGTTGTGGATTTGCAGTACCAGGTTGGCGGTGCTGCTGTCGCCGTCCGCATCGGTGATGGTGTAGGTGAAGGTTTCCGTGCCGTCGCCACCGCCGTGCAGGGCTTTGAAATCGGCATCGCTGGTGTTCAGCGTGTAGGTGTAGGTGCCGTTGGCGTTGAGTACCAAGGTGCCGTAGGTGCCGGTGAAAGTGCCGGGGGTGATCGGGCCAGTGCCTTCTCCAATGGTTACCCGGTCGGCGCCCTGCACGTCGTTGGTCAGCACGTTGCCGTTCAGGGTCAGTTGGGTTTCCGAGGCGGTGCCATTGCTGTCGTTCATGCCTTTTGGCAGGTCGTCGACGATGTTGACGTCGAGGCTGCCCGTGGCCGTGGTGCCGTTGTCGTCGACCGCGGTCACGGTGAACTGTTCAGGCAGGGTGTTGGCGCCGTTGGCCGTCGGGTGCGCTTCGTTGTCGTTGAGGGTGTAGCTGTAGCTCACGACACCGGTCGCCGCGTTGAAGCCGGTGATGGTCAGCGTGCTGCCCAATGGCGTAGTGATCGATTGTGGGAATCCCGCCGCTACGCCTCCCGTGACCACGGCGATGCCGCCGACGGTCAGGGTGGTGACGCCGTCCAGTGCGGTGACGGTGAACGTGCCGCTCTGGGTCAGGGCTGGTGCGTTGGGGTTGCTGCCGTCACTGAGGTTTTTCTCGTAGACCGTCAGCTCGCCGCCGTACACGTTGAGGCCGTTGAGTGTCACTTGATTGTCGTTGTTGTGGATCTGCAGTACCAGGTTGGCGGTGCCGCTGTCGCCGTCCGCGTCGGTGATGGTGTAGGTGAAGGTGTCTGTGCCGTCGCCACCGCCGTGTAACGCCTCGAAGTCGGCGTCGCTGGTGTTAAGGGTGTAGGTGTAAGTGCCGTTGGCGTTCAGCACCAGGGTGCCGTAGGTGCCGGTGAAAGTGCCGGGGGTGATCGGGCCAGTGCCTTCTCCAATGGTTACCCGGTCGGCGCCCTGCACGTCGTTGGTCAATACGTTGCCGTTCAGCGTCAGCAAGGTTTCCGAGGCGGTGCCATTGCTGTCGTTCACGCCTTTTGGCAGGTCGTCGACGATGTTGACGTCGAGGCTGCCCGTGGCCGTGGTGCCGTTGTTGTCGACCGCGGTCACGGTGAACTGTTCAGGCAGGGTGTTGGCGCCGTTGGCGGTCGGATGCGCTTCGTTGTCGTTGAGGGTGTAGCTGTAGCTCACGACACCGGTGGCGGCGTTGAAGCCGGTGATGGTCAGCGTGCTGCCCAATGGCGTAGTGATCGATTGTGGGAATCCCGCCGCTACGCCTCCCGTGACCACGGCGATGCCGCCGACGGTCAGGGTGGTGACGCCGTCCAGTGCGGTGACGGTGAACGTGCCGCTCTGGGTCAGGGCTGGTGCGTTGGGGTTGCTGCCGTCACTGAGGTTTTTCTCGTAGACCGTCAGCTCGCCGCCGTACACGTTGAGGCCGTTGAGGACCACCGGATCGTCATTGTTGTGGATTTGCAGTACCAGGTTGGCGGTGCTGCTGTCGCCGTCCGCATCGGTGATGGTGTAGGTGAAGGTGTCTGTGCCGTCGCCACCGCCGTGCAGGGCTTTGAAGTCGGCATCACTGGTATTCAGCGTGTAGGTGTAGGTGCCGTTGGCGTTGAGTACCAAGGTGCCGTAGGTGCCGGTGAAAGTGCCGGGGGTGATCGGACCAGCGCCTTCACCGATGGTTACCCGGTCGGCGCCTTGTACGTCGTTGGTCAGCACGTTGCCGTTGAGGGTCAGCAGGGTTTCCGAGGCGGTACCATTGCTGTCGTTCACGCCTTTCGGCAGGTCGTCGACGATGTTGACGTCGAGACTGCCCGTGGCCGTGGTGCCGTTGTCATCGACCAGGGTCACGGCGAACTGCTCAGGCAGGGTGTTGGCGCCGTTGGCCGTTGGGTGCGCTTCGTTGTCGTTGAGGGTGTAGCTGTAGCTCACGACACCGGTCGCCGCGTTAAAGCCGGTGATGGTCAGGGTGCTGCCCAATGGCGTGGTGATCGATTGTGGGAAGCCCGCCGCCACACCCGCGGTGACCACGGCGATGCCGCCGACGGTCAGGCTGGTGACACCGTCCAGTGCAGTAACAGTGAAGGTGCCGTTCTGGGCCAGCGCCACGGCATCCGGAGTACTGCCGTCACTGAGGTTTTTCTCGAAGACGGTGAGTTCGCCGCCCTCGACGTTCAAACCGCCAATCGTCACCGGATCATCGTTGTTGTGGATTTGCAGCACCAGGGTCGCCGTACTGCTGTCGCCATCGGCGTCCGTCAGCGTATAGGTGAAGCTTTCGGTGCCGTCGCCACCGCCGTGCAACGCTTTGAAATCCGCATCGCTGGTGTTCAGGGTGTAGGTGTAAGTGCCGTTGGCGTTAAGTGCCAGGGTGCCGTAGGTGCCGGTGAATGTGCCGGGGGTGATCGGGCCGGCGTTTTCTCCAATGGTTACCCCGTCGGCGCCTTGCACGTCGTTGCTCAATACGTTGCCGTTGAGGGTCAGCAGGGTTTCCGACGCCGTCGAAGCGTTGCTGTCGTTCACGCCTCGAGGCAGGTCATCGACGATATTCACATCCAATGAACCGGTGGTCGTGGTGCCGTTGTCGTCGACCGCGGTCACGGTGAACTGTTCAGGCAGGGTGTTGGCGCCGTTGGCGCTCGGATGCGCTTCGTTGTCGTTGAGGGTGTAGCTGTAGCTCACCACACCGGTCACCGCGTTGAATCCGGTGATGGTCAGCGTGCTGCCCAGCGGGGTAGTGATCGACTGCGGGAAGCCCGCCGCCACACCCGCGGTGACCACGGCGATGCCGCCGACGGTCAGGCTGGTGACACCGTCCAGAGCAGTAACGGTGAAGTTACCGTTCTGGGTCAGCGCCGTGGCATCCGGTGCGCTGCCGTCGCCGAGGTTTTTCTCGAAGACGGTGAGTTCGCCGCCAGTGACGTTCAAACCGCCAATCGTCACCGGATCATCGTTGTTGTGGATTTGCAGCACCAGGGTCGCCGTACTGCTGTCGCCATCGGCGTCCGTCAGCGTATAGGTGAAGCTTTCGGTGCCGTCGCCACCGCCGTGCAGGGCCTTGAAGTCGGCATCGTTGGTGTTGAGGGTGTAGGTGTAGGTGCCGTTGGCATTCAGCACCAGGATGCCGTAGGTACCGGTGAAGGTGCCGGGAGTGATCGGCCCGCTGTTTTCACCGACCGGCACACGGTCAGCGCCTTGCACATCGTTGGTCAATACGTTGCCGTTAAGCGTCAGCAAGGTTTCCGAGGCGGTGCCATTGTTGTCATCGACTGCTTTGGGCACGTCATCGATGATGGTGAGATCCAGCGTACCCGTGGTGCTGTCGCCATTGCTGTCGCTGGCCACCACGGTGACGCGCTCGGTAAGACTATTGGCACCCTCGCCGCTTGCATGGGTTTCGGCACGGTTGAGGGTGTAGCTGTAACTGACCACGCCCGTCGCCGGGTTGTAGCCGGTGAAGGTCAAGGTACTGCCCAAAGGAGTGGTGAACGACTGCGCAAAACCTGCCGCCACACCGCCGCTGATCACGTTGATGCCGCCGATGCTCAGGCTGGTCAGCCCGTCTGGCGCATTGATGGTGAAGGTGCCGCTTCGCGTCAGCGAACCTTCGTTCCTCAACGAACCGTCGGTCAGGTTGGCTTCATTGACAGTCCGATCGCCGTTCTGCCCCGACAGACCTTCGAAGCTGACCGGATTGTTCGGCACCTGCGGCGTCACTGGTGGCACCACAGGGGTATCGGCCGCTACAGTGTTATTGTCCGGATTAGCGTTCAGGCGTTCTTCGGGAAGTTCGGGAATGCCATTGAAACCGGCAGTAGGGAAGCCGATGGTGGGATCGACTCGCCCGCCCACTTCCTCGAGCATGACGAAACTATGGCCGCTGCCCTGGACGCCGCCCGGTACACCGCTAGTCGTAGACGACCCGGCAGCGGTGGCTTCAGCGGTTTGGGTCGGATCGTCGCCCGCCGCAATGGCTTTTTGCAGCTGTTCGACATCCGTCAGTTGCGCCTGGCTCGGCGTCACCGCCTCGGACAAGTCCACATGGGGAATCTGATTGGCGAGCAATTGCGGGGTCATCTGCATGCTGCTGCCGCGCCCGAGGGTCAGTTCCTGGCCATTTTGCAGATGCACCGCTACCGCGCCTTCAGCGCCGGTACTCAGTTGGTCGCCAGCGAACAGCTTGTCCCCTTCGACCAAAGCACGCCGGGTGCCATCGCTCGCAACCGCGAACACCTGACCGATGACCTTACTGACGATTCCGATGAGCGTTGCCATGTGCACTTCCTCCGCCGCCAACCGCCGTCGGCACCTTGATTGTGCGAAGAACGTGCTCATGGCTCGAGCGGGTTGCCTGGTGGATCGTGTTCCGGGTGCCGGTTTACTTGAGTAAGCCGTGTACCCGGCAACGATCTCGCCCAGCCAGTCGCTCACGGCGCTGTTTACGATTTCGGGAAAATCCCTCTGCAATCAATGGCATCGGATCCCTGTTCGCAACAACGTTGCCTGTGAGCGATGCGTAACGATCTCGAAGCACTCAAGTGACAAAAAACCGTCGCCACCAGATCGCTCGCATCCCTCCCCTCCAGCACTTCTCCGCTCTATTTCGATAAGTGGATTGGAACTTTCCTCAAAGCCCGATGAGCCCCCTAGAGCTCGTAAAACAAGGGCTTTCGACTTGAACAATGTGCTGGATTTTGTAGAGCGCATAAGTTTTTTTTTGCATAGCCGTTATGAAAAAAATTTCTTAGCTACGCTCCAGAATGTTCTTAGCTCTTTTGTTAAATACGTGAAACAACTTTACCTACAAATGTCGTCAATAAATTGGCGACTGATAAGCACCATCAGGAATCAGGGAGATGTACCATGCGCCTATTCACCCCCCTCAGCCGCGCGGTTCTTTTGGCCATGGCCTGCTCGTACCAAGCCCAGGCCATGACGCTGACCGAGGCAATCCAGAGCACCATCGCGACGCACCCGGAACTGGCATCGCGGGTGGACAGCCGTCTGTCGGCTGACGAAGACGTGAAGGTCGCGAAAGGGGGCTTTTATCCATCGGTCGATCTGAACGCCGCTTACGGGCGCGGGTACAGCGATAACACCAATACCCGGGCGCTCGGCAATCACCACACCGAAATTCTCAACTACACCCAGTCGGAATTGCGCCTGCGGCAAATGCTTTTTGACGGGTTCAACACCGCCAATGAAGTCGATCGCACCAAAGGCGTGGTCAACTCGCGAGCCTATTACGCTCAGGGTACGGCTCAGGATCTGGCCCTGCGCACCACCGAGGTTTATCTCGAGGTGCTCAAGCACCGCGAACTGGTGACCCTGGCCAAGAACAACCTGCAAGCGCACTTGCGGGTCAACGACCAGATCGGCCTGCGCACCCAGCGCGGCGTGGGTAGCAACGCCGATGCCGACCAGTCCAGCGCTCGCCGGGCACTGGCAGAAAACAACCTCGACACCGCCGAAGTCAATCTGGCTGACGCCGAGTCGAACTTTTACGCCGTTGTCGGGCGTATGCCCGATGAACTCGAAACCCCGCCATCGATTCGCGGCGAAGTCCCTGCCTCCCTGCCCGAAGCCCAGCAGAGCATGGTGGAAAACAACCCTTACCTGAAATCCGCCCAGGCCGACGTGCAATCGGCCGAAAGCCAGTACGAAGTTGCCAAGTCGCCCTTCTACCCACGCCTTGACGCCGAGGCGGCAGTGGGCGCGAACAACAACGTGCAGGGTGACGAAGGCCACGACAACGAGTGGCGGGTCGGCGTGGTGATGAATTACAACCTGTTCCGCGGCGGCAGCGACAAGGCGCGCCTGGCCTCCGACGCGCACAAGATCAACCAGGCCATGGACATCCGCAACAATGCCCTGCGCCAGCTCAACGAGAATATTCACCTGGCCTGGAACGCCATGGTCAATGCCAAGAAACAAACCCCGACCGCCCGTGAATACGCCGACACCAGCAAGCGCGTACGCATTGCTTATCAGGATCAGTTCGGCCTCGGCCAGCGGACCCTGCTTGACCTGCTCGACAGCGAAAACGAACTCTACAACGCCAACCGCCGCTACACCGAAGTGCGCTACACCGAAGAATTTTCGATGTACCGCATCCTGGCGAACATGGGGCAGTTGTTGAGCAAACAACGGGTCGTACTGCCCGCCGACGCGATCGCCCAGACCGAAGTGAAAAACGAAGCTCGTCTGCCTGAAATGAAGTAGTGCATGGGAGGGTTCAATGACCAGCATGGAACCCGGCAACACCGGTGTCGATCCGCGCCTGAGCTTCGATGACCCGCTTCTGGACGGTCTGTTGATCCTCTGCAAACTCCATGGCGCGACGGTCAGTCGCGCCAGCCTCAGTGCCGGGCTCCCCATGGCACACCAACGCCTGAGCCTGGACCTGCTGCCCCGTGCAGCGGCCCGGGCCGGTTTGCAGGCGCGCCTGCTGCGCCGTGACCTCAAGGACATCTCGCCGCTCAACCTGCCCGTGCTGCTGTTGCTCAACAACGGCCGCACGGCCGTCCTGCGTCGTTATGCCGAAGACGGCAAGGTGCTGATCCTGCCCAGCGAAGCCGACGGCGGCGAACAATGGCTCAGCCCTGAAGAGTTGGCCGAACACTACAGTGGCCAGGCGCTGTTTGCCCGGCCACGCCACGAACTCGAAGACTTGCGCTCGCCGCTGGTGCCTCGGGTCCAGGCCTGGTTCCGCGATACGCTGAAGCTGTCGAAATGGCTCTACAGCGACGCGATCCTGGCGAGTTTCCTGATCAACCTGCTGGGTCTGATGGTGCCGCTGTTCGTGATGCAGACCTACGACCGCGTGGTACCGAACCAGGCCACTTCGACCTTGTGGGTGCTGGCGATCGGTTTGCTGATCGGCACCGCTTTCGAACTGGTGCTGCGGGTCGTTCGCGCGCACCTGCTGGATACCGCCGGCAAGAAAACCGACGTGATCCTGTCGGCGACCCTGTTCGAGCGCATCACCGGCATGGCGATGAAAGCGCGGCCGGCGACCATCGGTGGTTTTGCCCAAAGCATTCATGACTTCCAGGGCCTGCGGGAGTTTCTCACCGCCGTGACCCTCACCAGCCTGATCGACCTGCCCTTCTGCCTGCTGATGCTGCTGGTGATCGGCCTGCTCGGTGGCTGGCTGGTGGTGATTCCGGTTCTGGCGTTTCCCATCACCATCCTATTCGCCATGGTGATCCAGGTACGCCTGCGCGACACCGTACAGAAAAGCCTCAGCCTCGGTGCCGAACGCCAGGCGTTGCTGATCGAAACCCTCAGCGGCCTGGAAACCCTCAAGGCCTGCAGCGCCGAAAGCGAACGCCAGCACAAATGGGAAAGCACCCACGGCGCCCTCACCCGCCTCGACAGCCATGCGCGCAACCTCTCGGCCCTGGCCACCAACGGCACGCTGTTCATCCAGCAGCTGTCGGGCATGGCGACCATCGTCGCCGGGGTCTACAGCATCATCGCTGGCAATCTCAGCGTCGGTGCCCTGGTCGCCAGCTACATGCTCGGCAGTCGGGTATTGGCGCCACTGGGACAGATCGCCGGCCTGATCACCCGCTACCAGCAAGCGCAACTGACCATGAAAAGCACCGACGCGCTGATGGGCCTGCCCCAGGAGCGCGACGCCAAACAGCGGCCATTGGAGCGCACGCAACTGCAAGGGGCGCTGGATGTTGTCGGCGTGACCTTCCACTACAACGGCCAGAATACCCCGGCGCTGGCCAACGTCAGTTTCAGCGTGAAACCCGGTGAGCGAATCGGCGTGATCGGTCGCAGCGGCTCGGGAAAAAGCACCCTGGCGCGGCTGGTGATGGGTTTCTACGAACCGGAAGAAGGCCAGCTATTGCTCGACGGCCTGGACTTGCGACAGCTGGACGTCGCCGACCTGCGCCATCAGATCGGTTACGTCGCTCACGACCTGCCGCTGCTGGCCGGCAGCCTGCGCGATAACCTGACCCTCGGCGCGCGCTACATCAGTGACTCACGCATGCTCGAAGTGGCCGAACTCACCGGCGTCACCGAACTGGCCCGGCAACACCCGCAAGGCTTCGACCGGCCCGTGGGCGAGCGCGGACAGTTGCTGTCCGGTGGTCAGCGCCAAGCGGTTTTGCTGGCCCGGGCCTTGTTGCTCGACCCGCCGATCCTGCTGCTCGACGAACCGACCAGCGCCATGGACAACAGCAGCGAAGACGTTCTGCGGCAAAAACTCCACGGCTGGGTCCAGGGCAAAACCGTGCTGCTGGTGACTCACCGCACCTCGATGCTGAGCCTGGTGGATCGGCTGGTGGTGCTGGACAACGGACGGATCGTCGCCGACGGGCCGAAAGAAGCAGTCATCGATGCATTGCGCAAGGGCCGTGTCGGCTCTGCGGCTGTTTAGATACGAATACACAGCCTGTGGCGAGGGAGCTTGCTCCCGCTGGGTTGCGAAGCAGCCCCCTCGTTGTGTCACCTGGATCGCGCCAGCAGTTTTTGCGACGGCTTCGCCGCCGGACGGGAGCAAGCTCCCTCGCCACAGGATTGTGTTCGGCACTATTTCTCTTAACTGACGGGTATCGCCATGTCTGCTCGAACGCCAGATTCAGCGCCCCGAGGCTACTTCAACAGCTTCGGCAAAAGCGCCGAAGTCGAATTCATGCCGGAAACCGCCGGCGCCTCGTTGCAGGACTCGCCGCGCTGGTCGCGGATCACCGTGTGGCTGACCGCTGCACTGCTGATCTGCGCACTGGTCTGGGCCAAGTTCGCCGTCTTGCAGGAAGTGACCATGGGCGAAGGCAAGGCGATTCCGTCGAGCAAGGTCCAGGTGATCCAGAACCTCGAGGGCGGCATCGTCACCGAAATCTTTGTGCGTGAAGGGCAGATGGTGAACAAGGGCGACACCTTGCTGCGCCTGGATGACACGCGCTACCTGTCGAACAAGGGCGAAAGTGAAGCCGATCGCTACGCCTTGACCGCGCAGGTCGAACGGCTCTCGGCCGAAGCCGAAGGCCGGCCGTTCAAGCTGTCAGAAGAAGTGATCGCCAAGGCGCCGCAAGTGGCCGAAGACGAGCGCTCTCTGTACGAGCAGCGGCAACGTCGACTCGCGAGCGAGCAGCGCACACTGTCCGAACAACTTCGGCAAAAAACCCAGGAATTGGCGGAGTTCCGCTCGAAACAGGGTCAATTCAGTTCAAGCCTGGCGCTCCTGCAACAAGAGATGAACATGTCCACGCCGCTGGTGGGCACCGGTGCCGTGTCGCCGGTGGAAATCCTGCGCCTCAAACGCAGCGCCGTGGAGATTCGCGGCTCGCTGAACGCCACCACCCTGGCGATTCCCCGGGCGGAATCGGCGATCAACGAGATCAAAAGCAAGATCGACGAGTCGGAGCAAACCTTCCGTTCGGAAGCGGCCAAAGAGCTGAACGAGAAACGCACCGACCTGTCGAAAATAACGGCATCGAGCATCGCCATCGACGACCGTGTGACCCGCACCACCGTGGTCTCGCCGGTGCACGGCATCATCAAGGTGCTGAAGGTCAACACCATCGGTGGTGTGGTCCAGCCCGGCAGTGACATGGTGGAAATCGTGCCGCTGGAAGACAACCTGCTGATCGAGGCCAAGGTCCGCCCGCAGGACGTTGCATTCCTGCATCCGGGCCAGAAAGCCATGGTCAAGTTCAGTGCCTACGACTACACCATTTACGGCGGCCTGAGCGCCAAGCTGGAGCTGATCGGCGCCGACACCATCACCGACGACAAGGGCAACAGCTTTTATCTGATTCAGGTGCGCACCGACAAAAACCATCTGGGCGGGGATGTGAAACCGCTGCTGATCATCCCGGGGATGGTGGCGACAGTGGACATTATTACCGGGGAGAAAACGGTGCTGGATTACTTGCTTAAACCGGTGTTGAAAGCGCGGACCGAGGCGATGCGGGAGCGGTAGTTTCTGGCTGAGATTTTCTGGTGATTGTTCCGCCGCCTTCGCGAGCAAGCCCGCTCCCACATTCGATCGTATTTCTCCTGGAGGAACCCGGTCGAATGTGGGAGCGGGCTTGCTCGCGATGAGGCCGGCACAAACAGCGATCATTTATCACCATGATTACGCTGGTAAACCTCCTCCCCCATCGCCGCAATCTGCCCCTCGATCAACGCTTCAAACGGCTTTAACAACGACGCGAACGAAGTCGGCGCTTCGAGGGTTTCCAGCGCCTGCACAATCGCCTCCACTGTCGACAACGCCCCCGGTCCCGGTGCCTTGCGCAGCCGGTAACGGGACACACCGCCTTCAGCCAGCGTCACCCTCGGCAATGCCGCCAGCAGCGGATTGAGGTGCAGCATCTTGCGCGCCTTGCGCCAGGTGCCATCCGGGACGACCAGCAACATCGATTCATCAGAGCAGCCATAGGCTTTCATCGGCTGCGCTTCTTCACCCGGAAACAACAACCGCGCCGTATATCCCGGACGGTTCAACAACACCGGCAAATCCTCGAACACCTCGCCCACGATCAACTCGGCATTGCTCAAGCCCAACGCTGCCAACCGCGCTGTATTGAGTGCATGGTTCACTTCGCTCGGATGCTGCAACAACAGCACGCGAGTGCGGCTGTCGAGATTCGGGATCAACGGGCACAGGCAATGAGATTGCGGACGCAGGCAGCGTGGGCATTGGATTCTGGACATCTTTTCAGGCCTGATTCAGTTGGGCTTTAAGCAAATCACGGAACGTCTGGATCAGCGGCTCGCGGCTACGGCCCCGGCGCACGATCATCGAGAACGGCGCCTGATAACCAAAGGTCGCCGGCAGCAACACCCGCAAGTCGCCCTTGTCGGCCCAGGCCTGGGCATAGTGCTCCGGCAGATAGCCGATGTAGGCGCCCGACAGCACCAGAATCAACTGAGCTTCCATACTTTCCACGGTCGCGGCGCTGTGCTTGAAACCGTGACGCGCCAGCTCGGCCTGGCTCCAGTAGCCGCGGCCGACCATGCGCTGCTGGGTGATGACCTGCTCGGGAATGCGCCGCTCGTTGAACAGCGGATGACGCGTGCTGCAATACAACCAGTGTTGTTCACGGTACAGCGGCATATACACCAGACCGCTCATGCGCGTGGAAAACGCACCGATGGCCAGGTCGAGACGGTTGTCTTGCACGCCGAGCTGCAGTTCGTAAGGGCTCATGACCGACAGGTGCAAGTGCACCGCCGGGTGTTCCTGGCTGTAGGCGCCGATGGCTTCGGCGAACGGCAGGGCCTTGTCGCTGACGGTGGAGTCGATCACCCCGAGGTTCAAGGTGCCGCGCAACTCGCCCTTGAGGGCGGCGGCGTACTGCTCGAAGCCTTCGAGTTCCCCCAACAGACGCAGGGTTTCCTGATGGAACAACTCACCCTTGCTGGTCAGGCTGAACCCGCCACGACCGCGATGGCAAAGCACCAGGCCCAGGGCCGCTTCGAGCTGGCTCATGTAGGTGCTGATGGCTGACGTCGAGAGGTTGAGCTCCTGCTGGGCGTTGGCAAAGCCCTGGTGACGCACCACGCTGACGAAGATGCGCAATAGTTTCAGGTCAGGTAAAGCGTTGGCCATGTCGGGCTCCGGTGGAAGGGAACACAAACCCTGTGGGAGCGGGCTTGCTCGCGAAAGCGGTGTATCTATTTACATTGATGGCGACTGATACGACGCCTTCGCGAGCAAGCCCGCTCCCACAATGGTTGCAGTGCTCACCCCTGGATTGCCAGGCATCAGGGGTTCTGCGTATGGCGTGAAGTCTATCGCTGCCACATCAATTAGTTTAGAAAAATCTGAACTAAGTATTTGCCCGTAGCGATTCTTCCCGGCCACTACATTTCGCAGAATCGGTGCCACAAGGTGCGCTCGTACTTCCGTGAACGGCGCAACCACATAAATAAAACAACGACGATGAGGCCCTACCCGTGGACAAGATTCTTCACCAACCACTGGGCGGCAACGAAATGCCGCGCTTCGGCGGCATCGCCACCATGATGCGACTCCCCCACTTGAATACCGCTGCCGGCCTGGACGCTGCCTTCGTAGGCGTGCCGCTGGACATCGGTACTTCCCTGCGCCCTGGCACCCGTTTCGGGCCTCGCGAAATCCGTGCTGAATCGGTGATGATTCGCCCGTACAACATGGCCACTGGCGCTGCGCCGTTCGACTCGCTGTCGGTTGCCGACATCGGCGACATCGCGATCAACACCTTCAACCTGCTGGATGCCGTGCGGATCATCGAGGAGTCCTACGACAACATCCTCGAACACGACGTGATCCCCCTGACCCTGGGCGGCGACCACACCATCACCCTGCCGATCCTGCGTGCCATCCACAAGAAGCACGGCAAGGTCGGCCTGGTGCACATCGACGCTCACGCTGATGTGAACGATCACATGTTCGGCGAGAAAATCGCCCACGGCACCACGTTCCGTCGCGCCGTTGAAGAAGGCCTGATTGACCCGGACCGCGTGGTGCAGATCGGCCTGCGCGCCCAGGGCTACACCGCTGACGACTTCAACTGGAGCCGCAATCAGGGCTTCCGTGTGGTTCAGGCCGAAGAGTGCTGGCACAAATCGCTGGAGCCGTTGATGGCTGAAGTCCGCGAGAAAGTCGGTGGCGGTCCTGTCTACCTGAGCTTCGACATCGACGGTATCGACCCGGCCTGGGCACCAGGCACCGGCACCCCGGAAATCGGCGGTCTGACCACCATTCAGGCGATCGAGATCGTTCGTGGCTGCCAAGGCCTCGACCTGGTCGGTTGCGATCTGGTAGAAGTCTCGCCCGCTTATGACACCACTGGTAATACCTCGCTGCTGGCCGCCAACCTGCTGTACGAAATGCTCTGCGTACTGCCTGGCGTAGTCCACCGCTGAGGATGGTTCATGAACGAACGCGATCAGGTTCTGAAAGCCGCCGCTGATCTGGTGTCCGCTTTTGCCCGTAACGATCGCGAAGCCTACTTCGGCGCTTTCAGCTTTGAAGCCAGCTTCGTCTTCTACACCCTCGAAAAGCCCCTGCTGTCGCGCGACGCCTACCAGGCGATGTGGGACAGCTGGCGCGCCGAGGATGGCTTCGAGGTGCTCTCGTGCACCTCGAGCAACGCTTTCGTCAGCCTGCAGGGTGACGTGGCGATTTTCATCCATGACGTCGCCACCGAGCTGCGCATGCTAGGGGAGCAGCACTTTAGCCAGGAGCGCGAGACGATTGTTTTCAAGAAACAAGCGTCTGGCCAAGAACAACAAGGCCTATGGCTGGCCTGTCACGAACATTTGTCCGCGATGCCGGAAGGGCTGCCACCCCCTTAGCCAACACAGGTGACGCTCACGCACGATGAGCGCGCCTTTATGATCGGAGCTGATCATGAATAACAACAACAAAGACCAAAGCCTTACGCAAATTGAAACCCACGGGGTCGAACAAATCCCGGACAACGAACGCACCGCAGGCCCGACGGACTTGTTCCGGATGATCTTCGGGGGTTCCAACACCTTTGCAACCGCCGTCCTCGGCAGTTTCCCGGTCCTGTTCGGCCTGTCTTTCCAGGCGGGCGTCTGGGCGATTGTGCTGGGCGTGTTGCTGGGTTCGCTGATCCTCGCGCCAATGGGCCTGTTCGGCCCGATCAACGGCACCAACAACGCCGTGTCTTCCGGTGCACACTTCGGCGTGCACGGGCGGATCGTCGGTTCGTTCCTGTCGCTGTTGACCGCCATCGCCTTCTTCTCGCTCTCGGTGTGGAGTTCGGGTGATGCGCTGATCGGTGGGGCCAAACGCCTGATCGGCCTGCCGGAAACCGACCTGACCCTGGGCCTGGCCTACGGTCTGTTCGCGATCCTGGTGCTGACGGTCTGCATCTATGGTTTCCGTTTCCTGCTGTGGGTCAACAAGATCGCCGTATGGAGCGCCAGCCTGTTGTTTCTGCTGGGTGCCTTCGCCTTCGCCGGTCCCTTCGACGTGAACTACGCCGGCACGGTGAACATGGGTCAGCCAGGTTTCTGGGCCGCCTTCATCGGTGCAGCACTGGTGGCCATGAGCAACCCGATTTCCTTCGGTGCGTTCCTCGGCGACTGGTCGCGCTACATTCCGCGTGACACCTCCAAGCGCCGCATCATGGCGGCGGTGGTGATTTCGCAGATCGCAACGTTCATCCCGTTCCTGTTCGGCCTGACCACCGCCACCATCGTAGCGATCAAGGCACCGGACTACATCGCGGCCAACAACTATGTCGGCGGCCTGCTGGCGGTATCGCCGAGCTGGTTCTTCCTGCCGGTGTGCCTGATCGCGGTGATCGGCGGCATGTCCACCGGCACCACTTCGCTGTACGGCACCGGCCTGGACATGTCCAGCGTATTCCCACGGGTACTGTCGCGGGTCAAGGCCACGCTGCTGATCGGTGTGATGTCGATTGCCTTCATCTTCATCGGGCGCTTCGCGGCCAACCTGGTGCAGAGCGTGTCGACTTTCGCCGTGCTGATCATCACCTGCACCACCCCCTGGATGGTGATCATGATCATCGGCCTGCTGGTGCGTCGCGGCTTCTACTGCCCGGATGACCTGCAAGTGTTCACCCGCGGCGAGAAAGGTGGCCGTTACTGGTTCACCCACGGCTGGAACTGGCGTGGCCTGGGTGCCTGGATCCCGAGCGCGGCCGTCGGCCTGTGCTTCGTGAACCTGCCGGGTCAGTTTGTCGGGCCGCTGGGCGAAATGGCCGGTGGTATCGACATCAGCCTGCCCGTGACCTTGGGCCTGGCCTCGCTGGTGTACCTGGCGCTGCTGAGCCTGTTCCCGGAATCGCGCGAAGTGTTCGGCCCGAACGACCCTCGCAGCAAGAGCACGGATTCGCTCGCCAAACCGGCGATGCGTCAAGTCGCCTGATGTAACACAAACCTGTGGGAGCGGGCTTGCTCGCGAAGACGGCGGCACATTCAACACTGATGTGACTGACAGACCGCTTTCGCGAGCAAGCCCGCTCCCACAAAAAGCTGCCCCACAGAAACGCCTTTGTTCCACATAAAAAAGACAATCGGAGACACGCCATAATGGCTTTGGATTTATTCGTTGTACTCATCTACGCCGCCGCGATGTTGCTGCTTGGCTATTACGGCATGCGCAAGGCCAAGACCAACGAAGACTTTTTGGTCGCCGGTCGTAACCTCGGCCCAAGCCTGTACATGGGCACCATGGCTGCCACCGTTCTGGGCGGCGCGTCCACCGTGGGCACCGTGCGTCTGGGCTACGTGCATGGCATCTCCGGCTTCTGGCTGTGCGCCGCGCTGGGTTGCGGGATCGTGGCGCTGAACCTGTTCCTCGCCAAACCGCTGCTGAAACTGAAGATCTACACCGTTACCCAGGTGCTGGAAAAACGCTACAACCCGATGGCCCGCTCCGCGAGCGCGGTGATCATGCTGGCCTACGCGCTGATGATCGGCGTCACCTCGATCCTGGCGATCGGCACCGTTCTGCAAGTGTTGTTCGGCCTGCCGTTCTGGATCTCGGTATTGCTGGGCGGTGGCGTCGTGGTGATCTACTCGGCCATTGGCGGCATGTGGTCCCTGACCCTGACCGATATCGTCCAGTTCGTGATCAAGACCGTGGGCCTGATGTTCATCCTGCTGCCAATCTGCATGTACCGCGTCGGCGGCTGGGATGAGTTGGTCATGAAACTGCCGGCGGCGAGCTTCAGCTTCACCACCATCGGCTGGGACACCATCATCACCTACTTCATGATCTACTTCTTCGGCATCCTGATCGGTCAGGACATCTGGCAACGGGTATTCACCGTCAAGACCGCCAAAGTGGCTCAGGTTGCCGGTACCGCCGCCGGTATCTACTGCATCCTCTACGGTCTGGCCTGCGCCCTGATCGGCATGGCTGCACACGTACTGATCCCGGATCTGGACAACGTCAACAACGCCTTCGCCGCCATCGTCAAACTGTCCCTGCCGGACGGCATCCGTGGCCTGGTGATCGCTGCCGCACTGGCCGCCATGATGTCCACCGCCAGCGCCGGCCTGCTGGCCGCTGCCACCACCCTGACCGAAGACCTGCTGCCGAAACTGCGTGGCGGCAAACAGTCGAGCCTGGGCCTCAACCGCCTGGTCACCATGCTGACCGGTATCGTGGTGCTGGGTATCGCCCTGGTGGTGAACGACGTGATCAGCGCCCTGACCCTGGCCTACAACCTGTTGGTAGGCGGCATGCTGATCCCGCTGATGGGCGCGATCTTCTGGAAACGCGCCACCACCGCCGGCGCCATCGCCAGCATGGGCATGGGCTTCGCCACCGCGCTGCTGTTCATGTTCAAGGACGGTCTGGACGCCAACACCCCGATCTACTACAGCCTCGGTGTAGGCCTGGTGAGCTTCGTGGTGGTGAGCTTGATGTCCCGCCGCACGGCAGCAGTGGCCAGCGCTGCCTAAGCTGAACATAACGACTTGATGCTTTCTTCGACGAGTGTGGCGTCGGTTGCCACACTCGTTTTTTTTCGTCTGAAGGAAAGTGCTTATGAAGATCGTCAGCCGCGATCAGTGGTTCGAAGTCAAACATCTCAGCGACGGCATCCGCTTGATTCACGAGCCGTACATCCGGCCTTTCTACCGCTGCAACCTCTGGCACATCCAGGGCCGTGACAGGGACCTGCTGCTGGACAGCGGCTCGGGCCTGGTCAGCCTGCGCGAGCAACTGCCGTGGATCACCGAGCGGCCGCTGGTGGCCGTGGCCAGCCACTGCCATTTCGATCACATCGCCGGTCATCACGAATTCGCCGAGCGTCTGGTGCATCCGGCCGAGGCGGACATTCTGGCCGCGCCGGATGGCGACAACGACTTGAGCAAAGCCTTTGTCGGCGACGACATGTTCGAGGCGCACCCCGATTGCCCGCTGTGCTACGCCGAATACCGGGTCAAGGCCGCGCCGGCCACGGGTTTTGTCGAAGATGGAGATGTGCTGGACCTGGGCAACCGCGTGTTGCAGGTCGTGCACACGCCGGGACACTCGCCGGGTGGCATCTGCCTGTACGAAGCCGCCACCGAGACCTTGTTCAGCGGCGACATCATCTACGACGGGCCGTTGATCGAAGACGCCTACCATTCCAACCTCGAGGACTACGCACGCAGCCTGCAACGCCTGCATGCGCTGCCGATCCGCACGGTGCATGGCGGGCATTTCGGCAGTTTTTCCGGAGAGCATTTGCGCGGCATGATTGACGAATGGCAACGCTCCCACGGCTAAAGCCTGCTGTACTCAACGGCAGGGAATGCACCGGCAGGGAGAACTGCACCCACTTCCTCGAAGAACGATCATGAAAGAAGCCGCCCTTCGTGCTGTCGTACATCGCTACATCAGCCGCCTGCTGGAAGGCCGGGATGACTTCGACGACAACGCCAGCCTGGCGCAGTTGGGATTGGACAAAAAAGATATCGAAGAGCTGATCTTCCATCTGGAAGATGAACTGGGTGTGACGGCGTTTACCGTGGAAGAAGACCGGATGCTCAAGACCGCCAGGACGGTGAATGATTTGAGCCGATTCTTGCTGGAGATTGGGCGGGACTAACGCTGGTGATCAAACGTACACGAAGTGGCAAGGGAGCTTGCTCCCTTGCCACGGGAAAACCTTTCACCTGTCAGGTGTTATCTGCCATTACCGGCGTCGCTGCTGGCGCCGACGCTGCTCGTCGTCAGTACGAACAGGCACGGGTTGCAGAGGCGGTTCGATCAAGCCGAGCGCCACGCCCAGGTCATGCAGCCAGTTTTGGATTTTCTCTTTCATGGTGCCCCCTTCAGGGTAGTGCCGAGCGGCCAAAATTCTGTAGCCCCTTCGCACTGATAATAGTCCGAAGTCCTACGCAATGCTCGTGCAAAGTCGCAATGATCTGTTACTGAATCCATCACAATCAGCCGGCGTTCAGGCAATTTCACGCGCCTGCACCGGTGCCTGCGGAAAAACCGCCTGTTGCTGCTCGATCCAGGCATTCAGGTTGGCCCCGACCATGCCCTTGCGCCACATCAGCCAGGTGGTCGCACTGGCAAACGGCTCGGCCAACGGGTGCACGGCCACACTCTCGCGGCCCGGCAGGCTGGCGAGCATCGACTCCGACATCAGCGCCACACCGGAACCGGCAATCACACACGCAAGCATTCCCGGATAGGACTCGATCTCCATCGCCCGGCCCATCGCCGCATGGTCATGGGCGAACCAGGCCTCCAGGCGCATGCGATAGGAGCAGCCCTGACGAAAAGTGAACACCGCGCGACCTTCCACATCCAGCGCGCTGCGCACGGGCGGATGATCGGCCTCGCTGATCAGCACCAGACGCTCATCGCACAAGGGCACACCGTCGAGCCCGGCCAGCTCCATAGGGCCATCCACCAGCGCCGCATCGAGTCGACCGGTGAGCAGGCCTTCGAGCAATTCACCGCTGGGGCCGGATTGCACTTGCAGGTTCACCGCCGGATACAGGCGGTGATAGCGCGCCAACAGCCCCGGAAGGTGAATAGCCGCCGTGCTGTACATGGTGCCGAGCACGAAGTCGCCCGCCGGTTGCCCGCCCTGCACGGCCGCGCTGGCTTCGTCGCGCAAGGCAAACAACCTGGCGGTGTAGTCCAGCAGGACTTTTCCCGCAGGCGACAGCTGCAAACGCTGACGCTCGCGCAGGAACAGTTCTACACCCAGTTGCTCTTCCAGCTGTTTGAGCCGGGTCGACAGGTTCGACGGCACTCGATGCAGCCGTTCGGCGGCCCGGGTGATGGACCCTTCCTCCGCTACCGCCTGGAAGATGCGTAATTGGCTGAACTCCACGATATTCTCCAAAAAAGAACAAGTTACTCACTATTATTCATTTTTAAAGAAAGTCAATCAGCCCTAGCCTGACGGTCATCGATCCTCTGAACGGTATCCAGACCATGTCTCCCCTGATTCGCTTATCCGCCAGTTTCGTTGCCCTGATGATGGCCATGGGCATCGGCCGTTTTGCCCTGACGCCGCAATTGCCACACCTGCTCAGCGAAGGTCAGATCGACCTGACCGCCGCCGGGCTGATTGCCGCCGCCAACTACCTCGGTTATTTCATCGGCGCGGTGGACGCCATGTTTTCCCGGCGTCCCGCGCAAGTGCGCCGGCGCTTGCTGGGCGGGTTGTGGCTCTGCGTGTTGCTGACCCTGGCGTCGTTCTGGGCCAACGGGTTCTGGTCGCACCTGCTGCTGCGCTTCGGCACCGGTGTGGCCAGCGCCTGGGTGTTGGTGATGATCACCGCGCTGAGCCAGCCGCTCGCGGCAGCGGCCGGTCGTCCCCGGCTCGGCGCTCTGGTCTTCGCCGGACCGGGCCTGGGGATTTTTCTCACAGGTTTGTTGGCCCTGGGCTCAAATCTGCTGGGCCAGACATCCGCCACCTTGTGGCTGGTGTACGCCGCTGCAGGGCTGGCGATGCTGCTGGGGATTCTGCCGTTCCTGCCGCAAGCGAGCGCAATCGCAACCGCTGAACCCGGCGCCAGCGCACCGGGCACTCAAGGCATCGCTCGCCTGGGCTTGGTCTACGGTTTGTACGGGTTGGGCTACATCATCCCGGCGACCTTTCTGTCGCAAATGGCCAATGCGCAATTCCATGGCCAATGGCAGGCCGACCTGTTCTGGCCGTGCTTCGGTCTTGCGGCGGCTACGGGTGTGGTACTGGTGAGTCTGCGTCGCCAAAAAGCGGGCGCAACGCGGCGCTGGTTGATGGCAACGTTATGGCTGCAAGCTGCGGGCGTGTTTGCCTGCCTGCTGGCCAACGGTCCGGGGCTGGCATTGGGTGTGATCCTGTGTGGCACGCCGTTCCTGGCCTGCATGCAACTGGTGATCCAGCGTTCCCGGGAACTGGCCCCCCATGCCACCCAACGCAATGCCGGCCTGCTGACGGCCTGCTTTGCCGTGGGCCAGCTTAGCGGGCCATTGCTGGCGGCGCTCAGCAGTCATTTCAGTGGCGGCTTGCAGCCGGCACTGGTGGTCGCCGGCTGCGGCTTGCTGGTCGCCGGCGGCCTGTTGCTCGCGCCGGTCAGTGCTGCCCCAGCGCTTTGCGCAAACGACGGCGCAGCCACTGCTCAGCGCTGACAAAGGTGATGCCCGCCAACACCAGCACTGCGCCAAGCACGAAGTTCAGGCTCAGTTCCTCCCCCAGCAGCACGACACCAAAGGTGACGCCGAACAACGGCGTCATGAACGAAAACACCGCGAGGTTCGCCGCCAGGTAACGGCGCAACAACCAGAACCACACCAGGTAACTGAAGAACGACACGACCACGCCCTGAAACAGCACACTGGTGACCGCCACGGTGGTCAGGCTGACATGGGTGATCTGGCCACTGAGCAGAGCGATCAACAGCAAACCGAAAAAACCGACAATCAACTGATAGAACAGCGTCAGGGTCACCGGCGCTTCCGACAGGCGCGAGGCGCGCACCACCACCGTGGTCGCGCCCCAGGCGGCCCCCGCCAGTACCCCCAGGGCATCGCCCATCAACATGCGGTAATCAAGGTTGTCCCAGGACACCCCGCCGGCAAACGCGATGGCAATCCCGATAAAGGCCAGGACGATCCCCAGCCATTGCAGGGGTCGCAAACGCTCACTGGGCAATAACCAGTGCACACCCAACGCCGTGAAGATCGGCGCGGTGTAGAGGAACACCGACATGTGCGCCGCCGTGGTCAGTTGCAGACCTTCGGAAATGAAGAAGAACTCCAGGCCGAACAAGGCTCCGGCCAGCAGACCGCCGCGCCAGGTCGTATTCACCTGGTTCCAGCCGCCCTTCCAGCAGATCAGCAGCCCGACCAGCAACGCCGACATGCCGGAACGTCCGGCCGCCTGCATCACCGGCGCGATATCGGCCGCCGCCCACTTGATCATCACCTGCTGAACGCCCCAGACCAGGCACAATCCGACCATCACTTGCAGGGCAAACCCGTCGGTACTGCGCCGGGTAACGCTCACCGGAACACCTCGAAGACACAATCCATGGCAAAGACTCGGCAGTAAAAGCAAACCCCGGCTGTCGATTATCAACCAGAAGGCCGGAAAATAACCCTGTAGGAGCTGCCAAAGGCTGCGATCCTGATTTCAAGGATCAAAAGATCGCAGCCTTCGGCAGCTCCTACAGGGGCAGAGTGGGATCAGCTAAGTTCGATACGATCGGCATGAATGACAATCTGGCCATTCTTGTACAACGCGCCAATGGCCTTCTTGAAGTTGCCCTTGCTGACACCGAACAGACTGCTGATCAACGCCGGATCGCTCTTGTCGCTCACGGCCAGGGTGCCGTTGTTTTCACGCAACTTGGCGAGGATCTTCGAGTTCAGGCTAGTGGCCGCTTCTTGGCCGACCGGCTGCAGGCTCAGGCTGATCTTGCCATCGGCGCGAACTTCCTTGATGAAACCCTTTTCTTCTTTACCGGCGCGCATGAACTTGAAGATTTCGTTCTTGTGGATCAGGCCCCAATGCTTGTTGTTGATGATGGCCTTGAAGCCCATGTCCGTGGCTTCGGCCACCAGCAAGTCCACTTCCTGGCCAGCCGTGTAGTTGGCCGGGGTCTTGTCCAGATAGCGGTCCAGGCGCGCGGTCGCGGTAATGCGGCGGGTGTGCTTGTCGAGGTAGACGTGTACCACCACATACTCGCCCGCCGTCATCTGACGCTTCTCTTCGGAGAACGGCAGCAACAGGTCCTTGGGCAAGCCCCAGTCCAGGAATACGCCGATGCTGTTGACTTCAACAACTTTCAAACTGGCGAATTCACCCACTTGAACTTTCGGCTTTTCAGTAGTGGCGATGAGTTTGTCATCGCTGTCCAGATATATAAAAACGTTGAGCCAGTCTTCATCTTCGCTAGGAATATCTTTTGGAATATAACGATTTGGCAGAAGGATTTCGCCATCCGCGCCACCGTCCAGATATAAACCGAAGTTAGTGTGTTTAACCACTTGCAAACTGTTGTAACGCCCGACTAAAGCCATGTCCAATACCCTCATTGCGTGGGCGGCATTCTACCCGGTTTTAAGCGCCGCGTTCGGCCCCCGGCCCGGTGGTGCGAGAAAATCCTCTGAAGGCCTTGATTTTCATGGGCTTTCATCGCATGCCTGGCCGCTCGTCAGACCGATCCGGGCATTCAGGCCATGCCCAGACAAGCGTGGCGCAGTATTTTTCAAGGCATGTTCTTAATTAAAACAGCGGCTTAGACGTATATTTCGAATATTGTCCGAGTACTGATTACCCCGACCTCACGAGTATTGCGAGGGGATATTTGCCAAGCAATTATCAGGTAATTCCTGTACGATGCCTGGCCAAGTTAATTTTCTACAGGTTAATGGCCGCCATGCGCGTAAAAGCATCCACCAGCAAAGCAAAGCCAGCTCCAGCCGTTGAAACCAGCGAGTCGATCAACAGCCAGATCGCAGCGTTCCTCAAGTCCGGCGGTGAAATCCAGCAAATTGCCAAAGGCGTCAGCGGCCAGACGTTCGGCCCGTCCAAGCAGATCACCCTGGGCAAAAAGTAAACCCCTCGCGTCACCTGGTCCCAAAGCGCTTTGAGCCTCGAAGCGCTTGGACTGGAACCCTCTTCACTCCCTCCGGCACCCCCATCAAATCCATGGAAATCGACGAACGGCCTTCGCTGCCGATCATTCGCCGGTATCCTTGCACGCGTCTGGATCAAGCGTTTCAGCGGGCTCGCCAGCCTGCACTCGCTGCTCATGGAGTGACGCATGTTCAAACCTTTCTGTTTATCGGCATTGCTCGGCGGTCTGTTGGTTTGCTCCGCAGCACACGCACAAATCTTTCAGCGTGAACTGGGTGCCTTCGACCTCAAGCTCGGCACCACCCCCACCCGCAGCATGGCCCAAGGTCTGGTCAAACCCTCGGCCGTCGGTTCGTTCCACGCAGGCCTGGACCTGAGCCACGACAGCGGTTTCTACGTGGGCCAATGGTCACCCAGCATGGGCATCAGCCCGGGGAAAGACCTCGAGATCGACTCCTACGCGGGCTTTAAACAACCCTTCGACCAAACCCTCGGCTACGAAGTGGGCCTGATCCGCTACAGCTACCCCGAAGTCACCACCCCTGACAGCCAGGAACTGTTCGGCGGCCTGACCTTGCTCGGCAGCCGTTTCGGTATAGCCTTCAGCAATGACCCGGACAAACAGAACAACACGCTGTTCGCTGACTTGAGCGGCAATCAACCGTTCGGTGTCGGTATCAGCCTGAAATACACCACCCACCAATTCAATACGCCAGTGGCGGTGGATGGCGGGTATGTAGGCAGTTTTACCGATTGGTCGCTGAAATTGTCCCGCCCGTTCATGGGCATCGACCTCGACCTGATCTACAGTGACTCCAGCCTGAGCGGCAGCGGTTGCTCGGCCTATGCCGGGCACAACAGCCGATGCGACGGGCTGGTGACGCTCAAGGCCGAACACGCGTTCTATTGATCGGCTGAACTGCCGGCCCTCTCCTGGGTTCACAAGAGAATCAGACCCCGAAGACTGGCTTTCGCAAGGATTCGCCCATGCCCCGCTGGTTCATACATATCGCCGTTGTGTTGACCGTTGCCCTCGCCCTCGGCGCCTGCAGCCGCGTGGGCCTGGCCTACCGCAATCTCGATGTGATCATCCCGTGGACGCTCAGCGACTACCTGGACATGAACGGCGAGCAGAAAAGCTGGCTGGACGAACGCTTGAAGGAACACCTGAGCTGGCACTGCACCACCCAACTGCCCGGCTATCTCGACTGGCTGGACCGCCTGCAAACCATGATCGCGACCAACCAGGTCACCGATGCCGCCTTGCAGGCCCGCGCCCACGAAGCCGAACAGGCAATCGCCGAGACCGCGCGGGAAATCACCCCGTCGGCCATCGAGTTGCTGCAAGGGCTGGATGACAAGCAAGTCGCCGAAATGAACGATGCCTTCGCCAAGGACCGGCGCAAACGCCAGGAGGAATACCTCAAGCCCACCCTCGACCAGCAGATCAAGGAGCGCAGCGCGCGCATGGAGAAGCGCCTGAACGACTGGCTCGGCCCGCTGAACAACACCCAGCAACAGCGGGTCACCACATGGTCCAGGGCCTTGGGTGATCAGAATACGCAGTGGCTGGCCAATCGTGTCCATTGGCAGAAACAGTTCAGCGCGGCCGTTGCGCAACGCCAGAGTCCACAATTCCCACAACGAATCGAGACACTTTTGATCAATCGCGAGAGTTTGTGGACACCCGCCTATCGTAAGGCCTTTGCCAACACCGAGGCCCAGGCACGTTCGCTGTTCGTGGATCTCATGGCTGCAAGCACACCGAGCCAGCGTGAACGATTACTGAAGAAAATCGAGGGTGTAAGAAAGGACTTCAGTGACCTGAAGTGCCTGAAAGCGGCGAAACAAGGCTAAGCCCAGCGTAGATCCAATGTGGGAGCGGGCTTGCTCGCGAAGACGTCGGCACATCCAACATGGATGTGACTGACAGACCGCTTTCGCGAGCAAGTCGAATCGTCGCACCGCCGCTCCCACAAAGGCACAACCGCATCTCAGGCAATCTGCGCCTTCGACGCCACCTCATCAAACGTCATCTCATCCAGCGCATCCTCCTGTTCATCGAGCACCTGCCGCGGGTGATCATTACCGGGAATACTGCTGTCGAGCAGGCTCAACAAACGCGATCCCCGCGCCGTCAAAATGTAATTGGCACCCGTACCCCCTTCGTCTTCCGGTCGCGGCGCGATATAGCCACGCATCAGCAGCAGCTTTTCGTACTCGCCAGCCACCGTTTTCAAGTGATCAAGATTTTCTATCGACTCGCCTTCCGCGGCCTTCTGCGCCGCATGCTGTTCGGCGTAAGGCCGCGGCGTGAAGTTGTGGCCTGCGCTGTTTTGCGCTTCATGCAGCAAGCGCTCGATCAAGTCCCAGTTGTAAGTCGTCATCCTGATTCAACCTCCGGTGTCCGTTCGATGGATGCCCGTGCAATTGAACGGGCCTTACAGGTTGTGACCGGTGCGCCCGGCAGCCGTTCAGACGGCCCTTCGCTGACGACCGACCGGCGGCATGTCGAATTCCACCCAAGCCAAACGACTAGTCTGTGTAGGTCACCTCCCAGCCCCACGCAGGAGAAAACAACATGAACATCCAGAATCACCCCGTCGTGTCGCGGGAAGAATGGCTCGCCGCCCGCAAACAACACCTGATCCACGAGAAAGCCTTCACCAGGGAACGGGACAAACTCAGCGCCGAACGCCGCGCCCTGCCCTGGGTGAAAATCGACAAGGACTACCATTTCCAGGGGCCCAATGGCGAACTGAAACTGGCGGACCTGTTCGGCGGCCGCAGTCAGTTGGTTATCTACCACTTCATGTTCGCCGAGGGCTGGGACGAGGGCTGCCCCGGTTGCTCGTACCTCAGCGATCACATCGACGGCGCCAACCAGCACCTGGCCCACCACGACATTGCAGTGGTGGCGGTTTCCCACGCACCCTTCGCCGAATTCCAGGCCTTCAAGCGGCGCATGGGCTGGAGGTTCGACTGGGTGTCGTCGGCAGGATGCGACTTCAACTACGACTTTGGCGTCTGTGCCCGGGCCGAAGAGGTCGCCGCAGGAAAGGCTACGTACAACTACGAAAAAACCGACGGCGCCGAGGAAGAACTCCCTGGTCTCAGCGTGTTTTATCGCAATGAAGCCGGCGAAATCTTCCACACCTACTCCACCTATGCCCGTGGCCTGGACATGCTGGTTGGCGCCTACAACTACCTCGACCTGACGCCCAAGGGTCGCAACGAGGAGGAAATCATGGAGTGGGTGCGCCACCATGACAAATATGAGGAACAGGCGAAGTCGAGTTGCTGCCATGGTAGTTAGCCCCCCGGACACCGAGGTGCGGCCTTCGCGGGCAAGCCCGCTCCCACAGTTTTCCGTGTTGCTCACAAAACCTGTGGGAGCGGGCTTGCCCGCGAAGGGGCCCTGACAACCCACGAAAATTTCACAGACTGAACTTTCCCCAAGGGCCAGCGCTCAACCGGATAACCCGCCTTGACCGGAACTGAGGCCCGCCCCCATGAAACCACTGCTGAAGAAGCTCACTCTCGCCGCTGCCCTCGCTTGTGCCCTGCCCGCCTGGGCCTGCACGCCCGAGGAAGCCACCGCCAAGCGCGAACAACTGGCCCGGGAAGTGGCCAAGCTCACCGAGCAGAACCCGACCAAGGCCAAAGAGATCAATGACGAGTTGCAAAAAATGGATCTGGGCACTGCCTCGAAAGACTTGCCGGACAAGTGCCAGTTGATCGACCAGCGCTTGAAGGAGTTGGGCTCTGCCGAGAAGAAAACCGAAGGCTGATAGACGCCAGGAATAAAAAAACCCGGACACTGTCCGGGTTTTTCCTGGGTCGCGTACAGCGACTTACTCAGCCGCTGGCGCTTCCGGCTTGCGGCGCTTGAGCGGCGCCATGCCGTCCTTGCTGACCAGGGAGTCGCTCTTTGGTCGGTTGGCGCTCTTGCGCTTGGTCGGGGTCTTGGCGGCAGTTTTCTTCTTGTCACCCTTGGCGTCAGTCTTTTTCTTCTTCACGCCGACAGCCTTGCCCGAGGCCTTGACCTTCTTCGGTCCGCCGTAGGTGCCTTTGACTTCCTTGATGGTGCGGCGCTCGAAGCTCTGCTTGAGGTAGCGCTCGATGCTCGACATCAGGTTCCAGTCGCCGTGGCAGATCAGCGAGATGGCCAGGCCATCGTTACCGGCACGGCCGGTACGACCGATACGGTGCACGTACTCGTCGCCACTGCGCGGCATGTCGAAGTTGATCACCAGGTCCAGGCCGTCAACGTCCAGGCCGCGAGCGGCGACGTCGGTGGCCACGAGGATTTTCACGCCGCCCTGCTTCAGACGGTCGATCGCCAGTTTGCGATCCTTCTGGTCTTTCTCGCCGTGCAGCACGAACGCTTTGTATTCCTGCGCCACCAGGCGGCCGTAGATACGGTCGGCCATGGCCCGGGTGTTGGTGAAGACGATGGCCTTCTGGTACGTCTCGTTGGCCAGCAGCCAGTTGACGATCTGTTCTTTGTGCTGGTTGTGGTCAGCGGTAATGATCTGCTGGCGAGTGGTGTCGTTCAGCTGGCTGACCGCGTTGAGCTGCAGGTGCTCAGGGTTGTTCAGGACCTTGGCGATCATCTCGCGCAGGCCCGAGCCACCGGTGGTGGCGGAGAACAGCATGGTCTGCTGGCGGTTGGTACATTCATCCACCAGACGCTGCACGTCTTCGGCAAAGCCCATGTCGAGCATGCGGTCGGCTTCGTCGAGCACCAGTACTTCGACTTCCTTGAGGTCGAGGTTGCCGGCGTTCAGTTGCTCGATCATCCGGCCCGGCGTACCGATCAGGATGTCCGGCACCTTGCGCAGCATCGCGGCCTGGACCTTGAAGTCTTCGCCGCCGGTGATCAGGCCGGACTTGATGAAGGTGAACTGCGAGAAGCGTTCAACTTCCTTCAGCGTCTGCTGGGCCAGTTCGCGGGTCGGCAGCAGGATCAGGGTCTTGATGCTGACGCGGATTTTCGCCGGTCCGATCAGACGGTTGAGGATGGGCAATACGAATGCGGCGGTTTTGCCGCTACCGGTTTGCGCCGTCACCCGCAGGTCACGCCCTTGGAGCGCCAGCGGAATGGCCGCGGCTTGCACAGGCGTTGGCTCGACAAATTTCAGCTCGGCCACGGCTTTGAGCAGGCGTTCGTGCAGGGCGAATTGGGAAAACACGGGTGCTACCTCGAAGAAATGCAAAAAAACAGCTGCATAGGGTAACGGTTTCGAGCGCTCAGGCCGAGTTTCTTTATGCAAATGGCGGTAAACAGTTGGTTTTTTGTTGCCTTGTTTTTCTCAAAACGCAATACAAAGCGTCTTAAATGCTCTAATCGCCTCTCGCGCCCTACAGAAGAATCGTTTTGACCATGGATATCAAACAGCTCTGGATCAATGTCCTGGACCTTTGGGGTGCCCTCGACCAGCACCCGCTCTTACATTCCAGCCTGGCGCTGCTGCTGTTGCTGGCCATTGCGCTGTTCCTCGGACGGGTGGCGCGCTACCTCATACTGCACGCGGCAAAAATGCTCAGCCGCCAGCCGGCGCTGCATTGGGTCAATGATTTTCTACAGAACAAGGTGTTTCATCGCCTGGCCCAGATCACGCCTTCGCTGGTCATCCAGTTCGGCCTCAATCTGGTGCCGGACCTGAGCAAGACCAGTCTGAATTTCCTCGGCAACGTCGCCCTGTCCTTCACCTTCCTGTTTCTGCTGCTGGCGGTCAGCGCCCTGCTCAATGCCCTGCTGGACATCTACGCCCGCACCGAACACGCCCGCACCCGCTCGATCAAGGGCTATGTGCAACTGGCGAAAATGGTGCTGTACGTGTTTGGCGCGATCATCATCGTCGCGACCTTGATCGACCGCTCGCCGCTGTTGCTGCTCTCGGGCCTGGGTGCCATGTCGGCGGTGATTCTGTTGGTCTACAAGGACACGCTGCTGTCGTTCGTCGCCAGCGTGCAATTGACCAGCAACGACATGCTGCGGGTCGGCGACTGGATCGAAATGCCCCAGGTGGGCGCCGACGGCGATGTGGTGGACATCACCTTGCACACGGTCAAGGTGCAGAACTTCGACAAGACCATCGTCTCGATTCCGACCTGGCGCCTGATGTCCGAGTCGTTCAAGAACTGGCGCGGCATGCAGGCTTCCGGTGGCCGCCGGATCAAGCGCAGCCTGTTCATCGACGCCAGCGGCGTGCGCTTCCTGCGCGACGACGAGGAACAGAAGCTGTCCCAGGTGCACTTGCTGACCGACTACATGACCCGCAAACAGGCGGAACTCAAGGCCTGGAACGAGGCCCAGGGCAACGTCGCGGCCATGTCGGCCAACCGTCGGCGGATGACCAACATCGGCACTTTGCGCGCCTATGCGCTGGCCTACCTGAAGAGTCATCCGGGGATCCAGCCGAACATGACCTGCATGGTCCGCCAGATGCAGACCACAGCCCAGGGCATTCCACTGGAAATCTACTGCTTTACCCGCACCACGGCGTGGGCCGACTACGAGCGGATCCAGGGGGATATTTTCGACTACCTGCTGGCGGTGCTGCCGGAGTTCGGGTTGAACCTGTATCAGCAGCCGAGCGGAACGGATCTACGTGCGGGGCTGCTGCCGGCGATGTTGGGCGCGAGCCACATTCCCGAGCCTGAAAAACACGTCATGTAACACCGCAAATCTTCATCGGCGCTGCCGCAGGCTGCGATTTTCTGATTTCAGGATCAAAAGATCGCAGCCTGCGATAGCCCCTACGCAGGTTGTGCGCCCTTAATGATGCCCAACCGACTGATCCACACCGCCAGCAAAATCACCGAACCGCCGAGCAACAATCGCCCCAGTTCCTCATGCTGGTTCCAGATCAGCAGATTGATCAGCAACCCCACAGGCACATGCAGGTTGTTCATCACCGCCAGGGTCCCGCCATTGACCATGCACGCCCCCTTGTTCCACCAATACAAACCCAGCGCAGTCGAGACCAGACCGAGGAACAGCAACACGCCCCATTGCAAAGGCGCTTCGGGCAGGAAGTCCTGTTTGCCAAACAGCAGGAACGCTGGCAACGCCACCGCCAGTGCGCCAAGGTAGAAGTAGCCAAAGCGTCGGTAATGCGGCAGATCGCTCGGGTGGCGGGCAACCAGGTGTTTGTACAGCACCTGCCCGGCGGCATAGGTGAAGTTGGCCAGTTGCAGCAGCAGGAAACCCATGAAGAAGTCCGGGTTGATCCGGTCAAAGCGAATCACCGCCGCCCCCGCCACCGCCACCAGCGCCGCGACCAGGGCCCAGGGATTGAAGCGACGATTCAGTGCATCTTCGATCAGGGTCACGTGCAGCGGCGTGAGGATGGTGAACAGCAACACCTCCGGCACCGTCAGTACGCGAAAGCTCAGGTACAGGCAGACGTAGGTCACGCCGAACTGCAAGGCGCCGATCAGCAGCATGCCGCGCATGAACGCCGGCTCCACCGAGCGCCAGCGGGTCAGCGGGATGAACACCAGCCCTGCCAGGAGCACACGCACCAGCACCGCAAAGTAACTGTCGACATGACCGGCCAGGTATTCGCCGATCAAACTGAAGGAAAACGCCTGGATTAGCGTGACAAAAAGTAGATAGCCCATGCTCGCCTCGTTTCGAATGGCGGCGACGATAGCGGGTTTTGCTACTGATCGCGAACGCTAAACCAACACAAAAACTGTGGGAGCGGGCTTGCTCGCGAAGAGGGAGTGTCAGTCGACATAAATGTGGGATGACACACCGCTTTCGCGAGCAAGCCCGCTCCCACTAGGGGTGTGTGTCCGCTCAAAAAATCCCGGGCAAAAAAAAGCCCGATCTCGCTAAAGCGTTCAATCGGGCCAGAGCACTCAGGAGCAACAAGTGCGAAGGGAGGTTCGATGCGCGTACAGGCTTGAAGGGGTGCGCCAGGTCACTAGACCATCCAGCGATTATCTGGCGATTAATGGGTCAGGCCACTTGCGCAAGCCTGGCGTTCGCCTGGTTCAGGCCCTTCTCCTGGAAGTCACCGCCCAGGTTCATGCCTTCGGCGTGGATGAACGTCACGTCGTGGATGCCGATGAAGCCCATGACCTGACGCAGGTACGGTTCCTGGTGATCGGCGGTGCTGCCGGCATAGATGCCACCACGAGCCGTCAACACATAGGCGCGCTTGCCGCTGAGCAGGCCCTGGGGACCGGTTTCGGTGTACTTGAAGGTCACGCCGGCACGCAGCACGTGGTCAAGCCAGGCTTTCAGCGTGCTGGGGATCGCAAAGTTGTACATGGGCGCCGCCATGACCAGTACATCGGCGGCGAGCAATTCGTCGGTCAGCTGGTTGGAGCGTTCCAGGGACGCCTGCTCGATGTCGCTGCGCTGCTCGGCGGGTTTCATCCAGCCACCCAGCAGGTTGATATCCAGATGCGGCACCGGATTGACGGCCAGGTCCCGGACAGTGATCTGGTCATTCGGGTGAGCGGCTTTCCACTGACTGATGAACGTTTGGGTCAGTTGACGGGAAACCGAGTCTTGCTGACGGGCACTGCTTTCGATGATCAGAACGCGGGACATGGGATGTAGCCTCCATCTGAGAATGCTGTAGGTCGATGGAGTGAAGGTTAAACAGAGTCATATCGATGAAAAAGCGCAAATAACTGCTATAACCCATCAATAAATTCGTTTATAAGCTCAACATACCCTGTGGGAGCGGGCTTGCTCGCGAATAGGCCGTGTCAGTCGACATCAACGTTGAATGACACACCGCTTTCGCGAGCAAGCCCGCTCCCACAGGAGATTGCTGTCATTTCGGGGTGCAGGTCAGCTCGATGCGCAGCTTGATGATGTTGCGGCTGAATTTGGCGGTGGCATTTTTGTGTTTGCCGGCCGGTACGTCGATCTTGCGGGTACGCGGTGCTTCCGGGCCATTGATGAAGACGGCCTTGCAGCTTGCATCGACGTCGCCGTAGTTGGCCACCTGGATGGAGCCGATATCGTTATCCGTGTCGTAGGTCTGGTAATCGATCTTCATGCCGTTGAGGTCTTTCTTCACATCGATCGGGTAAGCCATCGCCGTCAACGGCAGCAGCGCCAGCAGCACACAACAGATTTTTTTCATTCAGCAGCCTCCAGTAAGGGCTGCCAGCTTAGGACAAGAGGAGCTCAACATGAAAGCGCCCCGCGTGACCCTTGATCAATGGCGAACGCTGCAAGCCGTGGTCGATCACGGTGGTTTCGCCCAGGCCGCCGAGGCGCTGCATCGCTCGCAATCATCGGTCAGCTACACCGTGGCACGCATGCAGGATCAGCTCGGCGTGCCGTTGCTGCGCATCGACGGACGCAAGGCCGTGCTGACCGAAGCCGGTGGCGTGCTGTTGCGCCGCTCCCGGCAACTGGTGAAACAGGCCAGCCAACTCGAAGACCTGGCCCACCACATGGAACAGGGCTGGGAAGCCGAAGTGCGCCTGGTGGTCGATGCCGCTTACCCAAGCGCCCGCCTCGTCCGCGCCTTGACCGCGTTCATGCCGCAAAGCCGTGGCTGCCGGGTGCGCCTGCGTGAGGAAGTGCTGTCGGGCGTGGAGGAAGTCCTGCTCGAAGGCGTGGCCGACCTGGCCATCACGGGCTTCAGTATTCCCGGTTACCTGGGCGCGGAATTGAGCGACGTCGAGTTCGTTGCGGTCGCCCACCCCGAGCACCCCCTGCACCGCCTCAACCGCGAACTGAGCTTCCAGGACCTGGAAAGCCAGATGCAAGTGGTGATCCGCGACTCGGGCCGTCAGCAACCAAGGGACGTCGGCTGGCTCGGGGCCGAGCAACGCTGGACCGTCGGCAGCCTGGCCACCGCCGCGACCTTCGTCAGCAGCGGCCTGGGATTTGCCTGGTTGCCCCGGCACATGATCGAACGGGAACTCAAGGAAGGTACGCTCAAGCTGCTACCGTTGGATCAGGGCGGCAGCCGCAACCCGAGTTTTTACCTGTATTCGAACAAGGACAAACCACTGGGACCTGCCACGCAGATTCTCATCGAACTGCTGCGCACCTTCGACACCGCACCACTGGACGCCCCGTTCGCCGCCCCCGAACAAGCCTGACACGGAGTGTATGCATGGCCTATTTCGAACACGAAGGTTGCAACCTGCACTATGAGGAGTATGGCCACGGCACGCCGCTGCTGCTGGTCCACGGCCTCGGTTCCAGCACCCTGGACTGGGAAAAGCAGATCCCGGCACTGGCCACCCGCTACCGGGTGATCGTCCCGGATGTACGCGGTCACGGCCGTTCGGACAAACCCCGGGAGCGCTACAGCATTGCCGGTTTCAGCGCCGACCTGATCGCACTGATCGAGCACCTCAATCTCGGCCCGACACACTACGTCGGCTTGTCCATGGGCGGCATGATCGGCTTCCAGCTGGGTGTGGACCAGCCGAAACTGCTGAAAAGCCTGTGCATCGTCAACAGTGCGCCTGAGGTCAAATTGCGCAGCCGCGACGATTACTGGCAGTGGTTCAAGCGCTGGAGCCTGATGCACGCACTCAGCCTGCGCACCATCGGCAAGGCATTGGGCAGCAAGTTGTTCCCAAAGCCCGAACAGGCCGACTTGCGACAAAAAATGGCCGAGCGCTGGGCAAAAAACGACAAACATGCTTATCTCGCCAGCTTCAATGCCATTGTTGGCTGGGGGGTCCAGGAACGACTTTCCAAGGTCACCTGTCCAACCCTGATCGTCAGTGCCGACCGTGACTACACACCGGTGGCGCTGAAGGAAAACTACGTAAAACTGCTGCCCGATGCGCGGCTGGTGGTGATCGCCGATTCACGCCACGCCACGCCGCTGGACCAGCCGGAACACTTCAACCAAACGCTGCTGGATTTTCTGACTGCAGTCGACACTACCACTCAGGATCACTGACCCATGCTGAAAAAAATCGCCCTCGCCGCTGGCACCGTCCTGTTTGCCGCCAACCTGATGGCCGCAACGCCCGCCAAGGCGCCGCACGTTTTGCTGGAAACCACCAACGGCCAGATCGAAATCGAACTGGACCCGGTCAAGGCGCCGATCAGTACCAAGAACTTCCTTGAGTACGTCGACAGCGGCTTTTACAACAACACGATTTTCCACCGCGTGATTCCCGGCTTCATGGTTCAGGGCGGCGGGTTCACTCAACAGATGCAGCAAAAAGAAACCAAGGCGCCGATCAAGAACGAACACAACAACGGTTTGGTCAACGTTCGCGGCACCTTGTCCATGGCCCGCACTTCCGTGCCTGATTCGGCCACCAGCCAGTTCTTCATCAACGTCAAGGACAACGACTTCCTTGACCAGGGTGACGGCTACGCCGTGTTCGGCAAAGTGGTCAAAGGCATGGACGTGGTCGACATCATCGTCAATTCGCCAACCACCGTTCGTAGCGGCATGAAGGACGTGCCGGCCGACCCGGTGTTCATCAAGTCGGCCAAGCGCATCGACTGAGACTAAGCTGGACAAGGATGTCCGAGCCGTTGCCGGTGTTTGCCGGCAACGCTCAAACCGTTAAAAGGAGAGCCCGCTCGCGGGCGAACGACCCATGCTTTATCGCCGTTTTGAAAAACTGATCGATGTTTTCCGTGAAGCACCGACGGCGTCCCCGCCGGATCGTGTATTCCCTTTTTATACCTACTACCTCAAGCAGGTCTGGCCGAGCTTCGCCGCCCTGTTGATCGTCGGCCTGATTGGTGCATTGATCGAGGTGGCGCTGTTCAGCTACCTGAGTCGCATCATCGACCTGGCTCAAGGCACGCCGAACGCCAATCTGTTTCGCGAGCACGCCCTCGAACTGACCTGGATGGTGGTGGTGGCGCTGGTGTTGCGCCCCATATTCGTGGGCCTGCATGACCTGTTGGTGCACCAGACCCTGAGCCCCAGCATGACCAGCATGATCCGCTGGCAGAACCACAGTTATGTGCTCAAGCAGAGCCTGAATTTCTTCCAGAACGACTTCGCCGGGCGCATCGCCCAGCGCATCATGCAAACCGGCAACTCACTGCGCGATTCCGCCGTGCAAGCGGTGGATGCGTTGTGGCATGTGCTGATCTACGCCATCAGTTCGCTGGTGCTGTTCGCCGAAGCCGACTGGCGCCTGATGATCCCGCTGCTGACGTGGATCTTCGCCTTCATCGGCGCTCTCTGGTACTTCGTGCCACGGGTCAAGGATCGCTCGGTGGTGGCGTCCGATGCGCGCTCCAAACTCATGGGGCGCATTGTCGACGGCTACACCAACATCACCACCCTGAAGCTGTTCGCCCACACCCACTTCGAGCAGCAATACGCCCGCGAAGCGATCAAGGAACAGACCGAAAAAGCCCAACTGGCCGGCCGCGTGGTCACCAGCATGGACGTGGTCATCACCAGCATGAACGGCTTGCTGATCGTCTGCACCACCGGCCTGGCCCTGTGGCTGTGGACGCAGTCGCTGATCAGCGTCGGGGCCATCGCCCTGGCCACCGGCCTGGTGATCCGCATCGTCAACATGTCCGGCTGGATCATGTGGGTGGTGACCGGCATCTTCGAAAACATCGGCATGGTGCAGGATGGCCTGCAGACCATTTCGCAACCGGTCAGCGTCACTGACCGCGACCAGGCCAAACCCCTGGCAGTGGCCCGTGGCGAAGTGCGCTTCGAGCAGGTGGACTTCCACTACGGCAAGCAGAGCGGGATCATCGGCGGCCTCAACCTGACCATCAAGGCAGGCGAGAAAATCGGCCTGATCGGCCCGTCCGGCGCGGGCAAATCGACCTTGGTCAACCTGCTGCTGCGCCTGTACGACGTCGAAGGCGGACGCATCCTGATCGACGGCCAGAACATCGCCGACGTCAGCCAGGAAAGCCTGCGCGAACGCATCGGCATGATCACCCAGGACACCTCGCTGCTGCACCGCTCGATCCGTGACAACCTGCTGTACGGTAAACCCGACGCCACCGACGCCCAACTCTGGGAAGCGGTGCACAAGGCCCGGGCTGACGGTTTCATTCCTTCACTGTCGGACGCCGAAGGTCGCACCGGTTTCGATGCCCATGTCGGTGAGCGCGGGGTGAAACTTTCCGGCGGCCAGCGTCAGCGCATCGCCATTGCCCGTGTGCTGCTCAAGGACGCGCCGATCCTGATCATGGACGAGGCCACCTCGGCGCTGGATTCGGAAGTCGAATCGGCGATCCAGGAAAGTCTCGAAACCCTGATGCAGGGCAAGACCGTGATCGCCATCGCTCACCGGCTCTCGACCATCGCCCGGATGGACCGGCTGGTGGTGCTGGAAAACGGCAAGATCGCCGAAACCGGAACCCACGCCGAGTTGCTCGCCCATGGCGGCTTGTATGCGCGGCTGTGGCAACACCAGACGGGTGGGTTTGTCGGGATCGATTGATCCCTGGGATGGCCACATAACCTGTAGGAGCGAGCTTGCTCGCGATGGATGAAGGGACGCCGCGCGGTGTCAGGTTTTCAGCGTTATCGTTGACGACCATCGCGAGCAAGCTCGCTCCTACAGGGATTGGCACGACCGATAGCCTCCAAAAAAAACCGCCAGCCCCCCTCAAACACGGGGCCTGGCGGTTTTTTATGCCTGCTGGAATTCTGAAAAAACCGTGCTGTACTCACTGCAACGTTCTGGAGGTGGTTCTGCAGTCCATCGGCTGGAGGCTCAAGGCAGCATAATCTCGAAAGGGCACTCTCTTATGTCTCTGTTAAAACGTTCGGCGACTGAGTTGGTAGGTACGTTCTGGCTGGTATTGGGTGGTTGCGGCAGTGCGGTGTTGGCGGCGGCTTTTCCAGAGGTGGGGATCGGCTTGCTCGGGGTGTCCTTCGCGTTTGGCCTGACCGTACTGACCATGGCCTTCGCCATCGGCCATATTTCCGGCTGTCATCTCAATCCTGCGGTATCCCTCGGCCTGGTGGTGGGTGGGCGGTTTCCGGCCAAGGAGTTGCCGGCCTACATCATTGCCCAGGTCATTGGCGGCGTGATTGCAGCCGCCCTGCTGTACTTCATTGCCAGCGGCAAACCCGGTTTCGAACTGGCGGGAGGTCTTGCATCCAACGGCTACGGCGAACACTCGCCTGGCGGCTATTCAATGGCGGCCGGGTTTGTCTGTGAACTGGTGATGACCGCAATGTTCATCCTGATCATCCTCGGCGCCACCGATAAACGTGCACCGGCAGGACTGGCGCCGATCGCCATCGGCCTGGGGCTGACGCTGATCCACCTGATCTCGATCCCGGTCACCAACACCTCGGTCAACCCGGCGCGCAGCACGGGCCCGGCGCTGATCGTCGGCGGCTGGGCGATTCAACAACTGTGGATGTTCTGGGTCGCCCCCCTGCTCGGCGCAGCGGTCGGCGGCGTGCTGTATCGCTGGCTGGGCAAGGAAGACAACTGACGCGTCTGCGGTGAAGATCAGCCTTGTCGATAAGGCAAGGCTGACTTCGCATCTTCTGCATAAGCCAGCACCCCCAGCCGCTCCTGCTCCAGAAAGTCTTTCACCGCCGCCTTCAACCCCGGATGCCGCAGGTAGTGCCAGGAATGGGTGATGACGGGCTCGAATCCACGAATCAGTTTGTGCTCGCCTTGCGCACCGGCATCGAAACGCTGGAAACCGTTGGCGATGGCGTAGTCCATCCCCTGGTAGAAACAGGTCTCGAAATGCAGCCGATCGAACTCCGCCAGGCATCCCCAGTAACGGCCATAAAAGCTGTCGCCCCCCACCAGACTGAATGCCATCGCCACTGGCCGTGAACCCTGCCTGGCCAGCACCACGCGAATCGACTCCGGCATGCGTTCGGCCAACAGGCTGAAAAACTCCCGCGTCAGATACGGCCTTTGCCGGCGCACCGCGTAGGTATTGGCGTAGCAGGCATAGACGAAATCCCATTGCGCCTGACTCAGCTCCCGCCCCTCCAGCCATTCGAACTCGAAGCCCTGCCCGGCCACCTGTTCGCGCTCCTTGCGCATCTGTTTGCGCTTGCGCGAACTGAGCACGTCGAGGAAGTCCTGGAAATCCCGGTAACCGCGATTCTGCCAGTGATACTGACAGCCAACGCGCTGCAGCCAGCCGGGCTGTTCGCCCAATGCCGCATCGGTGAATGGATCGGTGAAATTGATGTGGGCGCTGGAAAGCCCTTCGAGTTCAAGATAGCCCGGCAGGCTTTTCAACAGTTCGAAACCGTCTTCGACCGTGGCCGCCAACAGCCGCGGCCCGGCGACAGGACTGAATGGCACCGCGCTCAACAGCTTGGGGTAGTAATCGATGCCGGCGCGTTCGCAGGCATCGGCCCAGGCGTGATCGAACACGTACTCGCCGTAGGAATGCCACTTGCGATAACCGGGCAGCGCGGCGATCAGGCGATCACCTTCAACGTGCAGCAGATGCTCGGGCTGCCAGCCGGAATGGGGGCCGACACTGCCGCTGTCTTCCAGTGCACTCAAAAAAGCGTGACGCAGAAAAGGCTGGCTCTCCGGCACCATGGCATCCCAGGTCTGCGGGGCGATTTCTGACAGTTTTTGCAGGCGTTGCAACGGCATCACCATCCTCACTCTTCATGGCGTGAAAGCCCCGCGAGTATCGCCTATCGCTCCACATTGCACACGGGCAAAGCGACGACAGTGCTCTAACTCAACCCTTCACGGCAGCTTTGTATCGTCATGGACATGACATCACATTGCCACTGCTCTGTAATAAACCATCGCGATACTGGCGCCTGTTTTTAGAGCGCGGGGTTATACCCGGCCACAGTTTTCCGCCCCTTACGGTCGGTTGTGCCCCGGATGGCTCTGTCATCCCCTCTCATCTTCGGAGATTGATATGCGTCTTGCTTCCACAAAAACTGCGGCGGCCTTGTGCGGTGGCCTGTTGCTGGCCATGAGTGTTCCGGCCAGTGCCGCAGTCGACGCCAAACTGCTCGACATGCTCAAGGCTAACGGCTCGATCACCAACGCGCAGTACAGCGAACTGCAAGCCGAGCTGGCCAGGGATCAGAAAGAACAGCAGATTGCCCGTCAGGCTCAGCAAGAGACCAACGAGCAAATCGCGGCCACCGCGAAGAAAACCGACACACTGAGTGCTTTCGACCAGAAGCTTGCATGGGCGGCAAAGACCCAGTTCAAGGGCGACGTGCGCTTTCGTCAGGAAAACGTCCACAACGATGGCGTGCCAAACAACAAGGACCAGGATCGTCAGCGCATTCGTGCCCGCCTGGGTGCCTACAGCGAAATCAACCCGCAGGTCGACACCGGCATCCGTATCGCCACCGGCAGCAACGACGACGCACGCTCGACCAACCAGGACCTGAACAACTACTTCGACAAGAAGCAGATCTGGCTGGACCAGGGTTACATCGACTACCACCCGGACGCGATCAAGAACCTGCACCTGGTTGGCGGCAAGATGCCGCAACAATGGGTGAGCATGGGCGACATCATCTGGGATAGCGACATCAACCCGGAAGGTCTGGCCGTCACCTACAAGTACCCGTTGAGCGGCAGCACCGAGCTGTTCGGTAGCGCCGGTCACTACACCCTCAAGGACAACGTCGATGGCGAAGGCGTGCAATTCAAGCACGACCTGCGTCTGTACGCCGGCCAGTTGGGTGCGCGCTTCGCCATCACCGACAGCATGAAAATGACCTTGGGCGGCAGTCTCTATGCCTACGACAACGATGACAGCAGCGCCTGCCCGACCTCGGGTACCGTTACTACGCCATGCGCACTGGCCGTCAACGGCAACAGCCCGGGCGAACAGTTCAAACTGTACGAAGGCTTTGGTCAGCTGGACTTCAGCAACCTGCCGGTACCGCTGTCGATCTACGGTCAGTACGTCAACAACACCGATGCCAGCAACGACCAGGACACTGGCTGGCTGGCCGGTGTGAAGTCCAAGCTTTACGGCTTCAACGTGGACTACAACTACCGCGACGTACAGCGTAACGCTGTGGTGGGTGCCTTCACCGACTCCGACTTCGCCAACGGCTTCACCGGTTCGCGCGGCAGCAAGCTGAAAGTGAGCTACGACCTGGACAAGAACTTTGCCCTGGGCGCGACCTACTACATGGCGACCTCGGACCAGACCAACGCCAACATCAACAAGAAGGATTCGGACATCAACACCCTGCAACTGGATGCCGAAGCCAAGTTCTGATTCAACCCGCCACACGACTCGGGCAAGGAAGCCCGGGCCCCTTTTACAGCCTGGCGTTGATGTATCGGTCCCCATCATCCTCCGATGCATCAACGCGAGACTGTTTTCATATCCCAGACTGCACCCATTCAATTGTGGCGAGCGAGCTTGCTCGCGCTGGACTGCGAAGCGGTCCCGAACTCAGCCACCGCGATTCACCAGACATACCGCATCAACCGATCTTGCGACTACTGCGTAGTCGAACGGGAGCAAGCTCCCTCGCCACAAAAGCCCACGCAAAAAAAGATCGCAGAATCAGCGCTTGCGCAGCAACACGCTACCAATCGAGTAACCGGCGCCGAACGAGCTGAGCACGGCCAGCGAACCGGCGGCCAGATCGTCCTGGTTCTTGTGGAACGAAATCACGGAACCGGCGGAACTGGTGTTGGCGTAGGTGTCGAGAATCACCGGGGCTTCCTGTTCGGTCGCATCGCGGCCCAGCAGTTTCTTGACGATCAGGTGGTTCATGCTGAGGTTGGCCTGGTGCAGCCAGAAGCGCTTCACATCGCTGATGTTGAGCTGGTTCTCTTGCAGATGCTCAGCGATCAGCTCGGCCACCATCGGGCAGACTTCCTTGAACACCTTGCGGCCTTCCTGCACGAACAGTTTGTCCTTGGCGCCGATGCCCTCTTCCGCAGCGCGGTTGAGGAAGCCGAAGTTGTTGCGGATGTTGTTGGAGAACTTGGTCAGCAGCTTGGTGCTGACGATGTCGAACTGATACTTGGACGTCGCCAGGTCGGCACGCTCGATGATCACCGCAGTGGCGGCATCGCCGAAGATGAAGTGGCTGTCGCGGTCACGGAAGTTCAGGTGGCCGGTGCAGACTTCCGGGTTGACCATCAGGACCGCGCGGGCCTGGCCCAGTTGCACGCTGTTGGCGGCAGTCTGGATACCGAAAGTCGCCGAGGAGCACGCCACGTTCATGTCGAAACCGAAACCCTGGATGCCCAGCGCTTCCTGGACTTCGATGGCAATGGCCGGGTAGGCACGTTGCAGGTTGGAGCAGGCGACGATCACGCCGTCGATGTCCGCTGCGGTCTTGCCGGCACGCTGCAGGGCTTGTTCGGCCGCGCCAATGGCCATCTGGCACAGCACCGACCACTCGTCGTTGGAACGCTCCGGCAGGCGCGGGGCCATGCGCTGCGGGTCGAGAATGCCGTCCTTGTCCATGACAAAGCGGCTTTTGATGCCGGAGGCTTTTTCGATGAATGCGGCACTGGACTCGGTCAATGCCTGCACTTCACCGCGTGCGATGGCGTCGGCGTTGTCGGCGTTGAATTGCGCGACGTAAGTATTGAAAGACTGGACCAGCTCTTCATTGGAAATGCTGTTGGCCGGGGTGTACAGGCCGGTGCCACTGATGACGACGTTATGCATGGTCGTGTCTCTAATCTGTTCAGGCAGAAAGTATTGGCACCGTCGTACCAATACACAAAGGGTCTATTCCCGTCCGGGGACGCAAACCTGGCATCGCTTTATTCCGTGACGTGACCTGGCCGAAGGCTCTAGGTCGCGAAACCGGCGTTTATGGTCGCGAAGTTTGCCATAAACCTTGGGTTTTGGCGCCTTTTTGCTGGATGAACCCTTTGCTACAGGCACCACAGCAACCTGTGGGAGCGGGCTTGCCCGCGAATGCGATGGGTCAATGTTGAAACTGACGGCCCCTTCGCGGGCAAGCCCGCTCCCACAGGGTATTGCAGTGGTATCAGGTCTAGGGTTCGACCTGGCTCCACTGCTTGTTCAGGCGCTTGTCGGAGATCGGCACCTTGGTTCCCAGTTGTTGCGCAAACAGCGAAACCCGGTATTCCTCCAGCCACCAGCGATACAACTCCAGCTGCGGATCGCGCTTGCCTTCCTGGGCATGTTTGCTGGCGCGAGTCTGGTATTGCGTCCACAGGCCGCTCAATTCGCCGCTCCAGACCCGGTCGCGCTGCACCTGGGCAGCGATTTTTTCGAAACGCTGCTCAATGGCCTTGAGGTAACGCGGCAACTCCTTGAGCCACTGCATCGGTGTTTCCCGGACAAAACCCGGATAGACCAGGTGGCTGAGTTGCTGCTTGATGTCGTTCAGGGCCACGGCCTGTGCCAGGTCGATCTTGCCCTTGAAGCGTTTTTGCAGGCCATGCCAGAGCTTGAGGATTTCCAGGGTCAGCTTCGCCACACGCTCGGCGTGCTCGGTCCAGGCGCCACGCTTGCGTTCGGCCAGGGACGCCAATCCGGCGCCATCGCGTGGCAGCGGGTCTTCGCCTTCGAGAATGCAACTGTCGAGGCTGGCCAGCAAAATGTCTTCCACCAGCGCATCGACACGCCCCATGTCGCGGTACAGCAGGCCCAGCTCGGTCAGGCCCGGCAACTTGCCGCGCAGGAACTTTGCCGACTCGGCCAGTTGCTGCATCAGCAAGCGTTGCAGGGCACGGCGATGCTGGAACTCGGCCTCGGCCGGGGTCGAGAAACGCCCTTCCTTGACCGTGCCCGCCTCTTCCACCAGTGCCGGATAAACCGTCATCGACAGTCCGGCGATCTTCTGCTGGGTTTTCTCGGCCACGGCGGCGAAGACTTTCGGCTCAACCGGTTGCTGGCTCTTCGCGGTTTGCGGCACCGCCAACGCGGCCTGGCTGGCCTCGGCGAAACGCGCCGTCAGTTCGGCCAGATCGCGCCCCTCACCGAGGAACTTGCCCTGGCCGTCGACGATCTCCAGGTTCATCCGCAGATGGCTTTCGACTTGCTGTGCCGCCTCGGCCCAGGCTTCATCACTGACCCGCGCTCCGGTCATGCGCAGCAACTCACGACCCAGGGCCTGGGGCAGCGAGCCCTCGGCAAAGGTCATGCGCTGCAGGGCGGCCTTGACGAAGTCCGGCACCGGCACGAAGTTTTTGCGCAGGGCCTTGGGCAGGTTGCGCACCAGGGCAATGCACTTGGCTTCGATGACGCCCGGCACCAGCCAGTCCAGGCGCTCCGGCGGCAGCATCGGCAACAGCGGTGCCGGCACGCGCAGGGTCACGCCATCCCGTGGATGGTTCGGTTCGAAGTGGTAGCTGAGAGCCAACTCCAGATCGCCGATGTGCAGCGTATCCGGGTAATGCTGTGCGGTGACCTCGCTGGCTTCACGGGCCAGCACGTCTTCTTCGCGCATGATCAACAGTTGCGGTTCTTTCTGACTGTTGATCCGGTACCAGCTGTCGAAGGTCGCGGTCTGGTGAATCTCCGCCGGCAGGCGCGCGTCGTAGAACGCGTACAGAGTTTCTTCATCCGCCAGGATGTCGCGACGGCGGGCCTTGGCCTCCAGCTCGTCGAGTTGTTCCAGCAACTGCTTGTTGGCGGTCAAACACTTGGCTTTGGACTGAATCTCGCCGCGCACCAGCGCTTCGCGGATAAACAATTCGCGCGAAACCACCGGGTCCACCGGGCCGTAATGCACCGGCCGCCGGCCGACCACGATCAACCCGAACAGGGTGATCTGCTCAAACGCAACCACTTGGCCGCGCTTCTTCTCCCAATGCGGTTCGAAGTGGTTTTTCTTGATCAGGTGCCCGGCGAGCGGTTCGATCCAGTCGGCGTCGATCTTCGCCACCATGCGCGCGTAGAGCTTGGTGGTTTCCACCAGTTCGGCGGTCATCAGCCACTGCGGACGCTTCTTGCCGATGCCCGACGACGGGTGAATCCAGAACCGCCGCTGACGCGCGCCTAGGTAATCGCCCTCTTCGGTTTTCTGGCCGATCTGGCTGAGCAAACCCACCAACACCGCTTTGTGCAGTTTCGGGTAATCCGCCGGCTCTTTATTGAGGCTCAGCTGCATGTCGCGGCAGATCAGGCTCAATTGGCGATGGGAGTCGCGCCATTCGCGCAGGCGCAGGTAATTCAGGAAATTCTTGCGGCACCAGTTGCGCAGCGGGTTGGCGGTCAGCGCCTGGCGTTGCTCTTCGAATCCGCGCCACAGGTTGACGAGCCCTGCGAAGTCCGAGTCGGCGTCTTTCCACTGGGCGTGGGCCTGATCCGCCGCTTGCTGACGCTCCGGCGGGCGCTCGCGCGGGTCCTGGATCGACATGGCGCTGGCGACGATCAGCACTTCCTGCAAGCTGCCGAGCTTCGCCGCCTCCAGCAACATGCGCCCCATGCGCGGGTCCACCGGCAGCCGCGCCAATTGGCGACCGAGCGGGGTCAACTGGCTGTTGCGATCCACTGCCGAGAGTTCCTGCAGCAGGTTGTAACCGTCGCTGATGGCCTTGCCATCCGGCGGCTCGATGAACGGGAACGCGCTGACCTCGCCAAGGCGCAGGTGCAACATCTGCAAAATGACCGCTGCGAGGTTGGTCCGCAGGATTTCCGGATCGGTAAATTCCGGGCGACCGAGGAAATCCTCTTCGCTGTACAGGCGCACGCAAATGCCCGGCTCGACCCGTCCACAACGGCCCTTGCGCTGGTTGGCGCTGGCCTGGGAAACGGCTTCGATCGGCAGGCGCTGGACCTTGGCCCGGTAGCTGTAGCGGCTGATGCGCGCGGTGCCGCTGTCGATCACGTAGCGGATGCCCGGCACCGTCAGCGAGGTTTCCGCGACGTTGGTCGCCAGCACCACGCGACGCCCCGGGTGCGACTGGAAAATCCGCTGCTGCTCGGCCGGCGACAGGCGCGCGTACAACGGCAGGATTTCGGTGTGCTTGAGCTGGGCCTTGCGCAGCATGTCGGCGGCGTCGCGAATCTCGCGTTCACCGGGCAGGAACACCAGCACGTCACCGGGACTGCGACGTTCACTGCGCTCATACGCGGCGATTTCGTCGAGGGTGGCGAGGATCGCCTGATCCACCGTCAGGTCGTCCTCGACGCGGTTACCCTCTTCGTCCTGCTCCAGGGTCAGCGGGCGATACCAGGTGTCCACCGGGAACGTACGGCCGGACACCTCGACAATCGGCGCATCGTCGAAATGCTTGGAGAAACGCTCAAGGTCGATGGTCGCCGAGGTGATGATGACCTTCAGGTCCGGGCGGCGCGGCAGCAGGGTTTTCAGGTAGCCGAGCAGGAAGTCGATGTTGAGGCTGCGTTCGTGGGCTTCGTCGACGATGATCGTGTCGTAGCGTTCCAGATAGCGGTCGTTCTGGGTTTCCGCCAGCAGGATGCCGTCGGTCATCAGTTTGATCAGGGTATTGGAATCGCTCTGGTCCTCGAAGCGCACCTGATAGCCGACCAGTGCGCCCAACGGCGTGCCCAGCTCTTCGGCAACCCGGCTGGCCACGCTGCGCGCGGCGATCCGCCGTGGCTGGGTGTGGCCGATCAAGCCATGCTGGCCGCGACCGATTTCCAGACAGATCTTCGGTAACTGGGTGGTTTTACCCGAGCCGGTCTCGCCCGCGATGATCAGCACCTGATGCTTTTCCAGCGCCTTCTTGATTTCGTCGCGCTTGGCGGCAATCGGTAAACTGTCGTCGTAACGAATCACCGGCAGGCTGGCGCGGCGCGCCAGCACCTGGTCACAGGACGCCTGCATGCGCGCCACCCACTGGCCCAACTTGGCCTCGTCGGGTTTCTTGCGCAGCTCAAGCAACTGCCGCCGCAGCCGGTGGCGGTCGGCGAGCATGGCGTGATCGAGGTTTTTCAGCAGTTTGTCGATGGAGGGCGATTCGTCGGTCATAGAAGCAGCAGCAAGCTGTAAGCCAAAAGCTGCAAGAGTAACAGAGAAGCAGCTGCAAGCTTAAAGCCTCAAGCTATAAGTTGGATGCGGCTTCTCACTTGCAGCTTAAAGCTTGCAGCTTATTGCTGCTTCCTCCGATACGGAAACACGTCTATCACCTTCCCCGCCCGAATCGCCTCCTGCAGGCTCTTCCAGTAATCGGCGTTGTACAACTCGCCATGCAACTGATCGAACAACTTGCGCTGCCCCGAGTCGGCAAACAGGAACGGCGGAAACTCTTCCGGGAACACATCCAGCGGCCCGATCGAGTACCAGGGTTCGGACGCCATCTCGTCTTCCGGCGTGCGCGGTTGTGGAATGTGGCGGAAGTTGGCCTCGGTGAGAAAGCAGATTTCGTCGTAGTCGTAGAACACCACCCGGCCGTGACGGGTGACGCCAAAGTTCTTCAGCAGCATGTCACCGGGAAAGATGTTGGCCGCCGCCAGTTGCTTGATCGCCAGGCCGTAGTCTTCCAGGGCTTCGCGCACCTGCGCTTCGTTGGCGTTTTCCAGGTACAGGTTCAGCGGAGTCATGCGGCGTTCGGTCCAGCAGTGACGGATCAGCACCGTGTCGCCTTCGACCGACACCGTGGACGGCGCGACGTCCAGCAATTCCTCCAGGCACGCCGGGTCGAACTTGCTCAGCGGGAAACGGAAGTCGGCGAATTCCTGGGTATCGGCCATGCGCCCGACCCGGTCGACGCTCTTCACCAGGCGGTACTTTTCGATCACCGTGGCGCGGTCGACGTTTTTCGATGGCGAGAAACGGTCCTTGATGATTTTGAACACGGTGTTGAAACCCGGCAGGGTGAACACGCTCATGACCATGCCGCGCACGCCGGGGGCCATGATGAACTGGTCGTCGGTGTTGGCCAGGTGATTGATCAGCGCCCGGTAGAACTCCGACTTGCCGTGCTTGTAGAAGCCGATCGAGGTGTACAGCTCGGCGATGTGCTTGCCCGGCAGGATGCGCCGCAGGAAGCCGATGAACTCCGCCGGCACCGGCACATCCACCATGAAATACGAGCGGGTGAAGGAGAAAATGATCGAGACGTCCGCTTCGTCGGTGATCAGCGCATCGATCTGGATGCCGCGACCTTCCAGGTGCAGCAAGGGAATTGCCAGCGGCCATTGCTCGTCGGCGGTGTAGATGCGCCCCACCAGGTACGCACCTTTATTGCGGTACAGCACCGAGGAAAACAGCTCGACGCTCAGCTCCGGGTCCTTGCACACCCAGTCCGGCAGGTTCTCGCGCAATTGCGCTTCGAGGCGTTTCAGGTCACCGGACAGGTTGGCGTAATCCTCGCTGAAGCGGTAGTCGGCGAAGATGCTGGCAAGCATCGCCGACAGTTGGCCTTGCGGCTTGTAGGTGCGGGTTTGCGCGGCCCGGGCACGGCGCAGGCTCGGCCGGGTGGTGTGGATGAACATGCAGCCGTCGCTGATCAGGTCATGGCTGAACAGCCCGCAGAAGATCGAGTTGTACCAGGTCTCGGACAATTCATCGTCGAAGCGCAGGTCGATCAGGCTGATGTAGGCACTTTTCACCAGTGGCCAGCAACTGACGTCCAGGGTTTGTGCGTCAAACGCGGTGCGCAGTCGCTCCACCGTTTCACTGACTTTATCTTCGTACAGATTGATCCGCGCCGCCGACGCCGATTGCGTCTCCTGCCACCGGGCCTGTTCGAAGCGAGCTCGGGCACCGTCGGTGATCTGCCGGAAATGCTCGCGGTAATCGTCAAAGCCATCGAGGATCAAGCGGGCGATGTCGGCGGCTGGCCATTGCTGCGGCATGGTGAGACCTCTGCGGGAATTCGGGAGGCTTGAGCTTAGCCAGTGAAGCGGGTGCAGGAGAAGCGTAATTTTCCAGGCGCCGCGTCATCGACACCCTGAAGAGTTCAATGCCCGGTTTTCGGTTGCCATCGATCACGCACTCAGCAACACTTTCGCCCCTTCATCATGGAAGGAACGCGCTGTGAACCCCGTCGATATTTTCCGTTTACTGTCCCTGGCGGCCATTTGGGGTGCGAGTTTTCTGTTCATGCGCATCATCGCCCCGGTGATCGGCTCCCTGCCCACCGCGTTTTTCCGCGTATCGATTGCCGCCGTCGGGTTGCTGGTGATTCTTGGCCTGATGCGCATCAGCTGGGATTTCAAGGGCAAACTCAAGACCGTGATGCTGCTCGGGGTGATCAATTCCGGCATCCCGGCGACCCTGTACTCCGTTGCCGCGCAGGTGCTGCCTGCCGGTTACTCGTCGATTTTCAATGCCACGACCCCCTTGATGGGCGTGCTGATCGGCGGCCTGTTTTTCCATGAAAGGCTCACTGGCGCCAAGCTCGGCGGCGTGTTCCTGGGGTTGTTCGGCGTGGGCGTGCTGACCCGTGCCGGTCCGGTGGCGTTCGACATGTCACTGCTGATGGGGGCCGTCGCCTGCCTGCTCGCCACCACGTGCTACGGATTTGCCGGATTCCTGGCCCGCCGCTGGCTCGATCAGGCCGGCGGTCTCGATAGTCGTTTGTCGGCACTGGGCAGCATGCTTGGCGCGACCTTGTTCCTGTTGCCGCTGTTCGGCTACAGCGTGATCAGCCAGCCACCGGCGAGCTGGGGCGGCTGGAGCGTGTGGCTGTCGTTGCTGGGATTGGGGCTGGGCTGCACGGCGTTTGCCTACATTATTTACTTCCGGCTGCTGAGCTCGATCGGTCCGGTGAAATCGATGACCACGACCTTCCTGATCCCGCTGTTTGGCGTGTTGTGGGGAGCGCTGTTTCTCGATGAACCGCTGTCGATGGCGCATATCTATGGCGGGGTGTTGATTGCGTTGGCGTTGTGGCTGGTGTTGAAACCGGCTGCGGTGAAGCCGGGTTTGGTGGCTGAACGGTAGAATTGTTGCGTCGCGGATGACGCTTTCGCGGGCAAGCCCGCTCCCACAGGGTTCGATGTCGCGTACAAATTTTGTGTACGACATCAAATACTGTGGGAGCGGGCTTGCCCGCGAAGGCGTCCGCTCAGGCACTACAAGGATGAATCACTGACCTCCCCATCCACCAACCGCCGAATCCCCAGCGGATTGCCGTTCTGCAACGCCTCGGGCAGCAGCGCGTCCGGATAATTCTGGAAGCACACCGGCCGCAGGAGGCGATCGATCGCCAGGGTGCCGACCGAAGTGCCCCGCGAGTCGGATGTCGCCGGATACGGCCCGCCATGCACCATGGACTCGCAGACTTCGACCCCGGTCGGATAGCCGTTGAGCAGGATCCGCCCGACCTTTTCTTGCAACAGTTCTGCCAGCCAGCGGTACTCCAGCAGTTCGTCGGCCTCGCCACACCCGGCGTCATCGCATTCAATCGTCGGCGATGCAGGCGTTCATGCATTCGGTACGGGCCGAGCATGCGCTGAGCAAATGACAGGCAAAAGATCGCAGCCTGCGACAGCTCCTACAGGTACGGCTGCGATCTTTTGATTGTCTTGCCCGGCCTACGCTGTTTTACGGAACACAAACACCAGCCCGACGATGATCAACAGCATGCCGAACAGGCTCAACAGCGCCAGGCGGTTGCCGAAGACCAGATAGTCCATCACCGCCGTCACCGCCGGCACCAGGTAAAACAGACTGGTGACGTTCACCAGATTGCCCCGGGCGATCAAGCGGTACAGCAACAGCGTCGCCAGCACCGACACCACCAGCCCCATCCATAGCACCGGCAGGATGAAACCGCTGCTGTGTTCGAAGTGAAACGGCTGGAAAGGTACGAAAATCCCGCACAACAACAGCCCGGCGAGGTACTGCACCGGCAGCGTGCCGAGGGGATTTTCAGTGATGCGTTTCTGCATGATCGAACCGAACGTCATGCTCGCCAGCGCCAGCAGACCGAAAAGCATTCCGGCCAGCGACATCCCGGCCAGGCCGATGCCCTGATAGACCACCATGATCAAACCAGTCAGACCCAGGACCAGACCGAACATCCGGCTCCAGGAACGCTGACGCTCCATCAGCACCACCGTGAGAATCGGCTGCACGCCCATGATGGTCGCCATCACCCCGGGGGTGACTTTCAGGTCCAGGGCCAGCAGATAGAAAATCTGATAGGCCCCCAACAACACCACGCCGGTGGCCATCGCGTACAGCATCGGCTTGCCGCCCTTGGGCAACTTCAGCTTGAACAACGGCACCAGCAACACCAGCCCGCATAGCGCGATGACGAAACGAAACATCAGGAAGGCGAAGGGTGACGCGTGGGCCAGCCCCCATTTGGAGAAGATCGCCCCGCTGCTCCACAGCAGCACGAACAGGCTCGTGGACGCCGCCGCGAGCGCGGATTTTTTCGAAAGGACAAACATGAATACCACCTGTAGTCAGGCAACAAGCCAACTCAGCAAAAGCTGAAATCCAGTAGTTTTTTCAGGCGGGCGCGGGAACAGCAGAAGACAGCTGATCAGCCCGAAATGCCAACGCCTGGCGGTGATACGACTGCGCACACCGGCGTGCTACTGACAGGTGGGGGGTAATGACTGATCTGCCCGGGCTGCAGATTCCCGCACGGCACGACGCCAGCGTTGACCGCTGAATCGACTACCGCGTTGAGGAGGAATGCAGGCATTGGGCTGATCTTTGCTCGAGGGATAAAAAGCGAGTCCGAAACTCACCGTGCGCCGACTATAACCAGCGTTCGACATGGATTGCAACGAGTTGGTCAAAAGGCCGTATCCGGCTTCAACCAAACAACCAATACCCCAACAACGTCAACACCACCGCCGCCAGCACCGGGCGCAGTACACGGTAGGCCTTGGGATTGCGCCGCTTCCATTGCTTGACCACACCACTGAATCTATCGCTGGAGCTCTTGCTCCACTCGTAGGCCTTGTTGATCCCGCCCACACGCTCGTCATCCAGGTTCTGAGGGGCGGTGGCGCGACCCAGCCAGGCGCTGATACAGCGGTTGATGCCGGTCATGAAGCGATTGCTCAACGGACGTTCGATATCGCAGAACAGGATGACCCGGGTCTTTGGCGTTTCATTCTTGACCCAGTGCACGTAGGTCTCGTCGAACATCACGTCTTGACCATCGCGCCAGGCGTAAACCTGACCGTCGACAAAGATGCGGCAATCATCGCAATTGGGGGTGGACAGCCCCAGGTGATAACGCAGGGAGCCGCCAAACGGATCGCGATGCGGGTTGAGGTGGCTGCCGCCCGGCAGCAGCGCAAACATAGCGCCCTTGACGTTGGGAATGCTGCTGACCAATGCCACGGTTCTCGGGCACAAGACTTCGGCAGAAGGCAGCGGTTTGTCATACCACTTGAGATAGAAACGCTTCCAGCCCTTCTTGAAGAACGAGCCAAAACCGGCGTCGTTATTCTTTGCCGCCGCACGAATATAGCCCTCGTCGAACAAGTGCATCGCTTCGTCGCGAATCACCTCCCAGTTGTCCTTGAGCACATCCAGTTCGGGAAACTTGCTGCGATCCAGATACGGTTTGGAAGGCACACCGGAAAACAGGTACATCAATGCGTTATAGGGTGCGAACAGTGCCGAATGGTTAACGAATTGGCGCAAAACCGGGAGACGTGCCTTGCCGCGTAAGTGCACATAGAGGGTGCTGCCGAGAAACAGCAGCAACAACGAGGCTTTCGCGGCAAACGAAAAGGTCATCAACAACTCCTTTGAAGATAAGCGACTTTGCACCACGCCCATTGCCCGGCGTGGTTTGCGGCATGATAAACACTGCCGAACCGGTGAAAAACCTGCACTTTTCAACATTCAATGTTAACGAATGTGCAACAAAGCATTTCTTAACATGTGACACCTGAACGGCGGCTGATGCGAATCCATCATCAACCACCGCCAGCGACGATCCGCCAAAGTTCAGCGCTTACTGCTGGTTCTCCTGTTCGGTAAACAGATCACTGAACAACATGCTCGACAGATAACGTTCACCGGAATCCGGCAGGATCACGACGATGGTCTTGCCCTGCATTTCCGGGGTCTCCGCCAATCTTACGGCCACTGCCATGGCAGCGCCGCAGGAGATCCCGCACAAGATTCCTTCTTCCTGCATCAAGCGCAAGGCCATGGCCTTGGACTCTTCGTCACTGACCAGTTCTACCCGGTCGACGATCGACAAATCGAGGTTCTTCGGCACAAATCCGGCACCAATGCCCTGGATCTTGTGCGGGCTCGGCTTGATTTCTTCACCGGCCAGGGCCTGGGTAATCACCGGCGACACCGCCGGCTCCACCGCCACCGAGAGAATCGGTTTGCCCTGGGTATTCTTGATATACCGTGAAACCCCGGTGATGGTTCCACCGGTTCCGACGCCTGCCACCAGCACGTCGACGGCGCCGTCGGTATCGTTCCAGATTTCCGGGCCGGTGGTTTTTTCGTGGATGGCCGGGTTGGCCGGGTTGTCGAATTGCGCCGGCATGAAGAAGTTCGACGGGTCGCTGGCAACAATTTCACCGGCTTTTTCGATAGCGCCCTTCATGCCTTTGGCCGGTTCGGTCAACACCAGCTCGGCACCCAGTGCCTTGAGTACCTTGCGACGTTCGATGCTCATGGACGCCGGCATGGTCAGCATCAGTTTGTAGCCACGGGCGGCGGCCACGAACGCCAGGCCGATACCGGTATTGCCGGAGGTGGGTTCGACGATGGTCATGCCCGGTTTGAGTTTGCCAGTGCTCTCGGCATCCCAGATCATGTTTGCGCCGATCCGGCACTTGACCGAGTAACCGGGGTTGCGCCCTTCGATCTTGGCCAGAATGGTCACACCACGCGGCGCAATGCGATTGATCTGCACCAGCGGCGTGTTGCCAATGGAGTGGGCGTTGTCAGCGAAAATGCGGCTCATGGCTGGGTCCTTAACGACAGCATTGAAATAGGGCATCAAGGTAAGCCCACTTGCCCGCAGGCGTCCAGTCGGGTCGAACGTCCGCCTGTCAGTGCAGTCAATGGCTTTAGATCGCCAGAGATTTGCCGCCATGAAACGTCGATACAGCTGGCCCCTGTGGACCCTCATCGGCCTCGTTGTACTGCTGATAACGTTGCACATCGCCTTGCCCTATCTGGTGCGCGATTACCTTAATGAGAGGCTGGCGGACATGGGCGACTACCGGGGCCAGATCACCGACGTGGACCTGGCCTTGTGGCGCGGCGCCTACAAGATCAACGGACTGAAAATCGTCAAGGTCGATGGCAAGGTTCCGGTGCCTTTCGTCAATGCGCCATTGATCGACCTCTCGGTGAGTTGGCACTCCCTGTGGCACGACCACGCGGTGGTGGCCGAAGTGCAGTTCATCACGCCCGAGGTCAACTTCGTCGACGGCGCCAACAAGCGAAATTCCCAGACCGGCCAGGGCACCGACTGGCGTGCCCAATTAGGCAAGCTGCTGCCCATTACCCTGAACGAAGTGCGGATCAACGACGGCAAGATCAGTTTTCGCAACTTCAACTCCAAACCACCGGTGAACATGAACGCCACAAAGGTGGATGCCCGTATTTTCAACCTGACCAACGTGGTCGACACCAAAGGCAAACGCGACGCACGCTTTGAAGGCAAAGCCTTGCTGCTGGGGCACGCACCACTGGAAACCTCGGCCACTTTCGATCCGTTGAGCGACTTCGAAGACTTCGAGTTTCGCTTGCGCACCACGGATATCGAACTCAAGCGCCTGAACGACTTCGCCGCGGCCTACGGCAAGTTCGACTTCAATGCCGGCCATGGCGACGTGGTGATCGAAGCCCAGGCCAACAAGGGCCGACTGACCGGCTATATCAAGCCGCTGATGCGCGATGTTGACGTGTTCAACTGGCAGCAGGATGTGGAAAACAAGGACAAAGGGCTGTTCCGTACGATATGGGAAGCCCTCGTCGGTGGAACCGAGACTGTCCTGAAAAACCAGGGCAAAAACCAGTTTGCGACAAAGGTCGAACTCAGCGGCAACGTTCACCAGAAGGATGTCAGCGCGTTCCAGGCTTTTTTGCAGATTTTACGCAATGGTTTCATCCAGGCGTTCAATGCGCGGTATGAACGGCCCAAGCCGGATGCAGGCTAGGTCACTAAGTGACGCCCCATTCAGAGACTGAATAAGCCGTCTGCGTTCACAGTCGACCGGGCAGCGCGTTATAGTCGGCGCTGACCCTTTTTATTGCGCCCCCCGCCCTGCCTCGTTCAGGTCGGCGTTACCGTTCGAGGATTAGCAGATGAAGTTCGAAGGCACCCAGGCCTACGTCGCCACCGATGACCTGAAGCTGGCGGTCAACGCCGCCATCACCCTGGAGCGGCCATTGCTGGTCAAGGGCGAACCGGGCACCGGCAAGACCATGCTCGCCGAGCAACTGGCCGAATCCTTTGGCGCCAAGCTGATCACCTGGCACATCAAATCCACCACCAAGGCTCACCAGGGCCTCTATGAGTACGACGCGGTCAGCCGTCTGCGCGATTCGCAGCTTGGTACGGAAAAGGTCCACGACGTTCGCAACTACCTGAAAAAGGGCAAGCTCTGGGAAGCCTTCGAATCCGACGAGCGGGTCATCCTGTTGATCGACGAAATCGACAAGGCCGACATCGAATTCCCCAACGACCTGCTGCAAGAACTCGACAAGATGGAGTTCTACGTTTACGAGATCGACGAGACCATCAAGGCGAAAAAGCGCCCGATCATCATCATTACCTCCAACAACGAAAAGGAACTGCCGGACGCCTTCCTGCGCCGCTGCTTCTTCCACTACATCGCCTTCCCGGATCGCGTGACGATGCAGCGGATCGTCGACGTGCACTACCCGGACATCAAGAAAGACCTGGTCAGCGAAGCGCTGGACGTGTTCTTCGACGTGCGCAAGGTGCCGGGCCTGAAGAAGAAGCCTTCGACCTCCGAACTGGTGGACTGGCTCAAGCTGCTGATGGCCGACAACATCGGCGAAGCGGTGCTGCGCGAACGCGATCCGACCAAGGCCATCCCGCCACTGGCCGGCGCCCTGGTGAAGAACGAACAGGACGTGCAATTGCTTGAGCGTCTGGCGTTCATGAGCCGTCGCGGCACCCGCTAAGAGGCTGATGCCATGCTGCTCAACCTGTTCAATGAAATGCGCGCAGCCAAGGTGCCGGTCTCGGTACGCGAGCTGCTGGACCTGATCAACGCGCTGAAACAGCGCGTGACCTTCGCCGACATGGACGAGTTCTATTACTTGTCCCGGGCGATCCTGGTGAAGGACGAAAAGCATTTCGACAAGTTCGACCGGGCTTTCGGTGCCTACTTCAATGGCCTGGAAAAGCTCGACGACCATCTTCAGGCGCTGATCCCCGAAGACTGGCTGCGCAAGGAATTCGAACGCTCGCTGACCGACGAAGAACGGGCGGCGATTCAGTCCCTCGGCGGCCTGGACAAGCTGATCGAAGAGTTCAAGAAACGCCTCGAGGAGCAGAAGGAACGTCACGCCGGCGGTAATAAATGGATCGGTACCGGCGGCACCAGCCCGTTCGGTTCCGGTGGTTTCAACCCGGAAGGCATCCGGGTCGGCGATGCCGGCAAGCGCCAGGGCAAGGCCGCCAAGGTCTGGGACCAGCGCGAATACAAGAACCTCGACGATTCGGTGGAACTGGGCACGCGCAACATCAAGGTCGCCCTGCGCCGCCTGCGCAAGTTCGCCCGCCAGGGCGCGGCGGAAGAACTGGACATCGATGGCACCATCGACCACACCGCCAAGGATGCCGGCCTGCTGAACATCCAGATGCGGCCGGAGCGGCGCAACACCGTCAAGCTGTTGCTGCTGTTCGACATCGGCGGTTCGATGGACGCCCATGTGAAGATTTGCGAGGAATTGTTCTCGGCCTGCAAGACCGAGTTCAAGCACCTGGAGTACTTCTACTTCCACAACTTCATTTATGAATCGGTGTGGAAGAACAACATGCGCCGCACCTCCGAGCGCACCTCGACCATGGACCTGCTGCACAAGTACGGCGCCGACTACAAAGTGATCTTCATCGGCGACGCCGCCATGGCGCCCTATGAAATCACCCAGGCGGGCGGCAGTGTCGAGCACTGGAACGAAGAAGCCGGTTACGTGTGGATGCAGCGGTTCAAGGAAAAGTACAAGAAGCTCATCTGGATCAACCCGTATCCGAAGGACACCTGGGGCTATACCTCGTCGACCAATATTGTGCGGGACTTGATCGATGACCAGATGTATCCGTTGACCCTTCGTGGGTTGGAAGAAGGGATGCGGTTTCTTTCCAAGTAGAAATCCGTCGCCTGTGAAGGCCTCTTCGCGAGCAAGCCCGCTCCCACATTGGTTTTGTGCACGACACAGATCAAATGTGGGAGCGGGCTTGCTCCGGGCGGCGATCCGACGAAGCTTTTAGCGGCGTGTGAAGCGCTGCAAATACCCGACATGCTCACGATGAGCGACATCCTGCACCACCGGCTTCAACCGCACCTGCGCCCCCGGCAGGCACTGCGCCAGCCGCGCCAGCGCCAATGGCGTCAACGCCCCCAGACGCGGATATCCACCAATGGTTTGCCGATCATTGAGCAACACAATCGGTTGCCCGTCGGGCGGCACCTGCACGGCACCCAACGGAATGCCCTCGGAAATCATCGGTTTGCCCTGGTACTGCAACGCCGTACCGAGCAGGCGAATACCCATCCGGTCGGCACGGCTGTCGAGGTGCCATAGGCTGTTGAACGCGTCGAACAGGCTCTGCCCGCTGAACTCGCCGATCTGTGCGCCGAGGACCAGGTCCAACGGCGCATCAAGGTTCAGGTCCGGTCGTTGGTCTGCGGTCAATTCGCGCAGCAACATCACCGGGTTGCCCGAATAGCTCAAGCTCGCCCCTTTACCCAGCGCACGGCCCATGCCGTCCAGCCCGCCGAGTTCCTCCCGGACCACCGTCGCGCTGCTGCCCAGCACTTTCGGCGCATCAAACCCACCTGGCGCCGCCAGATAAGCCCGGGCTCCGAGCAACGGCTGAGTGAATTGCAAACGCTGGCCTTTGTGCAGCCTGAAACTGCGCCACGGGGTCAAAGCCTCGCCGTCCACCCGCGCGCCAAGATCCGCCCCGGCCAAGGCCAGCACGCATTCTTCTTCAGCCACCACGGTGAATCCGCCGAGGGTGACTTCGATCACCGGTGCATCCAGTCCGTTGCCCAATAGCCAGTTGGCCCAGGACATCGAACGCCAATCAGCCGCTCCGCCCTGGGTCACGCCCAGATGCCGCACGCCGAATCGACCGGCATCCTGCAACAGGCACAGCGGCGTACTCGCTTCAATCATCAGACGGCTCATGCGTGGGCCTCCAGAGGCGTATCGTCCCCCCCAAGGTTAATGAACTCGGCATGGTCGACCGCTTCGAACCGTACGGTGTCACCGGGTTGCATCAGGCTGTAGCCGTCACGGTTACGGTCGAACAATCTGGCCGGCATGCGGCCGATCAGGTTCCAGCCGCCCGGCGACACCACCGGGTAAGCCGCCGTTTGCCGCTCAGCGATGCCGACACTGCCGGCCGCGACTTTCTTGCGTGGCGTGTTCAGACGCGGCGCAGCGAGCGCTTCTTCCACCAGCCCCATGAAGGCGAAGCCCGGTGCAAAACCCAAGGCGAACACCTGGTATTCACGCTCACTGTGGCGGCGGATCACCTCCTCCACCGCCAACCCGCTGCGCTGCGACAACAGCGTCAATTCCGGTCCGACACTCAAGTCGTACCACACCGGCAACACATGACAGGTACCGCGAGTACGCGCATTGGGCGACAGATCGATCAGTGCCTGGGCAATCAGTTCCCGTGCCTGGCTCGGGCTCAATGCCGTCAGGTCGTAATGCACCATCAATGTGGTGTAGGACGGCACCAGATCGATCAGGTGCCCGGCAAATGCCATGCGCAGACTTTCACTGGCCGCGAGCATCCACGGCATGTTGCTTTCGGCGATTTCATCGAACAGGCGCACCATCAGGCAATCCAGCGCCACCACTTCCACCCGCAGCTTCATGACGCACTCTGCCGGTTCAAGGCTTCGCGGATGCGTTGCACGGCAGCGACCGAACTGGCGTTGTCGCCGTGCACGCAGAGGGTGTTGGCCTGCAAATGCAGGGCGCTGCCGTCGCTGGCGGTGAGCTGATCGCCACGGGCAATGGTCAGCGCCTGCTCGATGATTCGTTCCGGGTCGTGATGCACCGCGCCCGGCAGTTGTCGCGAGACCAGCCTGCCGGCACTGTCGTAAGCGCGATCGGCGAAGGCCTCGAACCACAGCGTCACGCCGTATTCATCGCCCAGTTGTTGGGCAGCGCTGTTGTCGCGGGTCGCCATCAGCATCAATGGCAGCGTGCGGTCGTAGGACGCCACCGCTTGCAAAACGGCGCGCAGCTGCGCCGGATTGGCCATCATGTCGTTGTACATCGCGCCATGGGGTTTGACGTAACTGACCCGGCCACCCTGGGCCCGGCAGATGCCGTCGAGGGCGCCGATCTGGTAATGCAGGATGTCTTGCAGCTCCTGGGTGGCATAGGCCATGGAGCGGCGGCCGAAGCCCACCAGGTCCTGATAGGCCGGATGCGCGCCGATTTGCACACCGTGGCTGAGGGCCAGGCTGACGGTCTTGCGCATGATGCTCGGGTCGCCGGCGTGAAAACCGCAGGCGACGTTGGCGCAATCGATGAAGGGCATGATTTCGGCGTCCAGACCCATGGTCCAGCTGCCGAAACTCTCGCCGATGTCGCAGTTCAATAGCAGGCGGCTCACACTGAACACTCCTGTAGGCTTTATTCTTTTCAGCTGCGGGACCTGTCTATAAGACAGTCCCGCAGATTATCAGTTACTGGGCGTCGAGTTGCTTGCCACGGGTTTCCGGCAGGCTCAGGGCCGCGAGGATCACCACACCGTAGGAAACCGCCGCGAAGGCACCGATGCCCACGCTCAGTGGTACGGTCTGGCTGAGCAGGCCGATCAGCAGCGGAAACAACGCCGCCAGCGCGCGGCCGATGTTGTAGCAAAAACCCTGGCCCGAACCGCGAATGCGCGTGGGGAACAACTCGGTCAGGAATGCGCCCATGCCACTGAAAATCCCCGAGGCGAAAAAGCCCAGCGGAAAGCCCAGCCACAGCATCACGCCGTTGCTGACCGGCATTTGCGTGTACAGCAACACAATGGTGAACGAGCCGACAGCGAACAGGATGAAGTTCTTCTTGCGTCCGAGGATGTCGGTCAAATAGGCGCTGATGACATAACCCACGTAGGAACCGACAATCACCATCGCCAGATAACCGCTGGTATTGAGTACGCTCAAACCGCGTTCGTTTTTCAGGAAAGTCGGTAGCCAGGACGTGATGGCGTAGTAGCCGCCCAATGCACCGGTGGTCAGCAACGAAGCGCGAATCGTGGTGAACAGCATGCCGGGGGCGAAGATCTCGTAGAACTTCGACGGATTGGTCGGCGCCTCCTTGGCTTTGGCTTGACGATAGATTTCCGGATCCTTGACCAGACGGCGGACAAAAATCACAAAAATCGCCGGCACGATGCCAAGGATGAACAGCGCGCGCCAGGCGTCTTCCGGTGGCAATACCGAGAACAGCAGCGCATACAGGATCGCCGTCAGCCCCCAACCCAGCGCCCAGCCGGACTGCACCATACCCACAGCCTTGCCGCGGTCCTTGGCGCGAATCACTTCGCCGATCAGCACGGCGCCGGCCGTCCACTCGCCGCCGAAACCGAAGCCCATCAGGGTCCGTGCAATCAGCAGTTGTTCGTAGTTCTGGGCAAAGCCGCAGAGGAAGGTGAAGAAGGCAAACCACAACACGGTCAGTTGCAGGGTGCGCACACGGCCGATGCGGTCGGAGAGTATCCCTGCGACCCAGCCACCGATGGCCGAAGCGATCAGGGTGCTGGTGTGAATCAGCCCGGCCTGGCCGGTGGTGATGCCCCACATGGCAATCAGGGTCGGCACCACGAAGCTGAGCATCTGGGTGTCCATGCCGTCCAGGCCATAGCCGATCTTGCAGCTCCAGAAGGTGCGGCGTTCCTGCTGATTGATGTTGCGATACCAGTCGAAAGGTCCCGGGCGAGCCGTGGCTTTCGCAATGACGGGGGTGTCGGGCGCACTCATGGCAAATCTCCGCGCTGATTTTATTGGTATTGTTCTGAGCCCCGACGACGCCTATCGTGGGAACCGGATGCGCCGATTTTTGGACGCGCGCCCATGCTGCGTCCAACTAATAAAAACCCGCCTTAGACATAAGAAATCTTTATCCCATGAACCTGAAGTTTCTCGAGACCTTTGTCTGGGTCGCCCGACTCAAGAGTTTCCGCCTGACCGCCGACAAGCTCTTCACCACTCAGGCCTCGATTTCCAGCCGGATTGCCGTGCTTGAAGGCGAGCTCGGGGTGAAGCTGTTTCTGCGTGATTCGCGCGGCGTGAGCCTGACGCCCGAAGGCCTCAAAGTGCTCGATTACGCCGAGCAGATGCTGGACACCATGCAGGCACTCAAGCAGTCGATCGAGACCCGTTCGAGCAAAGCCGGACGGGTGCGCATCGGCGTGATGGACACGGTGATCCATACCTGGCTCAGCCCGTTGGTGGCGCAGATGACCGATCACTACCCGCTGGTGGAAATCGAGCTGGTGGCCGATACCTCGCTCAACCTCTGCGATCAGCTGCAAAAAGGCTTTCTCGATGTGATCCTGCAAACCGACCTGCTGCGTCAGGAAAGCGTGCGCAGCCTGGAACTGGCCAGCCACCCCATGGGCTGGATCGTCGCCAGCAATTCCATTTACAACCGCGAGTACTCGGGCATCGCAGACCTGGCCGGCGAGCGGATCATCACCTATTCGAAAAACTCCCATCCGCACCAGGAAGTGCTGGCCCTGATGCAGGCCAATGGCGTGATGGCGCCACGACTGAACTGCGTGAACTCGGTGTCGGCGATTACCCGGCTGCTGCGCGACGGATTTGGCGTTGGCGCGTTGCCGCCGGTGCTGGTGGCCGAGGAACTGGCGCGCGGCGAATTGACCCTGCTGGACATCGATCAGCGACCACCCGACTTGCAGGTGGTGGTGTCGTGGCGAGTAGGTGTGGAGTGGGTCGAGGAGATTGTGGCGTTGTGTCAGCAGGTGCTGGAGGGATATGCGCGGAAGGTGGGCGAGCACTACATGGTCTTGAGCAAACCCCTGGCCAGGCTCTGAAAAGGAGCTTCCCACATCACAAGAAGCAATTACTATCATTTGCATTAATATTTTGAAAATGTATTCTCTGCGCGCATTCAGCTAAACCACTGTCCAGAAGGAATCGGACTTGATGCGCGCTTTCACGCAAAGACAGCAGCAACGGCTCTCACACTGGAGGGAAGCCCTCGGCAATCCGGCCTTCCAGTCCCGCCGCATCACCCCCGACCATTTGAGCACTGCCCTGACGCCCGCCGCGCAGCGCTGCTTCCACCCCCTGATCCTGCTTACACCTTGCGCCTCATCGAGGGCGTTGCCTGGCTCTGCATCCTGACGCTGGCGGCCACGGCGCTGGCTAACGAATGACTGGGTTTCTCGTCAGCCGGTATCTCTGGGGCATCTGGCAAGGCGCCCTGCTCCCCGTCGCCTACGCCCTGGCCACCATCGGGACCCGCCGGGTGCGCTCATATACCGCCACATCCGGCAGCGAAATCTTGCCTGGCCACACTTTTCACGACTAAAAAAAGACCACCTCATGACCCGAACCAAACTTTCCTTGCTGATTCCGCTGCTTGGCTCCGTCAGCGCCCAGACCTGGGCCGAGGACACCGAACAGCAACCCGGCACGTTGACCATGCAAGCCACCGTCGTTTCCGCGACGCGTAGCGAAGCGACCATTGCCTCGATCCCAGGCTCGGTCCAGGTGATCGACGAACAGCAGATCCGCCAACAGAGTGGCGCCGGGCGTCGGGTCTCCGACATTCTGGGGCAACTGGTTCCCGGCCTGGCGCCGTCCAGCGGCGGGATGAGCAACTTCGGCCAGACCCTGCGCGGGCGCAACATGCTGGTGTTGATCGACGGCGTATCGCAGAACGCCACGCGCGACAACTTCCGCCAACTCAACAGCATTGCGCCGGCCAGCATCGAACGCATTGAGGTGGTGTCCGGCGCCAGCAGCATTTATGGCGCCGGTGCTTCGGGCGGCATCATCAACATCATCACCAAGCGCAACCAGGGTCAGGACCTTGCCTACAGCAGCAAACTGGGCCTGACCACCGGCAACAACCTCAACAGCAAGGGTTTCGCCTACGAGGCCTTTCAGAGTGCGACCGGGCGCAAGGATGCTCTGGACTGGTACCTGTCCGCCGACCTGACCCAGCGCAACGACCAGTACGACGGCAACGGCAATCGCATCCCTCAGGACACCTCCCAGGGCAGCAACATGGACACCGACACCTATGACCTGCAAGGTCGTTTCGGTTACGAACTGGATGCCGATAAAAAACTCAGCCTGTCGCTGCAGGACTACAAGGACCAGCAGGACACCGGCTACACAAAAGACCCGAAAAACCTGCAAGAGGCCGTGGCGGTCAAAGGGCTGAAACTCGACGACCAGCCCTACACCCATAATCAGGCGGCCAATCTCAACTTCACCGACAACGACTTCTACGGCCAGGGCCTGCAACTGGAAAGCTACTGGCGTCGGGCCGACGCGCTGTTCTTCCCGGACCTGTCGCGGGGCAAGGCCGGGATCGCCGACAACAACAGCGTGCAGGATGTGTACGGCCTTCGTGCGGCCATCGACACGCCGTTGCCGGCCATCGGCAGCGCCACGGGCAACCTGGTCTGGGGCGCCGACTATGATCACGAACGCTCCCGTCAACGCGGTGACCAATACACCCTCAAAGGGCTGAACTACACCAAGACCGGCACCACTTACGAGATGGGCCCGGATATCGAAACCACTACCAAGGCGCTGTTCGGGCAGATGTCATGGGACATCGGTGACTGGACCTTGCGTGGCGGTGTGCGCCGCGAATGGATCGAAAGCGAGGTCTCCGACAGCATCGCCTACGGTCAGATCGTCCAGACCGGCGTACGCGCCATCCTGCCCGGTGACACCCTCAAATACGACGCCACGCTCTATAACCTGGGCGCGGTCTATCACCTGAGTGAACATCAGGACGTCTTCGCCAATTTCAGCCAGGGGTTTTCGCTGCCGGACATCCAGCGCTTCTTGCGTGACGTGAGCAGCACCTTCGACATCCAGAGCCTCAACGCCCAGGCCATCAAGGTCGACAGCTACGAGCTGGGCTGGCGCGGTGACTGGGACCAGTGGCAGGCCGACGTGACCGTCTATGAAAACACCTCGGACGTGACCCAGTTCTACGATGCCAATAGCCGTGTATTACGTCTGATCAACCAGAAGGAGCGGGTTCGCGGCATCGAAAACAGCCTGACCTACCGCGCGACCGATCACTGGTCGGTGGGTGGCACCTATGCCTGGGCCAAAGGCGAGACCCAACAGAACGGGAAATGGATCGATCTGCCGGCGACACGCATTTCACCGGCCAAGACCACGCTGTTCGTCGGCTACACCGAAGACGACTACAACTTGCGCCTGCAAGGCATGCACCTGTCCAGCTACGACGCTGCCGCCAAGGACAACAACGGACGCGACATCGAAGGCTATACGCTGGTGGACCTGCTCGGCTCCGTGTACCTGCCGGTCGGTCGCCTAGAAGGCGGGGTGTACAACCTGACCGACCGCACGTACGTCAACCTGTTCGCCCAGGCCAATGCCAGAGCGCCGTACCCCAACGCCGAAGGCCGCACCCTGAGCATGACCTATTCGATTGATTGGTAACCAAGCAGGGAGCCGGCTTGCCGGCTCCCTGACGTTCGACGGTGTTACAACCCGCGCAGATCCCGCTCTTCAATCGGCCGGCTCTGGCGCAGACGCTTGCCGCCCAGCACCACCCAGTCGATCAGCCGGAACAGGCACTCGATCCCGAACGACAGCAGCAAGGCACCACTCATGCCCCAGATCATCGCTTCGGGCGTCAACAGAATCTGGTAGCTGTAGCCGTTCCAGGTTTCCTTGCGAATGTCCGGATCGGCGGCCAGCACCACTTGCAGGAAGCGGATGTACCACGGGCCCTGCATCGCCTGGAATTGCTTGTCCAGAGCCACCTGACGGGTCAGCAGGTTGCTCAGGCTGTCGGCGTCGCTGCGAAAGATCGGGTCCTCGCTGGCGCGGTAATGCGCGACCAGCGCCTGCATGTCACCCTTGAAGAACTGATTGGCGGTGTTCTGGAAGCCGCTCAACCCGGCTTGCGCCTCGATCAGATGGGCTTCGACCCGCTTGGCGTAATCGTTGATGAACCCCGGCACCTGGACACCGATCAGCAGGCCCGCCGCAAACAACACCAGCCGTAGATAACTGAGCAACATGCAAGGAGTCCTTATTCGGTCGTGCCCTGGCTGACGCATTCGCCGCGTCGCCACAGGCTCCATTGACCCGGTTCGTAACGGGTCCAGGTTTCGTTTTCGGTCAAAGGTTCGGTGGCGATGACAGTGACCACATCGTCAGGGGTGGTTTCGGCCTGAAAGTCGACGATCACGTCGACATCTTTCAGGCGCGCCGGGCCAAAGGGGGCGCGACGGGTGATCTGCGCCAGCTTGGTCGAGCAATAGCAGAACAGCCAGTCGCCATCGCTGAGCAGGCAGTTGAACACGCCTTTGCTGCGGTACTCGGCGCAAGCGGCGACCAGGTCCGGCAGCAACGCTTCGACCTCGACCGGTTCGGGGAACGCCGCACGCACACGGTTGAGCAAATCGCAGAACGCCGCTTCGCTGTCGGTATCGCCCACGGGGCGGTAGAAACTGGCCGTTGGCTGAAAATCCGCCAACTGGCCGTTATGGGCGAAACACCAGTTGCGCCCCCACAGCTCGCGGACAAACGGATGGGTGTTGGACAGGCAGACCTTGCCGACGTTGGCCTGGCGGATGTGCCCGATCACCACTTCGCTCTTGATCGGATAGCGCTGCACCAGGTTGGCGACTTCCGACTCGCAACTGGCCGCCGGGTCCTGGAACAGCCGCAGCCCACGGCCTTCATAGAAGGCAATGCCCCAGCCATCGCGATGCGGGCCGGTGCGGCCGCCGCGTTGCATCAGCCCGGTAAAGCTGAACACGATATCGGTCGGGACATTGGCGCTCATGCCCAATAACTCACACATGTTCGGACTCTCGATCAATCGCAGGGGCAAGGTTACAGACGGGGTTCGACTCGCATCCGCTGAGGATTGCTCGGCACGGGCGGACGACCGTAACGATCATCGCCGGCACCGCCAAACGGTTGATCATCCTCAGGCTCTTCGGCGCGGACGGCAGCTTTGGTGGCAGCCTCACGCTCCTTGCGGGCGTTGGCGGCGCGTTCGATGGGGAAACGGATCGCCACCAGCACCAGATAGAGGCCGAATGCGATCATGCCGTACATGAACAGATCGGAAATGGCCCGCCAGGCGTTGTTGCCGACCTTGAACAGCAGGTCGAGCGCGGTAATGGCGACGGCCGGTGCGACTTTGTCCTTCACCGGGTCGATGATGGTCGGGCTGAACAGCAGCACGACCATCGCCAGCCGCAGTGGCTCACGCAGCCAACGCCACATCCAGCGGGTCAAGCGCATCCACACCAACAGGCAGCCCAAAGCGGCGAAGGCGTAGAGGCCCCAAGCGATCAGATAGTCGTTCTCGGTCATGGTGTCCATGGCAAGGCAGGCAAAGAGGCGCTTATGATAACGGCTTTTCGCCCGTCAGGCTGCATCAATGCCTGACAGTTGAGTGCAGCCCATGTGGGAGCGGGCTTGCTCGCGAAGGCGGCTTATCATTCAACAATGATATTGACTGACCCAACGCCTTCGCGAGCAAGCCCGCTCCCACAGGTTGCCAAGCCCCTATTTCGTACACTGCTCGAGAGTCCTTCATGCCCCTATCCGCCAACATTCACGACGCTCCGATTGCCCACAAGGCTGATGGCTCCGATCCGTATGCCTGGCTGCAAGAGCGCGACACCGATGCAGTGCTCGATTATCTGACAGCCGAAAACAGCTATCAGGAGGCGCAAACCGCCGACCAGGCCGGGCTGCGCGAGACCCTGTTCGAGGAGATCAAGGGGCGGATTCTCGAGACCGACCTGTCCCTGCCCTCGCCCTGGGGACCGTATCTGTACTACACCCGCACCACCGCAGGCGATGAGTATGCCCGGCACTACCGCTGCCCCCGTCCGGCCGATGACAGCCTGACCCTCGACGAAAGCCGCGAACAACTGCTGCTGGACCCCAACGAACTGGCCAACGGCGGCTTCTTTTCCCTGGGTGCGTTCAGCATCAGCCCGGACCATCAGCGCCTGGCCTACAGCATCGACTCCAGTGGCGACGAGATTTACACGCTGTTCGTGAAGGAATTATCCGACGGCCGCGTCAGCGAGCTGGAATTCCAGGACTGTGACGGCAGCATGACCTGGGCCAACGACAGCCTGACGCTGTTCTTTGGCGAGCTGGACGACACCCATCGCCCACACAAGCTGTATCGCTATCGACTGGACGGTACGGCGGCCGAAGAAGTGTTCCATGAGCCGGACGGTCGCTTCTTCATGCATTGCTACCGTTCAAGCTCCGAGCAGCAACTGCTGCTGTCCGTGGGCAGCAAGACCACCAGCGAAGTCTGGGTGCTCGATGCCTCCCGGCCCCAGCAGGCGTTTACCTGCATGGCGCCACGGGTCGAGGATCATGAGTACGACGTCGATCACGGCGCACTCGACGGGCAATGGACCTGGTTCATCCGCACCAACCGCGACGGCATCAATTTCGCCTTGTACACGACCGCCGATACCGGCGCCGTGCCCACCGAAGCCGACTGGAAGAACCTGATCCCCCATAGCGACACGGTGATGATCGACGGCATCAGCCTGAACACCGGGGCCATGACCCTCAGCCTGCGGCTTGGCGGTCTGCCGGTCATTGAAGTACACCCACAAGGCCTGGCGCCTTATCGCGTGCAGCTGCCGGATGCGGCCTACAGCCTGCACGTGCAAAACAGCCTGGAGTTCGAAAGCCAGCGGATTCGCCTGCGCTACGAAGCGTTGAACCGTCCGGCGCAAATCCGCCAGCTTGAGCTGGCGACCGGCGAACAGAAAATCCTCAAGCAAACCCCGGTGCTCGGCCCGTTCGACGCCGACGCCTACATCAGCCAGCGCCTGTGGGCCACTGCGCCGGACGGCACGCAAGTGCCCATCAGCCTGGTGATCAAACGGACAGACCTCGGCAAACCGGTGCCGCTGTACCTCTACGGTTATGGCGCCTACGGCGAAAGCCTCGACCCATGGTTTTCCCATGCGCGCCTGAGCCTGCTGGATCGCGGCATGGCGTTTGCCATTGCCCACGTGCGTGGCGGCGGCGAACTGGGGGAAGCCTGGTATCGCGCCGGCAAGCAGGAGCACAAGCACAACACCTTCAGCGACTTTATCGCCTGCGCCGAACACCTGATCGCCCAAGGCTTCACCACTGCACCGCAGTTGGCAATCAGCGGCGGCAGCGCCGGCGGCTTGCTGATCGGCGCGGTGCTCAATCAACGGCCGCAGCTGTTTGGCGCCGCCATCGCCGAAGTGCCGTTCGTCGACGTCCTCAACACCATGCTCGACCCTGATCTGCCATTGACCGTGACGGAATACGACGAATGGGGCAACCCTGAAGAGCCGGACGTTTATGATCGGATCAAGGCCTACGCCCCTTACGAAAACGTCACCGCGCAAGCTTATCCGGCGACCCTGGTGATCGCCGGTTACAACGACAGCCGCGTGCAGTACTGGGAAGCGGCCAAGTGGGTGGCGAAACTGCGCGCGACCAAGACCGACAGCAATCCGCTACTGCTCAAGACCGAACTGGGTGCCGGGCATGGCGGGATGAGCGGTCGATATCAGGGATTGCGTGACGTAGCTCTCGAATATGCATTTTTGTTCAAGGTGTTGGGTATAGCCTGAGGAACCTGAGCCGATGAACCGGTCTTAATTGCGGACACTGGTAGCCGATACAACACCTGTGGGAGCGGGCTTGCTCGCGAAGGCGGTGTGTCAGTCAACCTCTCTGCTGAATGTTGCGCCCCCTTCGCGAGCAAGCCCGCTCCCACAGGGGATTTGCGGTGAATTCAAATTCGAGTCAGCAACACTCACAACAAAGACCGTGACGACATGTCTGAATCAACCTTTCTGAACAACGAAATTCGCGACTGGCTGATGGATTGTGGCCTGTTCAATCAACTGTTGCCGGCGGACTTCGTCGCGGCCTCGGGCTACTTCAGTATCAGCACCATTACCCAGGGCGAGGAGATCTTCCAGGAGGGCGATGCCGGCAGCTTCATGTGCATCATCCATAGCGGCCAGGTGGCGGTGCAGAAAACCACCGCTGACGGGCAACGACTCACCATCGCCACGTTGCGCAGCGGCCGCTCGTTCGGGGAAATGGCCGTGCTCGACGGCGAACGGCGCTCGGCCAGTTGCGTGGCCGCCAGCAACTGCCAGTTACTCAACCTGGGCAAGGATTCGCTGGAAAAGATGCTCAGCGATGCACCGAAAATCGCCGCCAAGATCATCCGTGCCCTCGCCGTCTCCCTGTCCAAACGCCTGCGCATGGCCGACGGTCAATTGCTTTCGCAGCAGGTTTAGCCACCCGGTGATTTGACTTTCGGCGGGTTCGGTTCGATTCCCGGCACGGGCTGGTCCTTGGTTGGCGGGCTGGGCATTTCAATCGGCACCAACGGCGGCCCGCTACTGCCGGGGCCGACTTTCGGCAAGGGCGCCGGGCTGATTTGCGGATAAGGCGTGGGTGTGGCGGTGCCGGGCGAACCGGGTATCGGCGCGGGGCTGACGGGAATAGGTTGCAACTGTTGGGCCTGCGCTGCAGTTATCGAGAGCGCGGCCAGGGCAATGACCGTTAGAATGGTGCGCTTCATCAATGGCTCCGTTGGCCTTGTCGTCATGAACAGGCTACTCCCAACTGCGTCTGTTTGCCCTCTCGAGTTCTGCCAATTTTCTTCAAGTGAGCCCCATGAAACGTTTCGTACTGCTGGACACCACCCCCATTCCTGAAAACGGCGGTGCCCTGTGCCTGTTCGAATATGGCGAGGATTTCGTCATCAAGATCCAGGGTGGCGACGGCGGACAATTGATGAACACGCGCATGCACGGCTCCGAAGATGCCCTGGCCGAGATCCCCTGCCGCAAAGTCGCTGGCCGACCGAATTCACGGGTGCTGATCGGCGGCCTGGGCATGGGATTCACCCTTGCCTCGGCGCTCAAGCACCTGGGCAAGACCGCCGAAGTGGTGGTCGCCGAACTGGTCCCCGGTGTGGTTGAGTGGAACCGCGGGCCGCTGGGCGAAAAGGCCGGCAACCCGCTGCTCGACCCGCGCACGGTGATTCGCATGGAAGACGTGGCCAAGGTCCTGCAAGCCGAACCCCAGGGCTTCGATGCCATCATGCTCGATGTCGACAACGGCCCCGAAGGCCTGACCCAGAAGGCCAACAGCTGGCTGTACTCCGCCGCCGGCCTGAACGCCTGCGCCAGGGCCATGCGCCCCAAAGGCGTGCTGGCGGTCTGGTCAGCCAGCGCCGATCGGCAATTTTCCGACAAACTGAAGAAAGCCGGTTTCAAGGCCGAGGAAGTGCAGGTCTTCGCCCACGGCAACAAGGGCACCCGCCACACCATCTGGATTGCCGAGAAGCTCAAGGGCTAGGCTAAACTTCACCCTATAACCGTCATCAGTCTTTCTACAAAGGTGAACCCATGAGTTCGTCCACCCCGACCAACACCTCCAAGCTGGATCGCATCCTCGCCGACAACCAGCGCGACAAGGAAATGGGCTACCGCGACAAGGCCCTGAAGATGTACCCGCACGTCTGTGGCCGCTGCGCCCGTGAGTTCTCTGGCAAGCGCCTGAGCGAACTGACCGTGCACCACCGCGACCACAACCACGACAACAACCCGCAGGACGGCTCGAACTGGGAGCTGTTGTGCCTGTACTGCCACGATAACGAACACTCGCGCTATACCGACCAGCAGTATTTCGGCGAAGGCTCGCTGAGCACGCCGAAAATCGCCAAGGCTACGCACAACCCGTTTGCGGCGTTGGCGGGGCTGATGAAAAAAGAAGATTGAAAATCTTCAGTGCCTGAGCTGGCCTCTTCGCGGGCAAGCCCGCTCCCACATTGGTTTTGTGTACGACGCAGATCAAATGTGGGAGCGGGCTTGCTCGCGAAGGCGGCCTCAGCTACACCGCCAATCTCCGAACTGACCACTGCCGCCCAATCCCCGTATAATCGCGCTTTTTTCCCGAAAGGCACCCCGCTCGTGGCAGACAAACGGTACAGCTGCATTGGTTTGTATAACCCCAAGTCACCGGAGAACGTCGGTTCGGTGATGCGCGCCGCTGGCTGTTATGGCGTGGCGTCGGTGTTCTACACCGGCAAGCGCTATGAGCGCGCCGCCGACTTCGTCACCGATACCAAGCGCGTGCACTACGACATCCCGCTGATCGGCATCGATGACCTGAAGAAAATCCTGCCGCTCAATTGTGTACCCGTCGCCGTGGAACTGGTTGAGGGTGCCCGCCCTCTGCCGGAATACACCCACCCGGATCGCGCGCTCTACATCTTCGGCCCGGAAGACGGCTCGCTGGATAAGGAGATTCGCGACTGGTGCGAAGACGTGGTCTACATTCCGACCACCGGTTGCATGAACCTGGCCGCCACGGTCAACGTCGTGCTCTACGACCGCATGTCCAAGGGGCTCAATACCCGCTCCGGACCAAAATTCCGCTGATTCGCCGCACATTCGATTGAACGAGCTGCCCGCCCCGGTGGTCAGCTTGACTAACGATCACTGAAGCCTGGAGACAGACCATGAGCGAACTCAAACGCGTCGAGCGTATCGAATCCACCCCCTTCCAGAGCCCTTCCGAACAGAACGTGCAGGGCTGGGAACGCATCGGCTCCCTGGCCGGCGGCGTGGTGATGGTGGGCAAGGGCCTGCGTCGTGGCGGGATCTTCGGCCTGATCCAGGTGGCCATCGGCGGCGTAGCCCTGGCGCGCGGCATTACCGGCCACAGTTCGGCGAAAAGCCTGCTGGAGAAAAGCCGTCAGGACATGAACAACGTGCGGGCGAAAATCCAGCGCGCCGGTGAGGAACTGAGCCAGTTGAAGGCCAATGCCGAGGCGGCGACCAAAACTGCAACCGTGACGGGTAATGATTCCTTGAAGTCGCCGAAAGCCGGGGTTTGATCCGGATCGTTCGGTGAGGCTGATAGACCTGTCGCGAGCAGGCTCGCTCCCACAGGGTTTTGCGTCAGGGTTCGAGGCCGATGGGGAAAAACTCTCCACCACTCCACACGCCTAACCAACGCTGGCCGTCGATCTCTCGGCTCACCGCCAGCTCTACCAGTTGATAGAACACATTGCGATGGATCAAGGCTTCAAGATTGCTGCGCACGTGTACGTAAGGGGCTGGCTCCTGCGTGTCGGGATCGATCACTACGCGCAGCGGATGCCCGGCACCGGCCTCGGTGGTTTCATCGACGTTGGTGGTAAAGCGCAGCACCTGCGCCTCGCCCTCGCCTTCCACGTCCACCGCAATCGCCACGAACGGCGCATCGTCGACTTTGATGCCGACTTTTTCCACCGGGGTAATCAGAAAATAATCATCGCCGTCGCGGCGAATGATGGTGGAGAACAGCTTGACCATCGGCTTGCGCCCGATCGGCGTGCCCAGGTAATACCAGGTGCCGTCCCGGGCGATGCGCATATCGATGTCGCCGCAGAAATCGGGATTCCACAGGTGCACCGGCGGCAAGCCTTTGGTCTTGGGGATTTGCCCCAGCAAATCGTTGGCTTTTTGCGGGCCACTCATGGCGTTCTCCTTGAAGTTACTGGTCGCTGAGCCCCAGCAGGCCGCGCGCATATTGCTCCAGCGGCGGGCCCATCAGGTCTTCGGGTTTTTTATCGTGGAACGTCAGTAAACCGCCACGACTCTTGATGGTCGCAGTATCAATCAAATACTGGGTGCTGGTCTCGATCAACATGATCTGAATCATACCGCTGTCGATCCCGAGGCGATCCAGGGCTTCCTGATCCAGCCATTCGTCCGAGTTGCCGATACGGTCGTCCGACTTGGCAAATCGGGTGTAGAGCAGATAGTGCGCACCGGCGGCACGGGCTTCGCCCATGGCCTGGTCGAGGCCTTCCGGCGTGCGGGCACGGCGTACCATCGGGAAGTATTCGACGAAGCCATCGAACGCGACTTCGGCAATCACGTTGGGCCGTGGATAAACAGCGCTGCCCGGCGGCATGAAAGCGCCCTGGGCAATGTAGACGAACGAATCCGGTTGAATGCGCAGGTTGTTTACGCGGCGGCTGTCACTGTGATCGAGCAACCCCGCATCGCTCATATGGTAACGAGTCCCTTCGGCCATATCGCTGACGTTCATGCAGCCACCAAGTGCCAAAACGGCCAGCAGCAAAACCAGGCTACGCATCCTATCCTCCAGAGGCCGGTGTCGGAAAACCGGCGAATGGCCGTAGGATGCAGCTTTTGCGCCAGCTCAAGTTGATCGTTGCCTGATCAAACGCAATCGCGGGCAAGCCACGCTCCCACAGGGTTTATGCACAACCTTGTGGGAGCGTGGCTTGCCCGCGATGAGGCCCGATCAGCCGCCGATGATCTTCATGACGGTCGCGCCGCCGGAGAACGCCACTTCCTGCTTGTCCCCCAAGGCTTTCACCAGGAGTCTCTGCAAGGCCGGCAGCGCCTGGTGACGCGGTTTGTCCAGCAGGTCGCCGATGTAATGGCGATTGCTCGACGACAGGCAGCCGTGCAGCCACCCGGTGGAAGACAAGCGCAGTCGCGAGCAGGTCCGGCAGAACGGCACACTTTCGTTGGCGATCACGCCGAAGTAACCCTGGCCGGGAATTTCATAACGAACCGCCGTTGCATCGACCGGGGCATCGGCCTGCAGATATTCATAGCGCTCGCCGATCAGGCTCAGCAATTGCTGGAGGCTGACGAACTGCTGCAAAAACGCATTGGAGTCGTTGGCCAGGTGGCCCATGCGCATCAGCTCGATGAAGCGCAGTTCATAACCGCGCTCCAGGCAGTAGTCGAGCAGCGGCATCACTTGATCAAGGTTCTGCCCGCGCAGCGGCACCATGTTGACCTTGATCTTCATGCCGGCCGCACTGGCCTCGCTCATGCCGTTTAGCACGGTGGCCAGGTCGCCACCCCGGGCAATGCCGCGGAACGCACTGGCGTCGAGCGTGTCGAGGGAAACGTTGAGGCGCCGAATGCCGGCGCCCACCAGCAGCGGCAGTTTCTTCGCCAGCAGCTGGCCATTGGTGGTCAGGCTGATGTCTTCCAGGCCCATCTGCCCGACCGCCGTCATGAAGGCTTCGAGTTTCGGACTGACCAGCGGCTCGCCACCGGTAATACGCAGACGCTCGATCCCTGCCGCTTCAATCAGATAAGCCACGCCGCGTGCCATCGCTTCGGCCGACAATTCATCCTGCGCAGCCACCAGCCGCTTGCCGTTGGGCACGCAGTAGGTACAGGCGTAATTGCAGGCAGAGGTCAGACTGATTCGCAAGTTGCGAAAACGCCTGCCTTGACGGTCAACGATCATGGTCACTCCGGCGGAAGAATATCGGGCCACTAAAACTTGACTCAGAAATCAAGTTTTAGCAAGTCCTCTACCTGAGTATATTCCTGCGGTACTGCGCCAAGTAGCGAAATCATGGCGCAATAAGGCAACTGAATGGCTCAGCTACCGGAAGTGTCGGTATCGCGCTTGCGTTTGTTGCCCATGCGCACGCCGATGTCCATCAGGAACTGGAAGAAACCTTCCTGATCTTCCAGCACATTGCTCCAGAACGGCGAGTGATACAGCGCGACGGCACCGTGCACCAGCGCCCAGGACGCGCAGTAGTGGAAGTAAGGTGGCACGTCTTCCAGCTTGCCTTCGCTGATCCGGCCCTTGATCAGCAGGGTCAGGCGTTCGAAGTTCGAGGCACGGATCTTGTGCAGCTCCTCGATCATCTCCGGCACCTGGTTGCCCTTGACCACTTTCTCTTCGAGGCGGTCGAACAGGCGATAGCGTTGTGGATCGCGCATGCGGAATTCGAAGTAGGCCCGGGACAGGGCTTCCTTGTCCTTGTCGACATCGGCCGAATGCAGCAGTGCATTCAAATCGCGCTCGTAGTCGAGCATCAGGCGCAGATAGATTTCCGCCTTGGATTTGAAATGCTTGTAGATCGTGCCTTTGCCGATACCGACGGCATCAGCAATCATCTCGACGGTGACACTGTCTTCACCTTGTTCGAGGAACAGCTTTAGCGCGGTATCGAGAATTTCCTGCTCGCGGCGACGAAACTCACGGACCTTACGAGGTTCTTTATGCATAAGAAAAGGTCTGTCGGGGTCAAAATTCGAAGCCGCGTATTATGCCTAACTTACGCAAAAATGCACGGATCATCCGACCATATCTGCGCTTTCCGGTCATTCCGCGCACGATTGCCGGTTGATGAGAACTCTTCCGAAGCGCACGTATTCCAAATTTGTTTAAAAACCCTGACCAGCAAACTGGACTAGGCGCAATCCTGATCAATACTTGAACTGTCGGCGGGGCATCTCCCCCAAGTGTCACGCCGATATTGGTACCAACGGACCGCGTGCCATTGTTTTACTCCTAATGGTCTTAACCCGGATTCACCCCCCAGAACCCGGGTTTTTTTTGCCTGCGATTTAACCTTTTACGTGTGCCAGCGGGAACAGCCGCTTGAAATTGGCCGTGGTCTGCTCGGCAAACCGCTCGTAGGGTTCACCGCGCAACATTGCCAGAAATTCCGCTACTTCACGCACGTACTGCGGCAGGTTTGGCTTGCCGCGATGGGGAATCGGCGCCAGGTAGGGCGAATCGGTCTCCACCAGCAAGCGGTCGGCCGGCACTTTGCTGGCCACATCGCGCAACGCATCGGCATTGCGAAAAGTGACAATCCCGGACAAGGAAATGTAATAGCCCATGTCCAGCGCAGCCTTCGCCATGTCCCAGTCTTCGGTAAAGCAGTGCAATACGCCCGCCTGGGGCAATGCCGCTTCGCGCAGCAAGTCCAGGGTATCGGTGCGGGCCCCGCGGGTGTGGATGATCACCGGTTTGCCGGTCTGCTGCGCCGCTTGCAGGTGCAGGCGAAAGGATTCCTGCTGCAACTGCGCTGCCTCCGGCTCGTAATGGTAATCGAGGCCGGTTTCGCCGATGGCGACCACACGCGGGTGATTGAGTTCCTGCAACAGCCAGTCCAGCGCCGGCGCGGCACCGGGCTGTACATCCAGAGGGTGCACGCCCACCGAGCAGTCGACGTCGTCATAACGTTCGGCCAGGGCTTTGACGTCGGCCGCGTTGTCCGCGCTGACACCGATACACAGAAAGTGCCCTACCCCGCGCTGCCGGGCGGCATCCAGGGCAGCATCCAGGGAGCTGTCGTGGGCGGCCAGGTCGAGGCGATCGAGGTGACAATGGGAGTCTACGAGCATAAAGGGCTGCAACTTACATCGAATGGATGGGACGGTCCGGGGTACTGATACTCGGATACTGATACTCAGAGTCTAGGCGCAGGCAGTCATCTTTGGGCAGGCAACGACGCCCATTGCACCAGCAAGGCCTCCAGCAGCAAGGCCGGATTGAGGTTGGCCTTGCTCAAGACTTTCTGTCGCTGGGCGAGGATCCAGTCCTGGATATCGAGGACTTTGCCCTGGGCGCTTTTCTGCGCCAGGTATTGCACGACCTTGCGCATGTCGGTCAGGCCGAGGCCGGCTTCGTCCTGGGTCAACTGATAGCGCAGGATCAGGCTCGACCAGTCGCAGAACCAATCGAACAGGCGCAACATCGGAATGTTTTTCCATTCTTCGGCCAGTTGCGTCGGTGACTGCTGTTGCTTGAGGAGTTTCTTCACCCCTTCCACGACTTGCATGCGCTGCTCACGCACGCCCTGGGCCTGGAGATTGACCGCCGCCAGTGGCGAACCGGCGGCCAGCGTCAGCAACTCGACGCGCTCCTCTTCGGAACATTCCGGCAATGCCTGGGCCAGCCACTTCAAGCTCATGGCCTCGCCCGGCAGCGGACAGGCCTGCTGCACACAGCGACTCTTGATGGTGGGCAGCAAGCGGCTCGGCTGATGGCTCACCAGCAATAAAACCGTATCGCCGGACGGTTCTTCAAGGCTCTTGAGCAAGGCGTTGGCGGCGTTGATGTTCATCGACTCGACCGGCTCGATCAACACCACTTTGCGTCCACCCAACTGCGCGGTCTGCACCACGAAACCGACCAGATCGCGAACCTGATCGACCTTGATCGCCTTGTCGGCTTCTTCCGGTTCAAGGATGTAGTTATCCGGGTGGCTGCCAGCCTTGAGCAGCAGACAGGACTTGCATTCGCCGCAGGCCTCCAGCGCCGTCGGGCGCTGGCACAGCAAGCTGGCCATCAGGCGCTCGGCCAGTGCCCGCTTGCCGATCCCGGCCGGGCCATGCAGCAGGTAGGCGTGCGCGTGCTGCGCGCGCCCCGCCAGGTGCTGCCAGAGGTTTTCCTGCCACGGATAGGCCTCAGCCACGGCTCAACTCCAGCAGGCGCGGCAACAAGGCATCCAGCGATTGCTGAACCTGTGCCAAGGGTTGGGCCGCATCGACCAGCACATAACGCGCCGGATCCGCCTTGGCCCGCTTGAGGAACGCATGGCGTACGGCATCGAAAAAAGTCCGGCCTTCGAGTTCGAAGCGATCCAGGCGGCCACGTGCGCTGGCGCGGGCCAGACCCACCTCGACAGGCAGATCGAAAATCAGTGTCAGGTCCGGGCGCAGATCGCCTTGAACGAAGGTTTCCAGAGCCGCGATGCGCTCAAGCGACAAGCCACGGCCGCCGCCCTGGTAGGCGTAAGTCGAATCGGTAAAACGATCACACAGGACCACGGCACCGCGGGCCAGCGCCGGGCGAATCACTTCTGCCAGGTGCTGGGCACGCGCCGCGAACACCAACAGCAACTCGGTATCCGGGTTCATGACTTCGTCGACGGGAGCCAACAACACCTCACGGATACGCTCGGCCAACGGCGTGCCCCCCGGCTCGCGGGTCAGCACCACCTCGATGCCGGCGGCGCGCAAGCGCTCGGCCAGGTATTCTCGATTGGTGCTCTTGCCGGCGCCTTCCGGGCCTTCCAGAGTAATAAACAAGCCAGTCACAGGCAGTCCTTAGTCAGAGTCATTGCGGGCTTTTCGGTGCGTTGGCATCGGGTTCCGGTGCTTCAGGAGCTGGCGCAGGATCTTGCGCCAGCACTGGCGGCAGCGCCTCGAGAGCCGTGTTCGGTGAAGCAGCCGGGATCGGTGCCTGCTCCTGCGAAGCCTTGGCCTCCTGCGTACCGTTTTGCTCAGTCTGGATCGGCGCTGTCTCTGGCGTGGCAGTGGGCGCCGGGCTGGAGCGGTAATCGGCGCGACGCTTGAGCTGGAACTCCTTCACGGCATTGTTGTGGGCATCCAGGTCGTCGGAGAACACGTGAGTGCCATCACCACGCGCCACGAAGTAGAGGCTGTTGCCCTCCACCGGATTGAGCGCCGCATGGATGGCTTCGCGACCGACCATGGAAATCGGCGTCGGCGGCAAGCCCGCATTCATGTAGGTGTTATAGGGCGTCGACTCCTTGAGGTGAGCCCGGGTCAGCTTACCGCTGTAGCGGTCGCCGAGGCCATAGATCACCGTCGGGTCGGTCTGCAGCAGCATGCCCATCGCCATGCGTCGCACAAACACGCCGGCAATCTGCCCACGCTCCTGCGGCACGCCGGTTTCCTTTTCCACCAACGAAGCCATGATCAGCGCCTGGTAGGGTTCGGTGTACGGCACATCGGAAGAGCGCTGCTGCCATTCCTTGGCGAGCACTTCGTCGAGGCGGTCGTAGGCGGTTTTCAGCAGTTCGATATCGGACATGCCGCGCACGTAACGATAGGTGTCAGGGAAGAAACGCCCTTCCGGAAAAATCCCGGTGTGGCCCAGCTTGTCCATGACCTGGCTATCGCTCAAACCGTCGAGGCTATGATCAAGCTTCTCTTCCTTGGCCAGCGCTGCGCGAACCTGGCGGAAATTCCAGCCTTCGACCAGAGTCAGGCTGTACTGAACCATTTCCCCGCGCTTCCACAGGTCGATCAGGCCTTCGACGGTCATGCCCGGCTGCATGCGATACTCACCGCTGTGCAGGGGTTGTTTGCCGAGATTGAAGCGCCAATACACGCGCAGCCAGAAGGCGTCCTTGATGACACCATTGGCTTCGAGTCGGTAGAAGGTGCGGGTCGGCGTGGTGCCCTTGGGCACATCCAGCAATTGTTCCTGGGCAATGTTCAGCGGCTGTACCAGCGCCGAATGAATTTTCCAGGCTGAAGCACCCATCAGCAGCCCTGCCAGAACCACTCCGGTTTCCAGCAGCAGCAAGAGTTTACGTCTCACGTATCAAGCATCCAGTAGCACACGGGCAATGGTTTGGAGTTTACGGGTGAGCGGCCCAACCGGCCAGTGAAGAGCAGCATAGGCACGTACCGGCCAGATACCATACACGCTGTTGCAGACAAAGACTTCGTCAGCCCATTGCAGCTGTTCGAGGGGGATATCGGTGATTTGCGTGGGAATTCCCAGCGACCCGGCCTGAAACAATAGTTCGGCACGCATCACGCCGGCCACGCCGCAGCGCTTGAGGTCAGCCGTGATGAGCACACCGTCACGCACCAGGAACAAATTGCTGAACACGCCTTCGATCACGCGCCCGGCCTGATCGAGCATCAAGCCTTCGGCATGCTCGGTGTCCTGCCATTCGGCACGGGCGAGGACTTGTTCAAGTCGATTCAGGTGCTTGAGGCCGGCCAGTAATGGCTGCCTGGACAATCGGGTGGCGCAAGGAAACAGTCGAACACCCTGCTCGCCATGCGCGGCAGCATAAGCCGCAGGTGGATTGCCTTGCAGAATGCGTCGAGCCTGGGCCGAAGGATCGGGCGCGTAACCGCGCAGACCGTCGCCGCGGGTGAGAATGAGCTTGAGCACCCCGCCACCCAGTAGCGCTGCGTAGGCCAGCAGTTCGCTGCGGATCAATTCCTGATCGGCAGCAAGCGCCAGACGCGAGCAGCCATCCGCCAGACGCGACAGATGCCGCTCCAGCAACACCGGCTTCCCGTTGCGCACAGCGATGGTCTCGAACAGACCATCGCCATAAGCCAGGCCGCGATCCTTCAGCGACAAAGCGTCAGCCGGCTGACCGTCGACCCAGCAGTCCATCAGCCTGCGAACCGGCGGAACACCAGCGAGCCGTTGGTGCCGCCAAAACCGAAGGAGTTGGACACGACCACATCGATATCCATGTTGCGCGCGGTGTGCGGCACGAAATCGAGGTCGCAGCCTTCGTCCGGCTCATCAAGGTTGATGGTCGGCGGCGCTACCTGGCTGTTGATGGCCAGCACGCTGAAGATCGCCTCGACCGCGCCCGCCGCACCCAGCAGGTGGCCGGTCATGGATTTGGTCGAACTGACGGCCAGCTTGTAGGCATGCTCGCCGAACACCGACTTGATCGCATTGACTTCAGCAAGATCGCCTGCGGGAGTCGACGTGCCGTGGGCGTTGATGTACTGCACTTGATCGCCATTGATCTTCGCATCGCGCAGCGCATTGGTGATGCAGCGGGCAGCACCCGCGCCATCGGCAGGTGGCGAAGTCATATGGTAGGCATCGCCGCTGGTGCCGAAGCCAATGAGTTCGGCGTAGATGGTCGCACCACGGGCCTTGGCATGTTCCAGCTCTTCCAGAACCAGCGCACCGGCACCATTGGACAGCACGAAGCCGTCGCGGCCCTTGTCCCATGGACGGCTGGCGCGGGTCGGCTCGTCATTGCGGGTCGACAGCGCGCGCGAGGCACCGAAGCCACCCATGCCCAGACCGCAGGCCGCCATCTCGGCGCCGCCGGCAATCATCACGTCGGCTTCGTCGTACATGATGTTGCGGGCTGCCATGCCAATGCAGTGGGTACCGGTGGTACAGGCCGTGGCGATGGCGTAGTTAGGCCCCTGTGCCCCCAGATGGATGGACAGGAAACCGGAAATCATATTGATGATCGAGCCTGGCACGAAAAACGGGGAAATCCGTCGTGGGCCGGTCTCGTGCAGCGTGCGGGCGGTTTCTTCGATATTGGTCAGACCGCCAATACCCGAGCCCATGGCCACGCCGATGCGTTCGCGGTTGGCGTCGGTGACTTCCAGACCGGCGTTGCGCACCGCCTGAAAACCTGCGGCCAGACCGTATTGAATGAACAGGTCGAGCTTGCGGGCTTCCTTGACCGACAGGTATTCCTCGACATTGAAGTCCTTTACCGAGCCGCCAAAACGGGTGGAATAGGCAGAAAGGTCGGCGTGTTCGATCAGACCAATGCCACTGCGGCCAGCCAGAATGCCCTGCCAGCTGCTCGGCACATCCGTGCCCAGTGGCGACAACATACCCATACCGGTGACTACGACGCGTCTACGCGACACAGCACTCTCCTTTTTTTCAAATGACGACTTTGCATCAGGCCTAAAGAAAAAACCGCACGCCATGATGGCAGTGCGGTTTTTCCATGACAGCGAGCAACGATTACAAACTATTACGCCTGGTGGCTGGTAACGTAGTCGATTGCAGCTTGTACAGTAGTGATCTTCTCGGCTTCTTCGTCAGGGATTTCGGTCTCGAATTCCTCTTCCAGAGCCATCACCAGCTCAACGGTGTCAAGGGAGTCGGCACCCAGGTCTTCAACGAAGGAAGCAGTGTTGACCACTTCTTCTTCTTTAACGCCCAGTTGCTCAGCAACGATTTTCTTGACGCGCTCTTCGATGGTGCTCATACCTTGTTTTCACTCCTAATGGACAAATTCAGGCAGCTGGCCAGTGGGTAAGTGTATAGAAAGGCTTTTCAGCTTTTCAACTGAAAGCTTCACTCCTCGAACCCGGTGACCCTCTGCCTATAAATAGATTGCAGCTTTATAACGGATTTTAGACAGCTCGTATGACATTTTTTTGAAGCAATCCGTCACATTTGAATTACATGTACATCCCGCCGTTCACCGGGATTGTAGCTCCGGTAACGTAAGCCGCACCGTCCGACGCAAGAAAAGCGACCACGGACGCGATCTCTTGAGCCTGCCCCAGACGACCCAGCGGAATCTGCGTCTGCAAGGCTTCACGCTGCGCCTCGGGCAGTTCACGGGTCATATCGGTATCGATGAACCCTGGGGCCACCGAGTTTACCGTAATCGCACGCGAACCGACTTCACGCGCCAATGCACGACTGAAACCTTCCAGACCGGCCTTGGCGGCAGCGTAGTTTACTTGGCCTGCGTTGCCCATGGCACCCACAACCGAACCAATACTGATAATTCGGCCCCAACGGGCTTTGGTCATGCCACGCAAAACGCCCTTGGACAGGCGGAACAGACTGTTCAGATTGGTATCGACAACGTCGTGCCACTCGTCGTCTTTCATGCGCATCATCAGATTATCGCGGGTGATACCGGCATTGTTGACCAGGATCGCCGGCGCACCGAACTGCTCCTGGATGCTCGCCAGGACCGCCGCCACGGACTCGTCACTGGTGACATTGAGTTCCAGGCCGGTGCCCTGAATACCGTTTTCCTTCAGGGTCGCGGCAATACGCTCGGCACCCGACGCGGAAGTCGCGGTACCGACAACGATGGCGCCCTGACGACCCAGTTCCAGGGCGATAGCCTGGCCGATGCCACGGCTTGCACCGGTGACCAGTGCAACTTTACCTTGCAGACTCATGCAAGCTTCTCCTGATTCAGGCCAACGCTGCACGGGCGGCAGCGAAGGCATCTGGGGTATTGAGGTTGGATGTCGATACGCCTTCGGCGCAACGCTTGTTCAGACCGGCCAGCACTTTACCCGGGCCGCACTCGACCAGATTGGTCGCGCCCCTGGCAGCCAGCGCCTGTACGGATTCGACCCAGCGTACGGGCTTGTACAGCTGTTCGAGCAGATCACGCTTGAGGGTTTCCAGATCGGCCGGCACTTCGGCGCTGACGTTCTGGACCACAGGAATCTGTGGCGCCTGCCAATTGATCGCGGCGATCGATTCGGCGAAACGCTCAGCAGCCGGACGCATCAGCTCGCAGTGGGACGGCACGCTGACCGGCAGTGGCATGGCGCGCTTGGCACCACGCGCCTTGCAGCCTTCGATGGCGCGTTCAACCGCAGCCTTGGCACCGGCGATGACCACCTGGCCCGGCGAGTTGAAATTCACCGCGCTGACCACTTCGCCTTGCGCCGCTTCGGCACAGGCTGCCAGTACGTCGGCATCGTCCAGCCCCAGGATGGCAGCCATGCCGCCCTGCCCGGCCGGAACGGCTTCCTGCATCAGTTGGCCACGACGCTCGACGAGTTTCACCGCGTCGCCCAGGCTCAGGCTGCCCGCTGCCACCAGCGCGCTGTATTCACCCAGGCTGTGCCCGGCGACGTAGGCCGGACGCGCACCACCTTCGGCCAACCACAGACGCCACAGGGCGATCGAGGCGGTCAGAATGGCCGGTTGGGTTTTATCGGTTTGATTGAGTTGCTCTTCCGGCCCTTGCTGGGTCAGTGCCCACAGGTCGTAACCCAGTGCATCGGAAGCTTCTTTGAATGTTTCAAGGACAACCGGATGTTGTGCGCCCAACTCGGCCAGCATGCCGAGGGACTGCGAACCCTGTCCCGGGAAGACGAATGCGAGGGAAGCAGACATGTAACAAGCCCCTAATGATCTTGTCGTCGGAGAAATGGCGCCCCGCTTTGGGGACGCAAGAAACTGACAGTTGGATGGCCCATCGAACCAAGCGGTCACATTTAAGCATTGTCCGACGAAAACGCCTAAAGCAACAAATCCTCCAGACGACCGTGCAGGCGCTCGGGAAGGTTTTCCTGAATCTCGATCATGGCGCGCGAAATGGCGCTTTGGAAACCCTGGACCCCGGCAGAACCGTGGCTCTTCACCACAATCCCCTGCAAGCCGAGAAAGCTCGCGCCGTTATGCCGGGCAGGCGCCAGTTCGGCCTGCAGGCGCTTCATCAACGGCAGCGCCAGCGCGCCGACCGCACGTGAGGCCAGGCTCTTCTTGAACAAGGCCTCGATGCGCCCGGCAATCATGGTCGCCAGGCCTTCGCTGGATTTGAGCAGGATGTTGCCGACAAAACCGTCACACACCACCACATCCGCTTCGCCACGATACAAACCGTCGCCCTCGATAAAGCCGATGTAATTGATGCCCCGGGCGCCTTGCAACAAAGTCGCCGCCAGCTTGACCTGCTGATTGCCCTTGATGTCTTCGGTGCCGATGTTCAGCAATGCCACCCGTGGACGGCTGATGCCCAGCGTCTCCGCCGCCACCGACCCCATGACCGCAAACTGCAACAGATGCTCGGCACTGCAATCGACGTTGGCGCCCAGGTCGAGCAATTGGCAGTAACCCTTTTGTGTCGGGATCGCCGCCACCATGGCCGGACGGTCAATGCCCGGCAGGGTCTTGAGCACGAATCGCGACAACGCCATCAGCGCACCGGTATTGCCGGCACTGACACAGGCCTGGACTTTGCCGTCGCGCAGCAGTTCAAGGGCCACGCGCATCGATGAGTCGGGCTTGCCTCGCAAGGCCTGGGCGGGTTTTTCGTCCATGCCAATGACTTCGCTCGCCGGAGCAATCGACAGACGCGCGCGATCCACAGCCGAATGGCCAGCGATCAATTCTTCAAGAAGGGAGGGTTGACCGACGAGGGTCAGGTGCAGCGAGGGTGTAGCGGACAGGCAAGCAAGGCTGGCCTGAACAATGCTGCGGGGACCGAAGTCCCCGCCCATTGCGTCAATCGCGATGACTTGAGCGGACAAGTGATTACTCGTCAGCGCCCTTGTCGATCACTTTACGGCCACGGTATACGCCTTCTGGCGATACGTGGTGACGCAGGTGAACTTCACCGGTGGTTTTTTCTACAGACAAGGTGCTAGCCTCGAGAGCGTCGTGCGAACGGCGCATGTCACGGGCAGAGCGGGATTTTTTGTTCTGCTGAACAGCCATAATTGATTAACTCCTAAACGTTTGGGTCACGCTTTAACTGCGCCAATACACTGAACGGGTTGGACCGCGTTACCTCGTCCTCGCTCGGTTCGGGCTCATCTGCTCCCGCCGGCTGCTGGCATTCTTCCGGATGATGAGCAGGCACAATGGGCAAGGCGAGCAGAAGCTCCTCCTCGATCAGTGACTGCAGATCCAATGGATCTTCGCCCAGTTCCAGCACGTCATAACCTTTCGGCAACGACTGGGTATTCGCACCCTCCTTCACCACAGCGTAACTGCATTCGCTATGGATCGGCAGGGTGACCAGCTCAAGACAACGCTGGCAAACCATTTTGACTTCAGTGTCGATAAAGCTGTGGATGACCACAGATTTACGTTCATCTCGTTCAAAAACGAATTTAGCCTGCACCGTACCGACATTGTCGGAAAGCGGGTCGCAGAGTCTCTCCAAATCGGCCAGCAGCATTTCACCTTGAAGGGTGGTGCCACGATCAGCCAATTTGCGCGGGTCAACGTGAGGTGGAATCGGGTCATTCAACATAGGCGCAGCATTATAGGGATGCACCCGCCCATGTCAAAGGAAATTCAGCCCTGTCCGTCACTTGGAAGCCTCGCTAGAATTCGCACCTGCCTTATGGAGATGCGCATGCTGCCTTTATTACTCGCTTCCGGCTCGGTCTATCGCCGGGAATTGCTGGCCCGCCTGCAACTGCCATTCACTTGCAGTTCGCCGGATATCGACGAAAGCCATCGCCCGGGCGAATCCGCCATCGCGCTGGTCAAGCGCCTTGCCGAAGAGAAAGCGCGCGCCCTGGCCGCCAGCCATACCGCTCATCTGATAATCGGCTCCGACCAGGTCGCCGTGCTGGGAGAGCGGATAATCGGCAAGCCCCACACCTTCGAAAAAGCCCGCGAACAACTGCTGGCCGCCAGCGGCGCCAGCGTGACATTCCTGACCGCCCTGGCCTTGCTCAACAGCCGGACAGGGCACTGCCAGGTCGATTGCGTGCCGTTCACCGTACACATGCGCACACTCGACGCCACCCGCATCGAGCGCTACCTTCACGCCGAGCAACCCTACGATTGCGCAGGCAGCTTCAAGGCCGAAGGCCTGGGTGTCAGCCTGTTTCGCAGCACCGAGGGTCCTGACGCCACCAGCCTGATCGGCCTGCCGCTGATTCGCTTGATCGACATGTTGCTGGCCGAAGGCGTGCAAATACCCTGAAAGCAAAAAATCGCAGCCTTCGGCAGCCCCCACAGTTGATCTGCGTGCAGGAGCTGCCGAAGGCTGCGATCTTTTGACCTTAAAGCCAACTTAACGCAGCGACGGACCGTTAAACCCCATCCACATCGCCAGATGCTCAGCCACGCTGGCGCCGAGTTTTTTCGAGAAGCGATCGAATGTCGACTCCTGAACGGTAAAGTCCACCAGCTCTTTCTCGCCGATCACATCCCTCGCAACCGAACTGGCATTGCCCAGCCCATCGATCAACCCCAGTGGCAGCGCCTGCTCGCCGGACCAGACCAGACCGGAGAACAGCTCCGGATGCTCCTTGTCCTTCAGGCGATCGCCGCGCCCTTGCTTGACGCTGTTGATGAACTGCTTGTGGGTCGTATCGAGCACACCCTGCCAGAAAGCGGTTTCTTCCGGCTTCTGTGGCTGGAACGGATCGAGAAACGACTTGTGTTCGCCCGAGGTGTAAGTGCGACGCTCGACACCCAGCTTCTCCATGGTGCCGACAAAGCCGTATCCGGCCGCCGTCACACCGATGGAGCCGACCAGGCTCGCCTTGTCGGCGTAGATCTGATCCGCCGCGCTGGCGATGTAGTAAGCACCGGAAGCCCCCAGGTCGGAAATGACCGCATACAGCTTGGTGTCCGGATGCAGGCCGCGCAGGCGACGGATCTCGTCATAGACATAACCCGACTGCACCGGACTGCCGCCCGGACTGTTGATACGCAGGATGACGCCCTTGACTTTCTTGTCCTCGAAAGCCGCGCGCAGGCTGCCAACGATATTGTCTGCGCTGGCCGGCTCCTTGTCGGCAATCATGCCTGTCACATCGATCAACGCCGTGTAATTGGCACTGAGGGTAGCGGCCTTTTCCATATCCATCAGCGGCGAAAACAGAGCAACAACGCCGAAAAGATACACAAAAATCAGCGACTTGAAGAATATCCCCCAGCGACGGGACCGACGCTGTTCCTGCACACTGGCCAGCAGCGTCTTCTCCAGCAGCTTCCAGCTCTTGTCGTCACCGCTCTCTGCGCTCGCCTTGGCGGGCGCCTTCCATTCGTCGGTCATGCCGTCCACCCCAAAAACTACCGGTTAAGCCTGCTGACTCAGCCAGGCGTGCAATTCTGAAAAACGGTCGATGGCCAGTCGCGGCTCATACAGCCTCAACGCATCGATCGATTGAGCGCCATAGCTTACGGCCACCGACCCCATGCCGGCGTTGCGTGCCATCTGCAAATCAAAGGACGAATCACCGACCATCAATGCCTGATCCGGGCGAACCTCGCAATGCGCGAGAATCTGCTCGAGCATCAGCGGATGGGGCTTGCTGGCGGTCTCGTCGGCGGCACGAGTGATGTCGAAGTAATCCTCCCAGCCATGGGCCTTCAACACCCGATCCAGCCCGCGACGGGCCTTGCCGGTCGCCACAGCCAGATGATAACCCTCGGCACGAAATGCCTCGAGCGACTCGACCACACCCTCGAACAACGGCGAAGGCACGGCCTCCGACGCAATGTAATGTTCGGCGTAGTGCTCGCGAAACGCGATCAGTTCGGCGTCATCGATCTCGGGGTACAGGGTGCGGATCGCTTCCGGCAAACCCAGGCCGATGATGCCCTTGACGGCAAAATCGTCGCGCTGCTCAAAACCGGAGCGCCGGGAGGCAACATGCATCGCCTCGACAATCCGGCCAATGGAATCGGCCAGCGTGCCGTCCCAATCGAAGATCAGCAGCTTGTAATCAGATGGGCGCACTCAATCGCTCCACAGTCTTGGCCCACATCTCGTCGACCGGGGCCTGCAACTTCAGCTCGCCGCCATCAGGCAACGGCACGGTCAGCATGTAGGCATGCAGGAACAGGCGCTTGCCGCCCAGATCGCGGATTTCCTTGCTGAAACCTTCTTCGCCGTACTTGGTGTCGCCAGCGATGCAATGCCCGGCGTGCAAGGTATGCACGCGGATCTGGTGAGTCCGGCCGGTAATCGGCTTGGCTTCGATCAGGGTGGCAAAGTCGCCGAAACGGCGCAGGACCTTGAACACGGTCACGGACTCCTTGCCCTCCTCCTCGTCGACCTCGACCATGCGCTCGCCGGAGCGCAGATTGCTCTTGCCCAGCGATGCACGGACCTGCTTGATCGAGCTCGCCCAGTTACCGCGGACCAGCGCCATGTAGCGCTTGTCGACACCATCACCGCGCAGCGCAGTGTGCAGGTGACGCAACATGCTGCGCTTCTTGGCGATCATCAACAGGCCGGACGTGTCACGGTCGAGACGGTGAACCAGTTCGAGCTCCTTGCAATCGGGGCGCAACTGACGAAAGGCTTCGATCACCCCGAACGTCAGGCCGCTACCGCCGTGAACAGCAATGCCGGCGGGCTTGTTGATCACGATCAGGGCCTTGTCTTCGAAGACAATCGAGGCTTCGAGCCGCTGCAGCAGGCCTTGTGCCAGTGGCACCGGCTCGTCGCGCTCAGGCACGCGAACCGGCGGCACGCGCACGATATCGCCCGCCTGCAGCTTGTACTCGGGCTTGATCCGACCTTTGTTCACGCGCACTTCGCCCTTGCGCAAAATGCGGTAAATCAAGGTCTTGGGCACGCCTTTGAGCCGGGCGAGAAGGAAATTATCAATACGTTGGCCGGCATATTCCGGCGAGACCTCAAGCAGTTGTACGCCTGGAGTCGGGGGGGTAGTCGTCGTCATGCCGCGGATGATAACAATTTTTTATGGAATTGAAGCACTTAATCATTGCTGCTATAGTCGCGAACGTCGCCAAAAGCGGCCTGGACAGCGGACCAACGGTCAAAAACCGGCCCTGACCAACGCAATTCACCAGGACGCGAGGCCGTCCTACGGGGCTTTCGCTACGTAACGGTGGAGTTTGCAGGTGTAACGAGCGCAGGTGACATGAGGCCTGAATCACGCCACAAAGCAGAGTTTTCCACTCGTTTTGCGAGCCATATTCACGGCCAGTTCACAAAGTGCAGTCAGCTGCGAATGACCCCGAGCGAAGGCATCGGAAACAACGCCTAAATTAGCCATGATGCGTGACCTCCCCTTTCGGAGCTCACGGTAAATGCCAACCCGCTGCGGATTCTGCGCGCGGCAGCACCCGAATTATCAGGGATACGTGTAGGGTGGAGATGCACAACCGCCGGACTGTGTAGCAACAGGCTTTCTCCAGACGCTTCATCTCGTCCACAGCCGCTGGTTGATTCCTCCTCCTGACTGAGTGCTTAAGTAGCCACAGCAAGCAGGACGCGTACGTCGCGATGAAGGCCCACATTGGCCGGACTTCGCTGGACACGGGAAATGGCCAACCACTCCCGACGCACCTGACACCGACCGTGAGAAGTCGTGTGTGCCGAACGCCGTTTCCGGCAGCCCGGAAACCGACGGTACTACATGAAAAGAATGCTGATTAACGCAACTCAACCCGAAGAGTTGCGTGTTGCACTGGTAGATGGCCAGCGCCTCTACGACCTGGACATCGAATCCGGTGCACGCGAGCAGAAGAAGGCCAACATCTATAAAGGCCGGATTACTCGCATCGAACCAAGCCTTGAGGCTGCCTTTGTCGATTTCGGCTCTGAGCGCCACGGCTTCCTGCCCCTCAAAGAAATCTCCCGCGAATACTTCAAGAAAGCCCCGGAAGGTCGCGTCAACATCAAGGACGTCCTGAGCGAAGGCCAGGAAGTCATCGTTCAGGTCGAAAAAGAAGAACGTGGCAACAAGGGCGCCGCCCTGACCACCTTCATCAGCCTGGCCGGTCGTTACCTGGTGCTGATGCCGAACAACCCGCGTGCCGGCGGTATCTCCCGTCGCATTGAAGGCGAAGAGCGCAACGAACTGCGTGAAGCCCTGAACGGCCTGGTTGCCCCGGCCGACATGGGCCTGATCGTGCGCACTGCCGGCCTTGGCCGCAGCAGCGAAGAAATGCAGTGGGACCTCGACTACCTGCTGCAGCTCTGGACCGCCATCAAGGAAGCCTCGCTGGACCGCGCCGCGCCGTTCCTGATCTACCAGGAAAGCAACGTGATCATCCGCGCGATCCGCGACTACCTGCGCCAGGACATCGGCGAAGTGCTGATCGACAGCGTTGAAGCCCAGGACGAAGCCCTGACCTTCATCCGCCAGGTGATGCCGCAGTACGCCAGCAAGATCAAGCTCTACGAAGACAGCGTTCCGCTGTTCAACCGTTTCCAGATCGAAAGCCAGATCGAAACCGCTTTCCAGCGCGTCGTCGAACTGCCTTCCGGCGGTTCCATCGTGATCGATCCGACCGAAGCCCTGGTGTCCATCGACATCAACTCGGCGCGCGCCACCAAAGGCAGCGACATCGAAGAAACCGCGCTGCAGACCAACCTTGAAGCGGCCGAAGAAATCGCCCGTCAGTTGCGCCTGCGCGACATCGGCGGCCTGATCGTCATCGACTTCATCGACATGACCCCTGCCAAGAACCAGCGCGCGGTGGAAGAGAAAGTCCGCGAATGCCTGGAAGCCGACCGCGCTCGCGTGCAAGTCGGTCGCATCTCGCGCTTCGGCCTGCTGGAAATGTCCCGTCAGCGCCTGCGTCCATCCCTGGGCGAAAGCAGCGGCATCGTCTGCCCGCGTTGCAACGGCACCGGCATCATCCGTGACGTTGAATCGCTGTCCCTGGCGATCCTGCGCCTGATCGAAGAAGAAGCCCTGAAAGACCGTACCGCCGAAGTTCGTGCACAAGTGCCGATCCCGGTGGCTGCGTTCCTGCTCAACGAAAAACGCAACTCGATCACCAAGATCGAACTGCGCACCCGCGCCCGCATCGTCATCCTGCCGAACGATCACCTTGAGACGCCGCACTTCGAAGTGCAACGCCTGCGTGATGACAGCCCGGAAGCGGCGACCAACCAGTCCAGCTACGAAATCGCCGCTGCCGCTGCCGAAGTCGAAGAAGTTCAGCCAGCCGCAGCGACCCGCACCCTGGTTCGCCAGGAAGCCGCGGTCAAGACCGCTCCGGCCCGCGCCAACGCTCCGGTTCCGACCGAAGTTGCCGCTCCGGCCCCGGCTCCGGCCGTCGTGCCGGAGCCAAGCCTGTTCAAAGGCTTGGTGAAGTCGCTGGTGAGCCTGTTCGCCACCAAGGAAGAGCCTGTCGCGCCGGTTGTGGTTGAAAAGCCAGCCGCCGAGCGTCCGGCCCGCAACGAAGAGCGTCGCAACGGTCGCCAGCAGAGCCGCAACCGTAACGGTCGCCGCGATGAAGAGCGCAAGCCTCGCGAAGAACGTGCACCGCGTGAAGAGCGCGCTCCGCGTGAAGAGCGTCAGCCACGCGAAGTGCGCGAGCCTCGCGAGTCCCGTGAAGAAACGCCGGCAGTAGCCCGCGAAGAACGCGCACCACGCGCGCCTCGTGAAGAACGTGCGCCGCGCGCTCCGCGTGAAGATCGCAAGCCTCGTGGCGAGCGTGAAGAACGTGTGCGTGAACTGCGCGAGCCTCTGGATGCCGCTCCGGCTGCTCCGGCCGCCGCTGCTACCGCAGAAGAGCGTCCAGCTCGCCAGCCACGTGAAGAGCGTGCTCCACGCCCACCGCGTGAAGAGCGTCAGCCTCGTGCCGAACAAGCTGCCGCCGCCGCTGCCGAAGAAGAACTGACCACCAACGAAGAGCAACTGCAGGAAGAGGGTCAGGAAAACGCCGAAGGCGATCGTCCACGCCGCCGTTCCCGTGGCCAGCGTCGTCGCAGCAACCGTCGCGAGCGTCAGCGTGACGCCAACGGCAACGTGATCGAAGGTTCGGAAGAGTCCGAGTCCGGCGAAAACGCTGAAGCGCCAAGCACTGCCGATCTGGCCGCCGGCCTGGCTGTCACCGCAGCCGTTGCCAGCAGCGTGATCAGCGCTCCAGCCGAAGCTGAAGCCAATGTGCAAGCCGAACGCGCCACTGCCGCGACCCTGGAAGCAGCTCAGGTTGAAGCTCCAGCCGTTGAAGCGACCACACCGGTCGAAGTCACCGCCTCGCCGGAAATCGAAGTGGCGCCAGCGCCAGAAGCTCAGCCTGCCGTTGAAGCGGCTGCCGAGCCGGCTCCAGTGGTTGAAGCACCTGCCGTAGCTGCAGAAGCTGTCGTCGAGACCGTGACTGAAACCGTTCGCGAAGTGCGTGAAGAGCAAACGGCGTTCAACTGGGTGGCCGAGCCAGCCGTCGCTGAAACACCAGCGCCTGCTGCCGAGACCCAAGTGGCCGAAGCCATGGTTTCCGAGCCGGTAGTGGCCGCCGCGGAACCGGCCCCGGCGCCGGAGGTTGAAGCACCTGTCGTTGAAGCTCCTGCTGTTGAAGCTGAGGTCGTTGCCCAAGCGCCTGCGCCGGTCGTCGAAGCCGCGCCTGTCAGCGCCCTGACGCCAAGTGGCCGTGCGCCTAACGACCCACGTGAAGTGCGTCGTCGCAAGCGTGAAGCCGAGCGTCTGCAGAAGGAAGCTGAACTGGCTGCCGCTGCGGCTCCGGTTGAAGCGGTTGAGGCAGCGCCTGCCCCGGCCGCCGAAGTGGTTGCCGAGCCGGCTGAGTCGGTGATCCACGAAGCGCCGCGTTCCGTTCAGGACGCGGTAGAGCAACACGAGCAAGCCCTGGAAAAAGAGCACGAGACCAAACCTCTCGCCTGATTCCATCGGCCACTGAAAAGCCCCGCCTGGTGATTCCAGGCGGGGCTTTTTTATATCCGGACTTCACCGCAATCCCTTGTGGGAGCGGGCTTGCTCGCGAAGGCGGTGGATCATCCAACATCTCAGTTGACTGCCAGGCCGTCTTCGCGAGCAAGCCCGCTCCCACAGGGGGGTCACCTCCAGAACTACTTGAAGACCAACGCCTGCGGCACATCCACATCCCACAACACACCGGGATCATCCACGGCCACTTCGATCACCCGCCCTTGGGCAAACAGCGGTTTCGCGCCACGATCCCCCGATAGCGCCATCAACCCCGCTGCGAAGTCCCGCCCAAACCCGACCGGATGCCCATATTTACCGCCCTGTACCGGAACACTGATACTGTCATTGCCAATACCCGCCACCACCCGCTCGATACTGGACGGCAGGATGAATGGCATATCCCCCAGCACCATCAGCCAGCCATCGAGTTGTTTGCAGGCAGCGACTCCGGCGGCAATGCTGTCGCCCATTCCCGTCGATTCGATCAGCACAATCTCGCAGCCATAGGCCTGAGCCATGCGAATCACCTGTGGGCGGTCAGCAGTGGTCACCAATACGCGTTTGCCCAGCGTCGCCGGCAAGTTGACCAATGTGTGCTCGATGACGGACCGCACCACGCCGTCACGCCCGGTGCAATCGGCCACCAACTTATCCTTTTCAGCACCCGCCACCTGACGAAACCGGCTGCCCTGCCCCGCCGCCAGTAGGACGACGCCAATGGACTCGCTCATACCTTCTCCCGCAAGACTTTCTTCTGTTTCAGTTCGACGCCATTTTTGACTGCGACGATTTCCGCCATGAGCGACAAGGCAATTTCCGCTGGATTATGACTGCCGATGTGCAAGCCGATCGGACCATGCAAACGGTCAATCGCCGGTTGCGACAAACCCAGTTGAGCCAGGTTTTCCCGGCGCTTCTGGCTGTTGACCCGCGACCCCAGTGCTCCAACGTAAAAGGCTTTGGAATCCAGGGCCGTGAGCAACGCCATGTCGTCCAGGCGCGGATCATGGGTCAAGGCCACGATAGCCGTGCGTTCATCGGTCTGGATATTCAATACCGCCTCATCCGGCATGCCCGAGACGAATCGTCCGTGCTGCTCTTCCCAGCCATAGACGAACTCGCTGCGTGGATCGCAAATCAGCACCTCGAAATCCAGCAGGCGGGCCATTTCCGCGACATAGCGCGACAGCTGCCCCGCGCCGATCAACAGCAAGCGCCAACGCGGCCCATAGATCGCCCGCAAGGTCAGACCGTCGAACGTCAAGACGTCAGCTTTAGTGGCCGACCGCAGAAGCACTTCGCCGGTGGCCAGGTTCAGTTCACGGGCAACGATTTCATGGGCCTCGCATCGGGACAGCAGTTGCTCGACCCAATCCCCATCGTCGATGCGCTCCTCGGTCAAGCGCAAGGTGCCGCCACAGGGCAAGCCGAAACGCGCGGCTTCCTCGCGGGTCACGCCGTACGTGATCAGTTGCACCGGCGGCCCGTCCAGTGCGAGACGGCCGTCGTGCAGCCGGGCGATCAAGTCATCCTCGACACACCCGCCGGAAACCGAACCAATCACCACGCCGTCTTCACGCAGGGCCAGCATGGCGCCGGGTGCCCGGGGCGCCGTGCCCCAGGTTTCGACCACGCTGTACAACACCACCCGCTGACCGGCGCGCTGCCATTGCAGCACACTGCGCAGGACGTTCAGGTCGGCGCTGTCCATCAGGCTCCGGCCTGCTGCCAGCCCGACAACTGATAACGAACCGGCAGGTTGCGGATGCGTTTGCCGGTGGCTGCAAAGATCGCATTGCACAGGGCCGGCGCAATCGGTGGCACGCCCGGTTCACCGACACCGCCCAATGGCACCTCACCCGGCGGCGTCACCAGATGCACAGCCACTTCTTTCGGCGCCAGGGACATGCGCGCCACTTCGTACATGTGGAAGTTATCCTGCTGGACCTTGCCGTCCTTGAAGCTGATTTCCCCCAGCACCGCATTACCCAGGCCCATGACGCAGGCGCCCTCGAACTGCGCGCGAATCCGCTCGGGATTGATCTGCGGTCCGCAATCGACGGCGATGTCGGCCTTGTGCACCACCAGTGTGCCGTCGTCTTTGACCTCCACCTCGATCACCGCCGCCACATAGGTCACGAAGCTGTAATGCACCGCCAGGCCCAGGCCGCGGCCCTTGGGCAGCTCACGCCCCCAACCCGCGGCTTTGGCGGCGGTCTCCAGTACTGTGCGCAGACGCGCGGTGTCGATCGGATACCGCTCGGGGGATTCACCGTAGTTCCACTCTTCGCTCAAGGTGCGCGGATCGATCTGGCGGTCCGGGCCGAGCAATCTGATCTGGTACTTCAGCGGATCTTCCCCGGCCTTGTGCGCCAGCTCATCGATAAAACTCTGGATCGCGAAGCCATGGGGAATGTTCGACACCGAGCGATACCAGCCGACGCGGGTATGCACCGTGGCCTCGGGGTTTTCCAGGCGAATGTTGGGGATCGCATACGCCATGTTGGTGAAACCCATGCCCAGTTCGAACGCCGCCTCATGGTTCATGCCTGGCGCAAACAACGCCGTGATGCTCGGCGCGACCGTACGGTGCAACCAGCCGGACGGCAGGCCGTCCTTGTTCAGGCTGGCCTTGAGGTATTCGGCCGATACGGTGTGGAAGTAGGAACAATGAATGTCGTCTTCGCGGGTCCATTGCACCCGCACCGCTTTACCGGGGAATTCCTTGGCGAGGATCGCGGCTTCGATGATGAAGTCGGGCTTGGACTTGCGCCCGAACCCACCGCCCAGCAAGGTCACGTTGAACGTGACCTTTTCGAACGGCAGCCCCAGGCGTTCACCGATCCGCTCCCGGGTGACCTGCGGCGCCTGGCTTGGCCCCCAGGCCTCGCACGCACCGTCCTTGAACCGCGCAATGGCGACCATCGGTTCCATCGGCGACTGTGACAAATGCGGCAAGTAGTAAGAGGCTTCCAGCGTACTGTCGGCGCTGCTCATGGCCTCGTCTATGTTGCCGGTATTGCGCACCACCTTGCCAGGCTTGAGCGAGGCTGCTTCGAGCTCCTTGCGATAGGCGATCGAGTCGTAGCTGGCGTTGGGGCCATCATCCCACTCGATTTTCAGCGCCTCGCGGCCCTTGATCGCCGCCCAGGTATTGCTCGCCACCACGGCGATGCCACCCAGGGGCTGGAACTCCGAAGGCAACGGACGGCTTTCGATCTGCAGCACCTTGACCACGCCGGGGACTTTCATCGCCGCACTGGCGTCGAAACTTTTGACTTTGCCGCCATACACCGTGGGCCGCGCAATGGTCGCGTACAGCATGCCGTCGAAATGCACGTCGGCACCGTACACCGCACGGCCGTTGACGATGTCTTCACCGTCGATGGCCTTGGTGCCTTCCTTGCCGATGTAACGGAATTCCGAAGGCTGCTTGAGCCTCAGGCTGTCACGGGCCGGTACGGCCAAAGCGCTGGCAGCGGCGGCGAGCGCGCCATAATCCAGTTCGCGGCCCGAGGGTTTGTGGATGACTTTATGCAGTTGCGCATGGCACTCGCCCACCGACACTTTCCACTGGTCAGCAGCGGCCTGTTCCAGCATGGCGCGTGCAGCAGCCCCGCAACGACGCATCGGTTCGTACCAGTGGCGCATGCTGCGTGAGCCGTCGGTGTCCTGGTTGCCGAAGCGTGCCTCATCGCCCGGGGCCTGCTGTACCTTGACCCGCGCCCAATCGGCTTCCAGTTCATCAGCCACCACCATGGTCAGGCTGGTGCGCACGCCCTGCCCCATTTCCGAGCGGTTGCAGATCACGGTCACCGTGCCATCGGCGGCGATGCTCACATAGACTTTCGGATCGTCGACCCAGCCGTGGGGCATGCCGTCGGCACCGAACTTCTTGTCTTTTTCTTCGGCAAAGGCGTCTTGCCAGCCCCAGCTCGCCGCCAATACCAGCGCACTGGTGGCACCCACACCTTTGAGAAAGCCGCGGCGACTGAGCTGGCTCAGATTGCTCAGGGTGAAATCATTCGGTAACCGGCTCATGCCTTGGCCTCCTTCAGGTGAGTGGAGGCCTGGCGGATGGCGGTCTTGATGCGGTTGTAGGTGCCGCAGCGGCAGATATTGCCGACCATCGCCTCTTCAATCTGCTCGTCGCTGGGGTTCGGGTGGGTCTTGAGCAGCGCTGTCGCCGACATGATTTGCCCACCCTGGCAGAAACCGCATTGAGCGACCGCCGTGTCGAGCCAGGCTTGCTGGACCACTTTGCCGATCGGGTCGGCGTGCAGGTTGTCGATGGTGCTGACATTCTGACCGACGACGGAACCGATGGGCGTGATGCAACTGCGTGCCGGTGCCCCTTCGATATGAATGGTGCAGGCCCCGCACAGGCCCATGCCGCAGCCGAACTTGGTGCCGTTGTAACCGGCCACGTCGCGGATCGCCCAGAGCAGCGGCATGTCCTCGGTGACGTCGAGTTGATGGTCTTGACCATTGAGTTTCAGGGTAATCATGGGCACGCCCGCACGGATCTTGAGTGATGGGGTCGAGCAATCTGCCGCTGGATCTCGGTGGGTCGCACGCAGATCGACTCAGGCTAATCGGCTCTCTTGTGCGGACGCAAACGGTCTGCACCGGGCCTTTGGTGGAGCAAGAGTGTGCATCGTTAGCTGACTAAGTTAACCGAGCATTAACAAAAAAAAGCCCTGCTGAGACAGGGCTTTTTAGCTGCAAGCTTTAAGCTGCAAGCTTTAAGTAAAAGCAAAACAGCGAAGAGCCTGAATTTAAGGATTGTAGCTTGCCGCTTGAGGCTTGTAGCTCGCGGCTGCCTCATCAATACCGGTTCGGTTCCATTTCCAGGTCGACATAGAATCGTTCTGCAATGTCTTTCTGGATGCGCTGCGCCAGGTTCAGCAATTGCAGGCCCGTTGCACCGCCATAGTTGACCAGCACCAGTGCCTGCAGCTTGTGAACACCTGCGTCGGCATCGCGAAAACCTTTCCAGCCCGCCCGCTCGATCAACCAGCCAGCGGCCAGTTTCATCTGCCCGTCGGGTTGCGCATAGGCCACCAGGTCCGGGTATTCGCCCTTGAGCCGAGCAGCCAGCGCCGCCGATACCAGGGGATTCTTGAAAAAACTGCCGGCATTGCCGAGCACGGCCGGGTCCGGGAGTTTTTCGTTGCGGATGCTGCAAATGGCCCGGCTGACATCGCTGGCAGTCGGATGGTCGATACCTTGTTCGGTCAAGCGCTGACGCACCGGGCCGTACTCCAGGTGCAAATGCGCGGCGCGGTCGAGGGCGAAACGCACACGCAGGATCAACCAGCGCCCCGGTTCCTGCTTGAACAGGCTGTCGCGGTAAGCAAAGTTGCACTGCGCCAGGCTGAAGTCGCGCAGTTCGCCGGTCTGGCGATCGAGGGCGGTCAGGCCGGCGAACACGTCCTTGATCTCGACCCCATAGGCGCCGATATTCTGCATCGGTGCCGCACCCACGGTGCCGGGAATCAGGCTGAGGTTTTCCAGGCCGGACAACCCAAGCGCCAGGGTGTGTTGCACAAAGGGATGCCAAGGCTCCCCCGCCTCGGCCTCGATCACCACTTTGCCGTCGTCATCGCTCAGCACGCGAATCCCGCGAGTGGCCATGCGCAGCACCAGTGAATCGATATCCGCCGTCAGCAGCAGGTTGCTGCCACCGCCGATCACCAGTACCGGGACCTTGTGCTCCAGCCCATAGGCCAGGGCTTCGCGCACATCGGCGTCGCTATGGGCCTCGGCAAACAGCCGGGCCTGGACATCCACGCCAAAGCTGTTGAACGGCTTGAGCGACACCTGCGATTGAATCTGCAAACTCATAACCGTCCCTTCAATTCGATCACCAGCAAATCACTGGCGCGCTCGATCAGGTCCAACACCTGCTCGAAGCCTTGCTCGCCGTCGTAGTACGGGTCCGGCACTTCATCGCTTGGCGACTGGTAACGGCGCAGGAACAGATCCAGCTCGGCCTTGCCCTTGGCGGGCTGCAAGGCCTTGAGGTTGCGCAGGTTGCTGTTGTCCATCGCGAGGATCAGGTCGTAGGTGGCAAAATCGGCGCGGCTGACTTGCCGGGCGCGCTGGGCCGACAAGTCGTAACCGCGCAGCTTTGCCGCGGCCTGGCTGCGCTTGTCCGGCGCCTTGCCGACATGCCAGTCACCGGTGCCGGCGGAAGCGACCTCAACCTGATCGGCCAGCCCCGCTTCGCGCAGTTTGTGCCGCAGCACGCCTTCGGCCGTGGGAGAACGGCAGATGTTGCCCAGGCACACGAACAAAACGCGCATCACGCCTCCAGCAGGCGACGAACGCGCTCGAGGTCTTCAGCGGTATCGACGCCGGCGGGCGGCGCGATCAATGCGTCGGCCACGTGGATCCGCACGCCGTGCCACAGGGCACGCAGCTGTTCCAGGCACTCGGTGTTTTCCAGCCAGCATGGACCCCAGTTGACGAAATCCTGCAGGAAACCGGCGCGGTAGGCATAGATGCCGATATGGCGGCGATACGGCACGCCTTCCGGCAACTGCTCAGGGTTCACGGCAAACGCATCCCGCGCCCAGGGCAAGGTGGAGCGACTGAACGTCAGCGCCAGGCCATTGAGGTCGCTGACGACCTTGACCACGTTGGGATTGAACAGGGTGTCCGCGTCTTCGATCGGCTCGGCCAGGGTGGCCATGCGCGCTTCAGCGTGGGCCGCCAGATTGGCGGCAACCTGATCGATCACGCTCGGCGGGATCAGCGGCTCGTCGCCCTGGACGTTGACGACGATGGCATCGGGCGCCAGGCCCAGTTTCATCGCGACTTCAGCCAGGCGATCGGTGCCGGAATTGTGGTCCTCACGGGTCAGCACCACTTCTGCACCGAAGCCATTGCAGGCCTCGACGATGCGCGCGTCGTCAGTGGCAACCACCACCCGCCCGGCGCTGCTTTTGCTCGCCTGCTCCCAGACGTGCTGGATCATCGGCTTGCCGGCGATCAGCAGCAGCGGCTTGCCTGGCAGGCGGGTGGAGGCATAACGCGATGGAATGACGACGGTAAAGGCTGTGGTCATTTATCCAGACGCTCATCGGTGGTCAGGGTGCGCGCTTCCGACTCGAGCATCACCGGGATGCCGTCGCGAATCGGGTAGGCCAGGCCGGCGCCCTTGCTGATCAGCTCGGTCTTGTCGGCGCTGAGCTTGAGCGGGCCTTTGCAGACCGGGCAAGCGAGGATGTCGAGCAATTTGGTGTCCATGAGCATTCCCTGGAAAAAACGGAGTTAAGGCAACAAACGATCCGGCAGCAGGCGCATCAACTGTGTGTCGAACCAGGCCACGAAGGCCGGCGACGGCACGGCATCGACCGCCAGGTACCACCAGTCGGCGGCGGCAAAGGCACGGCATTTCACCGCGTCTTTTTCCGTCATTACCAACGGCAATGACGGCGTGAAATTCAACGCCTGCACGCTGTATTCAGCGTGGTCGGCAAACGCATGTGGAACAGGCTGCCAGTGTAGCGTTTCGAGGGTCTTGAAGAAACGTTGCGGATTGCCGATACCGGCCACCGCGTGCAGGGCCTGGCCGGCGGGAAAATGATCGAGGGGACGGCGTTCGCCACTGCGCAGATTGACCAGCGCGGTGGGCTGCAATTGAAAGGCAAAGCCATCGTCGCGGTCGGATGCGGCACCGTTGTAGAGCACCGCGTCGACGCTTTGCAGGCGCTCGACCGGCTCACGCAATGGCCCGGCGGGCAGGCAACGGCGGTTGCCCAGGCCGCGGGCGGCGTCGATCAGCACCAGCTCGAGGTCACGGGCCATGCGGTAGTGCTGCATGCCGTCGTCGGACAGGATCAGATCCAGCGGCTCACTGGCCAGCAAGGCTTTGACGGCGCTGCTGCGATTGGGGTCGATCATCAGCGGCACGCCCGTGCGCTGGACAATCAGCAACGGCTCGTCACCGGCGACGTCGGCGCTCTGCCCGGCCTCGACCCGCCACGGCAACTGCGGCGGTTTGGCGCCATAGCCGCGGCTGACCACGCCGACCCGCAGGCCGCTGCGCTGGCAGTGCTCGATCATCCATAGAATCAGTGGCGTCTTGCCGGTGCCTCCCACGGTGATGTTGCCGACCACGATCAGCGGCACCGGTGGCTGGTAGATCTCGCCCTCACCCGCCAGAAAGCGCTTGCGCTTGTTCATGACCACGCGCCGGTACAGCCATTCCAGTGGCTGTAACAGCTTCAGGGCCGGATGACCTGCGTACCACGCGGCGAGCAATCGATCGGACATGGCCATCAGGGCGCGGGAGGCGCCGCCTCGATGGTGGTCATGCGCAAGTGACTGAAGCCGAGTTTGCCGGCGGCATCCATGGCTGTCACCACGGACTGATGCGCAGTCTTGCCGTCAGCACTGATGGACAGCGGCCGGTTGGTGTCGCCGTTGGCTTCTTTTTGCAGTGCGTCCATCAGCGAGGCCAGGTCGCTTTTCGGCAGGATCTGGCTGTTCACCGAGAACACGCCGTCGGCGCTGATGGCGATGTCCAGTGGCTTGCTCTGATCATCGGCCGGCGTGCCGCTGACGGCTTCCGGCAGATCGACGCGCAGTTGGGTCTCACGGGTAAAGGTGGTGGTCACGACAAAAAACAGCAACAGGATGAACACCACGTCGATCAGCGATGCGAGGTTGATGTCCACCGTTTCCCGTGGTTTGCGGCGGAATTTCACGCTTTGCTCCCGGTCAGGTCCACGTCGCGATCGCCCTGCACCACTTCGACCAGCTTGATCGCTTCCTGCTCCATGCCCACCACCAGCTCATCGATCCGGCGTTGCAGGAATCGGTGGAAAAACACTGCGGGGATACCCACCATCAGGCCCGCGGCCGTGGTGATCAGGGCCTTGGAAATACCACCGGCCAGTACCGAAGCGTTGGTGGTCATGCCTGAGCCTGTGAACGCACTGAAAATATCGATCATGCCCAGCACCGTACCCAGCAGGCCCAGCAACGGCGCCATGGCGGCGATGGTGCCGAGGGCGGCGACGTAGCGCTCGAGCTCATGGATGACCCGTTGTGCGGCCTCTTCAATGCATTCCTTCATGATCTCGCGACCATGTTTTGAGTTGGCCAGGCCGGCCGCCAGGATCTCGCCCAATGGGGAGTTGGCGCGCAGTTCCTTGAGTTTTTCCTTGTTGAGCTGTTTGTCCTTGATCCAGACCCAGACCTGCCCGAGCAAGTGCTCCGGGGTCACGCGGCTGGCCCGCAGGGTCCACAGACGCTCGGCAACGATCGCCATGGCCGCGATGGAGCTCAAAATGATCGGCAGCATCATCCAGCCGCCGGATTTGACCAATTCCCACACAGTGACAGCCCCCTCGAAAAAGTGCGCCACTCTAACATAGGGGGTGCAAGCACCGAAGACCGTGATGTCGCATCCGGTCGGGCTTTGATAATGCCAGGTTATGGTTCAAGGGCGGCGGATCGCGCCAGAAACGCCGTTCCTGGCGCATTGACCATGGCGGCTCGAAGCGTCCCAATTGCAGACGAATGGCACCCTGCTCGACGCTGTCGTAGATCGCCATTCCACGTTTTTGATAACGCGCGATGACCGTCGCATGCGGATGGCCAAATGAATTGCCTTGACCGCGGGAGATCAGCGCCCCTTTGGGCTGCAGGACATCCAGCAGGGCCGTGGACGACGAACTGCGACTGCCGTGGTGTGGCGCCTGCAGCCAATCGGTGGGCAAGGCCAACGGACTGTCCAGCAGGGCTCTCTCGGCGGCGGCATCGATGTCGCCACTCAACAGCAACCGTTCGCCATTGGCCTCGATCAACAAGACACAGGAGTTCTGATTGCTGTCACCGGCCAATGGCCAGTGCCAAAGCTGGAAGTCGACTTCATCCCAGGTCCATTGCCGGTCGCTCTCACAACGCCCGGCCTGCAACTCCGCAGGCAAGTCTGACGGTTCACCACTGACCACCTGTTTCACCGGCAAGCCCTTGGCAATCGCCGGGGCACCGCCGGCATGATCGGCATGGGCGTGGCTGATCAGCATCAGGTCGAGGCCCTTCACCCCCAGTTTGCGCAACGCCGGCAGCACGACACGCTCCCCCTGGTCAAGCTCACCGAATCGCGGTCCGGCGTCATACAGCAAGGTGTGATGCCGGGTGCGCACCAGAATAGCCAGCCCCTGCCCCACATCCAACTGCCAGACTTCAGCGATGCCTTCCGGCAGCATTGACCGGGGTGGGAATACCAGCAACAGCAGCAGAGGCCAACCCAACGGACGCAGCGGAACGCCACGCGGCAACAGCAGTAGAAAGGCGCCCAGCGCGCCGAGGCTCCACACTCCCAAAGGAATCGCCTTCGGCACCCACGCGGGTAGCACCTCGGCCAACAACGCCAGGACCCTAAACAACTCACCGATCAAACCGCCCGCCAGCCACAACAGGCCCTCGCCCACGTAAGGCACCGGCAACAGCAATGTCCCGAGCAAGGCCGGTGGCAACACCAGCAGACTGATCCACGGCACCGCCAACAAATTGGCTGCCGGACCGCTAAGGCTGATCGGCAATCCCAATACCAACAGTAACGGGCACAATCCGATTGCAATCAGCCACTGGGCGCGGGTCCAGGTTTGCCACCATCGCCAGGGGCCCAACCGGCCGCCGAAGGTCAATATCAAGACGGCCACGGCCGCGAAAGACAGCCAGAAACCAGGCTGAAGACTCGCCAGCGGCTCCAGCAGCAAAATGCCGCAGAGGGCCAGTAAAAGCGGCCACCACGCACCGAGATGACGAAACCGCAGACGCCACAGCAACACCAGCCCCAGCATCAGGCAGGCTCGTCGCACCGGCACCCCGAATCCGGCCAGCATCCCGTAACCGAGCGCCGCGGCGAATGCCAGGCCACACGCCCAAGGCATCCATGGCAGACGGTTCGGCCATAACCCAAGGCGGGCCAGACCGGCAATCAACAGATACACGACGCCCGCCAGCAAGCCGATGTGCTGCCCGGAAATCACCAACAGATGCACCGTGCCGGTGTCCTGCAATACCTGCCAGTCTTCGCGACTCAGCCCGGCACCGTCCCCGAGCACCAACGCGGTCAACGCGCCGCCTCGACCCTGGGCATCCACCGCTTGCAAACGCTGGCGGATGCCGTCGCGCCAGGCCCATTGGGCTGGCGCAAGGCGTTCGCCCTGCTTGACCGTCCCGGTCGCCCCGATGTGTTGTGCCAGCAACCAGGCCTGGTAGTCGAACGCCTGCGGATTGAGGAGCCCGACCGGGCGCTTCAATTTGACTGCCAGACGCCAGCGCTCCCCACTGTTCACCGGCGGCCCGCCGTACCAGGCCAGGCGCATTTGCCGCGGCAGGCGGGTACGCCGGGACTGGATGTCGGTCAATTCGAAACGCACGACACCGTCGTCATGCCGGGGCAAGCCAGTGACCCGTCCTTCGACCCAGCGGGTTTCTCCGTCCAGCGCCGGCGGCAACCGGTCATCCAGCGCCCACTGCGCATTCGCGCAGGCCCAACTCAAACCGAACAGATAAAACGCCACCGGATACGTCCTGAATGGCAACAACATCAAACCCGCCACCGGCATCGCCAGCCACAACCAGACCGGCGGTAAAGCCGGCAAAAAACGCAAAGTCAGCAGACCCAGCGCCAACGCCATCATCCCTCTGCGCATAAGCCCGTCCTTGAGAGTCCCCTCCAAGGCTTAGCCCGCCGGTCGCGTGGGCGCCGTTATTAATTGTCACAAAGTCTGAATGGGCAGTTCATAGAATCCAGACATACTTGCCACCCTGACCGACCGAGAAGCCTTATGCCCCGGCGCTTATTCAAACGTTACATGCCAGACCCGATGAGCATCAGGGAACACAAATCCTTACGCTTTCTCGGCACGCTGCTGCATGACCCGAACCTGTGGCACCTCAACCGCCACTCCGTGGCCCGCGCCATGGCGGTGGGTTTGTTCGCGGCGTTCCTGCCAATCCCGTTGCAGATGCTGCTGGCGGCAACCCTCGCCATTATCGTGCGCGGCAACATGCCGATCGCCGTGAGCCTGGTCTGGCTGACCAACCCGATCACCATGCCTGCCGTGTTCTTTTGCACCTACCAGACCGGCGCCTGGCTGATGGACGTCCCCACCCGGCAGTTGCCGGACGCACTGACCTGGGAATGGATCAGGGGAGAAATCTCGACCTTGTGGCAACCGTTTCTGTTGGGTTCGGTGGTGACGGGGCTGGCACTCGGCGCGCTGTCCTACTTCATGGTGATGGCGTATTGGCGCTGGTGGGTGGCCAGGCAATGGACGCGGCGCAAGAAGAGCCGGATGTGAAAATGCAAAACGGCCTCCACTGTGGGAGGCCGTTTTTTTTTGCGGTGTCTGGGCTGACGCCTTCGTCGGAACGCCGCCCGGAGCAAGCCCGCTCCCACACTGGATCTATGTAGCACTGAAGATCCCTGTGGGAGCGGGCTTGCTCGCGAAACAGACGACTCGGTATTTCTCAGGTCCGCATCCCGCGCCCGCTGACCAGCAACCGTGCACAGCCGAGATACAGCACCACGGTCGCCACCAGCATGAAGGTAATCGCAATACTGATCCGGATATCCGACACCCCGAGGATGCCGTAACGGAATGCGTTGACCATGTGCAGCACCGGGTTGGCCAGGGAAACGGTCTGCCAGAACGGTGGCAGCAAGGTGATCGAGTAGAAGACCCCGCCCAGGTAGGTCAGTGGCGTCAGCACGAAAGTCGGAATGATCGAAATATCATCGAAGTTGCGCGCAAACACGGCGTTGATGAAGCCCAGCAGCGAGAAGATGGTCGCCGTCAGCACCACCACCAGAATGGTCACGCCCAGGTGATGCACCTGCAAATGGGTGAAGAACAACGACAGCAGGGTCACGATGATCCCCACCATCAAGCCGCGCAGCACGCCGCCCAGGGTGTAGCCGATCAGGATGGTGTGCGGCGACAGTGGCGAGACCATCAGCTCTTCGATGGAACGCTGAAATTTGCTGCCGAAGAAACTCGACACCACGTTGCCGTAGGAGTTGGTGATCACCGACATCATGATCAGCCCCGGCACGATGTACTCCATGTAGGTGAAGCCACCCATGTCGCCGATTTGCCGACCGATCAGGTTACCGAAGATCACGAAGTACAGGACCATGGTGATGGCTGGCGGCAGCAGGGTCTGCGGCCAGATCCGGGTGAAACGCCGGACTTCACGGTAAACGATGGTATTGAGGGCAATGAGGTTGGGGCGCAACTCGGAACTCATACCGCCACCTTCGACAGATTTTTCTCCACCAGGGACACGAACAACTCCTCGAGGCGATTGGTTTTGTTACGCAGGCTCAGCACTTCGATGTTCTGCTGCGCCAGCTGGGTGAACAGCGCGGTGATGCCCATGGACTTTTCCACCTGGACTTCCAGGGTGTGGCTGTCGATCAGCCGGGACGGGTAGCCGAGCAGCTGAGGCGCGGCGGGCAGGTCGCCCTTGAGGTCCAGCAGAAAGGTTTCGACATGCAGTTGGCTGAGCAACTGACGCATGCTGGTGTTCTCGACGATGGTGCCGTGGTCGATGATGCCGATGTTGCGGCACAACTGCTCAGCCTCTTCCAGATAATGGGTGGTGAGGATGATGGTGATGCCTTTCTGGTTCAGCTCGGTGAGGAAGCTCCACATCGAGCGACGCAGCTCGATGTCCACCCCGGCAGTCGGTTCGTCGAGGATCAGCAGGCGCGGTTCATGAACCAGCGCGCGGGCGATCATCAGGCGACGCTTCATGCCGCCGGACAGTGAACGCGACGGCACGTCCTTCTTGTCCCACAGGCCCAGCTGGGTCAGGTACTGTTCGGCGCGTTCCTTGGCGATTTTCGCCGGGATGCCGTAGTAGCCGGCCTGGGTCACGACGATGTCGAAGGTCTTTTCGAACTGGTTGAAGTTGAACTCCTGAGGCACCACGCCAATGGAGCGCTTGAGCTGCGCAGGATTTTTGTCCAGGTCGTGACCGAAGATATTCACCGTGCCGCTGGTCTTGTTCACCAGGGTCGAGAGAATGCCGATGGTCGTGGATTTGCCGGCGCCGTTGGGGCCGAGCAAGGCGAAGAAGTCACCTTCGGCGACGTCCAGATCGATACCACTCAGGGCCTGGAAACCGTTGCCGTAGGTTTTGGTTAGCTGCCGGATGGACAGAGCGGAACTCATATCTGATTTACGCACCAAGAAGGGAAGAAAGGGATAAGTATGGGCGGCGGCGAACATTACAACCGCAACAACTTGGCACAATGGTGCTTGTCGCCGCCTCACAAGTACAGTCAAGCGTGTCGATAGTGAGTATTAAGTCAACGCGGTCATGACCGCCTTTTGATACGCCGGACGCTGTTTCAACCGCGCGTACCAGGCCTGCAGATGCGGTAGTGGCGCACGCTCGATCGGCATCTCGAACCAGGCATAAATGAAACTGCCCAGGGGAATATCACCCATGCCGATCTCGTCTCCGGACAGGTAGGGCTTGTTCGCCAACGCCTGGTCGGCCATCGCCAGCAACGTGTCGCATTCCTTGATCGCCGCCTTGATGGCGGGCCAGTCCTGCTGGTCTGCCGGGGTACGCAGCACACCCCAGAATACGGTACGGAACGGGCCGGCAAAGCTTGAGGTGGTCCAGTCCATCCATTTGTCGGCAGTGGCACGGGCTTGCAGATCCGCGGGGTACCAGGCCGTGTCGGCGGCGTGGCGGGCCATCAGGTAACGCACGATGGCATTGGACTCCCACAACACGAAACCATCGTCCTCGATCACCGGCACCCGACCGTTGGGGTTCATCGCGCGGTACTCGGGCGTATCGACGACACCAAAGGCGCCACCGGCATCGATAGCCTCATAGGCCAGGCCCAGTTCTTCGGCGGCCCACAATGGCTTTCTCACATTCGACGAGTTTTTCCGACCCCAGATCTTCAGCATGACCGCCTCTTTTTCGCTAAGTGGGCAGGCAGCATATGCCGGATCAGGGGCGACTCAAATCACTCTGCATGTCACCCAACAGCGGTTGCAGTTGCTCACCGAACAGGTGCGGATAGCATTTTTCCAGGTGTTCGAAAAAGAACGCTTCAGGGACGTCGGCGAACTGGCCGTGATCGACGAGGTACTCCATCAGCTTCGCACCATCGCGGTTGAAGGGATGAAAAACGCTGTCGTTGATCCCGTCGAACTCCAGCGGCGCCACATTGAACAGCTCGCAGAGTTTGCGGTTGAACGCCGGCGTCGCCTTGACCCAGCGGCCCTGCAAAAAAAACTCGGTGTAGCCGTGCATGGCGAACATGTCGCTCTTGAGCAATTCAAGCAGCCGAGGCGTCGACAAATGATTGCGCACATCCGCCAGGCCGATCCGCGCGGGAATCGCGCAATGCCGCGCTGCACCTGCCAGCAACGTGGCCTTGGGCACGCAGTAACTCTCCCCGGTCGCCAATGCATGACTGCCGCGCAGGGTCTGCGGATCGCGACTGAAGGTGTACGGGTTGTAGCGCACCGCTTCGCGCACGGCGTAATAGAGACTGATCGCCTGCTCAAGCGGATCGCGACTGGCACCACGGTGTTTTTCGGCGAACTCCACCACGGACGGATGGTCACTATCGATGAAGCGGCCGGGACTCAGGTACTCGTGCATGAGAATAATCTCCAGGGGAAGCCCCGAGTCTAACGAGAGCTTCAGCACAGAGATAACGACGTTTCGGCCAAACATGGGCGCTTTGCCGCTCGTTCAATGAGAGTTTTCCCCACGTGCGCGGCCCATCGGGCGCACGAAAATCATCCAGGGTCACCACCTGCCTGTTTTGCGGATGCCGTCTAAGCTCTGAGGGCTGGTTCGCCCTGGTTTCACGGAGGAATAAATATGCTGCTGTTGTGGATACTGGTTCTGCTGGTCGGTATTGCTTATCTGGCCCACCGCCGCATCGCCCCGCTACCCGCCCTGGTCATCGTGGCCGCCTATGTCGTGGCCATGGGCGCTTTCAGCCGCGCGCCGGGCTGGTTGTTGCTGGTTTTCTGGGTATTGATCGCTGCCATCGCCGCGCCCTTGCTGCTGCCCGACCTGCGTCGCAAATGGTTCAGCGCGCCGATGTTCAACTGGTTCCAGAAAACCCTGCCGCCGATGTCGCAAACCGAACGCGATGCCATCGACGCCGGTACGGTGTGGTGGGACGCAGAGCTGTTCAGTGGCCGTCCGGACTGGAGCAAACTGCTGTCCTATCCCAAAGCGCAATTGAACGAAGAAGAACAGGCTTTCATCGACGGGCCGACAGAAACACTCTGCACCATGGTCAATGAGTGGCAGCTCGGTCAAACCATGGACCTGCCGCCCGAAGCCTGGGCGTTCATCAAGGACAACGGTTTTTTCGCCCTGATCATCCCCAAGGAGTTTGGCGGCAAAGGCTTCTCTGCCTATGCCCACTCGCAAGTGGCGATGAAACTGGCGAGCCACAGCGGCGACCTCGCCTCCACCGTGATGGTCCCCAACTCCCTCGGCCCGGCCGAATTGTTGCTGCACTACGGCACCGACGAACAACGCAATCATTACCTGCCACGCCTGGCTCGCGGCGACGACATCCCGTGCTTTGCCCTGACCGGTCCACTGGCCGGCTCCGACGCGGGCGGCATGCCGGACTCCGGGGTGATCTGCAAAGGTGAATGGGAAGGCCAGGAGGTTCTCGGCCTGCGCCTGAACTGGGAAAAGCGTTACATCACCCTCGGCCCGGTGGCTACCCTCCTCGGCCTGGCCTTCAAGGCCTATGACCCGGATCACCTGCTGGGCGACAAGGAAGACCTGGGCATCAGCCTGGCGCTGATTCCGACCGACACCGAAGGCGTCGAGATCGGCCGCCGGCATCTGCCGTTGGGCGCCGCGTTCATGAATGGCCCGAACTCGGGCAAGGACGTGTTCGTCCCGCTGGAGTTCCTCATCGGCGGCCAGGAGATGCTCGGCAAGGGCTGGATGATGCTGATGAATTGCCTGTCGGTGGGGCGTTCGATTTCCCTGCCGGCGGTGGGCACCGGCATGGCCAAGTTCACCAGCCTGGTGACGGGCCAATACGCGCAGGTTCGCGAGCAGTTCAATGTGCCGATTGCTTCGTTCGAAGGCATCCAGGAAGCCATGGCCCGCATTGGCGGCAATGCCTGGATGATGGACGCCGCCCGCATGCTGACCGCCAATGCGGTCGACCTGGGCGAGAAACCGTCGGTGCTGTCGGCGATTCTCAAGTACCACCTGACCGAGCGCGGCCGCGACTGCATCAGCGATGCCATGGATGTGCACGGCGGCAAGGCAATCATCATGGGGCCGAACAATTACCTGGGCCGCAAATGGAACGGCGCGCCGATTTTTATCACGGTGGAAGGCGCGAACATTCTCTCGCGCAACCTGATGATCTTCGGCCAGGGCGCGATCCGCTGCCATCCCTTCGTGCTCAAGGAAATGGCCCTGGCCGGCCGTGAAGACAAGGATCAGGCGCTCAGGGAGTTCGATGATCTGCTGCTCAAGCACATCGGTTTTGCCGTGGGCAACGCCGCCAGTACGCTGGTGCTGAATCTCGGTTTCGGGCACCTCGAACACACCCCGGGCGACAAACTCAGCCAGGGTTACTTCCGCGCTCTCAATCGTCAGGCCGCTGCTTTCGCCCTGCTCGCCGACCTCAGCATGATGTTGCTGGGCGGCGCACTCAAACGCCGGGAACGCCTGTCCGCACGACTGGGTGACGTACTGAGCAACCTTTACCTGGCCTCTGCCGCACTCAAACGCTACCACGATCTCGACACACCGCAGTACATGACGCCGCTGGTGAGCTGGGCCATGGAAGAAAGCCTGGGTCAGGCGGAACGGGCCATGGATGAGCTACTGAACAACTTCCCGAACAAAGTCGTGGCCTGCCTGTTGCGGGTAATCGTGTTCCCGTTCGGTCGCCGGCACAAAGGGCCTTCGGACAAACTCGCTGCCGAAGTCGCCGCCTTGATTGGTCGCGCCAAGGGCGACCCCGCCCTGGAGGAATTGCTCCTGGGTTGCTATCGCCCACAGGCGAGCGACGATCCGGTCGGCGCCTTGCAACACGCCTGCAACCTGTTGAGTGCCGCTCAGCCGCTGCAGAAAAAACTGCATGTGGCACTCAAGAGCGGCCAGGTCAAACCGCTGGCCGGCGAGTCGCTGATCGATGCCGCGCTCGAGGCTGGCGTGTTGCAGCCGGTGGAAGCGCAAACCCTGCGTGAAGCCGAAGCGGCCCGGCGCAAGGTGATCGATGTCGATGACTTTGACCAGGAGGAATTGGCACTGGCCGGGGGAAAAGTCCGCTGATCCCTTCAAGCATGTAAAAACGGGCGCGGGCGCTTTATACTCCCGCGCCCGTTTTGCTCTTGAGGACTTATCTCGTGTCCAACATCGTTGCCGATCATCTCGTTTTACTCGACCACCTGCGCAGCATCCTGGTCGCCGTAGGTGAGGCCGAGCAGGTTCCCGACGAAAGCCATGCCTTGTTCCTCGAGCGCTTCGACGAGCTGCTGGCGTTACTGCCTGTCGACCCGATCGAAAGCCAGTACCTGGGCCAGGACATTCTGTGCCAGGTCATCACTCGCTATCCGCAAATCGCGCACCTCGTGCCGCGCGACCTGTTGTGGTATTTCGCCGGTGACTGCCTGCATTACATGCCCGATGATGAAATCGACCTGTACCAGGCCCTGGAAGAGCGTCGCTTCGAAGCCGAACAGAACGACGAACCTTTCGACTGGAACCAGGAAAAGCAGCTGCTGGCGTTGTCCAACCAGGACAGCAAGCACTGATCTGCAAAAGATCGCAGCCTTCGGCAGCTCCTGCTTTGGATCGCATATTTCCTGTAGGAGCTGCCGAAGGCTGCGATCTTTTTTCTACCTTCAAAACAAGCCGTCACTCTCCGGCAGTTCATACTCCGATGGCGACCAGCCCGGACCATTCGACCGACCCGGTTTGCCCAGCGTCGGCTCCTTCGCCAGACATTCCACCAGGTAATCGATCAACACCCGAAGCTTGGGCGGAAGGTATCGGGTTGGCGAATGCAGCAACCAGGCGCCGCCGTGATAGGACGCCAGAAAGGTCCAGTCCGGCAGCACTTGCACCATCAACCCCTTCTCCAGGGCATGGCGCGCCGTGAAATACGGCAGGCTGCCAATGCCGATGTGCTGCAACACCGCGCCATAACGCACGCCGGTGTGATTGGCGGCATATCGCCCGCGCACACCGACGGTTACCGTCTTGCCGCCTTTCTTGAATTTCCAGCGTGCGTCGCTGGGTGTTTCGCCCAGGTAAATGCAACTGTGATTGAGCAAATCATGGGGATGAGTCGGCGTCCCGTGCTCAGCCAGATACTGTGGAGTGGCGCAGAGCATATGATCGATGGTCAGCAACTGCCGCCCCACCAGCCCCGCAGGCGGCCGGTCGGTGATGCGAATCGCCAGGTCGACATGATCGTCGATCAAATCGACCTGGCGGTCCTCGAGCAACAGTTCCACATCCACCTTGGGATAACGCCGCAAGAACTCCGGCATGTGCGGATGAATCACGATTCGGCCCACCGCTTTCGGCACGCTGATACGCACCCTCCCCTCGGGTTCATCCGTGAACTGACCACTGATTTCCATCACTGACCGCGCGGCATTGACCATTTCCTGGCACCGCTTGAACACCTCCTCGCCACCGTCGCTCAATCGCAACTTGCGCGTGGTTCGTTGCAGCAACCGGGTGGCGAGCGCCTTCTCCAGGCGCGAAATGCTCCGACTGACCGCCGAGGGCGAAGAGCCCAACTGACGAGCTGCCTCGGAGAAACTGCCCGTCTCGACAACCTTGACGAATATCGCCATTTCACCGAGCAGCGGCAGTGGAAGATTTATGCTCACAACGCAACAGTCCTTTGATGTTTGCCCGGATTATCACGTATTTACAGGCTTTCTATAATAGAAACTGATGACCAATACGAGCCTGGAATATGACGCTGCGCCTTTTTTTCCATAGTGATGAGCTCAAGGCCAACGTGGAAGTCCTGGAATGCACCCCCCACGAAAACGAGTTTGCCGTGGTCTTGCGCGCGACCCTGTTCCACCCCCAGGGCGGTGGACAGCCTTGCGACACTGGCTGGATCGGCGAAAGCCAGGTGCTGCGCGTGGTTCAGGATCCCGAGCGGATCATTCATTTTGTCGACCAGCCGGTAAAAACCGGGATGACGCCAATCCGCGTCGACGAACAACGCCGACTGTTCAACACGCGCATGCATTCGGCTGGCCACTTGATCGGCCACTTTGTACAAACCATGGGCTGGATGCCGATCAAGGCGCATCACTGGCCTGGTGAAGGCCGTGTGCAATTCAAGCCGGGCAATGGCGCGCAGGACGTCGAGGCCCAGGTCATTGAGCATGGCATCGGGCAGTGGATCGACCACGACCTGCCGCGCCTGACCTCACTGCGCGAAGGCGCCCGGGAAATCGGCTTCGGTGAACTGCCCGCCTACGGTTGTGGCGGTACCCATGTACGCAGTTTGAAGGATTTGGGTGCGGTCACCATCGCCTCCCTTTCGCAAAAAAAAGGCACGCTGTCGGTCCACTATCACGTGGACTGAGCACTGGGTGTTCGTGGGGGGGTCGTGAAAGACGCCTGATTTTATCGATGCACGCATTGCCCGGAACGCAAAAGGCCCGCCCAGTCAGATTGGCGGGCCTTTTTTTGCTTCAGTACACCTCGTCAACATCCGGCAACCGCACTGCGCTACGACCCTGCCCGCCCGCCTGTCTCCAGCCTTTGCACCAATAGTTTTCCTTTAACTCATGGCACTTTGGCTTGATTGAACTAACGTCAAACAACAAGAAGTCATAACGGCTCGAATTTCCACGTTAGCTTCAGTGATCAGATAGCGGATTGGCAAAAGGAGTTACCTCACCATGATCCTGACAGGCGTTTTCCGGCTCTGTACCTGCATTGCCGATTACTTTCAGGGGAAACCAGGACAGCGGACAGCGCCGTCCATGGCCACGAGTATCGCTCTTGCCAGCAGTCCGGTTCACCGGATCATTGAAAACCGTTTCAGCCAAGGTCGCTCGCTATCCAGCCAGATCAGCGAATTGCGCCCGCTCGTGTGTAGCACGCAAGGAATAACGCCAAGGCCATGGATAAGTGGTCTGGCGCATTGGGGGGATAGCCCGATCCCCGTGAAGTGATCCTAGACAGCGCAGTCTGTCCAAGATTGGCCTATTCAGTGAGGATGTACTTGATGAGCCTTCGTCCCGTGCCCGCTTTCAAGCGAATTTTCCATGGCCTGCTCTGGATGGGCCTCAGCGTAGAAGCGGCTCAGGCCGCGCCGGCCAATTGTCCGCAACTGGACAATTGGCCAACAACGTACGAGGTCGGTCAGGGACTGCAGAATGAACTGCGCAGCCCCGTTCCGGTAACGCAGCTGGCGGTGGGTGATCCGAAAGTTGCCGACGTGCAACCCAGCGGCAGCAACGCGTTCATACTCACGGGCATTGCGCCGGGGACCACCAGCCTGATGGTCTGGACCGCCTGTTCGAAAACACCGCGCCAAGCCATGGTGTTCGTCAAGGGCAGGGCCACGTCGGCGCTGACCAGCGTGCCGTCGGTGCCTTCCGACGACCCGTTGCTGCCAAGCCAGGTGCAGACCGATATCCGCTTCGTTGAAGTCAGCCGGACCAAACTCAAGGAAGCCTCCGCCTCGATTTTCGGCGTCCGCGGCAACTGGCTGTTCGGCGCGCCGAGAACCTTGCCCAGCATTGGCGGCATTGTCACGCCGTCGATACCGGTGAGAAACGACCAGTTCAACCTCACGTTTGCTACCGGCAGTACCCTGGTGGCGCTCAACGCGCTGGAGGGCAGCGGTTTCGCCTACACCCTGGCGCGGCCAAGCCTGGTAGCACTCAGCGGGCAGAGTGCGAGCTTCTTGGCCGGCGGTGAAATACCGATTCCGGTGCCCAGTTCAGGCAGCGACAACATTTTCATCGAGTACAAGGAGTTCGGTATCCGCTTGACCCTGACGCCGACCATCGTCGGGAAAAACCGTATCGCGCTGAAGGTGGCGCCGGAAGTCAGTGAACTGGACTTCACCAACGCCGTGAGCATCGCCGGCACGGTAGTCCCGGCCCTGACCGTTCGCCGTACCGATACCAGCATCTCCCTGGCCGACGGCGAAAGCTTCGTCATCAGCGGCCTGATCAGCTCCCACAACGATTCCCAGGTGAACAAGTTTCCGGGGCTGGGCGATATCCCGGTTCTGGGCGCGTTTTTCCGCGACAACACCATCAACCGTGAAGAGCGCGAGCTGCTGATGATCGTCACTCCGCATCTGGTCCAGCCACTGGCTGCCAATGCACAACTGCCGTCATTGCCTGGTGAGCAGCTGCGCAATTACGACCCGAACTTCTACCGCATGTTCTTCCTGGAAAATGGCGACTTCGACAGTCTCAGCGGGCTCTCGCAATGAACCGAAGCCTGAACCGGACTGACCTCGCGCTCACTCGTAACGGTGACTTTGAACGCTTGCCGGGCCGGCTGTACTGCCATTGGCCAGGCGTTCAAGGGGTTGTAGCCAGAGGACCTTCAATGAAAGCAGTCATTGCAATAACGGCGACATTAATGCTCGCAGGTTGTGCCAGCAATGGCCTGTCTTCGCGACCGGCCAGCTGTGCCAAGCCCGGTTCGGAGCAAGAACTGTCCCTGAACCTGGCCGACAACATGGCCGAAGAAGGCCGTTTATATGCCAGCCTGGCGAATCTGGAAGGATTGCCCGACAACCTGGTCCAGGTTCGCCTGCGCAAGGCCCGGGTGCTGCGCTTGATGGGGCGTAGCGGCGACGCGCAGCCGTTGTACGAAAGCTTGCTCGGCACCTGTCTGGCGGCTGAAGGGGAACATGGCCTGGGCCAGTTGGCCGCTGCCAGAAATGATAACGCCAGCGCAGCCACTCACCTTGAGCGTGCGGTGAAGATGGCCCCCACCGACGACAGAATGCGCAATGACCTGGGGGTCGTCTACCTCAATCAGCGACGGATCCCTGAAGCACGCTTTGAGTTCATGACCGCCATGGAGCTCAAGCAGGCCAACACACTGGCGGCACTCAACATGGTGACGTTGCTGATCTATCAGGATAACTGGAAGGCGGCCGCCGAACTCGTGACCCGCGCCGACTTGAGCCCCAAGCAAGTCGTAGAGGCTCAAACCCGCGCGGAAAAACTCAAGGCCTCCACCAAAAAAGTGGTGGCTACCGATGGGAATCGCAAGACTGAGGTAGCTGATGCCTCTTCCAGTGCGAACAAGTAGAACGTACGAGGAGTCGAGATGAAGACCAAAAGGCTGTTGATCGGGTGCATGGCTTGCCTGTCCACCACTGCCTGGGCCATTGAACCGGGCCCTTCTTCGCCGTATCAACAAGGCACCGAGCAGTGGTTGCAGCTGCAGATTCGCGGTGTGGTTGCCTCCCCTCACCTGCAAACCGCTTCGGCCACAGAACGTGACCTGGCCATGCAGCGCTGGCTCAATAGCTTCAACTTCCCGATTCCGGAGTTTTTTGACCAGGATGCAGCGGGAGAAATGACCATCGGCAACTGAGGCGTGTCGATGGGTGATCAGCCTCTGGCGTAGTCCAGAGTAGCCTGGCTGCAAAGCCGGGCTTGATTTCGTGTGCAGGAAAGCAGTGGCATCTACACATTATCCAATCCTTACCGAATTACCCCCGAAGCTGCCGCAGGCTGCGATCTTCTGAATTTAAGGCCTAGGCAACGAATTGCCTGCCAGAAAAATCAAAAGATCGCAGCCTGCGGGGGATGTGTAGATCAAGTGCAGATCAGGCTCGGGTGGCGAGGCCATCGCGCTCGACAGCCTCCGGCTGTTTTACCTCACCCGAATGCTTTGAGTACCCCGATCAAGGCGGGGCCGATAGCGACCAGAAAGAAGCTCGGCCATAGACAGAAAATCAGTGGAAATATCAGCTTGGTACCGATTTTCGCCCCCATCTCTTCGGCGGCCTGCGTACGCCGGTCACGGAACTCTTCGGCATAGATGCGCAAGGTGTCGGCCACGCTGGTACCAAAACGGATACTCTGCGCCAATAGGTTGACCAGACCTTGTACGTCATCCAGGCCAGTGCGCACAGCCAGTTGCTTGAGCGCCGCGGTACTCGAAATGCCCGCACGGATTTGTGCATTGACCAGGGCCAGTTCTTCGGCCAGTTCGACCTGACTGACCGACATCTCCTCAGCCACCCGTTCGATGGTCGTGGGCAAGGCCAGGCCCGACTCCACGCACACCACCATCAGATCCAGCGCATCCGGGAAGGCGGCACGCAGCCGGCCTTGTCGCTTCTGTTTGCGCTTGGCGACATACAGCGCTGGCACCAACCATCCGATACCGGCCACCAAGACCACCAACAGCAGCCCCATGATCAGCGAAACCTTGGGAATCATCGGCAACAGCAATAAGGCGATACCGATCAATAACAGCGGCAACATCAAGCGTATCGCCCAGTACATCTGCACCGCCGACGAGGAGCGGTATCCCGCATGCATCAACAGGGTCTGGGTGACGGACGTCTGAGCCGATTCAGTCGAAGCAAAGCGCTGGCCGACCCGCTCCAGCAACAGTTGCAGGTTACCCGGAGCTTCCTGGCCGGTCGCGTTGCCTAAATGACCACGCTTGATCAGCGCCAGACGACGCTGCACGGGATCCTGAAGCCCCATCATCAGCAGGATCACGGCAACAACCGCAAGTACCGTACTCAAACCGATCGCGCCAAGGAACAACAGGCGCGCCAACTCCTGGTTCTCCGTGACCCGACTGAACAACCCGAGTAAAAAATCCATGACCTGTACCTCTCGGTAGCGAATACCGCTTAAACCTGAATCCGGATAATTTTGCGAATCCAGAAAATCCCGACCAACATTGCACCAAAAGCCCAAAGTATAAGCTTATGGCCCACAGGATCATTGAGCAGCAACGGCATGTATTTAGGGGTAGTGAACAAAATCACAGCCGCCAGTACAAAGGGAATGGCCACCAGTATCCAGGCCGACATCCGCCCTTCGGCCGACAGGGTTTTGACCTTGCGCTGAAAGCGGAAGCGCCCGCGGATCAGCAGACTCAGACGCTCCAGCACCTCGGTCAGATTACCGCCAGTCTCGCGATGGATAAGGAGCGAGGTCACCAGCATCATCACCGTCATGCTTGGCATCCTCTCCAGCAGACCGAGCATGGCCCGGCGTACATCATTGCCATAGTTGATATCGGAGAAAGTCAAGCCGAACTCATGAGCCACCGGCCCCTTGTGTTCCTCGGCCACCAGACGCAGGGTTTCATTGAATGGGTGCCCGGCGCGAAGAGCGCGGCACATGGCATCCAGCGCATCCGGCAGGCCTTCCTCGAACGCCGCGAAACGCTTGGCGCGGTCGCGAGAGATTTTCAGTATGGGTATCCAGAAGACTGCAAAGCCCACCATCAGCGCCATCCACCAGACTGACGAGACCATCCAGATCAGGATACCCGCCCAGACACCCAGCACCAGCCCGAGCAGCAATACCCGATAGGCCCGGAATTCGTGCCCCGACTGCTCAATCATTTGCGTCAATGTGTCCATAAAGGGCAACTGCTCAAGCCTGGCCTCCAATGGCGACAAACGCGTCAGGTACTTCTGCCTCAATACCGTTTGCATGTTGGGCTGATTGTTGGCTTTCTCCAGTACATGCAAGCGGCCGCGGATGCGCTTGCGCATCTTGCCGGCCTCGCCAAACACTGGTACAGCCACGCTCTGGGACAGGAGGAAGACGGCGATAAACACCATGCCGAGGAACATCAGAATGAATTCACCGGGAATCTGGTTCATGACTGCCGCGCCTCCATCCACTCAGGCCTGAACATCGTCAGCGGCAACTCGATGCCGCGCTTGGCCAGCACATCACGGAAGGCGGGAATCATGCCGCTGGGTCGATAATCACCCAGCACTTCGCCGTTTTCGCCCATACCATGGCGCGCGAAAGAGAAGATTTCGGTCATGGTAATGATCTCGCCTTCCATGCCGTTGATTTCCTGCACGCTGACCAGACGACGCTTGCCGTCCTCCTGGCGTTCCAGCTGGATCACCACATCAATGGCCGAAGCGATCTGTTGGCGCATGGCCTTGATCGGAAAGGTCGCCCCGGTCATCGACACCATGTTCTCGACCCGCCCCAACGCATCGCGCGCGGTGTTGGCGTGGATCGTGGTCAGCGAGCCGTCGTGGCCGGTGTTCATCGCCGTCAGCATGTCCAGTGCCTCGACGCCGCGCACTTCGCCGATCACGATGCGGTCCGGGCGCATCCGCAGGCTGTTGCGCACCAACTCCCGCTGGCTCACCTCGCCGCGCCCCTCGATGTTCGAAGGCCGGGTTTCCAGGCGCACCACGTGGGGCTGTTGCAGTTGCAGTTCGGCCGAATCCTCGATGGTGACGATCCGCTCGTTGTGCGGAATGAAACTGGACAGGACATTGAGCATGGTGGTCTTGCCGCTGCCGGTACCACCGGAAATCAGCACGTTCAAGCGCCCACGCACTATCGCCTTGAGCAGCAGGGCAATGGCCGGGGTCAATGTACCCACCTGGATCAGGCTGTCGGTATTGAGCAGGTCCACCGCAAAACGCCGGATCGACATGCTCGGGCCGTCGATGGCCAGCGGCGGGATAATCGCGTTGACCCGCGAACCGTCCTTGAGCCGGGCGTCCACCAGCGGCGAGGACTCGTCGATACGCCGGCCCAGGCTGGAAACGATGCGGTCAATGATGTTCAGCAAATGCTGGTCATCGCGAAAGCGCACATCGGTGCGTTGCAACTTGCCGAAGCGCTCGACATACACTGAGTCATGCCGGTTGACCAAAATGTCGGACACACTGTGATCGGCCAGCAGCGGTTCCAGAGGCCCCAGACCGAGCACCTCGTCGGTGATCTGCTTGATGATCAACTGGCGGCTGGAAGTACTCACCGGTGCCGAGTGTTCATCGAGCAGACGCTGGCAAATATCGCGAATCTGCCGCGCGGCCTCTGCCTGTTCAAGGGAGTCCAGCAAGGACAGGTCCATGACCTTGAGCAACTGTTGGTAGATCTTTTCTCGCCACTCGGCTTCCACCGGGGTGACCTGGCTTTTGGTTTCGTAAAGAACGTCCGGGATTGCATGCTCCCAAGCCATCAATTCGTCTGCCGGATCCGGCAGATCGTCACCCGGCTGGTTGGCCGGCGACGGGCCGGGTTTACCGGACTGTTTACGCAAGCGGTTACGAAAGTCGCTGATCATGGGTCACCCCCCGAAAAAACGGTTGAAGGCGCGTTTGAACACGCCTTTTTTTCCAGCCATCTGATTGCCGACCAGGTCATCGGCCACGTTGCGCAGGGCAGCGGTGATCGCCGCCTTCGGAGCATGCAGCTCCAACGGCACGCCAGTGTTCTGGCTCTGGCTGACCAGGTTGAAGTCGTTGGGTAATTTCGACAGGTTCGTGCAGCGCAGCGCCTCGCCGATATCCTTGAGGCTGACCGCTGCCGACTTGTCATAGCGGTTGACCACGATCTGCAATTGATCCCCACGCACACCCAGGTCTTCGCGAAGAATCCGCACCAGGGAGCTGGCATCGCGCAGATGGCTGACGCTCTGCTGCACCACCACGTACACCCGATCGACCTGTTCCAGTACGGAGCCGGTGAGGTGGTCGATTTGCCGTGGCAGATCGATCACTACCCAGTCATAACTGGCGCGGGCCAACTGCATCAGGGTGTCAAGTTGCTCAGGCTGGGCATCCTGCGGCAGACACAGCTCTCCGGCACGGCCACCCAGCACATGCAAAGTCGGGCTGAAGTGGCTGCAAAAACCCCGTAGCGCAACACTGTCCATGCCGTCGATCTGATGCAACACCTCCAGATGGCTGTGGGTTTGCGCCACATCCAGGTAATGCGTCACGCTTCCAAATTGCAGGTCCATGTCCAGCAACAGGGTACTGCCACCCTTCATGCTGAGCTGCTGAGCCAGGTTGCAAGCCAGCATGGTGCCGCCCGATCCGCCCTTGGCGCTGATCACGGCGAGCAATTTCCCCTCTGTCCCGCTGCCGGTCCGAACCTCCATAACCAGCCGATTCAAGGCGGCGACCAGTTCCGTCTCGGCGACGGGCTCGGGCAGCACGTCACGGGCGCCGGCCTGCATCGCCAGGCGCATGCCTTCCTGTTCACTCAGCAGTCCGCACACCAGCATCGGCGGACGCTCATGGGCCGGGCGCTGCAACAGTGCCGCCAGCTCCTCGCGCCACAGATGGCTGACGCGCAACAGCAACAGATCGGGCATCCGGTCCAGACCGTAGAGCGGGTCGACATGCCCGTTGCTCACCAGCCGAGTGCTCACCTCCAGGCTGGGCATGCGTTGGCAGACGCCTTGCAGGTCGCGCAACGACGTGGCATCACGGCTGCTGATCAGCAACCGTAGCCCGGCTTTGCCGGTCGAGGTAGAGGCTGGAGTTTCCTTGGTATTCAGCATGGCGTGATCTCCCCGGAATCGGAATGACGCCCGAGGCTTTCACGTGGCAACGTTGCCCTGAATGCAGGCAAGGTGATGGGCACGCCGAACCCGGGAATGAACAGATTGAAAACGAAGTTTTGCAGACTCAACCGGACATAGCGGATGGCACGAAAACCGTTGGCGCTGACAGTGTCAGCGGGGTTTGCCACCAGAGCACCATTGACGTCCAGATAGGTCAGCGTCAGGTGGGTGGTGGCCAGATCGCCGATCAGCTGGCTATTACCTGCATTCCCCGCCGCGTTGAAGATCGCCCGCCGCAACACCACCGGATCGCTGATATTGCACACCGCCGCCAAGCGCGTACCACGACGCACGGCTTCATCCAGCGCATTGACCGTAAAGTACAGGCGGCCCATTTCCACTACGCCGAACAACAGTGTGAACACCAGCAGACCAACGATGGCGAACTCCACCGTATAGGTGCCGCGCATGTGTTTTCTGTTCATCACAGGGCCCTCATCACGGTAGTGGCGACCAGCGGAATGCCCAGTGCAATCTGATTACCAAAAAAACCGGGAAGCGCTCCGGCGCAATTGCCAGCGCCAATCACCGGGCAGAACGTGTAAGTGATGGTGACCCGCACATGGTCGGTGCCCACTGCGGCGACGACCACGTTGCCAGTCGTCAGCCCTGACAACACTGCGGTGCCGGTATTGGCCGGCACGCCATATACCGCAACATTTTTCGTCTGGGTCAGTAGCGTATTGCTCAGAGCGACCGCGCCAAGGGTCGAGTCCCAGGCCTGACTGGCGACGAAACGGTCGGCATCGCGGCTGGCCTGCAGCAGCACGTTGTACTGATAGAACATGCGACCGAACTCGCCGAAGCCCAGCATCAGCAACAGCAACACCGGCAGGACGAGGGTGAATTCCACCATGGCCAGGCCTTGCTGGCACTGCCGATGTTTAAATCCATAAAGTCTCATGACGCCCCCTACGAGTCAGTGCTCGGAGTACCGCTGCCGGTGAGATAGGTTTTGTACAACTGAATGATCTGCGGGCCGGAATCGGTTGACGGCGAGGGGCCGGCTACGTTGTCGCCTTCACACTCCTTCACGAACTGGCCGAAGATCTCAGCTTCCCCGCCGCCGCCATCCATGGGCTGCACCACGAAATAACAGCCAAAACCGAGGACGGGGATCGAGGTTGAACCACTATTTTTTCCTGCGCAGTTGCCCACCACGATTTTCAGCATCCGGCGCTCGAACACCCCATTGCTCTGACAGCCACTGCCCCCCGCCACACACGCGGCAACGCTCGCACGCCAGTCGTTGTAGTCCAGTATCGGGTTGCCGCCTGCCGTGAGATTGCCATTGCTCGAGGTAACGGTTTGCCCCCGGTACTTCGGGCCTGTACCGTCGTCAGTGATGGCGGGATTACTGGACGTGGTCACCAGGTCCGGCGGATAGGCCGAGGCACTGACCGGGCCGTTGTAGATGCCGAAGCGCGTATTCAGGCCTTGAGACGCAGGGCCGACCTTGTTGCCAGGTTCGGTCGTGACGTTGTCTCCCACATTGCGGCAGACCTTGCCGCCTCCGGCCATCTCCTCCCTGACAGCATTGCCGCCCGAGCCAAAATCGAGCAACTGAAAATTGCCTGGACCAATGGGCGACTTATTGCCGGAAGCCGTCTTCAATACATTTAAATCGCCAAACTGGAAGCCCCAGAACATACCGGCGCCCGGGTTGTATTGAGCCGGGTCACCACAGACCATCAAAGGCGCGAGATCGCAGGGGCTAGTAGGGCTGGGACCTGCGGTGGCGATCGCCGCCACCGCCTTGTTCCCCACGACGCCTATTGACTGGGCGAAGTTCCAGAAAAACTCCGTCAGGCCATAACTCGATACCGATACCCGAACGTACTTGGCATCCGTCGGCCCAGGATAAGAGAACGGGCCATAGACGCTGCTTGCCAGTTCCACCACTGCAAATGCACTGGCGTTGCCGCCTATCGCCGTGGCCAATTCGTTGTTGCCTGTGGCATTAGCATTCTGTATCAGCGTATTGAGCGCTGCGGTTTGCGTCGTACTGGCACCGGTGATGCCCCCCCCCACCTGACTCAGGGTTTTGGCGCCACTCAGGGCGGCGGCGTCCACCGCATTCTGCAGACGTGTTTTGTTCAGCATCATATGCCCGCCGTCCAGAGCCAACGCCGCCATCATGGCCATCGCCGCCAACGCGATCACCATCAATGCACTCACCGATCCTTCCTGGCGCCTTGGCGTCGAAGTGAACGGCCGCTGAATACGAAGATTCATCATCAAGCCCTCGATTGCCGATACTGATCCGGATCGGCTCCGCCAATAACGTGGTACCCAGGCAGCTGCGCAAAGTCAGCGAATGTTGACTACTTTGGCTTCAGTCCCGCGGATAACGGTGATACCCGCCCCCTCGCCGCTGCGCTGTACCACGCGCTTTGGCGCCGCGACGGTGGCCACGGCCATGGCCGGCGCAGCAGGTGCTGCTGGTGCAACGGTCGCAGTTTTCTTCTCGAGATTCAGTGGGTTACGCAGCGCCAGTTGCAACTTGCCTTCCGTCTGCGCCGTGACCAGAGCTTCAGCCTCTGCGGCCGTCATCTCCAGCGTCACTGCACGCACCACCACCGGTTGGGTTTTGTCGGTACCTGCAGTCTGGTCCACCGCCAACACCCGTAAATTCTCGAGGATGGTCTTGGACACAGCGTTATTGCCAGCATTCTCCGTGCGTTTGGTCGCCAATACATCGACCCGGTTTCCCGGCAACAGGAATCCACCCACGCCGACCACATCGTCCACACGTACCGATATGGCGCGTTTGTCAGGCGCAATCAAAGAAGCCAGGGTGCTCCCCCCCAGGTGCTCACTCAGACGCGCGCCTCGCACAATGTCGCCCCTGAGAATGTCGAACGTTGCGATCTTGCCCACGGCTTTTTCGCTGGCATCGAAGGCATCGTCCGGGATCGTATCCATGGGCATGCGTACGGTCGTGACCTGCTGGGCCTCGACCATCTGCCCGAATGGAATCTCCACCGTGGCGACCACCACGTTTCGAAGGTGGTCATCCGGGCTGGCATTGAGCCGCGCGCTCAGCCAGGAGTCGGCCATCCATGCAGCCCCAAGGCCCATGACCAGGGAAACGCCTATCAAGGTAAGAGTACGAGAGCTCATGTCAGTATCTCCGTATCAAAGAAAGTCGAGCTGGACGAAGTAGTTGTGCCAGGCCCATTCCAACTCTTTCGGTGACAGTGGTCCGGAACCGCCCATATAACGCTGGCGATCGAGTGCCATGTTCAGGAGATCACGGGGATGGCAAGGCACCAGGGGCATGCCTTCACTTGCATAAAGCCTTTGCAGCACATAACGCACCAGCAGCGGGTCATAGGAAATGCCCAGACGCTCGCTTTCCTGTCGCCAGATCTTTTCGTACTGCTCGGGCTTCAGGTAACCGAACTGCAGCTTGTAGCCAATCCGGCGAAGGAAGGCCTCATCGGCCAGCTCCAGAGGATTGAGGTTGGTGGAAAACACCAGAATCAGATCGAATGGCAGCTCGCAATGCCGACCACCACCCAGGTTAAGGAAATCGCGTTTCTCTTCCATCGGAACGATCCAGCGATTGAACAGCTCGGCAGGTGCCATGCGCTGGCGCCCCATGTCGTCGATGATGAACAGGCCATTGCTGGCCTTGAGCTGCAAGGCGGCCTGGTACTGACGGGTGAAGGGGTCATAGCGAACGTCCAGTTGCTCCATGCTCAACTCACCGCCCGTGATGACGATCGGGCGTTTGCAGCACAGCAGTCGACGGTCGATCCCTTCGTTGAGCATCAGACTGTTCTGCTGAGCGTTGTCATCGAGCCGCTGATGCACCTGCGGGTCATAGATCTCGATCACCGCCTCGTTGATGACGATGGCATGGGGGATCCAGATGGCCTCGGCGAACAGACGGATCAGCCGACTGCTGACATAAGTCTTGCCGGTACCCGCGGGGCCATAAATCATGATTGCGCGCCCGGAGTTCATCGCCACACCCAGTTGATCGAGCATCTCCTCCGTGAGCACAACGCCAGCAAGGGCATGGCGCATATCGTTGGCGTTGATGCGACCATGGTGAATGGTCTGTAGCTTGATCAGGGAGCGGTAGGTACTCACCGGGAACGGTGCCGCACCGATATAGCCACTGCGCGACAGGGCATCACGGGCGGCACTGCGACCACGTTCGGTCAGGCCATAACGCAACATCTGCCCGCCGGTTTGACTCGCCTGGCCGAGCACTTCGACACGGCCATCCTTGCGCAGAAACGCCAGGACCTCTTCAAGTACCGCGCCGGTCAGCGCCAGGCGATCCACCAGCCGCGACATGTCCAGCACCCCGGCATCAAACAAATGCTTGCACACCAACTCACCGAGAAAACTGTCCGTCAGGCCAGTTTCGCGGACAGTGCAGGGCTGAGGAGCCAGGCGTTGCACCGCTCCCCGATCGCTGGGGTAGGCATCACTTTCGACGATGACGTGCATGACTAGCCTCCTGGGCTATGGGCCGATCTGCAGCCAATAGCCACTGGCCAGGGTTCCGAGCAAAATTGCAACGGAGTATGGGAAAGGCTTTCCAGCCACTTCATCTACCGCCGGAGCCAAGTAGGTTCGTGCCCTTAATATCAACCCGTAGCGCGCTAAGGTTTGCAGCAGCTGGCCACGAAAAAGGATGATCAAAAAACCGCACAAACCACCGGCCGCCAGACTGAAAAGCGCCGTCCACAACGCGTCAAGCGGTGTAAAAAAACATCCAACCATGGCCATCAACTTGACGTCCCCGGCGGCCATACCGCCTAGGGCGTACAAGGGTAGAAACACTGCAAAGCCGATCAGCATGGCCAGCGCAGCATTACCAAGCCCCTCAACTCCACTGGCGTAAGCCTGACTGGTCAAACCCAAAACAAGTCCTAAAAGAACCAGCAGGTTGGGGATGCGGTGGCGACGAAGGTCGCTCACCACCGCAATACCTAGCAGCCCTAACAGAACAATTGATGTAAACATCTGCTCAATAGGCATCGCTGCATCTCTCACTAGGAATAGACTTATACGCACGCCCCACCGGGGACCATACAAGTAGCTAGCCTACCGAGCTGGGTGGTAATGGCGGTGCCCAAGGTGGTAAAAGCAGTGACAACCGCCAGGGTTATTAGCCCACCCGCCACCGCGTATTCCACAATGGTCAGACCATCTTCGTCCTTGACGAACTTCACTAGCGAAGCCTTGATCGTTTGCATGATCATTTTGCCCACCTCACTTGAATGTTTTCTGCTGCATCTCTCACAGGGAATAGACTTACACGCACGCCCCACCGGGGACCATACAAGTAGCTAGCCTACCGAGCTGGGTGGTGATAGCGGTGCCCAAGGTGGTAAAAGCAGTGACAACCGCCAGGGTTATTAGTCCACCCGCCACCGCGTATTCCACAATAGTCAGACCATCTTCGTCTTTGATGAACTTCACTACCGAAGCCTTGATTGTTTGCATGATCATTTTGCCCACCTCACTCGAATGTTGTTTTTTCTGAGGCAGTACTTTCTGCGCTGCCTGATGCAACACTAGTCAGGGGCAAGGCATAGGCGTTAGGAGGATTTTGCGCATCGCTAGGACTTTTTTGCGGGGTGGCCAAATACGCAGCTTTGGCCTTTACAGAAGTAACAGAGGGGGTAAACAAGGCATTGAAACGCAAAGGCAATTGCCATTGATTCACAAGCGACAGGCGGTTAAGCCCGGTTTTTTCGAAGACACCCAAGCAAATAATCGCCCGGAGCTGCCTTCCAGATAACCCATAGAGCGAATAGAACTAAAAATCGTCTTTTCTATCAGGATTTAATCTGCAAATTGATGGCACATTGGTAATACTGGCAAAGAGAGTCACTAGAACCTCAAGAGTAGAGACATGACGTCCATTTTGACCAAAAGGCCATCGCTCCTGTGGTTCGATCTGACTCATGATCGGTCCACGAAAGAACTCGTCACGCAGTTCGAGGACGCCTGCGACTGCAAACTGGCAAAAAACTCCGTGCTGCCCGTCAGGGAACAGGCAGACATGATCTGCGTCCATTTTGATCGCCCTGACACGCCGGGTTTGAAGCTATTGCTGGAGATCAAGCGCACCACCCCCAGCATCCCGATCACCATGTTCACCGTGCAGCACTCGGAGGAACTGGCGGTATGGGCCATGCGCTCCAGCGTCTGGGAATACATGGTGCTCCCGCTCTCGACCACCGAGAAGAAGCGTTACCTGGCGGCGGTGCTACAGCTCTGCGAGCTGCGCCGAAATGCCAACGGCCAGGGCAAGTCATCGCAAATCGACCACTCTCCGACCCTGCCGGACAGCATCCGGCGGACCTCAGGACACCAAAAACACCAGGCGCTGAGCAATGTCATGCTGTACATCGAACAGCACTTTCGAGACAGCATCGATCAGAGGGAGTTGGCGCAGCGTTGCGGCATGACGACATTTCGCTTCAGCCGCCTGTTCAAGGAAGCCAATGGACTTGGCTTCACGGATTACATCCTGGACAAGCGCATGAACTTCGCCAAAGATCTGCTCGACAACAGCCAGATGCCGATTACCAGCATCGGCTATGAGGCCGGCTTCAAAGATCCTTCCTATTTCGCCCGTGCCTTCAAGCAGTTCGCAAACTGCACGCCCAGCGAATACCGCCTGGCACGCCAACTCAAAGCGGCCGCAGCTGCGCAACAGGTGCAGGATGAGAAAACCACTGAAGCGCTCGAAAGCCTGGTACAAAGCCTCAGCGGTTGATCCGGTTTTTTAAGCGCAAACAAAAACGCCGCTCAATGAGCGGCGTTTTTGTTAAATATGGAGCGGGAAACGAGACTCGAACTCGCGACCCCGACCTTGGCAAGGTCGTGCTCTACCAACTGAGCTATTCCCGCAAATGGCGTCCCCTAGGGGACTCGAACCCCTGTTACCGCCGTGAAAGGGCGGTGTCCTAGGCCACTAGACGAAGGGGACACGCTGCCCGGAACACATGGTGTGTGTTTCGGTGCCCAGATCCGCATCCGAAGACTTGGTTCTGGTTTCACTCAGCCCTGCCCGAAAGCAACGCTGTTTAAAATTGGAGCGGGAAACGAGACTCGAACTCGCGACCCCGACCTTGGCAAGGTCGTGCTCTACCAACTGAGCTATTCCCGCATTGGCGTCCCCTAGGGGACTCGAACCCCTGTTACCGCCGTGAAAGGGCGGTGTCCTAGGCCACTAGACGAAGGGGACACACGTACAACATTCACTCCCTGCTTCGTTTCGCTGTGTGCTTTACGCTGCAAGTGGCGCGCATTCTATGGATGGATTGAGAGGTCGTCAACCCCCTGATATAAATTTATTTAAATCAATGACTTCGACCTGCTTTTGGACGCCTTTGCGGATTTTCCGCTGCCCGGTGTTTGACGCCTATATTCTGGCACTCGCCAAGACGTTATAGTCCGCCAGTGATGGCAATCTGTATATCGCGTGCCACCATTTATAGAAGCGAGGCTGCGGCCGATATAAGCGCAAGCATGTCCGATCCAACCCTTCATGCGGGCCCAGGCGCTCAAATGCCAAGCCACCAGACTCGCATGCGTACCCTAAAAAGAGGTCTTACCGGTGACGCCACTCATGATCACCCTGCTAGTTGTAGTCGGGATCGCCCTGTTGATCGCCATTGGCTACATGAACCATGTGGTGGAAAACAACAAGCTGGAAAAGGCCCGTACCAAGATCGAGCTCAACGATCGTCTGCGACGCTGCGGTGAAATCACCGAGACTTTCCCCGGCCAGTTGATGACCCCGGCACTCAAACTGCTGTTGACCCGCCTGGAGCTCAATGTCTGCCAGCGCCTGCTCAACCTGGAAAAATCCAGTGCCAACCTCAAGGCACGGATCGCCGAACTGGAGGCCCTTGTCGGCCAGGGTGAATCGATCCCGGTCAACAATCCGCCGGCACCGATCCAGACCGAAGCCAAGGCCAAGGATGTACGTTTCCTGCTTGAAGCCCTGCACGGCCAGATTACCCGCGCGGCACAGGACGGCTTCCTGCCCCCCAGCGAAGCCAAGCGCTGGATTCGTGAAGTGCGCCACATCCTGGTGCTGCTGCACATCGAGTTCTTCAACAACCTCGGCCAGCACTCTCTGCAACAGAACCAGCCCGGGCAGGCTCGCCTGGCATTCGAGCGCGGCGTGCAATACCTGCGCAAGCAACAGGAACCACAGGTCTACGCCGAGCAACTGGAATACCTGGAAAAACTCCTGGCCCGCGCCAATGACCAGGTCATGGATCGCATTGCGCCGGTCGAAGGCGAGGTCAACCAATTGACCGAAGGCCTCAAAGACGTCGAAGCTGACGCGGACTGGAAAAAGAAAGTGATCTACGACTGATCAGCGAAAACAGAAAAGCCACCGCAAGGTGGTTTTTTTTTGCTCTTCTGTAGGAGCGAGCTTGCTCGCGATGGACTTTAACGATGACGCGCAAACTGGATAAACGTGGCGCACTTGAGCCCATCGCCAGCAATCGAGCGTCGACCGGCTGCTCCTACAGTTTCCCGGTATTGCGTGATGATCCTTTTTTTGGCCTGGCCGATGATCATTTCAAAGCCTGAAATGCCCCACCATCCCCTTCAGCTCAACCCCCAGTTGCGCCAACTCGATACTGGAGGCGGCATTGCCCTGCATCGCCAGCGATGATTGATCGGCACTGGCGCGAATACTGGTGACACTGCGGTTGATCTCTTCGGCCACCGAGCTCTGTTCCTCGGCTGCCGCGGCGATCTGCTGGTTCATCTGCTGGATCAACGATACCGCCGCCGCAATACTTCCCAGTGCGCTCTCGGTCTGCAAGGCATCGCTGACCGCCAGCTTCACCAACTCGCCACTGCTCTGGATCTGCTGCACTGACGACTGCGCCGCCGAGCGCAAAGCGCTGACCAGGCGTTCGATTTCCTCGGTCGATTGCTGGGTTCGCCTGGCCAGTGCACGCACTTCATCGGCCACCACCGCAAAGCCCCTGCCCTGCTCACCCGCACGGGCCGCCTCGATCGCCGCGTTCAATGCCAGCAGGTTGGTCTGCTCTGCCACGCTTTTGATCACACTCAAGACCGTGCCGATGTTCTGGATTTCCGCACTCAGGCTTTCAATGCTCGAGCTGGCCGAGTTGGCCGAGTCCGCCAATTGCTCGATCCGCGCCATGCTCTGGCGCACCACCTGCTGACCAGTTTCAACCTTGCCGTCAGCCGTTTGCGCCGCCAGGGCTGCTTCCTCTGCGTTGCGCGCGACATCATGCACCGTGGCCGTCATCTGATTCATCGCGGTGGCGACCTGTTCGGTTTCCTCTTTCTGCGTGCTGACTTCGAGATTGGTCTGTTCCGTCACTGCCGACAGCGATTGGGCGGAAGTGGCCAATTGTTCGATACCCGACTGCAAGCCGCTGACGATATGGCTGAGCCCGGTGCCCATTTGTTGCATGGCCTGCATCAACTGGCCAATTTCGTCACGCCGGGTCACGTCGATGGTCGCACTCAAATCCCCTGAAGCAATCTGCTGCGCCACCTGGATCACACTGCGCAGCGGCGCCACGATCAACCGGGTGATGAACCACGCAGCAACCAGCCCGACCAGCAACGCCAGAGCGGAAGAGCCGAGGATCAGCATCGAGTTCTTTTTCAGTTCGGCCTGCATTGCCTGATCTTCAGCGACATAAGCCTGATCCACCCGCTCAACCACTTGGGCTGCGCGTTGGTGCAACTGTTGATAAACGGTTTTTTCCTGTTCCAGCAGGCCGGTGTACTCGGCGAGCTTGTCACTGAAACCGGCGATATGACCCGTCACCTCATTGAGGACGGTCTGGTAACCCTCGTCCTTGACCGCGGTCTTGAGCTGCTCGGCCTGGGCCAATGCCTGGCTGGCCTGTTCGATCTTGCCCTGCCCGGCGCTGTCGTCGCCTTTGCGGCTTTGATCCAGGCGCACGCGCGCTTCATTCATGGCTTGCAGCATCAAGCGTGAAACCTGGCTGACCTGACCGGCCTGCTCGATGAATTGCGCGCCGTCCTTGCCTTCGGAATCTTTCAGCGTATAAGCGCCGTCATCGGCAAGCCCCGATTGCAATACATCAAGATTATTGGCCACGCTGGACACCGACCAACTGGCCATTTCCAGCGCCAGGTCCTTGGCCTGGGTGAGCGAGACAAACTCGTCGAAGGCCTTGCGATAAGCGCCCAGTGACTGTTCGACATCATTCATCACTGGCACATTGGCCGCCGACGCGGCCTTGAGCTGGCCGGCCAGTGCGATCAAGCCATCGACGCCCTCGTGCAGGGCATCGACGGTTTTCGGATTGCCGTGCAAGGCGTATTCCTGCTCCAGCAACCGGACCTTGAGCAAACCGCTGTTGAGCGATGACATTTGCTTGAGTCCGTCGAAGCGCTGGCTGATGGTTTGCAGGGACCACACGCCAATGCCCGCCACCAGTGCAGTCAATAACAGCACCAGGACAAACCCGACACCCAGTTTTTTCGCCATACCGAGGTTGGCAAAACGTCCTTGCACGGCCGAATTCATTGCACTTAGTCCCCTGCCAAAGTCTGTAGACGCAGATTCGCAACGGGCCAGTGGCAACACAAGGCTCTGGCGCCGGAATAATGGCAAAAAGCTACGCCAGCGTCGCTTTCAGAACGCTCGAGGTCGATCCCGAGCAGTGGCCTGAAAGAACGCACGGGCACGCGGGTCGCAAGCATAGGCCACATTGATACGCTGCCAGTCACTGACCCCACCCGAGGCGTTGAAGGCGCTCTTCGATGACAACACCACACCCAGACGGCGTGCCCGGGCCAGCACCTGATCGTAGTCGGACATTCGTGATCGCGCCCAGACAAACAGGCCTCCCGCCGGCTTGCCGAAGACTTCCCATTCGGCATCCTCGAGCATTTGCAACACCGCCAGCCGGTCGTTGTTCAAGCGTTGGCGCTGACGTTGCACCAGTTTGCCGTAGGCACCATTAGCCAACAGGCACGCCAGCACCGCCTCGCAAAATCGCGAGGCGCCCATGCCAGAGATCATCTTGACCTCGGCCAGACGCGTAATGACTGTGCAATCGGCCACCACGAAACCGACCCGCAAGGAACTGCTGAGGGTCTTTGAATAGCTGCCAACGTAGACCACGCTGTCGTCCAGCGCAGCCAGTCGCGTACCGCAACCGCTGCGCAAATCCGCATAGACGTCGTCCTCGATCACCTGCACGCCAAAGGCCCTGGCCAGTTGCAGCACACGACGCGCCACCCCGAGCGAAAGGCTGCTGCCGGTCGGGTTGTGAAAGAAGCTATTGATGAGCAGCCCTTGAGGCCGGTGCTTGGCCAGCACCGATTCGAGCACGTCCACGTCCGGCCCGCGCGGTGTTCGCGGCACCTCGACCATGTGGATGCCGTGCAGCCTGAGCAGATCGAACAGCAGCGGATAACCGGGGCTCTCCACAACCACACAATCACCGGCCTTGAACAGTGCCCGCACAATCAGGTCGAGTCCCTGACTGGCACCCGCCGTGGTCATGATCCGGTTGTCCTGCACCTGGATGTCCAGCTGCCTGAGGCGCTTGAGTATCTGTTGCCGCAAGGCTGGCAAACCCAGCGGGGTGCTGTAGTTGAACAGACTGGCCGTATCGGTACGACTGACTTGCCGGATTGCGTAAATCAGATCGTCGGTCTCGCGCCAGCTTTCAGGCAGCCCGCCACAGCCCAGCCTCAACTCACCCGACCACGGCCCGTACTCGGGTTCGGCCCCCTCAAACCACGCGGGCTCGTGACTTGCGTACGCGACCAATGCCGGGTCGGCAACTGTATAGCCGGCCCCATGACCTGCCGCCAGCATCCCCTGCGTCACCAGGCGTTCACAGGCCTGAGTGACGCTTGACTGACTGAGCAAATTGATCCGCGCGATCTGTCGCACCGAAGGCAGGCGTGTACCGGGCGATACCCCGCTGGAATGGAGCCAGCAGGTCAGCGCGTCAACAATTTGCTGTACGACGGGCACCAGCGCCTGTCGGTCGATTCTCAACTCCATGAGCAAGCAAACTCCTGTTGATTTTGCGGGAAGCAGTTAATCACAGGAGGATTCGAAGGCATGTGCGACAACGCCGCCAAAACCATTCGATCTAATTATTTGAAACACATTGCCCGGCCCCTTCGAGGAACCAAAAAAACTGTGGGAGCGGGCTTGCTCGCGAAGAGGGCGTGTCAGTCGACATATTTATTGATTGATCCACCGCATTCGCGAGCAAGCCCGCTCCCACAGGTTCCGTGTTTTCTGCATTGTGGAGTGCAGTTTCAGAACGCTGTCACGCCACCGTCCACGGCCAATGAGTGCCCTGTGGTGAAGGCCGCGCCATCGCTGCACAGATACAGCACCGCGCTGGCGATTTCTTCGACCTTGCCGATGCGACCGACCGGATGCATGGCATTGGCGAACTCGGCTTTTTTCGGGTCGGTTTCATAAGCGCGACGGAACATGTCGGTGTCGATCACCGCCGGGCACACGGCGTTGACCCGGATCTTTTTCTTGGCGTACTCAATGGCCGCCGACTTGGTCAGGCCGATCACCGCATGCTTGGAGGCGGCGTAGATGCTCATTTTCGGCGCTGCCCCGAGGCCCGCCACCGATGCCGTATTGACGATCGCGCCCCCCCCTTGCGCCAGCAGCAACGGCAACTGGTATTTCATGCACAGCCAGACGCCTTTGACGTTAACGCCCATGATTGCGTCGAACTCGTCAAGCGAACCGTCGGCCAGCTTGCCTTTTTCGATTTCGATGCCGGCATTGTTGAAGGCATAGTCAAGGCGACCGTAAGTATTGATCACCTCCTCCATCAGATTTTTCACATCGTTTTCCAGGGTAACGTTGCAGCGCACGAAGGTCGCCTCGCCACCGGCCGTACGAATCAGCGCCACCGTGCCCTCGCCGCCCGCCGTGTCCATATCGGCCACTACGACCTTAAGGCCCTCGGCGGCAAATGCCTGGGCGGTCGCGCGGCCAATACCGGCCGCCCCGCCTGTCACCACAACCACCTGGCCGGAAAACGTCATGCTCATTGTTATGTCCTCGAAGAGAATTAAGCGGGGTATCGCGCAGGGCCAGTCTAGCCATGGAGGTGCTGAACGCGGCAGCACTATCAGGACTCCGGTTGGGCGCCCATGAGTTGCAGTGATGGAACTGCCGTACCAACTATCACTGCACTGGATCAACCTGCATTCGCCGCATCAGCCAAACTTGCGGCATCGGCGCTGACCGGCTATCAACAAAGCTTCATTCATCTTGAGTGCCTGTCATGACCTCCCAGACCAATCGCCAATTCCTGCTCGCCAAACGTCCGGTTGGCGCGGCGACCCGCGAGACATTCACCTACCAGCAAGTACCGGTCGGTGAGCCGGCGGAGGGCCAGATCCTGGTCGAAAACCAATACCTGTCCCTGGATCCGGCCATGCGCGGCTGGATGAACGAGGGCAAGTCCTACATCCCGCCGGTCGGGCTCGGCGAAGTCATGCGCGCCTTGGGCGTGGGCAAAGTCATCGCGTCGAACAATCCGGGCTTCGCGGTCGGGGACTACGTTAACGGCGCCCTCGGGGTGCAGGATTTTTTCCTCGGCGAGCCGCGAGGTTTCTACAAGGTCGATCCGAAACTGGCACCGCTGCCACGTTACCTGTCAGCACTGGGCATGACCGGGATGACGGCCTACTTCGCCCTGCTCGACGTCGGCGCGCCGAAGGCCGGTGACACCGTGGTGCTCTCGGGTGCGGCCGGCGCTGTGGGCAGCATTGCCGGGCAGATCGCCAAGATCAAAGGCTGCCGGGTGGTTGGCATCGCCGGCGGCGCGGACAAGTGCAAGTTCCTGATCGATGAACTGGGTTTCGACGGTGCTATCGACTATAAGAGCGAAGACGTCCTCGCCGGCCTCAAGCGCGAGTGCCCGAAAGGTGTCGACGTGTATTTCGATAATGTGGGGGGCGACATTCTCGATGCGGTGTTGAGCCGCCTGAACATGAAGGCGCGGGTGGTGATTTGCGGTGCCATCAGCCAGTACAACAACAAGGAAGCGGTCAAGGGACCGGCCAATTACCTGTCGCTGCTGGTCAACCGCGCGCGCATGGAAGGTTTTGTGGTGATGGACTACGCCGCCCAATACGCCAGCGCCGCCCAGGAAATGGCCGGCTGGATGGCCAAGGGGCAACTCAAGAGCAAGGAAGACATCGTCGAAGGACTGGAGACTTTCCCGGAGACGCTGATGAAATTGTTCAACGGCGAGAATTTCGGGAAGCTGGTGCTGAAGGTTTGACCCGATATTTGAACTAACCCCAAAACCACTGTGGGAGCGGGCTTGCTCGCGAATACGGTGTGTCAGCCGACATATTTATTGACTGATCCACCGCATTCGCGAGCAAGCCCGCTCCCACATTTTGATTTTCGGTGTCGGGTTAAGCCAGTTCAGCCACGACCGAGGCCAACGCCTTCGCCGGATCAGCCGCCTGGCTGATCGGACGGCCGATCACCAGATAGTCGGAACCGGCATCCAGTGCCTGACGTGGCGTCAGGATGCGACGCTGATCGTCCTGGGCACTGCCCGCCGGACGAATCCCCGGGGTCACCAGTTGCAGCGACGGATGTGCCGATTTCAGCGCCTGGGCTTCCAGGGCCGAGCACACCAGGCCGTCCATCCCGGCTTTTTCCGCCAGGGCGGCCAGGCGCAGAACCTGCTCTTGCGGCTCGATGTCCAGACCGATACCTGCCAGATCTTCACGCTCCATGCTGGTCAACACGGTTACGCCGATCAGCAGTGGTTTGGGACCGCTGCGCTGATCCAGCACCTCACGGCACGCGGCCATCATGCGCAGGCCGCCGGAGCAATGCACGTTGACCATCCACACGCCCATTTCCGCAGCGGCCTTGACGGCCATCGCGGTGGTGTTCGGGATGTCGTGGAACTTGAGGTCCAGGAACACTTCGAAACCCTTGTCGCGCAGGGTGCCGACGATTTCCGAAGCACAGCTGGTGAAGAGTTCCTTACCGACTTTGACCCGGCACAGCTTCGGGTCCAACTGATCGGCCAGCTTCAGTGCGGCGTCACGGGTAGGGAAATCCAGGGCGACGATGATAGGAGTCTGGCAGGCGGACATGAGTGGGCTCTCAGGCAAGTCGAAATCGGCGCGCATTGTAGCGGAACCAGCGCCACTGCGGGACCCGATGATCGGTAAATCGTCGAAATGGCTCAGGCAAGACTAGCCCCCGAGGCCATAGGGCGGGCAGTTGACACTGGAAGAACCCCCGTGACTGCAGTTATCCGTCTACCACGTATTTGTAAGCCACACAGCCCCTTTGTGGGAGCGAGCCTGCTCGCGATGAGGCCCTGTACCGCAACAAAAAGCCCACTGACCCTCAGCGGCTCAGTGGGCTACGGATCCTGGACCTTCAGGGCAGGCGATCCTCAACCCGTGCCTGAGTCTTGCTCCAGTCGATCAACAGGCTATAGGCCACCGCCAGCAATGTCGGGCCGATGAACAGGCCGATAAAGCCAAAGGCAATCAATCCGCCAAACACCCCAAGCAGCACAATGACCAGCGGCAGGTTACCGCCACGGCTGATCAGGTACGGCTTGAGCACGTTGTCGACACCGCTGATGACGAATGTGCCCCAGATGCCGAGGAATATGGCCATCCCGTACTCGCCTTTCCAGGCCAGCCACGCGGTCGCCGGAATCCACACCAGCGGCGGTCCCATCGGGATCAGGCTGAGCATGAAGGTGACAATGCCGAGTACCAGCGCACCCGGTACGCCGGCAATCAGGAACCCGATCAGCGCCAGGATCGCCTGGGCCGCCGCTGTGCCAATCACACCGTTCACCACCCGCTGTACCGTGCCCGCTACCAGTTCAATGTAGTAGCCGGCCCGTTGACCGATCAGCCGCTCCAGCAAAGTGTGTACAAACGCCGCCAGACGCGGCCCGTCACGATAGAAAAAGAACACGAAAACCATGCTCAGGGTCAGTTCGAGAATACCGCCGCCGATCTGCGCGCTGCGCGCCAGCAACCAGTTACCCACCTGCCCCAGATAAGGCTTGAGCGCCACCATCATCGCCGCGCCCTGCTCATCGATGCTGTTCCAGATCCCGACCAACCGCTCGCCCACCAAGGGAATCGAACCCAGCCAGACCGGTGCTTCGGGTAACCCCTCGACCTGCGCATCCTTGATGAATGCGGTGGCATCACGCACATGATCGGCAAGGTTGAAACCCAGCCACACCAGCGGTGCCGCGACCAGCAACATCCAGCCCAGTGTCAGCAATGCCGCCGCCAGAGACTCGCGGCCATTGAGCCAACGGGTCAGCAAGCGCATCAGCGGCCAACTGGCAAATGCCAGGACTGCGGCCCAGAACATCGCCGACCAGAACGGTGCCATCACCCAGAAGCTCGCGCCGAACAGCACCACGAGCAGGATCTGCACCAACAGGCGATCGTTATTGATCATCGAAAATCCCGAAAATATCAGTCAGCAAAAGAGTAGACGAACGCAGTATGCACGCTCGCCCGGTACAGCCTACCGCAATAGCTCGATGTGCAGGCCAGAGCCCTCGGCACTGCCGGCTTCCATCCGCGCGGCACGCACGCCCTGGGCAATCAGGGCCTGACGCCAGGCTTCGGCGTTCGCTCCGGAAATACTGACCCGCAAGGTGGTGTCCAGATTCAGTCCGCGGGAAATCAGGCGCAGCCAGGTCTCGTCAGGTGCGCCGCTCAACGTGGAAAAATCCAGTTCGCCGGTGCTCTTGAGTTCACGCAGCAAAGTCGCGGAGGTCGGCAACAACTCACCCAGCGGTGCCGTAGCGTCGAACTGCTCGACATGCAGGTAGGCTTTGCGATTGCCGCGGGTGATGCTGTACAGCGCGACGAGCGTGTTGTCCCGTGGCGCGGCAAGTCGCAGCAGCAAATAGGCTTGTTGATCATCGGCGCCGTACAGCTTGGCGTTGCCGAAGACTTCATTGGCCCAGAGGCTGCTTTCGCCGCAATCGCGCGCCTGGCACCAAAAGAGCAACCCGGCGTCCTGTTTTTGCAAAGCCTCGCGGGCCGCGGTGAACGCCTCGATGGATGAATGCTCCGCTGGCAACTCGTAGGTCACCGAAGTGACGTTGCCGCGGGCACTGACCTGACCGTCGAAACGTAACAGGCCACTGATCTTGCGGATCGAGCCCAAGGGGTAGATCCGCTCCAGTTCGGCGGCAGGGCGATAGTCGACAATCTGGGCGTCGACCATACGCGGCACTATCGGCAGGTCCTGACTGCCCGGAAGATCGGCGGCGAACAACAAGGGACTGAAACTGCACAGCACCAGCAAACTGAATGAACGCATGGATAGACTCATCGGATCAGCATGGCCTGGGCGCCCTTGATGACACTGGCTTCATCGGCGCGTTGCGGTACCTGCAGACCACGCTGCACCGCCGGCCGGGCCTCCAGGGTGGCCATCCAGCGTTGCAACGCCGTCAAGCCCTCCACCGAGACGCCCGACCACTCGTAACCGCGCACCCAGGGAAAGGTGGCGATGTCGGCAATGCTGTATTCGCCGGCGAGGAACTCCACGCGTTGCAAACGCGTGTCGAGCACTTCGTAGAGGCGACGGGTTTCATGCTGATAGCGGTCGATGGCGCCCTGGAGTTTTTCCGGAAAGTAGCGAAAGAACACATTCGCCTGGCCCTGCATCGGGCCGATGCCACCCATCTGGAACATCAGCCACTGCAACACCAGCGAACGTCCCTTCGGGTCGCTCGGCATCAGTTTGCCGGTCTGTTCTGCGAGGTAAATCAGGATGGCGCCGGACTCGAACACGGCGAAATCGCCGTTGGCGCGGTCGACAATCGCCGGAATCCGGCCATTGGGGTTGATCTTGAGGAAGTCCGCAGACTTCTGCTCCTTCTTGTCGAAACTCAAGGCATGCACCCTGTAGGGCAGGCCGAGTTCCTCGAGCACGATAGAGACCTTGTGGCCATTCGGGGTCGCAGCGGTGTAGAGATCTATCATGGTTGTCTCCCTTTTCAACCCGCCAAGCCTCGACAGTTGCCCGGCGCAAGTCAAGGAATGGCGAAAAACCGATTGAAACAGTCTGCGACAAGATCGGCACCGGACTCGTCATTCAGGTGCAAATGGTGGCCGCCTGGCAGTTGTTCCCGGCTAAAGGGTAGACGCTCCAGCAACTCGGGGTGTTTGGCGAGCATGCCGTCGGCAGCGACCACCAGCGTTGCAGGACATGTGACCCGCTGGACGAAGGCCATGGCCTGCTCGGTGGTCAGGCGCAGCGGCGATGGCAGCGTGAGGCGATTGTCGGTGCGCCAGGTATAACCACCCGATACCGGCATCAGACCACGCTGTGCCAGCAGTTCCGCGGCCTCGCGGCTGACCGCCACCAGGCCCTTCATGCGCGCTTCAATGGCACGGTCGAGGGTGTCGTAGACCGGTTTGCGCTTCTCCCGCAGATCCAGTTGCGCCTGCAGGGCCATGCCCATCCGCTCGGCAGCGTTTTCACCTTTGTCTGTAGGAGGAATGATGCCGTCGATCAACGCCAGGTGGGTGACCCGCTCGGGCATCGACCCGGCGATGATCAGCGAAGCGATGGCGCCCATCGAATGGCCCATCAGCGCAAACTTCTTCAGTCCAAGCTGTTCGGCGACTTGCAGCACATCGTGGGCATAGTCCCACATGGCGTAACCGGCGCCCGGCGGGCGATGCCCGGAATGACCGTGACCGGCCATGTCCAGCGCGATGATGCGCAGGCCTTTGAGTTTGGGGGCCAGTCGGGCAAAGCTGTTGGCGTTGTCCAGCCAGCCATGCAGGGCAATGACCGGCAAACCGTCTTCAGGACCGAACAGGTGCGCTGCCAGTTCGATGTGCGGCAGGTTCAGGCGGACTTCTTCGACGGCGTGGCTCATGCGCAATCCTGTTGTTGACGACCGCCCCAGCGATGGAACAGGCCTTTGAGCATTTGCGCGGTATCAAGGGGACGCTCGAGCGGAAACATGTGGCCGCCGGGCATGGTCAACGACTCGCCCAACGGCAGGCGGTCGACCGAACTGGCGTGATGGCGCATCACCACGCGGCTGTTGTGCCCGCGAACCACCGCCAGTGGCACTTGCAACTTGCGGGTACTGCCCGGACTGGTGTGCGGCACGCCGCGATAGATGCTGATTTCCGTGGCCGGGTCGAACCGCAGGCGCAGCTTGTCGCCGACCTGGTGCAAGCCATGTTGCAGGTAGGCATCGAAGCATTCGGGGTCGAAACCGCGAAACAGGGTTTTACCGGCAAAGTATTTCCGGGCGCTTTCCAGGTCGGTGAACTCTTCACGGCGACCCAGGGTACGGCCGGCCGGCGTCAGACGGTCGATGAAACCGAAGCGTTTGGCCGCACGAATGACCCATTGATCGGCTCGGGTCAGCACTGGCGAGTCGAGCATCACCACCCCTCGATACAACTCGGGGCAACGCAAGGCCGCATGCAGGTGCAACACCCCACCGAAGGAGTGACCGACGCCCCACACGGGCTCAGCCTGTTGTTGCAGGTGATGGATCAGCTCATCCACCAGGTTGTACCAGTTGTCGTCCGCCGGGTAACGCGGGTCGTGGGCGTGCTGCTCCAGATGCGTCACCTGAAACTCCGGTGCCAACGCCGCAAACAACTTGCCGTAGGTCCCCGAAGGAAAACCATTGGCGTGGGCGAAAAAGATCTGTTGCGACATACCTGCAAATCCATGAGCGAAAACAGACGTTGATTGTCCGTAAGACCGTGTCCTACAGCAATGACCATAACTACCAGGAATGGTGGCAGGAGCTGCCGCAGGCCGCGATCTTTTGATTTCAAACCGTCAACGTAACGGCGGATTCTCACCCAGCGGCACCACCGCCATGGTCAACCGCGACACACAGCTGGCCTTGCCCTCATCGCTGGTCAGCCGAATGTCCCAGACATGGGTCGTGCGACCGATGTGGATCGGTTTGGCCACCGCCGTCACCCGCCCGCTGCGCAGGCCGCGCAAATGGTTGGCGTTGATTTCCAGGCCCACGCAATAGAACTTGCTGGCATCGATGCACAGGTAGCTGGCCATCGAGCCGACCGATTCGGCCAGCACCACCGACGCGCCGCCATGCAGCAAGCCGTAAGGCTGATGGGTACGGTGATCGACGACCATGCTGGCGGTCAGGGACTCATCGTCAAAAGCCTCGAAACGGATGTCCAGCACTTCGCCGATGGTATTTTTCTGGATCGCGTTCAACTGCTCGATGTTCGGGGTGGTGCGCCACAGACTCATCGCAGGGGTTCCTTGTTGGTTTTGTTGGTGGATCAATCCTGCCACAGCACCGCTTCGCTGCGCTCGCTCCATTCTTCAAAACGCTCACCGTACGCCGCCTCGATCACATTGCGCTTGATCTTCAGCGTCGGGGTGAGAAAACCGTTTTCCACGGCCCAACTGTCCTTGACCACCACCAGGCGCCGCAGCTGTTCATGCTTGTCGAGCGCGCCGTTGACCTCTTCCAGCAGCTTTTCCAGGCTCGAATGCAAACCGGCGCGTGCGGCCCCGCCGGCATCCTGTTGGCCGACCGCCGACAACACGCACAACCCCAACGGTGCACTCAAGCCATCACCCACCACGCACACCTGTTCGATACGCGAATGCACGGCCAGGCGGTTTTCAATCGGTGCTGGCGCCACGTATTTGCCTTTGCTGGTCTTGAAGATTTCCTTCAGGCGCCCGGTCAGGCGCAGATTGCCTTCGGCGTCTTGCTCGCCCTTGTCGCCGGTGCGCAGGAAGCCATCCTCGGTAATGGTGTCGGCGGTTTTTTCCGGTTCCTTGAAATAGCCGAGCATGGTCGCGCCACTGCGTACCATGACCTCCCCCGTCTCGGCGATCCGCACTTCAACTTCCGGGCACGGCTTGCCGATCCAGCCCGGTTTGTTCTGGCCTGGCATGCCGATGTGGGAGTAACCGCAACTCTCGGTCATGCCGTAGACCTCCAGCACGTCCAGTCCCAGTTTGCGGTACCACTGCAACAAGGTCTGCGGCACCGGAGCCGCGCCGGACAACGCGATGCGCAACGCATCCAGACCCAGCCCGACGAGGACTTTATGCCCGACCCGTTTGCCGATGATCGGCAGGCCAAGCAGGAAGTCGAGACGTTTTGCCGGGATATTGCTGTACACGCCCATCTGGAATTTGGTCCAGATACGCGGCACGCCAAACAGTGCGGTCGGGCGTGCACGCTGCAGGTCGGTGAGGAAGGTATCGAGGCTCTCGGCGAAAAATACCGTTTGGCCGGTATAAATGGACGCAAGTTCGACGAACATCCGTTCGGCAACGTGGCACAGCGGCAAGTAGGACAACAACCGGTCCGACTCGTTGAGGCCAAACAACGCAGTGCCGCGTGTGGTGGCGAACCCCAGAGTGCCGAAGCTGTGCATCACGCCTTTTGGCATGCCCGTGGTGCCGGAGGTGTAAATGATGGTCGCCAGTTGATCGGCGGCAGGTTTCGGATCGTCCTGGATCGGCGAGCTGCCTTGCAGGTCGGCCCAACTGAAATCGAACGTACCTGGCGGATGCAGGGGCAGGCTGATGGTCGGCAGGTCGGGGCTGACGCCACGGGACATGCCTGGCCAATCATCGAGCTTGCCGATGAACGCCAGCGCCGCCTCCGAGTGTTCGAGCACCTGGGCAACCGACTCGGCGGTGAGGTTGGGGTACAACGGCACCGACACATGCCCGGCCATCCAGATCGCCAGGTCGGCAATGATCCAGTGCGCACAATTCTTCGAGATCAGGGCGATATGGCTGCCCTGTGGCAGTTCCCGCGCTCGCAGCCAGTGGGCGGCACAGCGTGCCTGATGACCGACATCGGCCCAGGTCAGGGTCTCGACCTGGCCGCCGCCGACAGGCTGGACCAGAAAGCGCTGACGGGGATGACGGGCCTCACGCTCGTAGAAAACGTCCAGCGGCAAACGAAAAGCAGCAGACATGACTCGCTCCTGTGTTTTTGTTCTGGAGCAAGCGTAGTCAACCAAGCAAGTGCTTGGTTGACTATTTCATACAAAACTTTTCGGGTTATGACGTACCTGTGGGAGCGTGGCTTGCCCGCGATGCAGGCTCCGCGGTTTATCAGGCATAACCGAGTCGATGCCTTCGCGGGCAAGCCACGCTCCCACAGAAAAGCGGCGCTAAGGATGCTTGATGCTGTCGAGCGTCATCGACCCGACCAGCAATTCATCTGCCTTGAGCTCGGCCAATCCCGCGGTGCTGACCTTTTCCGGCGGATATCCGGCGCCGTGTTGCAGGTAGCTCAGCAAGTTCCCCACCAGCGGGTTGTGGCTGACCAAAAGGACGTTGCTCACGGAAACAAGTTGCTCGGCGACTTTATCCGGGTCGGTTTCCGGGGTCAGCCAATCCACGGTGCGGATCTCGGGCTCGAAACCCAACGCCTCGCGCACCAATTGTGCCGTCTGCTGCGCGCGTAGATAGGGGCTGGCATAGATCGCCGTCAGCGGCTGGCCCATCAAGCGCGCGGCGCTGCTCAACACCTCCTTACGACCGTGGTCCGTCAACTCCCGCTCCGAATCGTGGGGCCGGGAGCCGTGCGGTACAGCTTCACCATGACGCAATACCCAGAGTTTCATAGCTTGGGTTCCTCATCTCGGGCCGGATGCGGTGCCGGTGCCACGACATGCGGCGCCTCACCTTCCGGTGTACGCGGCGTCGGCCAGTCGGCGAACGGCCAAGGCTTCTGGTCGCTGTGAAAGCTGCCGAAACGACCGATCTGCGCCAGAAACTGGCTCAGGCTGTCGCCGAAGTTCATCAGGCTGGCGCTCGGGGCGCCATAGAACAAACGATAGATCAACTGCACCAGCACGACGGCGCCGAGGATGAACTGCGCGACTTGCCACACCAGCACGAAGACGATCATCCACAACACGCGCAGCAGGATGGATTCATACTTGGCTTCTACTTTTGGATCGTTCATGCGCAACTCCCTGCTTTTCTGGCAAGCGTGATTAATTGAAACCACTGGTGGAAATAAAGTCGACGTCGGTTTTCGGCTCGCCACGCATTAACAGACCGATGACCTGCTCCAGCGTGCGGCCTTCGAACAGGATTGCGTGCAGCCCGGCGACCAGCGGCATGTACACACCAACCTCCTGGGCCTTGGCCTTGAGTACCTTAAGGGTGTTGACCCCTTCGGCGACTTCGCCCAGGCGCGTGACGGCCTCGTCCAGGCTCAGGCCCTGGCCGAGGGCGAAGCCGACCTGATAGTTGCGGCTCTTTGGCGAAGAACAGGTCACGATCAAGTCGCCCACACCGGCCAGGCCCAGGAAGGTCATCGGGTTGGCGCCCTGATTCACCGCGAAGCGGGTCATTTCCGCCAGTGCCCGGGTGATCAGCATGCTCTTGGTGTTTTCCCCCATGCCCAGCGCCACCGCCATGCCGGCGATGATTGCGTAGACGTTTTTCAACGCCCCGCCCAGTTCCACGCCGAAACGGTCGGCGCTGGCATAGACACGAAAAGTGCGGCCGTGCAGCGCGGCCTGAACCTGCTGGCACAGTTCTTCGTCTTCACTGGCGACCACCGTGGCCGTCAGCGCATGTTCGGCAATTTCGCGGGCCAGGTTGGGGCCGGACAGGACACCGATGCGTGCCTGCGGGGCGATCTCTTCGAGGATCTCGCTCATCAACTTGAATGTGTGGGCTTCGATGCCTTTGGTCAGGCTCACCAGCATTTTGCCGGTCAAGCGTTCGGCGTGCGGCACCAGCACCGAGCGCAGCGCGCTGGAGGGCAGTGCGACGAAACACAGCTCGCAGGCGTCCAGAGTGGCTTGCAAGTCGGTGACCGGGGTAACACCGGGCAGAATCTTGATGCCTTTGAGGTAACGCGGGTTTTCGCGATTGACCCGAATGGCCTCGGCCTGTTCGGGGTCACGCATCCACTGAAGGACCTGATGCCCGTTCTCGGCCAGCAGATTAGCCACGGCGGTTCCAAAACTTCCGCCTCCCAGGACCGCAATCGGGCGCTGTTCAGTCATATGCAATCCGTTAATCCATACCAGTGGCGATGTCGGCATTATACGGGGCAGCCCATCGGCGGCCAGCCCCGACATCAAATACCTGCACCCGCAGGAAGAAGACCAATAAAACCGAGGAAAATGCAGACATCGTGAATGGAAAAGTCATTCGGCTCGGTTAACATGCGCGCCATCAATCACTGACAGGGATGTGTTGTGTCTCCGGGTGCTCCTTCACCGCGTTCGCCTCTGGTACTGGCGCTGATTTTCAGCTCGCCGGTGCTGGCCGACGACCTGTTTCTGGACAGCGAACCGCTGCCGCAAGTGCTCACGGCCACGCGCCTGAAGCAGTCGCCCGCTGCCGTGCCGGGCAGCATGACGGTGATCGACAGCGCCCTGATCCACGCCAGCGGTGCCCGCGACATCAGCGAACTGCTGCGCCTGGTGCCGGGGATGATGGTCGGCAACATCAGCGGCAACCAGGCGTCGGTGAACTACCACGGCACCAATGCGACGCAAGCGCGACGCATGCAAGTGCTGATCGACGGGCGCTCGGTGTATCGCGCCGGCCTGGCCACCGTCGACTGGAGCGACATTCCGGTGGCCATGGAAGACATCGAGCGCATCGAAGTCTTTCGCGGGCCCAATACCGTCAGCTACGGCGCCAATGCCCTGATGGCGGTGGTGAACATCATTACCCGGCGGCCGGCCGACAGTCACGGTACGCGCATGAAGGTCACCCGGGGCCAACGCGGCATCAACGACTTTTACGCCAGCCAGGGCCTGGGCTGGGAGGATGGTGACATGCGCCTGTCCCTGTCCGGCCAGCAAGACGACGGCTTCGACACCGACCGAACCGGCGCTGATTACCATGACAGTCGTCGCCTCGATCGCTTCAACCTCGCCGTCAGCCAGAGCCTCGACGAACGGCAAAGCCTTGATTGGCAATTGAATGCCAAGGACGGCACCAACCAGCGGCCCTATACCTACCGGCCGGTGTTTCCGGGAATTACCCGCGCCGGCAACGACTCCGACGTCACCGCCAAGGACTACGCCGGGTCATTGCGCTGGAACCTGGACATCAATCCCGATCACAGCCTTTATATCCAGGGCTCGGCCCAACACTGGGATCGCCAGCAAACCTGGCGCGCCTGCGACGCAGAAATCTCGTTCAGCCCGCAATTGACCGAGCTCTGGCAACTGAACCCGAACTACACCGAACGCCTTGCCCGCAACATCACACGCTTCACCGGCCGTGGTGCCCCGGCTGGCACACCCGCCGAGCAGGCGCTGGCCAACCAGGTACTCGATCAATGGCGCAACGGTGCGAACCAGACCGTTTGCGGTGACATCGACCAGAGCACCCGGGAAACGCGCTACGACCTTGAACTGCAGGACACCCTGAGCCTTGCCGATAACCTGCGGCTGGTCAGCGGGATGAACTATCGTTACGACCGGGCGGATTCCGAGACTTATTTCAACGGCACACTCGATGACAAGACTTGGCGGGTGTTTGGCCAGATCGAGTGGCGTGCCAGCGAACACTGGCTGCTGCAAGGCGGTGCCATGTTCGAAGATGCCCGATTGATCGGCAGCTCACTGACACCCCGCGTGGCGGTCAACTACCTGATCAACCCGCGCCACGGCTTGCGTGCGGTGTACTCCGAGGCCATCCGTTCGCCGGACATGTTCGAGAACAACGTCAACTGGAGTTATCAGGTCACCAACCTCAGGCCTGGTGCCTTTGGCCAGTCCAGCGCCCGTTACTTCGTCAAGACCCGTGGCCCCGGCGACCTCGATCAAGAGCACATGCGCTCCCGGGAGCTGGGCTACAACGGCTACTTCCCCGAAGCGGGGCTGGCACTCGACGTGAAGCTGTTCCACGACGAAATCACCGGCATGATCAGTGAACCGCTGCGCAACAATCAGTACATCGCCAGCAACGCCAACAAGGAGCGTTTTTCGGGAGCCGAAACCCAGCTCGACTGGCGTGTCGGCAGCTTCGATCGGCTGCGACTGACCTTTGCCTACGTCGATGCCGACGCCAGCAATCCGCTGGATGCCAGGCAGACTGCAAGCAACAGTGGTTCGGCCGGATGGCTGCGCGATTGGGGCCAGGGCTGGAACAGTGCGCTTTTCTATTATGGCGACGACGCCCTCAACGGCTACCGCTTCGAACGGGTCGATGCGCGCATCGCCAAACGTATCGCCCTGGGCAAGGCCAGCCTGGAGCTGGCCGGGGTGCTCCAGCAACGCCTGGACCATCAGCCGACCACCTTCATCGATAACCATTATGACCAGCGCCATGTGATGTACTTCAGTGCTGAGCTGGAACTTTAAGATGCCGTATCGCCCGGCCTGGAGAACACCGACCTTGGGCCGGTTACTGGCGATGCTTTGCCTGTTGTTCACCGGCATGCTGGGCAGCCAGGCGAGCAATGCGGCCGAGATTTTGCTCACGGGGGCCGAAGACAGCCCCGGTGTGCGGGCGTTTACCCGGGCCCTGAGCGAGTTGCGATCGAACGACAACGTACGATTCCAGGCGCTGGCCAGTTTGCCGGTACCGGAACAACTGCCGGAAAATATCCGCTTGATTCTCCTCGACCTGCCCAGCCTCGACTGGCGCCTGCAGGACGACCAGGGCCCGGCGACACTGGTGCTGCGCATCAGCCGCCTGCAAGCCCGGCAGCGCTTGAACAGCTCGCTGCCGGCGCGCCTTTGCCTGCTGTGGAGCGATCCACCGCCGGACCGCCAGTTACGCCTGACCCGCACCCTGTTGCCCCAAGCCAAGCGCATCGGCGTGCTCTACGACAACCACAGTGAATTCCTCTTGGATGAACTGCGTCAGGCCGCCCTCCCCCTGGGCCTTGAGGTGGTCACCCAACGCTGGAACAACATTCACGACAGCCGCCCGTTACAGACCTTGCTCAAGAACAGCGACGTGTTGCTGGGACTGGACGACGCCGACCTGTACAACCCGCAAACCGCAAAGAACCTGCTGCTGAGCAGCTACTCGCGGCAAATGGCACTGATCGGCCCCAATGCGAGCTTCGTCAAGGCCGGGAGCCTGGCCAGCACCTACAGCGATCAGAGCGACTGGCTGGCGGTCCTCGACGAATTGCTCGACCGGCCACCGGCCACCTGGCCGCGCTCGCACTATCCCCATCGATTCAAGGTCGCGAGCAATCCCCAGGTGGCGCGCTCCCTGGGTATCGAAGAGATAAACGAAGCGTCTGTCGCCACATTGCTGGCTGAAGGAGAACGCCGTCCATGAACCTGCGCCGTCGCTGGGACATCAACACCCGCACCCAACTCATCAGCCTCGGCCCTGCCCTGCTGCTGACCTTGCTGCTGATCAGCTTCTTCACCTTCGTGCGTATCCAGGATCTGCGTCAGGAAATCTCCCACACCGGCCAGTTGATTGCCAACCAACTGGCCCCCGCCGCCGAGTACGGGGTGATTTCGGGCAACAGCGAAGTACTTGAAACCTTGCTCAAGGCGACGCTGGCCACGCCCAACGTGAGCTTTCTGGAAGTCCAGGACAGCGCCAACCGGGTTCTGGTATACGTCGAACAACCGAACGAACACCACAATCGCGCGCAACAGCTCGAAGTGTTCCAGGCACCCATACGGCTCCAGCGAATCGCTTTGCACAATGACTTTTTCCAGAGCAGCAAAACCGCCACTGCCGCCCCCACCGAGGACTACCTCGGCCGGGTGATCGTCGGGCTGTCCAACGATGCCTTCAGCCGGCGCCAGCAGGAAATCGTGCTCAAGGCTGCCATTCTGGCGCTGTTTGCCCTGCTGTTTACCTTCCTCGTGGCCCGACGCCTGGCGAGCAGCCTGTCGCAACCGATCCGTGATATCGGCAATGCCGTCAAGGCGATCCAGGCCGGCGATTACAAAACACCGCTGCCGATTGTCGATGACACTGAGCTGGGGGCACTGTCGCAACACATCAACAACCTCGCCAGCGGCCTCGAACAGGCCAGCCGCGAACAGCATCAGGCCATGGCGCAGTTGATCCAGACCCGCGAAGAGGCGGAAAAAGCCAACAACGCCAAATCCGACTTCCTCGCCATGATGAGCCATGAACTGCGCACGCCGATGAATGGCGTACTGGGCATGCTGCAGTTGCTGGAAACCACCGACATGACCGAAGAGCAGGTGGAGTACGCGGCGCTGGCCTCGGAGTCCACCGAGCACTTGCTCAAGGTCATCAACGACATCCTGGATTTCTCGCGTATCGAACGTTCGGAGCTGGAACTGGAGCACATCCCCTTCAACCTTGCCGACCTGATAGGCAGTTGCGCCCAGTCGTTCCAGCACAGCGCCGCGCAACGCGGTCTCGACCTGCAACTGATGATCCCCGACGACATGCGCGGCTTGCAGGTCAAGGGCGACCCGACGCGTATCCGGCAGATACTGGTCAACCTGGTCGGCAACGCGCTGAAGTTCACCGAGCAGGGCCGCGTCACCCTGGAGGCGCAATGGCAGTCGCTGGATCACGAACTGCTGTGGTTCACCTGCACCGTGCGAGACAGCGGCATCGGCATCCCGGCCGAAAGCCTGGAATTGATGTTCAACGCTTTCCAGCAGGCCGACAGCTCCATTTCAAGGCGCTACGGCGGCACCGGACTGGGCCTGCCGATTGCCCGCACCCTCGCCGAGCGCATGGGCGGCACCTTGCGCGCGCAGAGCGAGGAAGGCCGCGGCTCGGTGTTCACCCTGGAAATTCCCCTGGCCCTGCACCAGCAGACGCAGCCACTGTTGCTCCCCCGCGCGCAAACCGGCAACAGCGACGGCGAAGGGCGCAATGTGCTGCTGGTCGAAGACAATCCGGTCAACCAGACGGTCATCGAAGCCATGTTGCGCAGCCTGGGTTTCAAGGTCAGTGTCGCCGCCGACGGCGCGCAGGCGGTACGCAGTGCCGAGAGCCTGATTTTCGAAGCGATCCTGATGGACTGCCGCTTGCCGATCATCGATGGCTATGAAGCCACCCGGCAAATCCGCCAGTTACCCGGGTGCACCGACCTGCCGATCATCGCCCTGACCGCCAATGCCTTGCAGGGCGATCGCGAGGCCTGTCTGTCGGCTGGGATGAACGATTACCTGGCCAAGCCATTCAAACGGACTGATCTGCAACAAATTCTGCAACGGTGGGTGCAGTAGTACAGGCCTTTCGACCATCTGTGACTGGCGTGAAAGGCGAAAGTGCGGCAGTCTTAGGCACCTCGACAGGCCCGAAAAGGGGCTTGAATAATAATTTCAGTGCACAAGTGTACATTCATGTCCTTGGTGCTGTGACTTTCACCACAACGCAATAGTCTATGAGTAGGCTGCCGGTTCGAGGCATGAACGCTTCGATCGGCCGGGAAGATTTGCCCCACCTGCCGCATGGGACTATTGAGGAGCTCGCATGACCAAACAAAACGCCTTTACCCGGGAAGACCTGCTGCGCTGCAGTCGCGGTGAGCTGTTCGGCCCAGGTAACGCGCAACTGCCCGCCCCGAACATGCTGATGGTTGATCGCATCACCCTGATCAGCGAAGAAGGTGGCAAGTACGGCAAGGGTGAATTGGTCGCCGAGCTGGATATCAATCCGGACCTGTGGTTCTTCGCCTGCCACTTCGAAGGCGATCCGGTGATGCCGGGCTGCCTGGGCCTCGACGCCATGTGGCAACTGGTCGGCTTCTTCCTGGGCTGGCAAGGCCTGCCGGGCCGTGGCCGTGCGCTGGGTTCGGGCGAAGTGAAATTCTTCGGCCAGGTCCTGCCGACCGCCAAGAAAGTCACCTATAACATTCATATCAAGCGCGTCCTCAAGGGCAAGCTGAACCTGGCCATCGCCGACGGTTCGGTCACTGTCGACGGTCGCGAAATCTACACCGCCGAAGGCCTCCGGGTCGGCGTGTTCACCTCCACTGACAACTTCTAAGGGTTATCCGCATGCGCCGCGTCGTTATCACTGGTCTGGGCATCGTTTCTTGCCTGGGCAATGACAAAGAGACCGTCTCCGCTAACCTGCGTGCAAGCCGCCCTGGCATCCGGTTCAACCCGGAATATGCCGAAATGGGTCTGCGTAGCCAGGTTTCCGGCTCCATCGACCTCAACCTTGAAGAACTGATCGATCGCAAGATCTATCGCTTCGTCGGCCATGCGGCAGCTTATGCCTACCTGGCCATGAAAGACGCCATCACCGACTCGGGCCTGACCGAAGAGCAGGTGTCCAACCCGCGTACCGGCCTGATCGCCGGCTCCGGTGGCGCATCGACCCTGAACCAGATGGAAGCGCTGGACATCCTGCGCGAGAAAGGCGTCAAGCGCGTCGGCCCATACCGCGTCACGCGGACCATGAGCAGCACCGTCTCCGCTTGCCTGGCCACTCCGTTCAAGATCAAGGGCCTGAACTACTCCATCGCTTCTGCCTGCGCCACCAGTGCTCACTGCATCGGTACCGCCATGGAACAGATCCAGATGGGCAAGCAGGACATCGTCTTCGCCGGTGGCGGTGAAGAAGAGCACTGGAGCCAGTCGTTCCTGTTCGACGCCATGGGCGCCCTGTCCAGCAAGCGCAACGACACTCCGGAACAGGCCTCCCGTGCCTACGACGCCGACCGTGACGGTTTCGTCATCGCCGGCGGTGGCGGCATGGTCGTGGTCGAAGAGCTGGAACACGCTCTGGCCCGCGGCGCGAAGATCTACGCGGAAATCGTCGGCTACGGCGCGACCTCCGACGGCTACGACATGGTTGCCCCAAGTGGCGAAGGCGCGATCCGCTGCATGCAGCAGGCGCTGTCCACCGTCGATACCCCGATCGACTACCTGAACACCCACGGCACCTCGACTCCGGTCGGCGACGTCGCGGAAATGAAAGGCGTGCGTGAAGTGTTCGGCGACAAGGCTCCGGCCATCAGCTCCACCAAGAGCCTGTCGGGTCACTCCCTGGGCGCCGCCGGCGTTCACGAAGCGATCTACTGCATGCTGATGATGGAAGGCAACTTCATTGCCGGTTCCGCCAACATCGACGAACTGGACCCTGAAGTGGCCGACCTGCCGGTGCTGACCAAGACCCGCGAAAACGCCACCATCAACACCGTGATGAGCAACAGCTTCGGTTTCGGTGGCACCAATGCCACGCTGGTACTGAAGCGCTGGGAAGGCAAGTAATTTCCCGCTGCTGAGCCGTACATGAAAACGCCCCGACTGGTTCGGGGCGTTTTTTTTTCGTCTGAAAACAGGGCACACCACATCCTTGTGGGAGCGGGCTTGCTCGCGAAAGCGGTGTGTCAGCCGACATCCATGTTGAATGTTAAATCGCTTTCGCGAGCAAGCCCGCTCCCACAGGTTTTGCATTCAGCCTGCAGTTTCATCGTCGCAAACATGAAACCTTTGTCATGAAACTCAATGACCTGCGACCGAATGTCGCGTGGTTAGCGGGCTGCAGGACTGTTTCCGTTTTTGCAAAGAACCGTTACCAAAGTCGGTTATTTACTTAGCAAGCTACCAAACTCTATAACAGAAGCCTGCACACGCCTTGCTGCAGATAACAGAGATTGGAGCTAGCAGATGACTGTCAAAGTAACTGAACGCGACGATTCACATAAATCCCACGAGGGTGTAGCCGCCGGCATCCGGATCTGGGACGTGCACCAACAAGACCTGCTGGTCGGTATGTTCCATTCCGAGGCCGACGCGCAAAACTACAGGGCCGAACTGGAAATGCTCGAGCGCAAACGCGAGCTCGCAACCGGTTGAAAACAGACTCCACCACGGTGCGGCCTGCCCTTTCCAGCTGGACAGGCCGCATCCACATCAGACAACCTCGATCAGCGTCAAATGTAGGTCATCTTCGATTGGCACCGAAGGGACACTTTCAACAATCCAGCCCGATTGAAGCCTGACCACCTCGACCTCGCCATCGCCCATTCCGTCATTGCGGATCGAAAACTGCAGCGAAGACGGATGACGCTTGGCATAGTCGAAACTCATGCCGCAGGCGATCAGGAAATCGATTTTCGCCTCGGTCAGCTCAACCTGAACGTCGCGCTCACCTTCTTTGAGACTGTAGTAATCCAGGCACAAGTTGATTGCAAAAGGGCAGCCATTGACGAGGCTATTGATGAACTTCCCTTCATAACCCCCGAAATAACTGTGTTCAGCCCACACGCTGCCGAGCTTCTTCACCCTGATCTCGATTTCCTCGGAAATCTTGAATAGCCAAAAGTCTCCTAGCGAAGCCAGGTGCTTGCCAAAATCGATACCTGATACATGGCGCTTTGGCCACATCGACATCAAAGGAATATCGCCTTCATATTCTTTATTGGTGATCGCCAGCAAGTAATTAATAACATCGTAATAACTCGACTCACCTTCTCCAACCTTGATGAGGGTCGCACAGCTTCCCGCCAGCAATACAATCTTGCCATAGCGTTCCACTGGCAGTTCGGTCATCAATAAAGCTATGCACGCTGGCACTTTCTCCAGATAGGCAGAGTTCAGCTCATGGAGCTCATCTTCATTGCGGACCTCGCGCCAGGGAATGTTCCAGAAGAACTCAGGCAGGGTAAAGAAAACACAAGCGGTCTCGCCATGATCCTCGCGAGCAGCTTTTGCAGCGATCTTGATTTTTCGGCGTACAAGCTCGGCACGAGCGACAAGTTCATCGTCCAGATAATCGTGAATGGATTGCCCAAGCGGTCGCGCCTGTGAAAGCTGCGACTTGAAAGTGGATTGGCGTAACGAAGCGATACTGACAAACATTTATTCCATCCTTGGATACTAAAGTTCATTCCATTTTCTTTCTCAAGACACAAACACCCTTATAAAAAGACATTATTTCCTGGCAAAAGAAAACCCGAAAGATCGTATCGATACAATCTTTCGGGCTCAATGTATAAATCATGCAAAGTACTAGCAAACATGTAAGCCCGCTAGAACATTGAAGCTGTTACCACATCAGGTCATCCGGGATCTTATAGGCCGCGTACGGATCGTCCTCGGCGATGACCTCTTCAGTCTGCACATTGAGCTGCACGATGCGCTGCGGATCACGCTCCTGAATCTTCAGCGCCGCCTCGCGCGGAATCACTTCGTAGCCGCCAGCGTGATGCACGATGGCCAACGATCCGCTGCTGAGCTTGTTGCGCATCAGGGTGTTGACGCAGATGCGCTTGACCTTCTTGTCGTCGACGAAATTGTAGTAATCCTCGGTCGTCAGTTTCGGCAGGCGCGAGACTTCGATCAGTTGCTTGACCTGCGCGGCACGGGCCTTGGCCTCGGCTTTCTCCTGCTGCTGGCGGTTGAGCTCCTGATCGCGCTTGACCTTCTCGGCCATGGCTTCCTGCGCCGCGCGCTGCTGGGAGTCATCCAGCTCGATCTGGCCTTTGTGGGCCAGTCGCTGTTGTTTCTGCTTGTCTTTGCTGACCTGCTTGGCCTGCTTCTGGTTGACCAGCCCTGCTTTGAGCAACTGGTCGCGAAGGGAAATGCTCATGGTGCTTATTACTCACTTGGGCCACGGCTCAACCGCAGCTGGGCAAATTCTTTTCCTGACGTTTGGCTTCGCCCCACAAGGCGTCCAACTCTTCGAGGGTGCAATCTTCCATGGGACGACGGGTATCGCGCAATGCCTGTTCGATAAAACGAAAGCGTCTTTCAAACTTGCCATTGGCACCACGCAGTGCAGTTTCCGGATCAACCTTGAGATGCCGCGCCAGATTGACCACGGAAAACAGCAGGTCGCCGATCTCGTCGGCCACGGCTTCGGGATCGTTTTCGGACATGGCTTCGAGCACTTCATCGAGCTCTTCACGCACTTTATCGAGCACCGGCAAGGCGTCCGGCCAGTCAAAGCCGACCTGCCCCGCGCGTTTCTGCAATTTTGCCGAACGCGACAGCGCCGGCAATGCAGCGGGGACGTCATCGAGCAACGACAACTGTTCGGGTGCCGAAGATTTCTCCGCGCGCTCTTCGGCCTTGATCTCTTCCCAGCGCTGCTTGACCTGCTCTTCGCTCAGGCGCGGAACATCCAGAGGCGCATACAGGTCACCGGTGGGGAACACGTGGGGATGACGGCGGATCAGTTTGCGGGTGATGCTGTCGACTACGCCGACGAATTCGAAGCGCCCTTCTTCGCGAGCCAACTGGCTGTAATACACCACCTGGAACAACAGATCGCCCAGCTCGCCCTGCAAGTGATCGAAGTCACCGCGTTCGATCGCGTCGGCGACTTCGTACGCTTCCTCAAGGGTGTGCGGGACGATGGTGGCGTAAGTTTGCTTGATGTCCCATGGGCAACCGTACTGCGGGTCGCGCAGGCGGTTCATCAGGTGTAGCAAATCTTCAAGTGAATACATCGATCAATCTCTGCCCGCTCTTTGTAGGAGCGAGCTTGCTCGCGAAGAACCTGAGGACGGCGCGTTTAACCTGATTGCTCGCGTCATCGTTAACGTCCATCGCGAGCAAGCTCGCTCCTACATGTCTTATGGTGTCCGGTTACGCCGCGTTTCAATGATGTTCGGCAACTGGGAAATCCGCCCCAGCAACCGCCCCAACGCATCCAGCCCCGGAATCTCGATGGTCAGGGACATCAGCGCGGTGTTGTCCTCCTTGTTCGAGCGGGTGTTGACCGCCAGCACGTTGATCCGCTCGTTGAGCAGCACTTGCGACACATCACGCAGCAAACCGGAACGGTCGTAGGCGCGGATGACGATGTCCACCGGATAGGTGAGCACCGGTACCGGCCCCCAACTGACCTGGATGATCCGCTCCGGCTCGCGCCCGGCCAGTTGAAGCACCGAAGCGCAGTCCTGGCGGTGAATGCTCACGCCACGCCCCTGGGTGATGTAGCCGACGATGGCATCGCCCGGCAATGGCTGGCAGCAGCCGGCCATCTGGGTCATCAGGTTGCCGACGCCCTGGATCTGAATATCCCCGCGCTTGCCCGGTTTGTAGCCCGTGGCTTTGCGCGGAATCAATTCCAGCTGTTCGTTGCCGCGCTCCGGCTCGACCAGTTGCTGCGCCAGGTTGACCAGTTGCGCCAGACGCAAGTCGCCGGCACCGAGGGCGGCGAACAGGTCTTCGGCGGTTTTCATGTTGGCCTTGTCGGCCAGCTTGTCGAAATCCACCGCCGGCAGACCGAGGCGATTGAGCTCACGCTCAAGCAGGGTTTTACCGGCCGCGACGTTCTGATCACGAGCCTGCAGCTTGAACCAGTGAACGATCTTCGCCCGTGCCCGCGACGTGGTGACGTAACCCAGGTTCGGGTTCAGCCAGTCACGGCTCGGAGTGCCGTGCTTGCTGGTGATGATCTCGACCTGTTCACCGGTTTGCAGGCTGTAGTTGAGCGGCACGATGCGCCCGTTGATCTTGGCGCCACGGCAGTTGTGGCCGATTTCGGTGTGTACGCGGTAAGCGAAGTCCAGCGGCGTCGCCCCTTTGGGCAAGTCGATGGCGTGGCCGTCCGGGGTGAAGATATAGACCCGGTCGGGCTCGATATCGACCCGCAGCTGTTCGGCCAGGCCACCGATGTCGCCCAGCTCTTCGTGCCACTCCAGCACCTGACGCAGCCAGGAGATTTTCTCCTCGTAGTGATTGGAACCGGACTTGACGTCGGTGCCCTTGTAGCGCCAGTGCGCGCACACGCCGAGCTCGGCTTCCTCATGCATCGCATGGGTGCGGATCTGCACTTCCAGCACCTTGCCCTCGGGCCCGATCACCGCCGTGTGCAGCGAGCGATAGCCATTTTCCTTGGGGTTGGCGATGTAGTCGTCGAACTCTTTCGGGATGTGCCGCCACAGGGTGTGGACGATGCCGAGCGCGGTGTAGCAGTCGCGCATTTCCGGCACCAGCACACGAACGGCACGCACGTCGTAGATCTGGCTGAACTCCAGGCCTTTGCGCTGCATTTTGCGCCAGATCGAATAGATGTGTTTGGCCCGGCCGCTGATGTCGGCATCGACGCCGGTGGCCTGCAATTCGTTTTTCAGCTGGCTCATCACGTCGCTGATGAAGCGCTCGCGATCCAGTCGCCGCTCATGGAGCAACTTGGCGATCTGCTTGTACTGGTCCGGCTCCAGGTAACGGAAGGACAAGTCTTCCAGTTCCCACTTGATGTGGCCGATACCCAGGCGATGGGCCAGTGGCGCATAAATGTCGAAGACTTCACGGGCCACGCGGTTGCGCTTTTCGTCATCGGCGGTTTTCACCGCACGGATGGCGCACGTGCGTTCGGCCAGCTTGATCAGGGCGACGCGAACGTCATCGACCATGGCCACCAGCATCTTGCGCAGGTTTTCCACCTGGCCCTGGGTGCCAAGCACCAGGGATTTGCGCGGGCTCAGGCTGTCGCTGATCGCGGCCATGCGCAGCACGCCATCGATGAGTTTGGCCACCACCGGACCGAAGCGCTGGCTGACCGCCGGCAACTTGATCTGGCCTTCGCGTACGCCTCGATACAGGATCGCGGCGACCAAAGAGTCCTGGTCGAGTTTGAGATCGGCGAGGATCTCGGCGATCTCAAGTCCGGTACGGAAAGTCGAGTTACCTTCCGACCACAGATTCTGTGCCGCATTGGCTTGTTGTTCGGCCTCGCGAGCGTACTCGCAGGCTTCCTTCAAGGCTTCGCGATCCAGTGCCAGATCGACACTCACCGCGTGATCGAGCCAAGCCTCGAGATTGATACTGCCGTCAGTGTTGATCGGCTGGTGTGCTCTCACCTGTACCATCTTGCTTACCTTCCCTACGACGCAGATTCAATGCGTCAAATCGCTGACCTTCGTTACCTGTGCGCCCACGTCGGGCTCGGTGCGCGGCTGCACGGGCGGGCCAGTCGGACCAGACGAGCGTCCTAGCTCGCTTCAAATAACGCCATGGCCTCGACATGTGCCGTTTGAGGAAACATATCGAGAATCCCGGCACGTTTTAACCGGTAGCCCTGCTTGATCAATTCGACCGTGTCGCGCGCCAGCGTTGCCGGGTTGCATGACACATACACCAACCGCTCGGCGCCCAGGGTCTTGAGCTTGCGCACAACCTCGAAAGCACCGTCACGCGGTGGGTCCAAGAGTACCGCACAAAAGCCTTCGGCGGCCCATTCGGCGTCCGTCAAAGGCTGGGATAAATCGGCCTGAAAAAACTTCGCGTTATGCAGATTGTTGCTAGCCGCATTCGCCGCCGCCCGATCGACCATCACCTGCACACCCTCCACTGCCACCACTTCGCGAGCAGCCTTGGCCAGCGGCAAGGCAAAGTTGCCCAGGCCGCAGAACAGATCGAGTACGCGCTCATCCGCCCTCGGCTTCAACCAGTCCAGCGCCTGGGCAACCATCGCTTCGTTGACGCCAGCGTTGACCTGGATGAAATCTCCCGGCCGATACGCCAGCTCCAGGTCCCACTGTTCAAGACGATAGCCCAGCGACTGGTCAGCCTCGACCGGTTGCGGTTCACCGTCGCCATGCAGCCACAACTGGGCCTCATGGAACGCGCAGAAATCCTTGAGGATGGTCATGTCACTTTCAGACAACGGTGCCATGTGCCGCAGCAAAACCGCCAGCGTCGAGCCGCTGAACAACTCCACGTGCCCCAGTGCCTGAGGTTTGCTCAAGCGCCGCAGCATTTCCGGCAAGCGGGTCATGATCGGTTGCAAGGGCTGTACCAGCACCGGGCAATCATCGATGCCGATGATGTCCTGGCTGCCGGCGGCACGGAAACCGACTTCGAGTTTTTTCGCCTTCATGTCCCAGCGTACCGCCACGCGGGCGCGACGCCGGTAGGCGAACTCCGCACCGCTCAAAGGTGGCGCCCACTCTTCGGGTTCGACGCCCGCGACCTTCGACAACTGCTCGGCGAGCATGCGCTGTTTCAGGGCAAGTTGTTCGTTATGAGGCAGATGCTGCACGCTGCAACCGCCGCAACGGCCGGCATGGGCGCACGGTGCCGGGCGGCGCGATTCGCTGGCCTTGAACACCCGTTCGGTGCGCGCCTCGACCACTTTGCCGTGGGCGCCGAGCACACGCGCTTCAATCTCCTCACCGGCCAATGCGCCGATGACGAACCAGGTGCGACCTTCGAAAAACGCGATGCCGCGACCGTCATTGGCCAGGCGCTCGATAGTCAGGCGCTGCTTTTTGCCGGTCGGGATTTGCGGGGCCTTGCTGCCACCGGTGGGCTGGAAGCGCAGGCCTCTTTCATGCTTGGCCATCAGTTGGGCGCGTCGAAAATGCCGGTCGACAGGTAACGGTCGCCACGGTCGCAGATGATCGCGACGATCACCGCGTTTTCAACTTCTTTGGACAGGCGCAGCATTGCCGCCACGGCACCGCCCGATGACACGCCACAGAAAATGCCTTCTTCGCGGGCCAGCCGACGGGTCACGTCTTCGGCTTCGCTTTGGGCCATGTCGACGATCCGGTCCACGCGGTCAGCCTGGTAGATCTTCGGCAGGTATTCCTGGGGCCAGCGGCGGATGCCCGGGATCGCCGAGCCTTCCATCGGTTGCAGGCCGATGATCTGCACGTTGTCGTTCTGCTCTTTCAAGTAGCGCGACACGCCCATGATGGTCCCGGTGGTGCCCATGGAACTGACGAAATGGGTGATGGTGCCCTCGGTCTGACGCCAGATTTCCGGGCCGGTGGTGGTGTAGTGCGCTTCGGGATTGTCACCGTTGGCGAACTGATCCAGTACCTTGCCGCGACCTTCGGCTTCCATCTTCTGCGCGAGGTCACGGGCGCCTTCCATGCCCTGTTCCTGGCTGACCAGGATCAGCTCGGCGCCATAGGCGGTCATGGCCGCCTTGCGTTCGGCGCTGGAGTTGTCCGGCATGATCAGAATCATCTTGTAACCCTTGATCGCCGCGGCCATGGCCAGGGCGATCCCGGTGTTGCCCGAGGTCGCTTCGATCAGCGTATCGCCGGCGTGGATCTGCCCGCGCAGTTCGGCGCGGGTGATCATCGACAGCGCCGGACGGTCCTTGACCGAACCCGCCGGGTTGTTCCCTTCGAGCTTGAGCAAAAGGGTATTGCTGGTGGCGCCGGGCAGGCGCTGCAAACGGACCAGCGGAGTGTTGCCGACGCAATCGGCGATGGTTGGGTACTGCAAGGTCATGGCGTATTCGCAATCCAGACTGCGGGGGCGCCTATCATACCGGCAAACCTCGGAAGGCCATATCACGCAAAGTGTGGTGCTTATGGTTTATGGGAATAAGCGGCAAGCTTCGAGCTGCAAGCGGTAAGTGGCGGTGCCACTCGGAGCATGAAAAACAGAGGTTGCAGTGGTGGGAGTGAGGGCCTCTTCGCGGGCAAGCCCGCTCCCACAGGGGCTGGGGTGACTACAGGTTTCGCGGTTCAAACACAGTCAGTGTGGGAGCGGGCTTGCCCGCGAAGGCGTCGGCACTGACGCTACTGACATCCGCCAACAGCCGCATATTCAAACGCAAACCGATCCCGGTGTTCTGCGCCCAAAGCTGTCCGCCCTGACGCTGCACCGCATTCCTGGCAATGCTCAACCCCAATCCAAACCCGCCATCCCCCGGCCGCGAACCGTCGAGGCGTGTGAAGGGCAGGAAGATCCGCTCCAGATCAGCTTCTGCCACACCGCCGCCCTGATCCTCCAGCCACAGATGCCAGTATTGACCCTCGCACTGTCCGCCAAGGTGGACCACACCGCCCTCGGGCGAATGCCGAATCGCATTGCGCAGCATATTTTCCAGCGCTTGAGCCAGGGTGTTGAGATGACCGCGCACCCAGCAGGATGCATCCACCGTGCATTGCAGCCGAGTATCAGGCCATCCGCTTTCATAGCAGGCATTCTCCGTGAGCATCTCCCACAGCGCCTGGATCTGGATCGCTTCGTCGGGCAGGCGGGTGCGTTCGGTGTCCAGCCAGGCCAGCTGCAGCGTGTCTTCCACCAGGCGCTGCATGCCATCGACCTCCCGGCCGATACGTTCGCGCAATAGCTCCAGCCCCTGCTCGCTTTCACTGGCCACCCGCAAGCGGCTCAGGGGCGTGCGCAATTCGTGGGACAGGTCGCGCAGCAGTTGCTGCTGCAAGGCCACGGTACTTTGCAGGCGTTCAGACATGTGATCGAACGCCCTGCCCAGCTCACCCAGTTCATCCGAACGATTGGTGGTCCGGCTCGAGAGCCGTACGCTCAGTTGATCGGCACGCCAGGCATTGGCCTGCTCACGCAAGTGGTTGAGTGGCACCACCAGCAAACGGTAGAGCCCGACGCACAGCAGCAAAGTGAACAGCCCCGGAATCACGCCGTTGGTGATCACCCGCCAGAACACCCGGTATTGTCCAGGCAGAAAGCGTTCGGGCAACTCGATCACCAGGCTGCCGGCGGACGAGTCACCGGGAAACGGTATGCGCATCCACGGCCGGCCTTTCTTGTGGATGGGCCAATCGAGGCCGCGTAAAAAAGTCAGGCGTTCGACTTCCTTGTCCGTCAGCGACTGATTGCTCAAGGACTGCAAATCACCGTCGATGACACCGACCCAGCCTTTTTCCCGCTGATGCATGCTCTGCAGCCAGTCATCGACACCGGCGCTCTGGCGCTGCTGCCATGCCTGCTCGGCTTCGGCAGCGTAGCGCGTCAGGGTGCCGCGGGCCTCATCGGAGAGGAACTGGTTGCGCTGTTCCATGTAACGGCCCCAGGACCAACTCAACCAGATCATCAGCAGACAGAACGCGACCAATAGACAGGCCAGTTTCCAGAACAGCGAATGCCTGCCCGGCAAGTTACATTTCATCGGCGGCGCTCAGGATGTAACCCTTGCCCCAGACGGTGCGCACTTCACATTCGGTGTAGCCAATGGCCTTTAGCTTGCGGCGGATCTGGCTGATGTGCATGTCCAGGCTGCGGTCATGGGCCGCGTAACCGCGCTGCAGCACCTGCTGATAAAGGAAGGCTTTGCTCAAGACTTCGTCGGCGTTGCGGTGCAGTGTCTCCAGCAATCGGTACTCGCTGCGGGTCAGCCCGCCCGCCTGCTCGCCATAAAACACCTCGAAGCTTTCATCGTCGAAACGCAGGCTGTCCATCGAAGGGGCTGGCACTGCGGGGACCGGGCGGCGGTCGAGGGCCACCCGCCGCAGAATGGCTTCGATGCGCACCCGCAACTCCACCATGCTGAAGGGCTTTGGCAGGTAATCGTCGGCCCCCAGGCGAAAGCCGCTGATGCGGTCGGCCTCGGCACCGAGGGCTGACATCAGCAACACCGGGGTGGTATGGCTCTGGCGCAATTGGGTCAGCACCGCCAGACCGTCCAAGCCCGGCAGAAGAATATCCATCAGCACCACGTCGAAAGGTTGCCGCCGGGCCATGTCCAGGCCTTCCTGGCCGTTCTGGCACCAGGTCACCTGGAAGCCGCTGCGGTCCAGATGCTCATGAACGTAGGCGCCGAGCACAAGGTCGTCTTCGATGGACAGGATTCGGGGGAGACCGGCAGTGATGGGAGTCATGACTATCTGCAAACAATTCTCAGTTGAATGATTATTCAAGATTGCCTCGCCAGGGGCAACCCACCGCTTGGCTGTATCGCCAATGACCTGCGCGGGCCGACGAACGGCAGCCGCATTTTTACGAAGATTGCCCGCGAGCAAATCGCTACACTGCGCAAGTGCTGCACGACGGATATATGTGCAGGTCTATGAACAGCGGGATGCAGGAGAGAGGCGTGCTCAAGAAACTGGGAATCAAAGGCCGCGTGCTGTTGCTGACCCTGTTGCCAACCAGCCTGATGGCGTTGGTGCTGGGGGGGTATTTTACCTGGATGCAACAGGCTGACCTGCAAACCCAACTCATGCAGCGCGGCGAAATGATCGCCGAGCAGTTGGCTCCCCTGGCGGCGCCAGCCATGGGCCATCAGGACAACGAACTGCTCGAACGCATCGCCACCCAGGCCCTGGAACAAACTGACGTACGGGCCGTGACCTTCCTGTCTCCCGACCGCACGCTGCTGGCCCACGCCGGCCCGACCATGCTCAACCAGACGCCTTCCGGCAGCGGCATGCAGATGCTGCGCCGCAGTGGCAACGATGCGACCCGCTATCTTCTGCCGGTGTTCGGTAAACACCGCAACCTGGCCGGAGACGTGATTCCCGAGGAAGCCGACCGCCTGCTGGGCTGGGTCGAACTGGAGCTGTCTCATAACAGTATGCTGTTGCGCGGTTACCGCAGCCTGTTCGCCAGCCTGATGCTGATCGCAGCCGGACTGATCGGTGCGGCACTGCTGGCCCTGCGCATGGGTCGTACGATCAACCGGCCACTGAGCCAGATCAAGCAGGCCGTAGCCCAACTCAAGGACGGCCATCTGGAAACCCGCTTGCCGCCCCTCGGCAGCCAGGAGCTGGACGAACTGGCCTCCGGCATCAATCGCATGGCTGGCACCCTGCAAAACGCCCAGGAAGAATTGCAGCACAGCATCGACCAGGCCACCGAAGACGTGCGCCAGAACCTGGAAACCATCGAGATCCAGAACATCGAACTGGACCTGGCGCGCAAGGAAGCCCTGGAAGCGAGCCGGATCAAGTCCGAATTCCTGGCCAACATGAGTCATGAAATCCGCACGCCGCTCAACGGCATTCTCGGTTTCACCCACCTGTTGCAAAAAAGCGAGCTCACCCCACGCCAGCTCGACTACCTGGGAACCATCGAAAAATCCGCCGACAGCCTGCTGGGCATCATCAACGAGATTCTCGACTTCTCGAAAATCGAGGCCGGCAAGCTGGTGCTCGACCATATTCCGTTCAATCTGCGCGACCTGCTGCAAGACACCCTGACCATCCTCGCCCCCGCCGCCCACGCCAAGCAGCTGGAACTGGTGAGCCTGGTGTACCGGGACACGCCGCTGTCCCTGGTCGGCGACCCGCTGCGGCTCAAGCAGATCCTGACGAACCTGGTGAGCAACGCCATCAAGTTCACCCGCGAAGGCACCATCATCGCCCGCGCCATGCTCGAAGAAGAGCACGAAGACAGCGTGCAACTGCGCATCAGCATCCAGGACACCGGCATCGGTCTGTCCAACCAGGACGTGCGCGCCCTGTTCCAGGCCTTCAGCCAGGCCGACAACTCGCTGTCGCGGCAACCTGGCGGCACGGGCCTGGGCCTGGTGATTTCCAAACGCCTGATCGAACAGATGGGCGGCGAGATCGGCGTCGACAGCACCCCCGGGGAAGGCTCGGAATTCTGGATCAGCCTGAGCCTGCCGAAAGCCCGCGACGATGCCGAAGACCTGCCCGCCGCGCCCTTGCTCGGGCGTCGGGTGGCGGTCCTGGAAAACCACGAACTGGCCCGGCAGGCGTTGCAGCATCAATTGGAAGACTGTGGCCTGAGCACCACGCCGTTCAATACCCTGGAAAGCCTGACCAATGGCGTCACCGCCGCCCACCAGACCGATCAGGCGATCGACCTCGCCGTGCTCGGTATCACCAGCAACGACATGCCGCCGGAACGCCTCAACCAGCACATCTGGGACCTCGAGCATCTTGGCTGCAAAGTGCTGGTGCTGTGCCCGACCACAGAACAGACGCTGTTCCACCTTTCCGTGCCCAACCCCCACAGCCAGCTCCAGGCGAAACCGGCCTGTACCCGCAAACTGCGACGCTCCCTGTCTGACCTGGTCAGCCCGCGCCCGATGCGCAGCGAGCCGGGCGAACCGGTGTCCAGCCGTGCACCGAAGGTGCTGTGCGTCGATGACAATCCGGCCAACCTGATGCTGGTGCAGACCCTGCTCGAAGACATGGGCGCCAAGGTGCTCGCGGTGGAAAGCGGTTATGCCGCCGTCAAGGCGGTACAGAACGAGACATTCGATCTGGTATTGATGGACGTGCAGATGCCCGGCATGGACGGTCGCCAGAGCACCGAGGCAATTCGCCAGTGGGAAAGCGAACGGCATTGCACGCCGTTGCCGATCGTGGCCCTCACCGCCCACGCCATGGCCAACGAAAAACGCGCACTGTTGCAAAGTGGCATGGACGACTACCTGACCAAACCGATCAGCGAACGACAACTGGCCCAGGTGGTACTGAAGTGGAGTGGCCTGGCATTGCGCAATCACAGCCCGGAGCGCTCCGGCGACGGGCACGGCGGTGCCCATGACCTGTTGGTGCTCGACCACGAGGAAGGATTGCGCCTGGCCGCGGGCAAGGCTGATCTGGCCGCAGACATGCTGGCGATGCTGCTCGCGTCTCTGGAGGCTGACCGCGAAGCCATCCGCTTGGCTCAGCAGAGCAATGACCACAACGCCCTGATCGAACGGGTCCATCGGCTGCATGGCGCGACGCGTTATTGCGGCGTACCGCAATTGCGTGCGGCCTGCCAACGCAGCGAAACCCTGCTCAAGCAACAGGACCCGAAAGCCAGCGTGGCACTCGATGAACTCGACCGGGCGATCAATCGCCTGGCAGCTCACGCACGAATGAACGCTTGATGCAGCGCAATCGTGGGAATCAAATATCGGCGTAAGCTCACCACCTACTCTGTAGAAGCTGGCAAGCCAGCGCCTACAGGAACGAGGCAAAGAGGAAATCATGCGTACGATTCTTTTCAGCAGCCAGAACTACGACATCGACAGCTTTCTCGCGGTCGGGCAACCGGCCGGCATCGAGCTGCAATTTCAGCCTGCGCGCCTGAGCCTCGACACGGTAGCGCTCGCCCAAGGGTATGAAGCGGTCTGCGCGTTCATCAATGATGACCTCGGTGCGGCAGTGCTCGAGCGCCTGGCCGCTGGAGGCACGCGCCTGATCGCCCTGCGCTCGGCGGGTTACAACCACGTCGACTTGCCAACGGCAAAACGTCTGGGACTGGCCATCGTGCGCGTCCCGGCCTATTCGCCTCACGCCGTGGCCGAACACGCAGTGGCGCTGATCCTCGCACTCAACCGCCGCTTGCCCCGCGCCTGCAACCGCACCCGCGATGGGGATTTCAGACTGCAAGGGCTGACCGGTTTCGACCTGGTGGGCAAGACGGTCGGCGTGGTCGGCACCGGGCAGATCGGCGCCACATTCGCCAGGATCATGAACGGTTTTGGCTGCCGGTTACTGGCCTATGACCCCTACCCCAACCCGCAGGTCGAAGCCTTGGGCGCGCGCTACCTGAGCCTGCCGCAACTGCTGGCCGAATCGAAGATCATCAGCCTGCACTGCCCGCTCAACGAGCAGAGCAAGCACTTGATCAACCGTGAATCACTGGCCCACATGCAGCCGGGCGCGATGCTGATCAATACCGGGCGTGGCGGCCTGGTGGACACCCCGGCGCTGATCGACGCGTTGAAAGACGGTCGCCTCGGCTATCTGGGGCTGGATGTGTATGAGGAGGAGGCGCAACTGTTCTTCGAGGACCGTTCCGACCTGCCGTTGCAAGACGATGTGCTGGCCAGGCTGCTGACCTTTCCTAACGTGATCGTCACCGCGCACCAGGCCTTTCTGACCCACGAAGCGCTGGACGCGATTGCCACCACCACATTGCGCAACATCGCCGCCTGGGTGGCGGGCACGCCGGAAAACCTGGTCACGGGCGACTGAAACGGATCGAAGGTCATCGGCCTGCGCGATGCGGCATGCAAGCCCGTGCTAGCATATCGCGCATATTTGGAGGACCCATGGTCGAACACGATTTCCGCTACAGCCTGATGAACCCGCAACACACCCTCACCGAATGCCGCGCCCTGGTGCCGGGGCGTTATCAGGTCACCGGCAACGGTGGCTCGATTCGCAACAACGACGTGCTGGTCGTGACCCTCAAGGGCGCCAAGGACTTGTCCATGCGCCTGACCGTCGAAACGGTTCGCCACCTGATCAATCCGCCCGGCCAATGGGTCGCGGTGGCCAGCGGTCCGGTGTTCGGCGAACTGGCGATCCATACCTGGCAAGTGAACTGCGACAGCTGCGCCAAAGCGCTGAGCTTCGAGTTCGCCGTCGACGCCAAGCTAGGCAACAAGGCGGAAAAACCTGCCGCCACCGCAAGAATTGCCGAGCTGGGCTGGACTACCGTCGGCGAGAAACACCTGTGCCCGAAATGCCAGGAGCCCGCGTGATGAAACGCCTCGCTCTGAGCGCGATGGCCGGTGCCAGCCTGCTGGGCTGCGCCGCCGAGCCGGTGCAGCTTGAACACAATCGCAGCTACATCCTGGAGTGGATCGGCGAGCGGCCGCTGATGGACTACAGCCACCTGACCATCACGCTCGGTGAAGATGGCCGGGCCTACGGCAATGGCGGCTGCAACCACTGGTTCGCGCCGTACACCCTGGAGGGCGACAAACTGACCTTCGGCAAAATCGGCAGCACCCGCAAACTGTGCGCGCCGGCGCTGATGGAGCAGGAAAAACGCTTCCTGCAGGCCCTGGAAAACGTCCAGCGCTGGGATGTCTCCCCAATCGAGCAGATCCGCTTCTGGCCAGCCGAAGGCAAGCCGCTGCGTTGGTGGCTTGAGGAAGGTTGATCGCCTCCTCTTCTGCATCCTGATGAATGACTGTGGCGAGGGAGCTTGCTCCCGCTGGGCTGCAAAGCAGCCCTAAACCCAGTCACCTCATTTTGTCAGTCTCACTGTGCAGAACAGTTTTGCGACTACTTCGTAGTCGAGCGGGAGCAAGCTCCCTCGCCACAAAAGCCCGCTCACCGCAGTGAAGACATCAGTTTTTAGCCTGCAACGCCTCAAGCTTCGCCATCACCCCCGCCGCCGTCTGTTCACCCATCAACTGCTCACGCACCTTGCCCTTGTCATCGATGATGTACGTCACCGGCAATGCCTCGCTGCGCGGCAATTCGAACAATTCGGCAGGGTCCTGGGCCAACACCGTGAACTTGATCCCCAGTTTCTCGCTCGCGTCCTTCAGTTCCTGACCCTGGACGTTGTCGAAGTTAACCCCGAACACACCGATTTTCTTGTCCTTGAGTTGCTCGGCCAGGGTGTTCAATTCCGGGATTTCGGTACGGCAGGGCCCGCACCATTCTGCCCAGTAGTTGAGCACCAGCCATTTGCCGTCCAGCCGATCGGCGGCGATCTTCTGACCATTCTGGTCGATGCCATAGTCATTCCCGCAGCCCCCCAGCATCAACGCTCCGATGATCGCCAATGCTGCTGCCAGTCGCCTTGTCATGTCGTGTTCCTTGTCAAAAATTGAATGCGCCTGCGACCCATCGCCTCTCACGGTTCTGGATTGCGCGCTGCACAGTTAGAATAGCCGCCACCTTACGCAAGATGCGAACCGCTCATGACCGATCTGACGCTTTATCACAACCCGCGCTGCTCGAAATCCCGCGGTGCGCTCGAACTGCTAGAAGCCCGTGGCCTGACCCCGACCGTGGTGCGTTACCTGGACACTCCGCTGGACACCTCGCAAATCCAGCGCCTGCTGGGCAAGCTGGGGATCAGCGCGCGGCAACTGCTGCGCACCGGCGAGGACGAGTACAAGACTCTCAATCTGGCCGACAGCAGCCTGAGCGAAGCGCAATTGATTAGCGCCATCGCCGCCCACCCGAAACTGATGGAGCGACCGATTCTCGAAGTCGGTGACAAAGCCGTCATCGGTCGCCCACCGGAGCAGATCCTGGAACTGTTGCCATGAGTGCACCGTACATTCTGGTTCTGTACTACAGCCGCAGCGGCTCGACCAACGAAATGGCCCGGCAGATCGCCCGTGGCGTCGAACAGGCCGGGCTTGAGGCCCGCCTGCGCACGGTGCCGGCGATTTCCACCGAGTGCGAAGCCGTTGCGCCGCAGATTCCCGACGAAGGCGCGCTGTATGCCAGCCTCGACGACCTGAAGAACTGCGCCGGCCTGGCACTCGGCAGCCCGACCCGCTTCGGCAATATGGCCGCACCGCTCAAGTACTTCCTCGACGGCACCAGCAACCTGTGGCTGACCGGCGCCCTGGTGGGTAAACCGGCCGGCGTGTTCACCTCCACCGCGAGCCTGCACGGCGGCCAGGAGACGACCCTGCTGTCGATGATGTTGCCGTTGTTGCACCACGGCATGCTGATCACCGGCCTGCCTTACAGCGAATCGGCACTGCTGGAAACCCAGGGCGGCGGCACACCCTACGGCGCCAGCCACCACGCCGGTGCCGATGGCAAAAGCGGCCTGGATAGCCATGAAGTGGCGCTGTGCCGCGCGCTGGGCATGCGCCTGGCCAAGACTGCACAGAAACTGGAGAACTGAAATGGCCAGGAAGCCGAAGATACTCCCTGCCATTGACTGGCTCGAGCCTCGGGTGCGGGCGATGCGTGTCATCAGCCTGCTGTGCTTTTTGGGGCTGGTGGGACTGCTGTGCGTCTACTACCTGCTGATCGCCGACCTGCATGGCGCCCGGCCATGGGTGATTCTGCTGATCGAACTGGTGCCACTGCTGATACTGGCGCCGGGCATGATCATCGGCAGTCCTCGCGGGCATTCATGGATGTGCTTTGTGGTGAACCTGTATTTCATCAAGGGTGCTTTGGCCGCTTATGACCCGAACCGGCAAATCTTCGGTTTGCTGGAGATGGGCGCAAGCCTGGCGGTGTTTTGCTCGGCACTGCTGTATGTGCGCTGGCGTTATCAGTTGAACCGCAAGCTGGCGGGCGAAGGCGGGCCCTCCGCCGCCTGATCTGATGCCTTCGCGAGCAAGCCCACAGGGGAATTTGTGAACGACACAGATCCCATGTGGGAGCGGGCTTGCTCGCGAAGGGGGCGACTCGGTCTTAATGATTCACTGTGTAAGCCAGCATCATCGAAATCTGACTCATCGGCCGCCCGCCACTTTCCGCATGCCACTGGTTGAACACGTCCTGCACCAACGCCAGGTCGCGCAGGCTGCTCGGCACCTTGTCGATGATGTCCTGTGCATTCAAAGCCGCGACCACGTCGTAGCTCGGCACAAAGGTGTCCTTGCCGATCATCCGCAGGAAGCGCGGGGCTGACAGGCCACCCAACTGATGTCCGCGTTTTTTCAGGAAGGTCCAGAGCCCGACGATATCGGTCACCGGCCAGTCGGCGATCAGTTCGCCGAAGCTGCCCTTTTCATGGGCCACGTCCAGTATGAACTGCGCATTGCGCGGCACACTCTTGAGCTTGCCCAGGTGACGGATGATCCGTGTGTCCTGCATCAGCCGCTCAAGGTGCTCGGCGCTCATCAGCACGACTTTTTCCGGGTCGAACCTGAAGAACACCTCTTCGAAGGCTGGCCACTTGGCGTCCACCAGGCTGTGCTTGAGCCCGGCGCGAAATACCCGTAGCGCCATCATCGAGAGGTAGCGATCGTCGCTGATCTTGCGCAGTTGCGCGGGAGTCTTGGGAACGGGCAGATGGGCTTCCAGTTCAGCCGCCGAACCGAAGCGGTTCAGGCAGTATTCATTGAGCCACTTGTAATCGCGCATGCCCTCTCCTGAGGATTGAAACGAAAAACAAATGTGGGAGCGGGCTGGCTCGCGAAGGCGGTGCATCATTCAACATTGACGTCGACTGACACTACGCCTTCGCGAGCAAGCCCGCTCCCACAGCTTTAATCAGAGGTTGACCACGTTGACGAAGCGCGATGCGGCGCTTTCGTCGATCTTGAGGCTGGTGAAGTCAAACAGATTGCGGTCCGCCAGTTGCGACGGGATCACGTTCTGCAGACTGCGGAAAATGCTCTCGGTACGGCCCGGGGTCTTGCGTTCCCAGTCCTGCAGCATGTCCTTGACCACCTGACGCTGCAGGTTTTCCTGGGAACCACAGAGGTTGCACGGAATGATCGGGAATTGCTTGAAGTCCGAGTAGGCCTGGATGTCTTTTTCGTTGCAGTAGGCCAGCGGGCGGATCACCACGTTACGACCATCGTCGGCGCGCAGCTTCGGCGGCATGGCCTTGAGCGAACCGTTGAAGAACATGTTCAGGAAGAACGTTTCGACGATGTCGTCGCGGTGGTGACCCAGGGCCATCTTGGTCGCACCAATTTCATCGGCGAAGGTGTAGAGCGTGCCGCGACGCAGGCGCGAGCACAGCGAGCACGTGGTCTTGCCTTCCGGAATCAGCTCCTTGACCACCGAATAGGTGTCTTTCTCGACGATGTGGTACTCGATCCCCAGTTCTTTCAGGTAGGCCGGCAGCACGTGCTCCGGGAAGCCCGGCTGCTTCTGGTCCATGTTCACGGCCACGATCTCGAACTTGATCGGCGCGACCTTCTGCAAGTGCATCAGCACATCGAGCATGGTGTAGCTGTCCTTGCCACCGGACAGGCAGACCATGACCTTGTCGCCGTCTTCAATCATGTTGAAATCGGCAACCGCCTCACCGGCCTGTCGGCGAAGGCGCTTTTGCAGTTTGTTCTGGTTGACCGTGAGAGTGCCCATGACGCGAAATCCGTGAGGTGTGACGAAAGGCGGGCATTTTACGCAAATTCTTTGCACTTGTGGCGAGGGGGCAACATCTCTAGCTCACTACAGACCCTGCAGCGATTAACAACCGGGTTTACAGCGCAATTTGCTCTAAAGCCCCTACACCCTCTGGGGAAACTCCTCCCTATACTGCGACATAAGGTCGCTTACATATTTCAGACCTGTGACTTGCTTGGCCGCATTGGCCCGTAGGCGCTCCACTGGGGGGCGACGGTAAAGACAAGAGGAGTGACTGGCATGATCCATCACGTAGTGGGGCTCTTCACCCACCCTGACCAAGAATGGAAAGAAATCCGTGGCGACCAGGAGGAAAGCATCAGCCACATGTACCTGACCCATACGCTGATCCTGGCGGCCATCCCCGCCGTGTCTGCCTTCATTGGCACCACACAGGTCGGCTGGGTCATCGGCAATCGGCCTCCCGTGATGTTGACCGTAGAAAGCGCGATATGGATGACGGTCATGTCGTACCTGGCGATGCTCGGGGGTGTAGCGGTAATGGGCGCATTCATTCACTGGATGGCCCGCACCTATGACGCCAACCCAAGCCTGGCCCGCTGCATTGCGTTTGCAACCTACACCGCGACCCCCTTGTTCATCGGCGGCCTCGCGGCCTTGTACCCGCACTTGTGGCTGGGGATGATCGTCGGCACCGCAGCCATCTGCTACACGGTGTACTTGCTGTATGTGGGCTTACCGACGTTCATGAACATTCCATCTGACGAGGGCTTCCTGTTTTCAAGTTCAGTGCTCGCCGTAGGCCTGGTGGTGCTGGTCGCCATCATGGCGTTCACTGTGATTGTCTGGGGACTCGGCGTAGGGCCGGTCTACACCAATTAGCCGCCCATCACCGAAAGTCAGAAATGCCGATCAAGGCCGCCGCGAGGCGGCCTTTTCATTCTTCAGCAAGGAGAAAGTCCACGACCATTCGGCAACCTGGTGATTCGCACGGCCCGAGGGTTGCGGCATACTCGAGCGCTCTGGAGATCCATCAAGCATGCCCGAGCAACTCAATTCCCGCGTCGAAGACTGTTTCCAACTAGCCGAATCCTTTTTCAAACGACCTTTCAAGCGCCCCGTGGTGAGCCTCAAGCTGCGTGGGCAAAAAGCCGGTGTCGCGCATTTGCACGAGAATCTGCTGCGCTTCAACCCGCAGCTGTACCGGGAGAATACCGAGGATTTCCTCAAGCAGACCGTGGCCCATGAAGTCGCGCACCTGATCGCCCACCAACTGTTCGGCGACCGCATCCAGCCCCATGGCGAAGAGTGGCAATTGATCATGCGTGGCGTATACGAACTGCCACCCAACCGCTGCCACACCTATGACGTCAAACGCCGCAGCGTGACCCGTTACATCTACAAATGCCCGTGCGCCGACAGCGACTTCCCGTTCTCGGCCCAGCGCCACAGCCTGGTGCGGCAAGGACGGCGGTATCTGTGCCGGCGGTGTCGCAACACCTTGGTGTTCAGTGGGGAGATGCGGGTCGAGTAGCGAGATTTGCGGTGGCTGTACTGGCCTCTTCGCGAGCAAGCCCGCTCCCACACTCGATCTAAGCCATACCGGAGGTCCCCTGTGGGAGCGGGCTTGCCCGCGAAGAGGCCAGTACAAACACTAAAGAATCACTTTGCTACTCCGCAGCTCTTCAATTCGCTCAACGCTAAACCCCAACTCCCCCAACACCTGATCGGTATGCTGCCCCAGCGCCGCGCCGATATGCTTCGGCTCAGGCAACCCTTGCGAAAATTTCAACGGGCACGCCATCTGCGCCTGGGTTGAGCCATCGCCCCGCGGCACATCGGTCACCAACTCCCGCGCCTGCAACTGCGGATGACACAGCGCCTCTCCCAGGCTCAACACCGGTTCGACGCACGCATCCAGTTCCGCGAACAGCGCACGCAACTCGGCAAAATCATGCTTTTCGAATTCGACCTTCAGCGCGTCTTTCAGCTTTTTCTGATGCGCCGGTTGCGGTGACAGGCCCAGCTCAGCCAGTTCCTCCAGCCCCAACGCCGTGCACAACTGCTTCATGAACACCGGCTCCAGACTGCCCACCGACAGCCAGCGCCCATCCCGGGTGCGGTAATAATCGTAAAAGCTGCCACCATTGAGCACCTGGTTTTCCGGCCCCGGCTCGACACCACAAGCCAGGTATCCGGCACCCGCCAACGCATTCAGGCTGAACGCGCAGTCGGTCATGCTGACATCCAGGTGCTGGCCCTGACCGGTTTGCTGCCGGGCGATGACCGCCGCCAGCAAGCCAATCACCCCGTGCAGCGAACCACCGGCGACATCCGCCACCTGCATGCCCAACGGCAGTGGCCCACTGTCGGTTCGGCCGGTGTAACTCGCCAGCCCGGACAAGGCCAGATAGTTGATATCGTGGCCGGCGCGGTCCTTGTAGGGGCCGGTCTGGCCGTAGCCGGTGATCGACACATAAATCAGTTTTGGGTTGATCGCCTTCAGGGCCTCATACCCCAGCCCCAGTCGCTCCATGACACCGGGGCGGAATTGCTCCAGCACGATGTCGTAGTCCTGCAACAGCTGCTTGATGACATCCAGCGCCTCAGGCTGTTTGAGATCCAAGGCCAGGCTGCGCTTGTTGCGGTTGAGGTAGGCATGACTGGCCGACACCCCTTGATCGTGGGGCGGCAACACCCGCAGCAGATCCATGCGGGTCGGTGATTCGATGCGCAGCACTTCGGCGCCCATGTCCGCCAGTAGCAACGAGGCGAACGGCCCCGGCAGCAGTGTCGAGAAATCCAGAACCTTGAGTGATGCCAATGGACCAAGCATGAACGTTCTCCTCTAACGATGCCTCCAGCCTAGGCAGCCGATCACTTTGCAGCAATCACCTTATGCGCCACGTGCAGTGACCGTTACGCTCAAACGCCAGACATGAAAAAACCCGCCGAAGCGGGTTTTTCATCAGGACAAGGCTTACCTGGCGCTAGCCGGGGCTACCTCTTCGACGTGGCCCAAAACATCGTCTTTAGGCTCGTCGGCAATGCCGCGCCCGCCCGAAGCCAGTTCGGCTTGCAGCACGTCAGTGTCCAGTTCCTTGACCCACTTGGCCACAACGATGGTCGCCACGGCGTTACCGATCAGGTTGGTCAGGGCACGTGCTTCGGACATGAAACGGTCGATACCGAGGATCAGCGCCAGGCCGGCAACCGGCAGGTGGCCGACGGCGGACAGCGTTGCAGCCAGTACGATGAAACCGCTACCGGTCACACCCGCAGCGCCTTTGGAAGACAGCAGCAACACCACCAGCAGGGTGATCTGGTGCGTGATGTCCATGGGCGTATCGGTGGCCTGGGCAATGAACACCGCGGCCATGGTCAGGTAGATCGCAGTACCGTCGAGGTTGAACGAGTAACCGGTCGGGATCACCAGGCCTACTACGGATTTTTGCGCGCCCAGACGCTCCATCTTGATCAGCATGCGTGGCAGCACCGATTCCGAAGAAGAAGTACCGAGCACGATCAGCAGCTCCTCACGGATGTAACGGATCATTTTCAACACGCTGAAACCGTGCATGCGGGCGATGGAGCCCAGCACGATCAGGATGAACAGCAGGCAAGTGATGTAGAAGCACGCCATCAGTTGACCCAGTTGCACCAGCGAACCAACACCGTAGGCACCGATAGTGAACGCCATGGCACCAAAGGCACCGATGGGCGCGAGCTTCATGATCATGTTGATGATGTTGAACATCACGTGGGCGAAGCGATCGATGAAGTCCAGCAGCGGCTTGCCGTAGGCACCCAGGCGATGCAGGGCGAAACCGAAGATCACCGAGAACATCAGCACTTGCAGGATGTCGCCGGTGGCGAAGGCGCCGACGATGGTGCTAGGGATCACGTTCAGCAGGAAGCCGACGACGCTTTGGTCGGCACCGGCCGCCACATAAGCGGCAACCTTGGAGGCATCGAGGGTGGCGACGTCGATATGCATGCCATTACCTGGCTGCACGATGTTGACCACGACCAGACCGACCAGCAAGGCAATGGTCGACACGATTTCGAAGTACAGCAGCGCATAACCACCGGTCTTGCCGACGGACTTCATGTTCTGCATGCCGGCGATGCCGCTGACAACGGTACAGAAGATGATCGGGGCGATGATCATTTTGATCAGCTTGATGAACCCGTCGCCCAGTGGCTTAACGGCCACACCGAGCTGTGGATAGTAGTGACCGAGGGCGATACCGATGACAATTGCAACGATCACCTGGAAATACAGGGATTTGTACAGTGGCTGACGAGTCGTCATTGCAAAGTTCCTCAAGGGTGCCCGGTGACAACATCCATCTGTTGCCCGCAACACCGCAATTGCGAACCCTCCTGCACTGGAGGGATTTGTTTTTTCGAGCTGCGCAACGGCAGGCCTCTGGACGTTGTATCGCAAGGCCCGTGCCACCTTCCGTAAAATCCCTGCATGCCTTTTGATATCAGGGTCGCAGCAAACTCCCTGTCACCGAACGGTTAGATGCATGTGGCGGATTTCCGCCCTTCCACTAAAAGTCGTCCTGCAATTTGGCGGATATCCGCCCTGTTCATGCCCGCAGTGCGCAGCTACCATCCGTCGTTCAACGGTCAGGCCTGCTGCCATGCGCGAACGCACCATCGCCAGTCATTTCGCCCTCGCCGCCCTCGGTGGTGCGCGTCGGCACGGCTACGATTACTCGGGCCTGCTACAACAACTGGGGATCAGCCCCGAGTTGCTTGATGAACCCCGGGCGCGCATCGCTCCAGAGCAATTCACCCAACTGATTCAGGCCTTATGGCTGGCACTGGACGACGAGTACCTGGGGTTCGGGCAAGCCCCGAGCAGACCGGGCAGTTTCGCGATGATGTGCCATGCCGTGATCCACTGCCGCAGCCTGGATAAGGCACTCAATCGCGGCTTATTGTTTTACAGCCTATTCCCCGGGGCTCCACGCTTGACCCTGACTCACGAGGACGAATGGGTCCGCCTGAGCCTGGACGACTCGCAGTTTTGGGACCCGGACCACTTTCTGACCGAAGCTCTGCTGGTGATCTGGCACCGTTTCGGCAGCTGGCTGATCGGCCAGCGCATTCGCCTGGAGCAGGCCAGGTTCAGCTACTCCCGACCGGAACACGGCGCCGAGTACGACCTGCTGTTTTCCTGCCCGCTTGAGTTTTCCAGCCCCCAGAGCAGCCTGTTGTTTCACAGCCGCTACCTGGCCATGCCGCTGTTGCAGGATGAGCGCACCCTCAAGCATTTCCTCGAGCGCTCCCCCGCCGACCTGCTCTCGCGCCCGGATGATGGCGACAGTTTGAGCAGCCGCTTGCGGCGCTTGCTCAGCCGCGACAGTTCACGCTGGCCCGACCTGGAAGCCGTGGCCGCGCACTTGCACATCAGCCCGCAAACCTTGCGCCGGCATTTGCGGGAAGAGGGTTCGAGCTTTCAGGAACTGAAGGACCAGTTGCGCCGGGACATCGCGATTTACCACCTGAGCCGCGCTGACCTGTCGTTGCAACAGATCGCCGAGCAACTGGGGTTTTCCGAACCGTCGGCGTTTCACCGGGCGTTCAAGAAGTGGACCGGGCTGACACCGGGGGCTTATCGGGCGCAGGAACACTGAATTTCAAGGCCGATTTTTTTGCTGTCTTCACTGGCCTCTTCGCGAGCAAGCCCGCTCCCACATTTGGCCCTGTTCCGGCAGAGGGAACGCGGTCGAAGGTGGGAGCGGGCTTGCTCGCGAAGAGGCCAGTAGAAGCACTATCAGACTCCGGTCAAACCACCGGAAAGTGAATCCGGAACGCCGCCCCGCCCATCGGTGAATCCCCCAGGGTCAGCTGGGCGCTGTAGCTCTCGATGATGTCCTTGACCACTGCCAGACCGATGCCCTGCCCCGGATGCTGACGATCCAGCCGCTCGCCGCGCTCGAGAATCCGTGCGCGCTGATCCAGCGGTACGCCGGGGCCGTCGTCCTCGACACACAACTCGGTGCCGCTGAGGGTTTCACGCACGCTGATGCGTATTTCGCCGAGGCACAGGCGATAGGCGTTTTCCAGCAAGTTACCCATCATTTCCAATAAAGCACCCTGCTCGATCGGTACATGGCACGGGTCGGGCAGGTCGAACGCAACGTGCACGCGCTTGTCGCGATAGACCTTGTCCAGCGTGTCGCACAGACTTTTCAGCACCGGGTGCAAGTGCACCTGATGACGTACCAGACCGCTCTTGCGCAGACTGGCGCGCTGCAACTGGTAACTGATCTGCTGGCTCATGCGCTCGATCTGGGTTTGCAGCACCCAGGCCTGATCGCGATCCTCGGGACGCTGGGCCATGTCTTCACTGACGCCCTGCAACACCGCCAGGGGCGTTTTCAGGCTATGGGCCAAGTCGTCGAGGGAATCACGGTAGCGACTGCGCTGCTCACGTTCACTGTGCAGCAAGCGGTTGAGGGAACCGGTCAGGCGCAGCAATTCCCTGGGATGTTCCTCGCTGAGGCTTTCGCGGGTGCCACCTTCGATCTGGTCCAGCTCCTGGCTCAAGCGCCGCAATGCCTGCAAACCCCAAGTCAGGCCGATCCACAACAACGCCAACAGCACCAGCAGAGCCGCACCAAAACCCAGATAGAGGTTTTCCCGCAGGCCCTCGAGGGTTAGTTCGTACTCGCGAACCGGCTGCAACGCCACGATGCTGAAGGCTGCACTTTTGCCGCCAAGCAACTTGACCTCGACGTCATAGACGAAGAACTCCTGGCCGTTGGCTTCGCGGATGCGCGCAAACTCGTTACCACGTCCGTCATAGCGTGGCTTGTAATTGATGCGCTCTTCCCGGGTCGCCTTTGAGCGCCAGACCAGACGCCCTTCACGGTCATAGATATAGCCAAGCAGTCGGCTATCGGTGAGGTTGAAGCGTTCGTCGGGCAATTGCGCCGGCATCTGCAGGCTGTTGTTCTCCACCCGGGCGGCGGAGATCAACGTAGTCACGTCCGATGCCAGACGCTGCTCGATGGAGTCCTGCAACGCCAGGCTGAAGGCACCCTGCATCGCCGGCAGCAACGCCAGCATGAACAACACCGCCAACAGCGTGGCGGCGAGCATCAAGCGAATGCGCAGCGAACGGATCAAGTGCAACGCTCATTGAACAGGTAACCCAGGCCGCGCACGGTATCGATCGGCTTGAATCCGCCCGGTCCCTCCAGTTTTCGGCGCAGACGGCCGACCAGCACCTCGATCACATTCGGATCACGCTCGTCGTCATCCGGGTAGAGCTGTTCCATCAAGCGGTCCTTGGGCACCACTTGCTGATGGTGGCGCATCAGGTATTCGAGAATGCGGTACTCATACGCGGTCAGTGCCAGCGGCTGCTCGTCGAGGGACGCCTGCTTGCGGTTGAGATCCAACAGCAAGGGACCGGCGACTATGGTCGACTGGGTGAAACCGCTGGAGCGGCGCAGCAAGGCATTCAGGCGAGCTTCCAGCTCTTCGAACTGAAACGGCTTGACCACGTAATCGTCGGCGCCGGCGGCCAGGCCTTCAACCTTGTCCTGCCAGTTGCCACGCGCGGTGAGGATCAGGATCGGGAAGACCTTGCCACTTGAACGCAACTGGCGGATCAGGTCGAGCCCGCTCATGCCCGGCAGACCGAGGTCGATCACCGCCAGGTCAAAGTTGAATTGCGCGGTCTGGTACAGCGCCTCCTCGGCGTTGGCCACGGACTCGACCACATGGCCGCTCTCCGTCAGGCGGGTTTGCAGGTGATGACGCAGCAACGCTTCATCTTCGACAACCAGCAGTTTCATAACGCTCTCCCGGGCAAATCAACATCTCCAGAGGCACAACGTCGCACCTCAATGGCTAACAGGGCAACGCCGGATCAGTCACTCGGGCTGATCCGGCGCAGGCCGTTCACGAAACGCTTGTCAGAAAGCGTAGTTGGCGGACAGGTAAGTCTGGGCGCTGCTGGTCAGGTCCAGCGAACCCTGCTTGCTGCCACCGCGCTCACTCATCTCGGTGCTGGCGTTGCTGCGCAGGTAACGGTAACCCAGTTCAACCGAGGTGTTCTGCGAAACCTGTTGCAGCACACCCACCTGGCCACCGACGGCATAGCCAATATTGCTGTCGCGACTGAAGCCTGGCGACTCCTGGGTCATTTTGGTCAGGCCCGCCGTGGCGCCGCCGAACAATTTGGTGCTGCCGCCCACCGGGTAGAACAGATCGTAGCTGCCCAGGAGGTTTTCCTGACGCAGTTTAATGCCGTTGTGCGAGCCCGACACGTTGTCATAAGTGGCGTAGTAACGGCCCTGGCTGTTCTGCTGGCCCAGACGAACACCCCAGGTGGTGTCCTTGCCGATCACACCATCGGCGTTCGGGTGATTGAGGTTGTCGTTCAGGGCGTGGGATTTTTTGATCTTGTCGCTGGTCTGCCCAAGAGTAAGGCTGGCGAAGTTGTCGTCGGAGGCGAAGGCTGCGGTGCTTGCGCTCAGAACCGTGAATGCCAGAAGCAGTTTTTTGAATGCAGTCATTGCGAGTTACCTCATGTTCCGTTGTTTTTTGGGTACGGGGCAAGGTTACGCACCGCGCCCTGAACTCCCCCTGAACGCACTCTGAACCTGAGCTGAACCGCCCTTTCCCGAATGTTTCGACACGTTTCAACAGGAGACCCGACCCTGCGCATGTTCTTCGCTGCCCTTCTGCTGGCCTTGAGCGGGCTCAGCCAGGCTGCCATCCCAGCGCAAGGTTCCAGGCCGGGCTCGAACTACTGAAAAGACAACCGCAGACCGATCCACATAAAATCGCCGCCATCTGCTACTACCCAGTCCCAAGCCAACCCGGCAAAATGCCTGACATGAATTCAACCCCCGCCCTGCCCGTCTGCTGCACCCCCCTCGATGACCACTGGCCGCTGCCGTTGGTGCTGCCCGATACGGTCCTGCTGAGCACTCACTTCGATAGCGCCCGACTGGCCAGCGATGACTTTCAGCGCAGTGCAGTGGAAGTACCGGCGAGCATTCAGCGCTCTGTCGCCAAGCGGCAGGCGGAGTTTCTCGCCGGGCGGGTGTGTGCCCGGGCCGCGTTACAGCGTCTGGAAGGTTTGAGCGTCATTCCGGCCATTGGTGAAGACCGGGCACCGGTCTGGCCTGCTCATATCACGGGTTCGATCACCCATAGCACGGGCCGGGCCGCGGCGATTGTCGCGAACAAAAGCCATTGGCGCGGCCTGGGCATGGACCTGGAAAACCTGCTCAATGTCGAGCGCGCCGAACGCCTGGCCGGGGAAATCCTCAACCCGCCGGAGCTACAGCGCATGGCGCTCGGTCCTCGCGAGCAACGGGCGTTGCTGGTGACCCTGACGTTCTCGGTCAAGGAAAGCCTGTTCAAGGCACTCTATCCGATCGTTCAGCAACGGTTTTATTTCGAACACGCCGAAGTGCTGGAGTGGCGTGAGTCGGGTGAGGTGCGGTTGCGACTGCTCACGGATTTGTCCCGCGAATGGCGCAACGGCACCGAGCTGGATGCTCAGTTCGGGGTCAAGGATGGGCAGTTGTTGAGTCTGGTCAGTATCAAGGCCTGAGAGTTTTCGGTGCTTGGTATGGCCCCTTCGCGGGCAAGCCCGCTCCCACAGTTGACTTGTGTACGACACAAAACCTGTGGGAGCGGGCTTGCTCGCGAAAGCGGTTGAACATTCACCGGAAATCTCAACGCTTCTCCTGATTACGCGGCCAGCTCAGGCTGAAACACGCCCCACCCAGACTCTTGCTCTTGCCGATCAACGCACGCCCGTCGTGCCAATGAATGATGCGCCGCACGATCGACAACCCCAGCCCATGCCCGCCCGACGCACGGGTGCGGCTGTCGTCCAGACGCAGGAACGGCGTGAAGATCTTCTCCCACGCCGACTCCGGCACCCCCGGTCCGTCATCCTCGATATCCACCCGGCAGCGTTGCTGCCCTACCTGATAGCTGATGGTCACCCGTGATTGCGCATGGCGCATGGCATTGCTCACCAGGTTCTGGATCGCCCGGTGCAGATAACGCGGTTCGGCCTCGACCCAGGCATCGTCGTTATCAGCGGCCGACAGGCACAAACCCCGCTGTACCGTGACATCGGCACGCAACGGCGCCAGTTCCTCAATCACCTGGTTGACCAAGGCATCCAGATCGATCCGCTGGAAGTTCAGTGCCGGAGAACCCTGTTCGAGCCGCGCGTAGGTCAGCATCTCGTCCACCAACCGGTCGAGATCCTCGATGTCGTTATCCATGCCCTGGCAGTATTTTTCCAGGGCTTGCGGCGTGGTGGCCGAGCCGATCATCTCCAGGCCAAAGCGCAGGCGCGCCACCGGCGTGCGCAATTCGTGAGACACCGCGCGCACCAGTTCGCGCTGGATCGCCAACAACTGCTGCAAGTGCTCGGCCATGCCGTTGAACGCCGAGGCCAGCCGTCCCACCGAGTCCGCGCCACGCGCCGGCACGCGGGTTTCCAGGCTGCCCTGGGCAATGCGCGTGGCGGCGGCCTCCAGGCCACGCAAACGCCGCTCGAGCTGGCGCACCAACAGATAAACGATCAAACCGATCAGCGTCAGGCCCAGCGCGGCGATCAGCACCAGCCATTGCGGGGGATAAGGATTCATCTGATACAACGGGCCGATTTCCAGGACCCACGGCGTGCCGACCATGCCGGCAAACACCCGGATCGAATCGCCCTCCTTGCCCAGCGCCATCACGGTGTCGCCCTCGGACACCCGGCGGCTCTGGTCTTCGTCCATGTCCGCCTCGTCAACCGTGACCAGCCGCAGGTCGAAGCCAAAGCCCTTGTCCTGCTTCAATTGCGCCAGACGCAGGGGCTGATCGGCAACGGGGGTACGCACCAGCTCATCGGTCAACAGGTAGATGGTCGCCCGGGCCAGTTGCTCGCTGATCTGCTGCACTTCCCCGGTCAGCATCAACTGTTCCTTGTCGCTGACCAGCTTGTAGACCTTCGCCGCGTGCGGGCCGGTCTGCTCCACCAAAGCCTGGCCGCGCAACACACGAGTGCGCTGGGTAAGGTCCAGGTCAGTCTCTGCAAAGGTTTTCAACGCCAGAGGAATGCCCATCAACCGCCCCCACACCAGCAAGGCCCGATGGCGCTCGGTCGGGTTCATCGGTTGCAGGTTGTCGGCCATCAGCGAAAACGTGCCATGGGCCAGGCGCTCGCGGTATTGCTCGCTGCGCACCTGATTGAGCAGGTGCAAGGCCAGCACACCGAGCACCGCCACCAGAATCAGCGCGGCACACATGCCGCCATAGATACGCAGGAAGATCGAGTTCACAGGGTCTGGTCTACGCAAGCCTCGGGAACGAACAGATAGCCTTTGCTGCGCACGGTCTTGATCAGCCGTGGATGCTCCGGGTCATCGCCGATCTTGGGGCGGATGCGCGAGATGCGCACATCGATGGAACGGTCCTGACCGTCATAACCGATACCTCGCAGCGCAGTGAAGATCTCTTCCCGGGAGAGAATGCGCCCGGCATTGGCCACCAACAGCCAGAGCAAGTCGAATTCGGCGCTGGTCAGCTCGATGCCGTTGCCCTGCAACCAGGCTTCGCGCAAGGCGTTGTCGACGATCAGCGGGCCGAACTGCAGACGCCGCTGTTTTTCCGGGGCGACTTCGGGGGTTTCGCTACGGCGCAGCAGGGCCTGGATGCGTGCCAGCAGCAGGCGCGGGCGTACCGGTTTGCAGACATAGTCGTCAGCCCCCAGGTCCAGGCCGAGGATCTGGTCGGTATCATCGGTGCGGGCGGTGAGCATCAGGATCGGGCCGTCATAACGGGCGCGAACCTTGCGGCAGATGCTCAGGCCATCTTCACCGGGGAGCATCAGGTCGAGAATCACCAGGTCCGGTTGCTCCTTGATAATGCGGTTCGCAGCGAGGGCACCATCCCCTTCGATCGACACACGCAGGCCATTGGCTTCCAGGTAGTCGCGGGTCAGTTCGGCCAGTCGCTGGTCGTCCTCCACAATCAATACCTGCCAGGCTTCTTGCTCCACGGGTGACCTCTGCTTGCCAAAACCACTAATAAGGAAGGATCCGCCCGTTTTTTTGTAATGATTCGGGGGGGACAAATATGTATACACGCTGGGCCGAATGTATAAACGCCGCCCGTCGAGAACACAAGCGGGTAAATGCGTTCGGACAACGCGGTTTTTTGTGATAGGGTTCGCGCCCTTAAAAATCCGACCGACCGCTTTCGATCGCAGAAAATCGCTGAAAAAAGGTCCGGTCCAGCAGCGTCGCGGCCTACACGCTGGTTCCCTCTTTCACACACAATTTACGCACAGGTTTATCCACAGGTAGTACGTTGCAATCCCCCCCTAAAACGCATTATCTTGTAGCCCGGCGCAAAAAAAACCCTAGATATGGGGTTTTGCGCGAAAAACCAAACACAAACCAGACACCAATTTCAAGCGCTTTTATTGCCTCTGTCCGGTTGAACCAAACGTATTTTCGAAAGACCAAACCGCGCATGCGGATGGCTACTGTGTTTCGGCCCCGAGTGGTGAAAACGGTACGGGTGTTGCAGTCCCAACTGTCACCTGCAAAGGACCAAGGTTTCAGGCCCAAGGCGTGAGACCAAAGACTTCGGCATGGAAGCGGCGCCCCATAAAGCCCCCTTCCTACTGTCCCGAAGTTGTTATGCCCGGCGCTCGCCGGTTGTAGTGCTTCAGGACGGAACGGTGGGCACCGTGATGGTGCCCAAACAAACATAGAGAATGTGGAGACACTCCCCCATGCAAACCGACACAACTCGCGAGAACCCGCAGGGCACCTTGCCGCAGGCCGCTGATTCGAATTCGGATCTGTCCGCCACCGCGCCTGGCCAACTGCGCGTGATCAAGCGTAACGGCACTGTCGTTCCCTACACCGATGACAAAATCACCGTCGCCATCACCAAAGCGTTTCTCGCAGTTGAAGGCGGCACCGCTGCTGCCTCGTCGCGAATCCACGACACCGTTGCCCGCCTGACCGAACAGGTCACCGCGACCTTCAAGCGTCGCATGCCATCGGGCGGCACCATCCATATCGAAGAAATCCAGGACCAGGTCGAACTGGCCCTGATGCGTGCCGGCGAGCAGAAAGTCGCTCGCGACTACGTGATCTACCGTGATGCCCGTTCCAAGGAACGTGCCGTTCGTACCACCGAAGAGCCGGTACAAGCGCACCCGTCGATCCGCATCACCCGTGCCGACGGCAGCCTGGCGCCGCTGGACATGGGCCGCCTGAACACCATCGTCACCGAAGCGTGCGAAGGCCTGGAGGAAGTCGACGGCGACCTGATCCAGCGCGAAACCCTGAAGAACCTGTACGACGGCGTGGCCCTGACCGACGTCAACACCGCCCTGGTGATGACGGCCCGTACCCTGGTCGAGCGCGAGCCGAACTACTCGTTCGTGACCGCCCGCCTGCTGATGGACACCCTGCGTGCCGAAGGCCTGGGCTTCCTCGGCGTCGCCGAAAGCGCCACCCACCACGAGATGGTCGACCTGTACGCCAAGGCGCTGCCGGCCTACATCGCCAAGGGTATCGAGTACGAGCTGCTGAACCCTGAGCTGGCCTCCTTCGACCTGGAAAAACTGGGCAAGGCGATCAACCACGAGCGCGACCAGCAATTCACCTACCTGGGCCTGCAGACCCTGTACGACCGTTACTTCATCCACAAGGATGGCGTGCGTTTCGAACTGCCGCAGATCTTCTTCATGCGCGTGGCCATGGGCCTGGCGATCGAAGAGAAAGACCGCGAAGCCCGTGCCATCGAGTTCTACAACCTGTTGTCGTCCTTCGACTACATGGCTTCGACCCCGACCCTGTTCAACGCCGGTACCCTGCGTCCACAGCTGTCGAGTTGCTACCTGACCACCGTGCCGGATGACCTGTCGGGCATCTACCACGCGATCCACGACAACGCCATGCTGTCGAAATTCGCGGGCGGCCTGGGCAACGACTGGACGCCGGTTCGTGCGCTCGGTTCGTACATCAAGGGCACCAACGGCAAATCCCAGGGCGTTGTTCCATTCCTCAAAGTAGTCAACGACACCGCCGTTGCCGTTAACCAGGGTGGCAAGCGCAAAGGCGCTGTGTGTGCCTACCTGGAAACCTGGCACATGGACATCGAAGAGTTCATCGAGCTGCGCAAGAACACCGGTGATGACCGTCGTCGTACCCACGACATGAACACCGCCAACTGGATCCCTGACCTGTTCATGAAGCGTGTCTTCGATGACGGCAAGTGGACCCTGTTCTCGCCATCCGAAGTGCCGGACCTGCACGACCTGACCGGCAAGGCCTTCGAAGAGCGCTACGAGTACTACGAAGCCCTGACCGAGTACCCGGGCAAGGTCAAGCTGTTCAAGACCATCCAGGCCAAAGACCTGTGGCGCAAAATGCTGTCCATGCTGTTCGAAACCGGCCACCCGTGGCTGACCTTCAAGGACCCGTGCAACCTGCGCAGCCCGCAGCAGCACGTCGGCGTGGTCCACAGCTCGAACCTGTGCACCGAGATCACCTTGAACACCAACAAGGACGAGATCGCCGTTTGCAACCTGGGCTCGATCAACCTGCCGAACCACATCGTCGACGGCAAGCTGGACACCGCCAAGCTGCAACGCACCGTGAACACTGCCGTGCGCATGCTCGATAACGTGATCGACATCAACTACTACTCGGTGCCGCAAGCGAAGAACTCCAACTTCAAGCACCGTCCGGTCGGCCTGGGCATCATGGGCTTCCAGGACGCCTTGTACCTGCAGCACATCCCTTACGGCTCCGATGCTGCCGTCGAGTTCGCCGACAAGTCGATGGAAGCGGTCAGCTACTACGCGATCCAGGCTTCCTGCGACCTGGCCGACGAGCGCGGCTCGTACGAGACGTTCCAGGGTTCGCTGTGGTCCAAAGGCATCCTGCCGCTGGATTCGCAACAGATCCTGATCGAGGCCCGTGGCCAGAAGTACATCGATGTCGACCTGAACGAAACCCTGGACTGGGCACCGGTTCGCGCCCGTGTACAGAAAGGCATTCGTAACTCCAACATCATGGCCATCGCACCGACCGCGACCATCGCCAACATCACCGGCGTATCGCAGTCGATCGAACCGACCTACCAGAACCTGTATGTGAAATCGAACCTGTCGGGCGAATTCACCGTGATCAACCCGTACCTGGTTCGCGACCTCAAGGCTCGCGGTCTGTGGGACTCGGTCATGATCAACGACCTGAAGTACTACGACGGTTCGGTGCAGCAGATCGAGCGCATCCCGCAGGAACTCAAAGAGCTCTACGCGACCGCCTTCGAAGTGGACACCAAGTGGATCGTCGACGCTGCCAGCCGTCGTCAGAAGTGGATCGACCAGGCTCAGTCGCTGAACCTGTACATCGCCGGCGCCTCGGGCAAGAAGCTGGACGTGACCTACCGCATGGCCTGGTACCGTGGCCTGAAAACCACTTACTACCTCCGTGCCCTGGCCGCGACCAGCACCGAGAAGTCGACCATCAACACCGGCAAGCTGAACGCTGTTTCCAGCGGCGGCAACCACGGTGAAGATTCGGTCCTGGCAGCACCTGCCGGCCCTGCTCCAGTGCCGAAGGCTTGCGCCATCGACGAGCCGGATTGCGAAGCTTGCCAATAAGCTGAGCCGACAAGCGCCGCATGGCGCTGACTAAAAACCCCCGATGAGCCTCTGGTTTATCGGGGGTTTTTCTTTTGCCCATCTGTAGGAGCGAGCTTGCTCGCGATGGTCGTTAACGATAACGGGGTCATCCTGAATACACGCGTCGTTCTCAAGACCATCGCGAGCAAGCTCGCTCCTACGGGTCTTTCTTTCGAGCACTAAAAAGCCCCTCTCTCGAGGGGCTTTTTATGCCACGCGGCCCAGCATCAAGCCATCTGAATGATGGTCTGCATGATGGTGCTCTCGGTAGAAATGGTCTTGGCGTTCGCCTGGTAGTTGCTCTGCCCCTTGATCAGGTCGACCAGTTCGTTGGTCAGGTTGACGTTGGACTCTTCCAGGGAATTGGAAACGATCGAACCCAGGGTGCCAGTCTGCGGCGCATCGTAGCCCGGGATGCCCGAGGTGTAGGTTTCTTTCCAGCTGGAGCCGCCTACCGGCTGCAGGCCTTGCTCGTTGGTGAAGCTGGCCAGGGAAATCTGGCCGATCGGCTTGGTCTGGTTGTTGCTGAAGTTGGCCAGCAGAACACCGCTGCCGTCGATGGTCAGGTTGGTGATCTGGCCAGTGGCATAACCGTTCTGCGATGGAATCGAACGCGCGGTGTCGGCGTTGAACTGGGTGGTGTTGGCCATGGCGATGGTCAAGCCAGCCGGATCGGCTGCTGCGCCGTTGGCTGTCCAGACGCCATTGGTGACACTGCCCGGAGTCCAGTTGGTGATTTTCAGGTCACTGCTGATCACCGAAGTCGGTGGCGTGGTTGGCGGCGTCACGGGTGTGCTGACCGAAGTCAGTTTGCCGGTGGAATCGAACGACATGGTCGAAGCAATCGGAGCGCTAACCTTGGGATCACTGCCATCGGGGTTGCGACCATCGATCAGGGTGTAGGTGTCCCAGGTGTTCGCGCCAGTCTTGACCATGTATTGATCCATGGTGTGCTGGTTACCCTGAGTATCGAAGATCGGGGTACTGAACGACTTGGTAAAGGTCTCGGTCTTGGACGGATCGAACTTGTTGGCCGCAACCGTCTGGTCGATCACCGGCGACGTGGAGTTCAGGTTGATCGTCGACGACACGTTGCTGGTGGACTTCGGCGCCAGGTTGGAGGTGTCGATCCGCAGGTCGGTCAGCACGCCATTGAGGATCTTGCCGCTGGAATCCACACCGTAGCCTTGCAGGCGAGCAGTACCGTCGCTGTTGGTGACGTAGCCGTCCTTATCGGTCTTGAACGCACCGGCACGGGTGTAGGTCAGCGAACCGTTGTTGTTCAGGACAAAGTAACCGTTGCCCTGGATACCCATGTCGAGCACGTTGCCGGTGTTGCTCACGTCACCCTGGGTGAACTGCTGGGAAACATTGGCCAGGCGCACGCCGTTGCCGACGGTATTGCTGCCGGTGCCCAGGCGAGTCGCCGAGTACACGTCTTCGAATTCTGCACGGGACGACTTGAAACCGGTGGTCGCGACGTTGGCGATGTTGTTGCCGGTCACGTCCAGTTGCTTGTTGGCTGCAAAGAGACCGCTAAGGCCGATATTGAAAGACATCATCCACTCCTTTATGCCGGGTTAGTCGGCTTTACATACCAATGGTTTGTACTTTGGACAGGGCAACGCTGCCCAACCCGGCCAGATTGAGCATCAACTCACCGCCGGTCTGGCTGATGGTCACGCTGTTGACAGTCGCGGGCAGGTTGGTGATCAACGCGACGGACTGGCCATCGATCGTGGTCGTGGCGCCGAAGGTGTAGGTGCCCGCAGGTACCGTCTCACCCGCATCGTTCTTGCCGTCCCAGATGAAGCTGGCGTTGCCGGCCTTCTGCGAACCGAGGTCGATGGTGCGCACGGTCTTGCCGGTTGAATCGGTGATCTTCAGGGTGGCGGACGCCACCGAAGACGGCACCACCACCGTGCCGCTGAGGCTCTTGGTGGTATCGACCACAGCCTTGTCGCCCGGGGCGATGACCGAACGGCCGACCAGCGACGACGCCTGCAAGGCCTGGGACGAGTTGTAGTTGCTGGCCAGGCCGCTCACGGTATCGTTGAGCGTGGTGATGCCTTCCAGGCTGCTGAACTGCGCCAGCTGGGCCACGAACGCACCGTTGTCCTGAGGCTCCAGCGGGTTCTGGTTTTTCAACTGGGTCACCAGCAACTGCAGGAACGCATCCTTGCCCAGGGCCTGGTTGCCCGAGGCGCTGCCGGCTGCCGAGGCGAGGCCGTCAGTCGTGGTGTTGGTCTTGATCGAAGAGTTGGCCAGGATGTCGTTGAGGCTCAAACCACTGGTGGAATCGGTAACACTCATCTGAGTCGCCCCTTATCACTGACCGAGAGTCAGGACTTTCTGCATCATGGTTTTGGCAGTGTTCATCATTTCGGCGTTGGTCTGGAACGAACGGCTCGCGGAAATCATGTCGGCCATTTCTTCAACCACGTTGACGTTCGGGTAGTAGACGTAGCCCTTGGCATCGGCGGCCGGATGGTTCGGCTCGTAGCGCGCTTCGAGATTGCTCTGGTCTTCGACCACACCCAGCACCTGCACGCCTTGGCCGGCGGCGTCCTGGCTCTGGAACAGCGAGTCGCTGCCGCCGCTCTGGCCGCCCTGGAACATGGTGGCGAACACCGGGTGACGCGCGCGGTAGGTCTGGTCGATGCTCGACGAGACGGTCTCGGCGTTGGCGATGTTCGAAGCGACGGTGTTCAAACGCGTGGTCTGCGCACTCATGCCGCTACCGGCAATGTTGAAAACACTGGATAGAGACATGGCTTACTCTCCGCGCAGGGCTGATACCAGCCCTTTGAATTTGCTATTGAGCAGGGTGAAGCTGGCCTGGAAATTGACCGCGTTTTGCGCGTAGTTCGATTGTTCCAGCTGAGCGTCCACGGTGTTCTGGTCGATCGACGGTTGCATCGGCGTGCGATACAGCAACGACTCGTCGCCATTGCCCAGGCCTTCAGCTTCGATATGACGGCTGTTGGTCATGTTCAAGGCGAAGGTGCCGCTTTGGGTTTTCTCGTTCTGCTCGGCGAGCACTTTCGAGAAGTCCAGGTCCCGAGCCTTGTAGTTCGGGGTATCGGCGTTGGCGATGTTATTGGCCAGGACTTCGGCACGCTGGGCGCGGAAGCCCAGGGCTTGTTCGTGGATACCGAGCGCTTTATCGAAGCTGATGCTCATGTCGGGAAACCTTCGGGTGACCTGATTTTTCGTAGGATCAACTTAGCAAGCCCCATGCCAATTCAAAAAAGCCCGGAAACCGGGGCTTTGCCGGACATGGCAACGCGGCAATGCCAGAAAAGCGGCAACGGTTTTCCGCCGCCTGCCGCTTTTCTGCCGCTCGGCACCGCTTACGAAGACACCAACTGACCCTGTGGGAGCGGGCTTGCCCGCGAAAGCGGTGTGTCAGGCAAAGTTGATATCGACTGACACGACGCCTTCGCGGGCAAGCCCGCTCCCACAGGGAGTAGGTGGTGCCCGTGAGAAATCAGCAGGCATAAAAAAACGGGAGCCCCTGAGGACTCCCGTTTTTTGCCGACGCCAGCGAAATCACTTCGCCTGGTAAATGATCCCCGGGCTGCACTGGACCATCTGGTAATGATCCGGCAAACCGTTCAACGCTTCGGAAGCACCGAGGAACAGGTAACCACCCGGCTTCAACGTGCTGTGGATGCGCAACAGGATGTCCTTCTTCACCTCGGCGGAGAAGTAGATCAGCACGTTGCGGCAGAACACGATGTCGAATTTGCCGAGGCTCGCGTAACTGTCCAGCAGGTTGAACGAACGGAATTCCACCCGGCTCTTGATCGGCGCCTTGATCGCCCAGCGTCCCGGCCCTTTCGGGTCGAAATAACGCTGCAGACGCTCGGGCGACAGACCGCGACCGATGGCCAGGCTGTCGTACTCGCCGGTCTTGCAGTTGTTCAGCATGGTGCCGGACAGGTCGGTGGCAACGATCTGTACGCCCATCCTCAACTGGCCCATGTTGACCCGTTCGAACTCGTCGATGGACATCGACAGCGAATACGGCTCCTGGCCCGACGAGCACGCCGCCGACCAGATACGCAGGCGCTGGCCGGGGCTGGCCTTGATCGCTTCGGGCAGGACCTTGTTCTTCAAGACTTCAAACGGGTAGGTGTCACGAAACCACAGGGTTTCGTTGGTGGTCATGGCATCCACCACCTGTTCGCGCAAACCGCTGCGCGGCTGGGTCTGCATGCGCTGAACCAGCGCCCCCAAAGACTTGATGCCTTGCTGTTCCATCAGTTTGTTGAGACGGCTGGAGACCAGGTACTGCTTGTTTTCACCGAGCAAAATGCCACAGGCTTTTTCCAGGAATACCCGGAACTGTTCGAAATCCAAATTACCCGTAGACAATGATGCCGCCTCTTAAATCGTGTTGACTGCCAGGGGCGCAGGCCCCTAGCTGATATCTGCTGCTTTGATCCGGTCGACTACCCGGGATGCCAGGTCATCAGGACGGAATTTGGCCAGAAAGTCATCGGCACCGACCTTCTTGACCATCGCCTGATTGAATACCCCCGACAACGAAGTATGCAGGATGATATGAAGCTTTTGCATGCGCGGGTCGTTGCGGATTTCCGCCGTCAGGGTGTACCCGTCCATCTCCGGCATCTCGATGTCGGAGATCATCATCAGGAACTCTTCTTCCGGCTTCTTGCCCTCATCGGCCAGTTTGCGCAGGTAATCCAGCGCTTGCCGACCGTCGTTCAACGCCACCACTTCGACGCCGACCGTTTGCAGGCAACGCGTGACCTGCTTGCGCGCCACCGAGGAATCGTCGACCGTCAGCACGCGCAACGAAAGCGCCTTGTGCTGGGTTTCAACGTCCACCACGCCAACGGAAATCGCTTCCGGCGTCGGAGCCACTTCCGCGAGCACCTTCTCGACATCGATGATTTCGACCAACTGATTGTCGACCCGCGTCACCGCCGTCAGGTAGTGATCGCGCCCGGTGCCCTTGGGTGGCGGATGGATCTCCTCCCAGTTCATGTTGACGATGCGCTCCACCGAGCGCACCAGGAAACCCTGGGTCTTGGTGTTGTACTCCGTGATGATCACGAACGGATTGTTCTTGTCCTTCAACGCACCGGAGCCGGTCGCCATCGCCAGATCAAGGATCGGAATGGTCGCCCCCCGGATGTTCGCCACACCGCACACGACAGGACTGGACTTGGGCATCAACGTCAATTGGGGGCATTGCAGCACCTCCCGAACCTTGAATACGTTGATCCCGTACAGCTGCTGGCCGTCGAGACGGAACAACAACAGCTCAAGGCGATTCTGCCCCACCAGTTGCGTGCGCTGGTTTACCGAATCCATTACACCAGCCATGCCCAGACTCCTACACCAACGCCAAGTGTTGTTGCGACGCGCCTTCATCACTAAACGGCACGGCGCTTGCTTTTTTAATCGTTATGAACACAGAACCGACATTTTTTCGACGCCTGACCACACCCTACCGCAAATTGCTCGGCGTGCTGGCGGCTGTTTGCCTGTTCAACGCTGGCAGCCCTGCCCTTGCTGACGCGGTTACCTTGCCTGACATGCTTATCGGCGTCACTCAGGGCTTTCTTGAATTCACCGTAGAGGACTATCTGGCAACCAGTCAAACGGAAGGTCGCTACGAGATCCAGGTCAACCCGCTCGACCCGCGCATGCACATGCCCATGTGCGACAAGGAATTGACAGCCACGCTGGAGAGTCCCAGGCCGCTGGGACGGGTCACGGTCAAGGTCCGCTGCGAGGGCGCCGCCCCCTGGACTGTCTTCGTACCCGCTCAAGTCCGCCTGTTTCGCGATGTCGTGACCACCGCCCGGCCACTGCGCCGTGCCGCCATTGTCGAGCCTGGGGATGTGGTGCTGCGCGAGCGCGATATCAGCCTGATCAGCCAGGGCTACCTGACCTCCCTCGACCAGGCGATCGGGCAGCGACTGACCCGACCAATGGTCACCGACCAGGTGATTACCCTGGTGCATATCGAACAGGCCGAGGTGATCCGCAAGGGTGATCAGGTGGTGATTACCGCCCGCAGCGGTACGCTCAGCGTGCGCATGCCCGGCGAAGCCCTGTCGAACGGCAGCCTCAGCGAACAGATCAGGGTGAAGAACCTCAACTCCCAGCGGGTCATCAAGGCGCAGGTCATGGCGCCGGGGCAGGTGGAGGTGTCCATGTAAGGCGTTCTGTTCATCGGAATGTGGCGCTTGCCGCGGCTGTTCCCTAGACTGTGCTCCATGCAGGGCAAGCGCTGACGCGCGCGAGGTTCATTGATAAATGAGCCTAAAGTTTTCCAGGGAATGGCCGAAACCATGGCAAGCGTCCAAATTCCCAGAGGTTTTTTATCATGGTCATCGATTTCAGCCGTTTGAACAGCTCCTCGTCCCTTACGGGCAGTACACGTACCAGCGCCAGCAAGGAAAGCGCCGAAACCGGCAAAACCGCGCCGCTGGAATCCGCGGCCGAACAGGCCGGTACCGTCAACAGCGGGGAATCGGTACATCTCAGCAATGAGGCTCAACAGTTGCAGAAGGTCAATGACAAGCTGCGCGATCAGCCTGCCGTCGACAAGGCCCGCGTGGCCGAGTTGAAAGCAGCGATTGCCGATGGCAGCTATAAAGTCGACAGCAACCGTGTAGCCAGCAAACTGCTCAACTTCGAAGCCCAGCGCTAGGCTACCGCCGGCGCCAGGCTTTTGGACGCTTAAAACCCAAGGCCAGCCATGCACGACACCCATTTACTGCAACTGATCACCGACGACTTTGCTCCAGCGCAACAACTGCTGGAATTATTGCAGACCGAATCCCTCGCCTTGCATGGCCGTGACATGCCATTGCTCGAGGGCATCCTGGCGCAGAAACAGGCATTGGTCGTCCTGCTCGAACAGCATGGCCGCAAGCGCAGTGAAATTCTCGCCAGCCTCAACCTGCCGACCAACCGCGGCGGGCTGGAGCAACTGGCCAGCCAGTCGAGCATTGGCGACCAGTTGCTGGCGCAAAGTGACGTGCTGACCGATCTCCTGGCTCAGTGCCAGGCCATCAACGCCAACAACGGCCAGTCGATCCTCACTCAGCAGGCCGCTACGGCCACCCAGCTGAAAATCCTCACCGGTGAAACGCCGGCGCTTTATGATGCCAGCGGAACATTCTCCAAGCTTGCTAAGCCGCGCCCGCTCAGTCAGGCTTAGGCCGCTTGATGTGCCCGCTCTATCCAAGACGCGAAAGATGCTGGCAAAATGCTGGCTAGCCGTAGTCAAATTTTGCCTGGAGATTGATTAACCGTGTCCAATGCCTTATCCGTGGATGATGCTCCGCAGCCACCCAAGGTGCTCTCAACGCCCTTGGAAATCTCCAGCAATCTGCGCCAGCTGCTCGAAAGCCATGACCCGCTGATCATCACGTTCCACGAGCGCAGCCAGCGCTTCCAGAGCTATCTGGTGGACCTGGACCGTGAAAGCAACATGATTGCCCTGGACGAAATGATTCCTCGCGATGGCGAGCGCTACCTGATGGCGGGCGAACCTTTCAGGATCGAAGGCTTCCACGAAGGTGTGCGCATTGCCTGGGAAAGCAACGGCCAATTGAAGATCGACGAATCCGGTGGCAGCCGCTGCTATCGCGGCACCCTGCCCGATGAAGTGGTGTACCACCAGCGCCGCAATGCGTTCCGCGCGGCACTGAAGCTGGCACAACTGGTCAACGTCAATCTCGACGGCGAAAAGCTCAAGACCTCCATCAGCGGCAAGCTGCTGGATATTTCCGCTACCGGCTGCAAACTGCGTTTCGACGGCGACATCACGGGCAGCCTGCAACTGGGTCAGGTGTACGACCGCTTCAACGCCGACCTGCCCTTTGGCAAGATGACGGCGCCAGTCGAGTTGCGTTATCTGCACTTCGAAGAAAAGATCTCCACCACCTTCGCCGGCGTTCGCTTCCACAACATGAGCGGACTGGTACAGCGTCAGGTCGAACGCTTCGTCTACCAGTTGCAACGCGAAGCGCGCCGCTTCGACAAAGACGACATCTGATAGAGCCTCCACAAAAAACGGGCAGTCCCTTGCGGTGACTGCCCGTTTTTTTGTGCCCCGGCTTTAAGGCCTGGCCTCGCTGAAGTTAGGGTCCCGCCCTGTATCAGGGTCTTGCGGCGGCTGATCTGTTTCAGTTTCGGTGACGGTTTCAGGTTCTGGCTCGGTACTCACCGGAGTGTGCATCTGATCCTGCACCACCTGTTCATCAACGCGCGGGTCGAGGCAGGCCACCAGTGGCGAACTCGTCATATTGTCCGGCATGGCCACGTGATGCAGCGGTGCGTCGTCGACCTGATGCAGGTTGGTCACCGCTTTCGGGCGAATCCGCCACACCAGCACCAACGAAAAGAAACTGAAGAACGCATAGAGCATCTGGCTGCCAAACAGTTTCATCAGCACACCTGCCACCAGTGGTCCGATACTCGCACCCACGCCATAGGTGACCAGCAACATCGCCGTCAGGGACACCCGGCGATCACCTTCGACATGGTCATTGGAGAACGCCACCGCCAACGGATACAGGCAGAACTGCACCAGCGAGCAAAGGAACCCGGCGATGAACAACACCTCCAGCGGCACCTGCGGCATGATCGCCAGCGGCAGGGCAGCCAGTGCCAGGCTGAACGCGAAACTGCGGATCAGCACGGCCCGATCGTAGCGGTCGGACAACCAGCCCAACGGCCACTGCACCAGCAGCCCGGCAAAAATGCAGCTACCCATGAACAGACCGACCTGCTCCGTGGACAACCCTTGCTGCGAGGCATACAGCGGCGCCAGACCGTAGAACGAACCGACAATCAGGCCCGCCCCGAGCACCGTACTCAATGATTGCGGGACACGTTTGATAAAGAACCGTGGCTCCATCGGTGCAGGATGCAAGGGTGCAGGGTGAATCCGCCGGGTCAGGGCCACAGGTACCAGACACAGGGCAAAACACAGGGCGACCAGCATCAGCAGCTCCAGTCCCAGCGCCGGGTGCATGACCAGAATCAACTGCCCCAGCACCAGGCCCAGGTACGAAGCAATCATGTAACCGCTGAACACCATGCCACGCTGATTGGCATCGGCCTGCTCATTGAGCCAGCTCTCGATCACCATGTACTGGCACATCATGCCCAGACCCACGATGACCCGCAGGAACAGCCAGGCCGGCAGCCAATCGACCAGGCCATGGCCCAGCACCGCCGCGCCGACGATCCCGGCACAGGCCGAGTAGGCCCGGATATGCCCGACCCGGGCAATCAAGCGGTGACCGATCTTGCCCCCCAGCACCAGGCCGAAATAGTTGGCGGCCATCAACGCACCGACCCACAGGCTGTCGACATGGTCGGCCGCCAGGCGCAGGCCCAGGTAAGTACTCAACAGGCCCGAGCCGATCAACATCATCAGCGAGGCGAAATACAGTGCTCGAAAGGATTTCCAGATTTGGCGCATCGGCGTTCCGAGCGGCTCCTTGCAGTGAGAATCGGCTATCGCTAAACGATAGCCGGATGTCGACAGATCGTCAGGCCTGGGCGGCTAAAACACGTCGTTCCCAGGGCGTAATTTCATCATGGAAACTGCTCAGCTCCAGGGTCTTCGAAGCGATGTAGCCTTCGATGAATTCCGTACCGAACAGTTCCTTGGCCAACTGGCTACGTTTCAGACGCTCAAGTGCCGCATGCAAGGTACACGGTAATGAAAGATTGTCCGGCACTTCGAATTCACCCTGGATCGGCGCGCTTGGTTCCAATGCGTTCTCGATGCCATGCAACCCTGCCGCCAGGCTTGCGGCAATGGCCAGATACGGGTTGGCATCGGCCCCGGGCAAACGGTTCTCGACCCGACGGGCCACCGGCAAACTGGCCGGGATACGCAGGCCGGCCGCCCGGTTGTCGTGGGACCAGCAGGCATTGTTCGGCGAGGCGTAAGGGTGGCACAAGCGCTGATAGGAGTTCACGTTCGGCGCAAACAACGCGGTGAAGTCGGCCATGCACACTTGCTGACCGGCAATGAAATGGCGGAAGGTGGCCGTCTCCTGCCCCGCCTCGTCACTGAACACGTTACGCCCCGAATCGATCTCGACCACGCTCTGGTGAATATGCATCGAACTGCCCGGCGTATGCGCCAACGGCTTGGCCATGCAAACCACGCTCAGGCCGTGCTTGAGGGCCACTTCCTTGAGCAGGTGCTTGAACAGGAACGTCTGGTCGGCCAGCAGCAACGGATCGCCATGCAGCAGGTTGATCTCGAACTGGCTGACGCCCATCTCATGCATGAAGGTATCGCGGGGCAATCCCAAGGCCGCCATGCACGCGTAGACTTCATTGAAGAACGGCCGCAAGCCGTTATTGGAACTGACGCTGAACGCCGACTGACCGTCCTCGCGGCGACCGTCCTGCCCCACCGGTGGCTGGAACGGCTGAGTCGGGTCGGTGTTAGGCGCAAAAACGAAGAACTCAAGCTCGGTCGCCACCACGGGCGCCAGGCCGCGGGCCGCGTAACGGGCAATTACTGCCTTGAGCTGGCCACGGGTCGACAGATTGGAGCTGGTGGTAGTGCCCAGTTCGTCCGCGTCGCAAATGGCGAATGCCCGCGGCGGGTTGCTCCAGGGCAAGCGGTGGATTTGTGCAGGGTCCGGAATCAGCGCCAGGTCGCCATCATCGCTGCCGTAAAAACGCGCCGGCGGATATCCGCCCATGATGCATTGCAGCAGCACACCCCGCGCCAACTGCAAACGTCGACCGTCGAGAAAACCCTCGGAGGTCATCACTTTGCCCCGTGGTACGCCGTTCAAATCCGGCGTGACACATTCAACTTCATCAATGCCCGTCAATCGCTGCGCGAGTGAACTCAGGCCAACGGTCGTCATGACGCAATCCTTGTTATTGTGCGGGCCGCGAACGGCGACCGTACAAAATAGGCTCCGCGTGTTCGGAATTTCAAGCAGCGTCGATAAATATGCTGCCTGTCAGGGCAGGCAAAGACGAAACACCCCGCCGCCCAACGGACCGCCATTGCTGATTTCGGTGTGCCCGCCCACGCCGTTGCGTTGATGCAGTGCAGCAATTCGCCCCGCAAAGTACAGGCCCAGGCCGGTGCTGCCGGTGCTTTGATTGATGCCTTGGGCGTAATCGGCCTGACGCTCGATCATCTGCGCCGGATACCCCTCGCCATCGTCATTGATGGTCAACACCAGTTGCCCGGCTTCGTCACTGACACTGATCAGAACGGCATGCCGTGCAAAACGAATGGCGTTGTTGATGCAGTTGGCCAATACCGACGCGATCAACTCGCGGTCGAAGAAACCCAGCGGGCTCAGCGGGTCCACTTCATAGGTGGCCATGATGCCGCGGCTGGCGAACACCTCTTGATGACACGCCAGTTGCGCTTCGATGAAGTCGTCCAGCTCATGGTAGGCCGGTTGCAACGGCATCTGGTTGACGCCGAGCTTATACAGCCCCAGCAACTGCACCAGCATGCCGTTGAGGTGGGCGAACTCGAAGTCGATCACGCCCTGCTCCGGCGTCTGCTGCGCCGATTCCGGCAATCGCGCCAGCCACTGGCTGTGGGCCTGCATCAGCATGGCCAGCGAGTTCTTCATGTCGTGCACGGTGGAGGCGATCACCGTGGAGAAATCCAGTGCCTGTTCATGTTCGTTCATTGGCCAAACGCCTTGCTTTTGAGCTTTTGGTAACGTGGAAAACGCGCGTCGGAGTCGGGCATCAGGCCGACCATTTTCAGGCAGGTCCGGCATTCCTCCAGCTCCGCCGAAGCAACGCTGGTATCGGTGCCGTGCAACAGCGACTGCGCCAGGTTCAGGGCGATACTGATGTTCTTCGGTTGCATCACCAGGGCTTTGCGAAAGACCTGCCGGGCCTCCACCAGATTGCCGGTCTTGTAGACGCGCACGCCCTGACGGTTGAGTTCAGCGGCGGCGTTGCCGGAATTGAGGATGCTCGGGTCGTCGGTCTGCTTGGCGATGTCCTTCATGACCGCCGGATCGTCGCCGTAGATTTCCACGCAGTTTTTCAGCATCGCGGTGCCGGCCTCGGACTGCCCGAGCATTTTCAGTTGTTTGGCCACCAGCAACGCCGCTTCGGCGCTCATGAATTGCTCCATGCCATCGAGGCGCAACAGGGCCTGCTCGGTGAGCTTGTCGGCCGTTTCCGCATCGTTGATCAGCAGACTGGTGGCCTTCATCAAGCGCGCACGAATTTGCAGGCCAGGGTCGCCGGGGTTGTCCTTGGCCACTGCGCTCAGCGTGGTATTGATTTCCAGCCGGGTGCGGGTATCCAGCCCCCTGTCGCGGCCCTTGCTGATCAAGGCGTGAGCCAGGCCGAGGTTACTTTCAGGGTCCTTGAAACGTGACTGCGCGCCTTGGGCTACCGCCTGACGATAGGCTCTGGAAGCGGTATCGAAGTCCTCGTTGGTCATGGCCAGCTTGCCCAGCAACGCTTGCCGGCGCACCGCCAGCGGCGACAGGCGAATCGCTTCTTCGAGAACGCGCTGCGCCCCCTTGGTGTCCCCTTCGGCGACCAGCACCTCAGCCATGCCGTCATACAGCGACGGCATCATCGGGAACACTTTCAGGGCTTTTTCGTAGATACCTTTGGCCTGCCCGACCTGACCGCGCTTGAACAGCAACTTGCCCAGCCCGGCAAACGCCCATGGCAACGGACGGTCGGCGATGATGCCGTCGTACAGCCGCTCCAGCGCTTCGTTCTGATTGAGGTCGCGCAAGGCATCGGCGCGATAGCGCAGGCACAACGGCGAGTAACGGATGTCTTGCTTGCACAGGGCGATGCAGGCGTTGAGCACCTCCATCGGCTTGCCCCGGTCGAGGGCCAGCAGGATCGGCTTGAGCAAAGTCTTGCGCTGCTCCAGGCGCTCCAGGCGCTGGGCCAGGCTGGAACGGTTGAACGGCTTGGTCAGGTAGGCATCGGGCTCATGCTCCAACGCACTGAGCACCATGGCCTGGCTGGTTTCGGCGGTGACCATCACGAACACCGCTTCATGGCTGATCAACTTTTCCTCCATCAGGTCTTCGAGCACCTGCTGGCCGTTCTTCTTGCCGTCGCCCAGGTGAAAGTCCTGCAGGATGAAGTCGTACTGCTTCTGCGAACACATTTTCAGCGCCTGTTCGCCGGTATCGGCAGTGTCCACTTCCTTGACACCCAGCTCGCGCAGCATCGAGCGAACCGAACTGCGGAAGTCCGAGAAATCATCGACGATCAGAAAACGCTTTTGGTGATACGACAGCATCGAAGATTTCCAGGCAATTTAAGAAGAAGAACCCAAAGGCAAATACACGGACGGACTCAGCTTCGCAGCCCTTGATTTGGCGCGCAGATGATAGCTGGTAGCCCTTGGCCATCAAACAGCTTCTCATCGCCAATCAGCACATGCACCGACCGCCACAGATGAAGAAGCTCGTAACTGCCAGGGTTATCGGCCAGCCATGGCATTCCCTTGAGAACCTCCCCCAACGCTCACTCTGAACAGGTGAAGGCGTTTCTGAAAACGAGACGTCGCGCACAAAAATGTGCTGAAACATGAACACCAGCAATGCTGAACTCCAGCAATTGCCAGTGTCGGGCCAGGCAGATTTCGCCGATAAATTGACCAGCTCGATATTAGCGTTCCTAAGTTATCGCCACTCGTCGATTAATTGACGACCATGATGTGGATCCGACCTTGGCAATTGGCCATCTTTGGCGGGCCTAATACCTTGATTTTCGAGGGTTACTCCCCTTCTCGAGAGCATCGGACAGGCCTGGCCGCACCGGACCTGGATCGAGGACTGACGGACGGGTGGGCCGGTAGCGCTCCGGGTTGACCTAGAATCAGTTGAGAGGCGGGAGGGAGCAAATCATCATGCGTAAACCACTGATAATTACTCGTATTTATCTGCTCTCCCGGGCTTTGGCTGCCTTCTGGAAACGTTCGCGCCGCCTGCCGGTGGAAGCCATCATGGGCTTTTCAAGGGGCTCAGGAAGATGATGACCGACCCAAAAGAGCCCATTGGCGTGATGTTGATCGATTGTCGCCCCCTCGTACTCATGGGCCTTCACGACTTGATCAATGCCAGAAAGCCCCGAATGGAAGTGACAGGACAGGCCACCACCTATACCCAGGCGCTGGATCTTGCCGATCAGTTGCGGCCCGATGTCATTTTTTTCAGTTTCTTTCCGGATGCGCTGAACCCTCTGGACGTCGTCGCAGGCCTCACCCGTAGCACCGAAATGAAAGTGCTACTGCTCAAGGGTCTGTACGAAGTCGTCCCCGCTGCCCAGGCGATAGAGGCTGGCGCTCGCGGCATCGTGTTGGCGGAAGACCCGACGGAATCGATTATCCAGGCCATCCTCAAGGTCCACCATAGCGACTGCGCAATGGATAGAGCCTGGGCCGGCGGCCTTGGCGGCTATGCCGCGAACGGACATATCCCCATGAAATGCAATCTGGAGCGGGCAAAACAGGCGCGGTTGACGTTGCGCGAGAGAGAACTGATTCGCGCCATCGTAGGCGAACCGTCCGCCAAATATGTAAGCATCGCCGGGCGCCTGGGGATCAGCGAGCACACCGTGCACAACCACCTCAGCAACATCTATCAAAAGCTTGACCTGATCAACCGCATCGACTTGCTGATGTATGCGCTCAAGCACGGGCTCAACAACGAAGCACCGTCCGAGTCCGCCTGGGTGGAACTGGATTGAATTTCAGGTCGATACAAGGCGGTCTGCCCTTCACTTTCAGGGGCCTGGCCGTCACTGTTCCACCATCCTTGTAGCTGCCCCGGGACTGAGTGCCCTCGCAAGACTGATGTCGATCTCGGTAAATCCTGCCTCGCCCACCTGCACCGACCCTCCGCGCTCTTCAAGCCTTGTGCTGCCCGGCAGTTCGCAGCGCATGGGATCATGGGGATTTCGCATCAGAACAGCAAAAAGAATGCGAGGGTGGTTTCCTGCGCCACCCTCGCATCCGTTCATGCGCGCAAAGCCTCAGGCGCTGCCAAAAAAGATGTCGGTACTCTGAACATCGACCCCGACCAAGGTGATGGTCGTTGTTTGTCCGCCCGTCTCGGCAACCGTCACGACGCTGTCTGCGCCGGTGTTGTTGATCGATTGAACAACAGCGTTCGGGTCACCGTTGAGCACCAGCTTGTCTTGCACGCCCGAGCCCACATCGAAGCCGCTGACCTGGTACAGGTTCTCATTGACTGACAGGTCAATGTTGAACGCATCCTGCTGACCGATGGTGCCAACCAGCGAGAAGTCAAAGGTAGCGTTGGCCGGGTCGTTGGCGAACAGGTTGGCGGCAAACGTACTCGTCGCCGAGTCCCCATCCTTGTCCGTCAGCGTCGCGCTGAACGCCAGCTGGACATCGCTGGCCAGACTCTCGCTCTGCTGAATGAACTGGATTACCGGGATCTTGACGTCGCCCCGGCCCATCGTCAGCTGGACAGCGTCGATCAGTGTCGTGCCCTCCTTCTGCACGAGGAAAGACACCTGCCCGCCCGCTTCCGGCGTCAGGGTGTTCACCTCGACGAGGCTCGAATTCGTGCCATCGGCGTAGTAGATCCTGTAATACAGGTCCTCGGTCGCCGTGTTGTAGCCCGCCACGGAGTTGTCGATGAAGACCTTCATGCCCGTCAGCAGGCTCTCTGGATTGATGACGAAACTTTCATCGGCGGCGCTGATTGCCGCCAGGTTGTCTCCCTGGAAAACGTTGTTGCCGACGCCGATGCCGGACGTGCTGACGTTCATCGCCGCCGGGTCTATGTACGACGGCAGGGGGTTGGTCTGCAGCGTGGCTTCGGTGGGGTCGGGTGCTCCGAGCCCGATGCCGGTCAGGATGTCCGCGGTCGAAGCAAGCGCCTTCGCGGAAAAGAACACGATCTCCTCGGATGTCGAAGGAATAGCCGGGTTACTCGTCTGAGGAATCAACAATGTGCGCACCGAGTCCGGGCCGCCGGCAGCGAGCGAGCCGTCGGCACTGCTGAGCACGATGGTCGAACTGAAGCCCTGCACCAGATCCAGTGCATAGCGACCATCGGCATAGGCAGTCAACGTGTAGTCGACGGTGGTATTGGCCGTTGCAACGTTGTTGTCGAAATCACCGGTCAAGGTTCCCGCGAACTGGTACGCGCCATTGACATCCGGTGACTGCGCCAGCTCGGTGAGCGTGCCGGTCCCGGTCGTGGTCGTGTTGTCTGGCCTGACGAGGGTGAACTGGTTGTTGACCAACGAGATATCCAGACCGGCCGCACCCAGCCCGTCGGCTCCGGTCGCCATATTCCAGAACCCGGATTGCGCCAGGACGCTACCGGTCCCGATCAGGTTGCCGAAACTGAGTGCCGGCCCGTCGTCCTTGAACACCAGGTTCTGCCCGATGTTCAGCGTCGCCTGGGCGCTGTCGCCGTCCCCGTCGGTCTTGATCGCCGTCAGCGTCACCAGGTTGTCCGCGGTCAACGTCCTCGAATCATCCGGATTGTTTGGGTCGGAATGCACCACGGCGCGCAGTTGGTCGAGCGTGACGCTGCCATCGGCGGCGACACTGACCGTGAATACCAGCAGATTGCTCGTGGCCGTGCGGCCTTCGACCACAGTGCCATTGAGCGACAGGTTCACCGCCTGGCCCGAAGCCGTGTCCGTCAACCCGGAGGCTCCCGCCACCACGCCCAGTGCATAGGTCAGAGTGCCCGCCCCATCGGCGCCAAACGCCGAGTTGAAGTTGGCGGCATAGCTCTGGGTGGCGTCGGTCGTCAGTAGCGTCTCGTCCACTGTCAGCGTCGGCTCCGTGCCGGTGGTGCTGATGCTCGGTCCGTCGTCCTTGAACACCAGGTTCTGCCCGATGTTGAGGGTCGCCTGGGCGCTGTCGCCATCCCCGTCGGTCTTGGTCGCGGTCAGCGTCACCAGGTTGTCCGAAGTCAGGCTCGTCGAATCATCCGGATTGCTTGGGTCGGGATGCACCACGGCGCGCAGTTGGTCAAGCGTGACGCTGCCATCGGCGGCGACACTGACCGTGAATACCAGCAGATTGCTGAGGGCCGTACGCCCTTCGACCACAGTGCCATTGAGCGACAGGTTTACCGCCTGGCCCGAAGCGGTGTCTGTCAGCCCGGAGGCTCCGGCCACCACGCCCAGTGCATAGGTCAGCGTCCCGGCACCATCAGCGCCAAACGCCGAGTTGAAGTTGGCGGCATAGCTCTGGGTGGCGTCAGTCGCCAACAGCGTCTCGTCCACTGTCAGCGTTGGCTCAGTGCCGGTGGTGCTGATGCTCGGTCCATCGTCGTCGAAGATGATCTTGGAACCGATTTCGGCTTTCGAAATAGAGGCCTGGACCAGCGTGAAACCACCGATATCAAAATCGGCGTGCTCATTGCCCTTGGCATTGACGGCCGCCCCGTTCTCGACGAGCACGCGGTTGTGGTCCGACGTCGTGGTGTATTCAATCTGGTAGCCGGCTTTAACGCCGGTGATTGTTGCAACCCCCGCTGCAAAGCTGATGGAGATGGCCGGATCATTCACCGAGCCGTTCGAATTCTCGATCACCTGCCCGGCACTGTTGAAGACGCGAACATTGGTGATGGCAATCGACGTATCACCCACATATCCATTGATGAAATTCGCGCCAGGTTCAGCAGCAGTGCTGAATGCGCTGACCCTTACCACGGCACTCTTGCCGCTTTGCAACTGCACGACATCGAAACTGGCCGACTTCGCATTGAAGACGTCGGTAAAGTCGACGTTGGCTTCAAGATCGGCTTCGTTCTGGTCCAGGTTGGGAATGGTCACATTTTGCCTGGCACCCGTGACGAACGAAAAGCGGATGCCCTCTTGCTCCACAATCATCTGATTGTTGGTGCCGAAGGTGGTCGGCCCCCCCGCCTGGCTGGTATTGATCGTGTCGCCAGTCGTTATATTGAAACCGCTTGACTGGTCTGCCGGGTTCTTGCCGGTGGCGATGATGGTGGGATCGGTGATCCGCAACACACCACCGACATCGACAACGTTCGGGTTCGCCTTGGTGAACATCAGAAAGAGGTTCTGACCTGAGGGCGCGTTGGCCAGGCTGAACTCCATGTCCTGGCTGGCTCCGATGAAAACCTTATCCGTCAGATTGAGCGAATCATCGGCATTCGTCATGACGGGATGTTTGAGCGGTTGGTATTCCACAGTCCAGATCTTGCCGCCCGTGACCGGCGATCCGGTTTCTTCAATGTAGGCAGCGAACACGATCGCGCCGGTTGCGCTGCCCGCTCGGCCCACGACGATGTTGTTGTTCGTATCTGTATAAAGAAGGATGCTGGTGCCATCGAGGGTATCCAGTCCGCTGTCCACGCCATTGAGCGGTGCACCGGAGCTGCCGACGAAGCTGATATCGGTAATGGTTGCTCCGGGGTCAGCGGTGATGGTGAATGCATTGCTGCCCGTGTTGCCCACGGCACCGGTATAGCCACTCAAGGCCGCGCCCGTGGCGGTACCTGCCCCCAGTGCGGCTAAACGGGTAGTGAAGGTCGAAGGCAGGGACGCCACCAGAATGTCGTTGTCGTCAGCGTCCCCCGCAGGGGTTGGCGTGGCAGTGGCGTTCTGTAACCCGGCCGTTTCGTCCAGTGTCACGTCCTCGCCAGTCGCCACAACGCCCAAAACGCTGTCCGTAAACCAAGTTGTCGCCACGGCGTCGTCACCGGTGCCGACGACTCCATCGACGCCTGCAGAGGCTGCGGTGAGCAGAAACGTTGCGCCCGCCGAGTCGTCGGGATTCACGTACCAGGAGGTGGTGACGCTGCCGTTGACCTGGCCGTCGAGATCGCCGGCACCGCCGTCGGTCACGGACCAGGGCTCGTGACCCGCGCCGGTGTTGATATCGAGCACATCGTCGGACGTGCCCCACACGCCATCCGCGCCAGCACCGACGGCATGGTCCACTTCGAGCGTCACAGTACTGCCGGCAGCGAAACCGCTGGCTGTAATGATGGCAGTGCTGCCCGGTGCGTAGTCTTTAAGGTTGGTGGTGACGGTCGGAATGTAGGTAAAAGTCCAGTCGTGGTTGACGGGTGAAGGATGGTCACCGGCGTTACTGGCCAGGTCATTCGTTGGCGATGAGGTTTTCTTGCGCATAGCCATGACTTTCTCCTGAGCGGGGGTCCAGTCATCGGAGATCGACCTTGGACCATTTTCTGATCTACAGGTCTCAACTATGAACAAGCACTACAGGCCGCACATCGGCGGATACTCCCAGACGGAATGGGAGATTCAGACTACGAGGGAGAGGAGAGGGAAAGTCGCGAAGGCAGGGTTGATGGCTTCGATAAACCCTGAGCACCTGTATTTGTCGAGTTTTATCTACAAGTCGTGAAAAGGAGGTGTTGGAACAGGCGGGGAGCTGCAGAATATGGTGTCCCAGGGCAGGTTCGAACTGCCAACCTTCCCCTTAGGAGGGTCAAATAAAGCCCAATGAATAAGGGCTAAGGCCCGCAGCCACAGGCGCTAAGCGTGTGGTTGTGTATTCTAAAACTGGCTGGTACTGTGCTTTCTGCTGGTAGCCTGCTGGTACGGACATGAAAGCCAAGATCACTCAGAAACTCATCAACAGCCTGGCCCCCCAGGAGAAGCACTACCGCGTTTTCGACACTGACCAGCCGGGGCTGTTCATCCGGGTACAGCCGAGCGGACACATGGCCTATATGGTTTCGTGGGCGCGCAACCGGGAGCGATCGCTTGGCCGCGTTGGAAAGCTGACATTGGCCCAGGCCAGAACAGACGCAGCCCGATACCTGGCCGACGCGCATGAACACGGCGAACCCCTGGCAGTCACACAAAACCGCCGCACAGCCAACACCCCTACCCTGCGCGAATTTCTCGACGATACGTATTTGCCGTGGTTCAAGGCTCACCACAAAGGGTATGAAAAAACACTGCACACCCTGGATAACAACTTCTCCGCGATCATGACGCGCCGCCTTACCGAGGTTGCCGGCCGAGATCTGGAGCAGGTGCGAACCTCCTGGCTCAACAGCGGGAACAAGCCGGCGACAGCCAATCGCAAGATGGGCACCATCAGCGGCGTATTCAGCCGAGCCGTGGAGTGGGGTTTTATCAGTGACCACCCACTGGACAAGCTGAAACAACTCAAGGTCGACTCGAAAGGCCAGGTCAGATATTTATCAGCGACTGAAGCAGCCAGCCTGAGAACAGCGATGGACGAGCGCCAAGAGCAAATGCGGGCCGAACGCGACAGCGCGAACAGATGGCGATCAGAGCGTGGCAAAGAGCTGCAGACCGATCTGCGTGCCGTAGCATTCACCGATCACTTAAAGCCTATGATCCTGCTGGCGCTGAATACCGGCGTGCGCCGCGGCGAGCTGTTCAATCTGAAATGGTCAGACGTCAACTTCGCCACCAAAACCATCACTATCGTTGGCGCTACTGCCAAAACTAGTGAAACCCGGCACATCCCGACCAACAAGGAAGCGCTCAGCACCCTTGAAGAATGGAAAAAGCAGGGAGACGGCAGCGGCTACGTCTTTGCCAGCCAGGGCGGCGGGCGGATGGAAGACGTAAAGAGCGCCTGGATGAAGCTGCTCGAGCGAGCCAAGGTAAGCGGTTTCCGCTGGCATGATATGCGCCACGACTTCGCGTCACGGCTCGTTATGGCAGGTGTCCCGCTCAATACTGTTCGCGATCTGCTGGGGCATTCAGATATCAAGATGACCCTTCGCTATGCTCACTTGGCACCTGGTACAAAGGCGGCCGCTGTTGAACTTATCGGATAATCAAACCAAAATTATTTTTTCTGGGTAATGCCCATTATCCAGCGCGTAGTCTACTACGTCATTGATGGTCTTCCAGTTCCGGCGAAGAGCCTGCAAGTCAAGTGGCTGGTTAGACTTGAAATACTCTTTAGTCAACTCAATAAGCAACCCCTCATGACCGATATTTAGAGAAAAATAATTAGTTACATCACCAAAAAGCTGTGGTTGCTCTGAAGCAAAATCAAGTATTGCCATCTCACGCTGGGTAAGCGTTTGCGGGAGTAAAATGGCGGTTCTTATAAGCCTGGTTGGCGCATCAATCGAATAAATGAGTGTCATAAGTTCGAAAAAACACAACTCTTCGAATCGCCCGCTATTCTCCAACGTCATCGTTCCCAGATAACTAACATCAACTGGCGTACGATCAAACAACTCCCCTAGCGCCTTTTCAACTTCGGTCGTCAAAGACCGCTCTTCCATTCGTGCAAGCAACTCCAAGCCAAACTTTAAATTCGGTGAAATCCTCAACGATAAAGTTTCTGCTTTAGCGCGGTTTGGAAGGGCTTTGGCCATTTTGGTCTCAGTCTTTACGTAGGGAGGTGATTCGAGAATGCCACAGCGGCAACAATTGTCAACGCGTCTCTCCATGTGTCGATACGTGTAAGAAAAATGTGGACACGGCAAATTAGGGTCAGTTATGGTGGCCACATCTGGCAATACACCACAGCCAGAAGGAGAGAAACGTGGAACAACAAATTTCGAAATCGGAAGCATCCCTACCGCCAACCCTAGTCGTAGGTCCCGATGAAGCTGCTCGAATGACTGCGCACAGCCGTAGCGGGATTTACAAAGCGATCGCCGCCGGCGAGCTGCGATCCTTCAAGACAGGTAAGCGCCGAATGATATTGGTTCGAGAGCTGGAGCTCTGGATTAATCGAATAGCGTCGGAGAATGCCCGATGAACGTCCGAATCCTCGACCGCGCAGGGATAGTTCTTGGCGTGCTGACGCTAGCTGCGACGGTAAAGCTAATTGATCTGGAAGTGCTCAAGAACTTGGGCGCGGTGCGAGTGGAGGTAGTAGCGATATGAACAAGTCAATTGTAACGGGCGAGTCGACGTTTTCACTCTGTGGGGATGTTGGCAATCATCAAGATGTTTTTGCAGTAAGGCCCGGCGTTCCAACGGTATATGCCCTAGCTACTGCCTCCGACCTACTGTCTGTTTCCGTAAGCACAGTTTACGGGGTGGGAATGGGGGCTGAAGCAATAGAGGGGAATCAGGCGTGGTTACTTCATCACGCTCTGGAGTCGGCAAAGGCAATCATTGATTCAGCGATTGAGGGTTTAGGGGGAATGGTTTGAGCGGCGAATCGAGGAATAAGCCCAAAGCGGTGTTCGAGCACCGCCAGGGCAAAACAACATTGGGTAGCACCAACGTGAGGACTGAATCGTGACATATGTTCATAACGCTGACAATCACTGTACAGAAGCACAGGCCCTGCGCCTTGTGAGCGCCCTTCGCTCCGGCCCGGTAACCACACTTGAGGCCGCCCAGGCGCTCGACATTGTGCACCCGCCCTCAACGATTCGCTGGTTGCGGAATCGAGGATTCTCGATCCGCACCGAGTGGACGTATGCGGCCAGCGGATCCGGCCGCCGGCCTCATCGCATCGGCTGCTATGTCCTGTTGGGCGAGCCCATTGGTGCTGCCGCCCTGGAATCCTGATTTGAACTGCGCTCCGGGGTCTCGTTCGCAAGAACGACACCCCCCGGCCTGCCTGCGAGCTGCGCAATGGCGATTAAAAGTAAAAAGGTATTCAAGGCAAAGACTAAGCCCTTCGCCATGATGCTGTGGACGATGGGGCAATCGGAACAATACCGATCGCTGAGCTTCGTTGCCCGCGCCGTTCTGATGGAAATCCATATGCAATACAACGGCAGCAACAACGGAAACTTAGCGGCTACACGGACGATGGCGAAAGACTGGGGCGTGACTTCCCCAAATATGCTTCAAAAGGCTCTTTCTGATTTGTTGGGTGGTGGGTGGATCGTCCAAACCAGGAGTAGTTACTTTTCTCGACACGGCTCCAGGTGCGCGCTCTATGCGCTCTCTTGGTACGCAATAGATGAGTGCCCGGGAAAGGATCTTGAGGTGTCATGGACAAACGCTCCATTGAAGACCATTCGGGAACTCACAAGTTCGAATTGATCCTGTATTGATTCAATACACGTAGCGGTATCGATTCAATACGCATAGAAAAAAAGCAAGTCCCGTTGTGTGTGGTTTTGTATTGGGATGGCATCACCGTGTATTGAATCGATACCACTAAATCAAATCGACCTGTATCGAATCAATACACCCTTATAGATATCTACCATACCAGCTCTGCTTTTTACGCAAGAACGGAAAACCCTTATAGCAATGCTGGGTGCAGATGCTGCAGGGCGATGGCGCAGTTCTGCTCCATCAATGGTTCCCTCAGTTTTGAGGACACCGCAGTGGGGGGAAGCTGAAGAGATGCATCCAAAACTGGACGCATCTCCAATGCCTGGCTGTGGGGGCGCGGTGGGGAAATCCCACTTTGATCTATCGAGTAACGCTCGCACCGTTACCTGTGCGTTAGCCCCCTGGGTGGCTCAGATGTGAGCTCATCTGCTCACATCAAAAACCCATTCCGCAGGTTGAAGGGAGGTTGAAGCAGGAACACTACAAATCAGATGTAGACCACGGGGTGCAAGGGCTGCACTCCTATTGCGAAACAACCATAGCGGAGGTGAAAGCCAAATTGACCCGCTGTTGACTGGCGTGCAGGCGCATTTCGCTACAGGCCACGGGGTGCAAGGCGTGCAGGTCGATCAGTAATCCACCAGCTGCGAGGACTAGAAAGGTAGACGGAGACTGTCGTTTGTCCGTTCGCGAGCAGACAGGCGTTAGATTTCAATATTCGCGTAATTCGCTACAGGCCACGCCCAGCAAGGCCCGCAGCACTACTCGGCAAATAGTGGTTATGGAGGTTTGAAAGATGAAACGCGACGTAAAACTCATCCGCTCATTCGAGCGATACCTTCGATCAACCGGAGTTCCGCGCTCACTGGCCGTGCAATTCACCGGCCTTGTGCCAGATCACGTAGTCAGAAATCTGCTGCCGTTGAGAGTCCGCGTATGGCTTGCGTTAAGTCAGTGGGCTAGTAGAATCAGCTTGTCGGTGGGGCTCTTGTCCCACGACGCGACAACTTTGAAGTCAATGCCAGCGCGAGGCTGTGCGGTGACAGATGAGGCCAGTTCCGGAGTGAGTCCGGCGGGACGCGAAAGCAAGCAACAGCGCAAGAGTCACGCACCCAGCGTGGACAAGGCGCGTCCCCCATTTCGGAATAAAGGTCATCATCATGATTAACGCTATGAGCAACCACTCCCGCCGTGAGCTGCAAACCAAAAGCGGTGGCGATCAACTCGAGGACCTGATCCTCAAAGAGCTTCAGTCCCGCGACGTTGAAATCAAGAATTTCAGCGAGAACGCAGTCAAAGAAATCACCGCCCTCAAAGATCGCTTGCAGGACCTGGAGCAGAAAGGCCAGCGCCGCGGTAGCAACGCGCCAGCCGGTGGCGCTGACGCGGTCGGTAAGATGGCCGAGGAGTTCACGAAGTCCGGCCAGTTCGCCGCAATGAAGTCTGGCGGCCCGACCACCGGCCGCGTCACCGTTGATAGTGTCAGTATCAAAGCGCTGACCAACGCCGGCCAGGGCGTCACCGGCTCCACCAGCTACTCCGCCGCCGCCCAGCGTCAGCCAGGCCTGCATAACGATCCTCGCCGGGATCTCTCCCTGCTGGACTACCTTCCCTCCCTGCCCGCGACCTCCAGCACCTTCGAGTACATGCAACTCAAGGACTACGTGAACAACGCCACGGAGCAGGAAGAAGAAGGTCAGCAGAAGGCAGAGAGCAACATCGATGCCGAGCTGGAGACTGCGAACATCGCCACTGTCGCCCACTGGACCCGGGCATCCAAACAGGTCCTGGACGATACTCCCGCGCTGGGTCAACAGATCGGTAACTTGCTGGACTATGGCCTGCTGGAAAAACTGGAAGCTCGCTTGATCGCCGGCCCCGGTGGCAAGGGCAAGATCAAAGGCTTGCTCGGTTACGCAGTACCACACACCGTTGTCGGTACCCTATTGCCGGTGGACGCAATTGGCCAGGCAGTGACAGCCATGAAGACCAGCGGCTGGCAAGCCCGCCTGATCATCATGAACCCGAACGACTGGTTCAACATTTCCAGTGAGCGCGATGCCGATGGCCAATACGTCCTGGGCTCTCCACGTGATCCAGCACCGCCAGTTCTGTGGGGCGTGCCGCTGATCACTTCCGGCTCGATGCCGGCGGGCACCGTGCTTCTCCTGGACACCTCGCAGGTGGCTATGCTCGACCGCGAACAGCCGACGCTGATGCTCAGTCGCGAGGACGGCAACAACTTCACCAGCAACATGGTCACCTTGCTGGCAGAGCTTCGCGCTGGTCTGGCTGTGTTCTCCACCGGCGCCGTACGCTCGGTCGATATCACACCTGCCTCTGGCGGCTGATAGCACCTGGTAAAGCCTCGATCCTTATGCAGCAATTGCATTCGGATCGGGGCACTTACCACACCCCGTTGCCCGAGCTTCACACCACCGGTGGAGACATTAATGAATAACCCTGCCTACGACTACACGCGTCCTCAGCGTGCTCCCTTCCCTACTGAACTGGCCACCATGATTGCCCGAAAGGCTTCGATCATGGCGAGTCGACTGGAGGATCAAGCCATACGAACGATGGTGCGCGATGCACAGCGCGCGCTGGATCGGGGCGTTAAGGCAGAGGAAATAGCCCGCGAGATGGAGTTGCCCGGGCAAAAAAGCAAAAACTTTTGAAAAAAACAGAACAAATTAGGCGAAACGATGTGAATCAGCCTCCAGGACAGGGGGCGGGTCCAAAGTCTAGAGCCTTTCGCTTCTAGACCGCGCCCTCAATCGTTTTCTCACACCCGCGAAATTAAAAGTTCAGGTTGCCGGGGCGACAAATGCCGCTAAGCCGGTGGCCAACGAGGTGACACCATGGCCGCACGTTCTTTAGGAACGCTTACGCTTGACCTGATCGCGAAGATAGGGGGATTTACCGGTCCGATTGACCAGGCGGGACGCAGCACAAAAAAATGGCAGCAGGAAACTGAGAAGAACGCGAAAGCAGTAGGTACCGCTGTGGGTGCTGGGGTGGCCGCCGCGGTTGGCGCGCTTTCGGCACTCGCCGTCAGCACTGTCAAAGCTTCTAATGAGATATCCCGGTTTGCAGCGCTCTCGAATACAAGCACTACGGAATTCCAAAAGCTAGCCGCCGGCGGCGACGCGATAGGTATCAGCCAGGAAAAGCTGTCCGACATTTTCAAAGACGTGAACGACAAGGTAGGCGACTTTCTCAACACCGGCGGCGGCGAGCTGAAAGACTTCTTCACTAACATCGCCCCTCTTGTTGGCGTCACAGCCGCCCAGTTTCGAAACTTGTCAGGGCCCGAGGCGCTGGGGCTGTATGTCTCGAGTTTGGAAAAGGCGGGCGCAAGTCAGGCTGATATGACTTTCTATCTCGAATCCGTCGCGAATGACGCAACGCTGCTGTTGCCCCTGCTGCGTAACAACGCGGAAGGTTTCAAGGCATTCGGATCCGCAGCGGAAGCGGCCGGCGCCATTCTTGATGAGAAAACCATTAAGTCGGCACGCGAAATGAGCGCTGCAACCTGGCTTGTTGAGCAATCTGCGTCCGGACTTAAAAACCAGATCAGCGCTGCACTGCTCCCAACGCTGGCCAATTTCGCGACCCAGCTCAACACGACATCGGTTAACGCCGTGCTGGGCAGAAAGGTTTCAGACGACCTGGCTGATAGTTTCAAGGGGCTGGCCAAGTTCGCGATCGGATCTGTAGCAGGCATTCATCTTCTTGGCCAAGGTCTGAAGACGCTTTCTGACTTGGACGACTCATCTATGGGAGAGGCCTCTTACTGGGAGCGCTGGGTGCCGCCTGCAAGGATTTATAGGGCCTTTGAGAACTTTGACAGCATCAAGAAGACCCTCGGCGATGCTGGCGTCAAGATGGATGAAACCTCTCAAGGATACGCAGCGCTAATCGCTTCCTTCGACAAACCTGCCGATCCCAAAGCGATCAATCAGGTACAGGAGCTCGCGGACCTCCTGGAAAAATTAAGGGATCAGGGGAGCAAGCCCGGGACTCTTACAGCGCTCACAAAAGAGCAGACCGATGCAGCGAAGGCTGCAGCTGATGTGGCAGTCGCGATTACCAGGCAAGTCGAGGCGCTGGAGGATCAGGCGTCGACCGTAGGCATGAGCACAGACGCGATCGCTCTCTACACCTTGACTCAAGACGGGGCCAGCGCTGCTGACCTTACCAGGGCCAAAGCCGCCCTCGAAATAATCGATAGCTTCGAGAAACAGAAGAAGGTCACAGACGAGTACACCGACCTCGTTTCATCGCTTCGAACTGAAGAGGAGCAACTGACTGACCAGATGCGCGCACGCCTGGCGGTGCTTGATGCTATGCAGGGGCTGGCGCCTGGCGAGATGAAAGAGACAGCTGCAAGAGTTGCGGCGTCCGCCACGTCAGAGGCTCCCGAGTTTGCCGGGATAGCGCCTGAAGTTGCTGGGGCATTTGGTGAGTTGAACAAAATTGCCGAGTCCGAAGAAAAGCTCGCAGATTGGTACGCATCACAACTCGAAATGATTGATAGGTTTCGTGCGGATCGTGCAGACCTCAACGCTACGTGGGACGCTGAAGAGCTGTCATTGAAAGAACAGCATGAGAAAGCGTTAAGTGAAATTGAGTCAGCTCGCCAACTTGTTCAGCTCACCGCCGGCGAGCAGTATTTTGGCGATATGTCAGGCCTAGCAAAAGCGTTCTTCGGCGAGCAGTCAGGGCTGTATAAGGCAGCCCTTGCGACGGAAAAAGCGTTCGCCATTGCAAAGATATTGTTGAATGCGCCATCGAGCTTCTCGAAGGCTTTTGATGCTGTTGTCGGGATTCCTGTCGTTGGCCCAGTGTTGGCACCGGCAGCTGGCGCTGCCGCAGTAGCGGCGCAGATGGCCCAAGTGGCAGTGGTCAATAATGTGGGTATGGCGCACGATGGCATCGACTCAGTTCCAGAAGACGGTAGTTGGTTCCTGCAAAAAGGTGAGCGGGTGACCACCGCGGAAACCAGCGCCAAACTAGATCGGACACTTGAACGTGTATCAGCGGACGGTGGAACGAGTGGTAAAGTCGAAGTTAACGTGAACGAAGACGCAAGCCGCGCCGGTCAGATGCAACAGCGTACTGGCCCTAGCGGAGAGCAAATCATTGACCTGTTTGTCGCCAACATCAAACAAGGTGGAGAAGCGGCTCAAGCCTTGGAATACGTATATGGAAGTAGGCGGGTAGGACGATGAAAGAAGAGCTCTACATTGCTATTGAGGACGTAAATGGGGATGGGTCCCACTGGAGGGCAACCAACGACCTAGCTGAAGCCGTGGATCTTGAATTCAGAGCAGCTTCCGGTACCAGGATGATGATACGTTTGCCAATCGGCGGATCGGTCGACCTGTACCCAGCAATCGATGACGATGCCAACCTGCTCGTGCATAAGGTCGAAGACCAAAAAGGCCTGCGCCTCGTCTGAGGGGGGCCTCAAAATAAAGGGAAGCCTCACAACATAAGGCTCCGTGCATGATAGGGGGAGCCTTTTTCCTTGAACGCAGCGGAGGCGCACCTACATTGAAGCTAATTACCTTGAAGGCGTGGGCTTCTGCAAATTTCGACCCACCGCCTTCCCTTAACACTGTTCGCCGCTGGGTCAGAGTTGGCCTAATAATGCCGCTGCCTGTAAAGCACGGGAGGCAATATTACATTGAGCCAACCGCAAGTTACGTCGCAGTAAAATCAGAAAAGATTCCGAGAGGGCGCCTGGTGGATCGGGTGCTAATGGCCAGGACCGGCTAACTGAGTGAATCTGCTCGCGCTGGTACCCTGCTGGTAGAAAACTTTGCTCAACAGCGAAATACTGGAGCAAATCCGCTAAATGTTGGTGTCCCAGGGCAGGTTCGAACTGCCAACCTTCCCCTTAGGAGGGGGATGCTCTATCCAATTGAGCTACTGAGACACAAGTCGGCCGCGAAGAAACGCGGTGCGATGGACGGCGTGCATGTTAACGGCCGGGCTGGCTTTTGTCATGTCGTCCGTAGGCTTTTTAAGTGTAGGCAGACGCCTCGGCCGGGCGCGGACTTGTTTACCGTGCAAATTGCATCACTGCAAAAAGCCATCATTGCAAAATGCAATATGGAGCTTTACCAAAAATAACTTAATTCGTTGTTTTTAAAGAATTTAATTGTCGATAAACTCTGGCATGCGAGCTGCTTCTGCTGTTCTCACAGAACAAACGAGGTCCGCGCCATGAAATGCGCCCTTTTACTCTCGAATGCAATCGCACTGGCAGTTTTATCGGGATTTCATTTTTTTCCCGAGAGCAGCGCGACGCAGGTTGCCCAACGCATGCCGCATTACCTGCAGTTGCAGAAGGCTCCGCAACTGGCAGCGATAAGCGACCAGCACGGCTTTGTCAGCCAGGAAAACATCACGGCGCCGAACCCGCCTGCTGAACGTTTGGCATTTTGAATCCCCCACCAGGAGCACCGCATGTCCAGATCAGCCGCGAGCTTTTTCATCCTCGCCTTGTTGAGCGGCATTTTTCATCTGTCATTGACCCAGGACATGGTCGTCACCCTCCCCCTGATCGCCTGCGGTGTATTCACCACTCTGTTCGTGCTTGCATTGATTGCCGGGCGCAAGATCAAGTTTGATCCGGTATTGCGTTGACCTGGCTTGGCAGATTCAGTGTAAGGACCTGCCATCCATCCTGAATTCAGCTCCTCAATACGACCTCCTCTAGTAAATCGGCCATTTGCCACTATTCTGTAAGGGTAAGGAACAGGGATCGAGTCCGCTTATTTCCTCCCGCCAGAGACCTTTTGTCGGTCGGAGAAAACGCAAAGCGAAACGGCCCGGTCAAACTTTTCAAACCAGTGCGCATTTCTGATAATTGGTGCTGGCAGAACGCCTTTATCCAGTTCAATATTTGTCACAGAATTGACGCCAAGGATCTGGCTGGTTTGAGGCATGATGCGCGCCTCTATCAATTCAGGTTGAACATTTGGTCAGAGAGCTTGTCCTATCAGACATCCTGCGGCCAATCCCGAAAACCGCTCCCCTGAACTAACCGGTTAAATATATGCGCCCATTGAAACAGGCAATTTATTCCAGCCGTACGGCTGACAAGTTCGTCGTACGTCTGCCAGACGGAATGCGTGAACGCATTGCCGAGGTGGCTCGCAATCATCATCGCAGCATGAACTCCGAAATCATTGCGCGCCTTGAGCAGAGTCTCATTCAGGAAGGCGCACTGGGAGAAGAGTTGAGCATGCGCCTGGACAGCCCGGAGCTTTCCTTGCACGAAAGGGAGCTGTTGCAGCGCTTCCGCCAACTCTCCCATCGACAGCAGAACGCTCTGGTTTCGCTGATCGCTCATGACGCTGAAATGGCCGCCGACGCGTCCTGATTCAGCCAGAAAGCTCAAGCCAGCCTGATCGCTGGCTTTTTTTTTGGTTATTTCACTGGTTTGAGCGTGGGCACGCCCCCGTGTAGGAGCCCCTTGTGAGAGCTGGCTTGTCGGGTCGCCGCATCGCAGCGATGGTCGTTAACGATTACGCGTGTTAACCGGATAAACGCGGCGCATTTGAGTCCATCGCCAGCAGGCTGGCTCCTACAGTTTCAGCGTGGGCACGGTCCCGTGTGGGAGCTGGCTTGCCTGCGATGGTCGTTAACGATTACGCGTGTTAACCGGATGAACGCGGCGCACTTGAGTCCATCGCCAGCAGGCTGGCTCCTACAGTTTCACCCGGGCACAAAAAACCCGCCAGAAGGCGGGTTTTCAGTGAACAGGACATCAGAGCAGGAAAATTGTCGCCAACCCGAGGAAGATGAAAAAGCCTCCGCTGTCGGTCATGGCCGTAATCATCACACTGGCCCCCATCGCAGGATCACGCCCCATCTTCGCCAGCGTCATCGGAATCAAGACCCCCATCAATGCCGCCAGCAACAGGTTGAGCGTCATCGCGGCGGTCATCACCACGCCGAGCGACCAGCTGCCATACAGCAGATAGGCGACCACACCGATCACCCCGCCCCATATCACACCGTTGATCAAGGCGACTGCCAACTCCTTGCGCATCAGGCGCGAGGTATTGCCGGTGCTCACCTGGTCCAGCGCCATGGCCCGAACAATCATGGTGATGGTCTGGTTGCCCGAGTTACCACCGATGCCAGCCACGATCGGCATCAACGCCGCCAGCGCCACGAGCTTCTCGATCGACCCCTCGAACAAACCGATGACCCGGGAAGCCACGAACGCGGTAATCAGGTTGATCGCCAGCCAGGCCCAGCGGTTACGCAGGGACTTCCAGACCGACGCAAAAATATCTTCTTCTTCTCGCAGACCCGCCATGTTGAGAACTTCGCTTTCGCTCTCTTCACGGATCAGGTCGACCATTTCATCGATGGTCAGACGACCGATCAGCTTGCCATTCTTGTCGACCACGGGCGCAGAGATCAAATCGTAACGCTCGAACGCCTGGGCGGCATCGTAGGCGTCTTCGTCCGGGTGAAAACTCACCGGATCGCTGGCCATCACCTCGGAAACCTGTTTGTCCGGATCGTTGACCAGCAAACGCTTGATCGGCAACACGCCCTTGAGGACGCCGTCGTAATCGACCACGAACAGCTTGTCGGTGTGGCCCGGCAGCTCTTTCAGACGACGCAGATAACGCAAGACCACTTCAAGGCTGACATCCTCGCGGATGGTCACCATCTCGAAGTCCATCAGCGCACCGACCTGCTCCTCGTCGTAGGACAGTGCCGAACGCACACGCTCGCGTTGTTGCTGGTCGAGGGTCTCCATGAGCTCATGGACGACGTCTCGCGGCAGCTCGGAGGCCAGGTCAGCGAGTTCGTCGGCATCCATGTCCTTGGCGGCCGCCAGGAGCTCGTGATCGTCCATGTCGGCGATCAGCGATTCACGGACCGAATCGGATACTTCAAGGAGGATGTCGCCGTCGCGATCAGCCTTGACCAGTTGCCAGAGCGTCAGACGATCGTCCAGCGGCAAGGCTTCAAGGATATAGGCGACGTCGGCGGAGTGCAGGTCATCGAGCTTGCGTTGCAACTCGACGAGGTTCTGCCGGTGGACCAGGTTCTCGACCCGGTCATGATGCGGGCCTTCCTGGCGGTGAGTCAGGTCTTCTACCACTCGCTGGCGCTGCAGCAACTCAACCACCTGAGCCAGGCGATCCTGCAAGCTTTCCTGCGTTTTCTTTACTTCAACTTCGGACATAGGCGAACTCCACTCCCAGCAGCGGGGCACGCCGGAAGGATCAATCAGTCAATTCATGATTGGTAAAACGGGGTACTGAGTAACTACTGGGTAAGTCCATGGAGGTATTCCACAAGCCCCGGCGGGGCTGACGGGCGCAATGATACACCGCCTGACGGTTTTAAACGTTAAAAAATCTTGGCTGAAACAAGCGCTTGCACAACAAACCTGAGCATCGTCCTGACCAGTGAAAGTGCGACGACGTATTCTGAAAAGAAAACACACGCCACTTCGAAAATTGTAGTCGCTTGCCTTGAAAAGGAATGTCACGCAGGACGCCCGGGAGCACGCAGAGGCGATCTTCAACCGGCAAGAGCCAGCAAGACGTCAGGCACGCGTGGCGTTCGACGGGAAGGGATGCAAGAAGGGAAAAGCCAAATCCCGGACGGCAAAAAGCCCGCATAAAATGCGGGCTTTTTGTTGTATGGTGCACTCGACAGGATTCGAACCTGTGACCGCTCGGTTCGTAGCCGAGTACTCTATCCAGCTGAGCTACGAGTGCAATTTGTGTTTTTAGACCAGATCACAACTGGTTGAAGCCAAGTCATTCACATTACTGCAGATGACTCTTAAATGGTGCACTCGACAGGATTCGAACCTGTGACCGCTCGGTTCGTAGCCGAGTACTCTATCCAGCTGAGCTACGAGTGCATTTGTTGCCGCGCATTATAGGCCGTCTAATCTCTATGTCAAACACTTTTTCTAGTAATTTCAACAACTTACCGAAAAAGCCAGATTACAACGTACTAAGCAAATAATGGCGGAGAACGGGGGATTCGAACCCCCGACACCCTTTTGAGGTGTACTCCCTTAGCAGGGGAGCGCCTTCGGCCACTCGGCCAGCTCTCCGCAACACGGGGCGTATATTAACCAGCTTCTTCCCCGTTTGCAAACATAAAAAACGATAAAAATTAATGGCTTGGTTCTTCGTCCTTCTCTTTCTTGATACGCAGGTAAATTTCTTCCCGGTGAACAGCTACCTCTTTGGGGGCATTAACACCGATGCGCACTTGATTTCCTTTGACGCCGAGTACGGTCACGGTGATTTCGCCATCACCGATAATCAGGCTTTCTGCACACCGACGAGTCAGAATCAGCATACCTTTCTCCTCACGCATTTCATTTCAGGGACAACAGTCTGCAAAAAAAAGGCACTCGACCCACAACCGGAGCGGTCGCAGCCCTACATGCCTGAGTATTGACTAGCGCGAGCAAAAGAACAGGCTCGAGGGTCACGCCATTCAAAAAAACAAAAGGCGCGGTCAGACCGCGCCTTTTGGCAAACGCATCACTCGCCCTGGCGGGCCGGTGCGTCCAGTTCGAAAGCCGTGTGCAGAGCGCGCACAGCCAGCTCCAGGTACTTCTCTTCGATCACTACGGAGACTTTGATTTCCGAGGTCGAGATCATCTGGATGTTGATGCTTTCCTTGGCCAGGGATTCGAACATGCGGCTGGCCACGCCTGCGTGAGAGCGCATGCCGACGCCGACGATCGAGACCTTGGCGATCTTGGTGTCGCCCACGACTTCACGGGCACCCAGCTCGCCAGCGGTTTTTTCCAGCACGGCTTGCGCCGCCTGGTAGTCGTTACGGTGCACGGTGAAGGTGAAGTCGGTGGTGTTATCGTGCGCGACGTTCTGCACGATCATGTCGACTTCGATGTTCGCGGCACTGATCGGGCCGAGAATCTTGAAGGCAACGCCCGGGATGTCTGGCACGCCACGGATGGTCAGCTTGGCTTCATCGCGGTTGAAAGCGATACCGGAAATGATCGGCTGTTCCATGGTTTCCTCTTCATCAATAGTAATGAGGGTGCCCGGACCCTCCTTGAAGCTGTGCAGTACGCGCAGCGGAACGTTGTACTTGCCGGCGAACTCGACCGCGCGGATCTGCAACACCTTGGAACCGAGGCTGGCCATTTCCAGCATCTCTTCGAAGGTGATCTTGTCCAGGCGCTGGGCCACGGACACCACACGCGGGTCGGTGGTGTAGACGCCGTCGACGTCGGTGTAGATCTGGCATTCGTCAGCCTTCAGGGCCGCCGCCAGCGCCACGCCAGTGGTGTCGGAACCGCCACGACCGAGGGTGGTGATGTTGCCGTGCTCGTCGACGCCCTGGAAACCGGCGACAACCACCACACGACCTGCCTTCAGGTCACCGCGAATCTTCTGGTCATCAATCTGCAAGATACGCGCTTTATTGTGCGCGCTATCCGTCAGAATCCGCACCTGGTTGCCGGTGTACGACACCGCCGGCACGCCGCGCTTGATCAGCGCCATGGCCAACAGGGCAATCGTCACCTGCTCACCGGTGGAGACGATCACGTCCAGCTCGCGCGGAACCGGTTGGCCGTCGCCACTGATTTGCTTGGCCAGATCGATCAGACGGTTGGTTTCGCCGCTCATTGCAGACAGCACAACCACCAGGTCATCGCCGGCATCGCGGAATTTCTTAACCTTGTCGGCGACCTGCTCGATTCTCTCGACAGTGCCGACCGAGGTGCCTCCAAATTTCTGTACGATCAAAGCCATTTCAAAGCCGCCTCTGCCCATGAAGGGCGCCCAAATAATCACTCAAACAGCGTTGCGGCCCGCCACTAGACTACGAGCCGCAAACACTGCCTTATAGACCCTGCTCTACAAACGGAACGGTCAGCGCCAGTGCTGCATCCAGTGCGCCAGCGTCGGTACCGCCGCCTTGCGCCATGTCTGGACGACCACCGCCCTTCCCGCCCACTGCCGCAGCGGCTTGCTTCATCAAATCACCGGCTTTGAGTTGGCCAGTCAGGTCTTTGGTTACGCCTGCAACCAGAACGACCTTTTCCTCATGGACACTGCCGAGCAGGATCACTGCGCGGCCGAGTTTGTTTTTCAGTTGATCGACCAGCGCCAGCAGCGCCTTGCCATCCTGACCGTCCAGACGCACGGCCAGCACTTTCACACCCTTGACGTCCTGCGCCTGGGCCGACAGATCGTCGCCCGCGGCACTGGCAGCCTTGGCTTGCAACTGCTCGAGTTGCTTCTCCAGCAGGCGGTTGCGCTCCAGCACAGCCGACAGCTTGTCGATCAGGTTGTCGCGGCTGCCCTTGACCAGGCTCGCCGCTTCCTTGAGTTGTTCTTCCGCCGCGTTCAAGTAAGCCAGTGCCGCAGCACCTGTGACGGCTTCAATACGACGCACACCCGATGCCACACCGCCTTCGCTGATGATTTTCAGCAGGCCGATGTCGCCGGTACGGTTGGCGTGGATACCGCCGCACAGCTCGACGGAGAAATCGCCCATGCTCAGTACGCGCACGCTATCGCCGTACTTCTCGCCGAAGAGCGCCATGGCGCCTTTCTGCTTGGCGGTTTCGATATCGGTTTCTTCGGTTTCAACCTCGGAATTCTTGCGAATCTCGGCGTTGACGATCTCTTCCAGCGCTTTCAGTTGCTCAGGCTTGATCGCTTCAAAGTGGCTGAAGTCAAAGCGCAGTCGCTGACTGTCGACCAACGAACCTTTCTGCTGGACGTGGTCGCCCAGTACCTGGCGCAATGCGGCGTGCAGCAAGTGAGTCGCCGAGTGGTTCAGCGAAGTCGCGTGACGCACTTCGGCGTCGACATGAGTCTCCACCGGAGTACCTACGATCAGGCTGCCCGAGTCCAGCACGCCGTGGTGCAGGAACGCACCACCGGTCTTGGTGGTGTCGCGCACGTCGAAACGCGCAGCACCGGCCTGCAGGAAACCGCAATCACCGATCTGGCCACCGGACTCCGCATAGAACGGCGTCTGATCGAGGACGATCACACCCTCTTCGCCTTCGCTCAGTACGTCAACCGATTGCCCGTCTTTATAGAGAGCAACAATTTTGGCGGAACCGCTGTGAGCGGTGTAACCGGTGAACTCGGTGTCCACATCGACCTTGACCAGGCTGTTGTAGTCCATGCCGAAGGAGCTGGCGGAACGGGCACGGACGCGCTGGGCTTCCATTTCACGCTCGAAACCTTCTTCGTCGATGGTCAGGCTGCGCTCGCGAGCGATGTCGCCGGTCAGGTCCATCGGGAAACCGTAGGTGTCGTAGAGTTTGAACACCACGTCGCCCGGCACCACGTCGCCTTTGAGTTCAGCCAGATCCTGCTCGAGGATCTTCAGGCCCTGCTCCAGGGTCTTGGCGAATTGTTCTTCTTCGGCCTTCAGCACGCGCTCGATGTGCGCCTGCTGGGATTTCAGCTCAGGGAAGGCCTCGCCCATCTCGGCGACCAGGGCCGCGACGATCTGGTAGAAGAAGCTGCCCTTGGCGCCCAGCTTGTTACCGTGACGGCAGGCGCGACGGATGATCCGGCGCAGCACGTAGCCGCGGCCTTCGTTGGACGGCAGCACGCCGTCGGCGATCAGAAAACCGCAGGAACGGATGTGGTCAGCCACGACTTTCAGCGAAGCCTGGGCGTCGTTGGTGCAGCCGATGGCTTTGGCCGACGCGCTCAGCAGGCTCTGGAACAGGTCGATTTCATAGTTCGAGTGAACGTGCTGCAGCACGGCACTGATCCGCTCCAGGCCCATGCCGGTGTCCACCGACGGCGCTGGCAGCGGGTGCAACACGCCATCGGCGGTGCGGTTGAACTGCATGAACACGTTGTTCCAGATTTCGATGTAACGGTCGCCATCTTCTTCCGGCGAGCCCGGTGGGCCGCCCCAGATGTCGGCGCCGTGATCGTAGAAAATCTCGGTGCAAGGACCGCACGGGCCGGTATCGCCCATGGTCCAGAAGTTGTCGGAAGCGTACGGCGCGCCCTTGTTGTCGCCGATGCGCACCATGCGCTCGGCCGGAACGCCGATTTCCTTGGTCCAGATGTCGTACGCCTCGTCATCGCTGGCGTAGACGGTGACCCAGAGCTTTTCCTTCGGCAGGTTCAGCCACTTGTCGGAAGTCAGGAAGTTCCAGGCGTAGCTGATGGCATCACGCTTGAAATAATCGCCGAAGCTGAAGTTACCCAGCATTTCGAAGAAGGTGTGGTGACGAGCGGTATAACCGACGTTTTCCAGGTCGTTGTGCTTGCCGCCGGCGCGCACGCATTTCTGGCTGCTGACCGCGCGGGTGTACGCGCGCTTTTCCTGGCCCAGGAAGCAGTCCTTGAACTGGTTCATCCCCGCGTTGGTGAACAGCAGGGTTGGGTCGTTGCCCGGAATCAAAGAGCTGGAGGCTACACGGGTGTGGCCTTGCTCTTCGAAGAAGCGAAGGAAGGCTTCACGGATTTCTGCGCTTTTCATTAGGTTCTTCCACGGAGGCTGCGGCCAAAGGCCTGTTCGAAACGTCAACAGACGAAGCGACGGCAAAGGGCCGCATTATATCGGCCCTGCGCGCGGGGTACAGCGTGTTTATACGATAGAAACGGTCAATTGGAGCGCTAACGCTATCACTTGCGCGAAAAGTCGACGAATGTCGCGACGACTTGCTCGATTTGCCCACGGCTGACGTCCATGTGCGTGACCATGCGCAGACGCGCGGCCGCACTGAGCCTGATCCCGCGCTCGGCGGCAAAGGCCTTGAGCGCTTCGGCCTGGTCGCCCATCTGCACATATACCATATTGGTCTGCACCGGCTCGACCTCGAAGCCCGCCGCACGAAGGCCTTCGGCCAGCAACTGCGCGTTGGCATGGTCGTCGGCCAGGCGCTGAACGTTGTGATCCAGCGCATACAGGCCCGCCGCCGCCAGAATACCGGCCTGACGCATGCCGCCACCGACCATCTTGCGCAGGCGTCGGGCCTTGCCGATCAGCTCGACCGAGCCGCACAACACCGAACCGACCGGGGCGCCCAGCCCTTTGGACAGGCACACCGAGACCGAATCGAAATACCGGGTGATTTCCCGGGCATCCACACCCAGCTTCACTGCCGCGTTGTACAGGCGTGCGCCGTCCAGGTGCAGCTGCAAACCCTGCTCGCGGGTAAAGCTGCGCACCCGGGCCAGGTATTCCAGCGGCAGGACCTTGCCCTGCATGGTGTTTTCCAGCGCCAGCAAGCGGGTGCGGGCGAAGTGGAAGTCGTCCGGTTTGATCGCCGCCGCGACCTGTGCCAGGTCCAGCGAGCCATCGGCCTGCACCTCCAGCGGCTGCGGCTGGATCGAGCCGAGCACCGCTGCGCCGCCACCTTCGTACTTATAGGTGTGGGCCTGCTGGCCGACGATGTACTCGTCACCACGCTCGCAGTGGGCCATCAACCCCAGCAGATTGCTCATGGTCCCGGTCGGCACGAACAGCGCCGTGGCAAACCCCAGGCGCCTGGCCAGTTCGGCCTCCAGACGATTGACCGTCGGATCTTCGCCATACACGTCGTCGCCGGTGACGGCTTTGGCCATCGCGTCCAGCATGCCGGCGCAGGGTTGGGTGACGGTGTCGCTGCGAAGATCGATAACGCTCATGAATCTGGCCTCGGTAAGCAGGGGAAATCCCTTTCAGGAAAGAATTACTGCGGGCATGGCGACGATTAATCAACCCTTGAATGAGTAAAAGACGAATTGCGTCCATGTGGGAGCGGGCTTGCTCGCGAAGGCGGACTGACAGTCGACATTTGCGCTGGATGTTCAACCGTCTTCGCGAGCAAGCCCGCTCCCACAGGCTCCACACCTTGACTGACCGGTATTGGCCATGCGCATACCGCAAATATGTGATAAAAACGCTGCGCCGCCAAACATTCCTGCGGCAAAAAACGTTCTCAGGGCGGGGTGCAACTCCCCACCGGCGGTAATTGCGCGCAATGCGCATAGCCCGCGAGCGCTTGATGACAGCACGGCTTCGGCGGTGCCTGACAGCAAGGTCAGCAGACCCGGTGTGATCCCGGGGCCGACGGTCATAGTCCGGATGAAGAGAGAACGGGATTGACACCAAAGGGCCGTGCGCCAGCATTCGTGCGAGCGGGCGTACCCTCAGATCCCCTTCGATTCATAACGCCCTGTTTTTCACACAAACAGGAGTCAGAACATGCAACCCACCGCAATTGACAGCAAAAGCAAACACCATCACGGCGAGCGCGTTGCGTTCATCCAGGCCTGCTGGCACAAGGAAATCGTCGATCAGAGCCGTAAAGGTTTCCTCGCCGAAATGATTGCCCAGGGTTATCAGGAATCCGACATCGACTTTTTCGAAGTCGGCGGCGCCTTCGAAATGCCCCTGCACGCCAAGTTGCTGGCCAAGACCGGTCGTTATGCCGGCATCGTCGCGGCCGCCCTGGTGGTGGACGGCGGGATCTACCGTCACGAGTTCGTCGCCCAGTCGGTGGTCAGCGGCCTGATGCAGGTTCAACTGGAAACCGAAGTGCCGGTGTTCTCGGTGTCCCTGACCCCGCACCACTTCCATGCCGGCGAAGAGCACCAGAAGTTCTTCTTCGAGCATTTCGTGCATAAAGGCCAGGAAGCGGCGAAGACCTGTGCAGATACGTTGCACAAGATCCGTAGCCTGCGTCGTAGCGAGCCACGTGCAGTAGCTGTCTAACACCGCAATCCCCTGTAGGAGCGAGCTTGCTCGCGATGGTCTTCAACGATAACGCTGGGTATCTGGTACCCCGCGGCGTTCTCAAGTCCATCGCGAGCAAGCTCGCTCCTACAGGGGTTATCAGATCAGGCCAGGTTTTCGTCGGTGGTCGGCACGACCAGGATGCCGGCACGCAGGCCATTCTTCACCCGGGGGTTCGGGAAGATGATCCGGGCGCCCTCCTCCTCGATGATCCAGCGGGTATTGGCGATGTCTTCCGCCAGCAGGTAACCCACTTCCAGCTCCGAGAAATTCTCGACGTCCGCCGGCAAGTTCAGGCGGAAACTGTCGCTGTGCTTGATGATTTCCCGTGCCACGCTGTACAGCTGCAAACCGTCCAATGCCGCTTCAGTCGGTTCAGGCTCGGTGCCTTCGATGATCTGCTTGAGGCGCGCCTCCAGCAGCGAGACGTTGACCCCGGCGTTCTGCCCGAACGGCCGCGCCTTGCCCAACTCCAGGGTGAAGGCCTCGGCACCGAGCTTGTCGTAGGTGTAGGCGCTGAACACGATGGACGGTTTGTTCTGCAGCAACACCGCTTCCATACCGGCGGCACGCAGGCGCGCCAGCTCCTGACGCGAATGCTGGCGGTCTTCTTTCCACGGGTACAAGGCGAACTGCTCGATTTTCGAGCCACGAATCGCCGTGTGCAGGTCGTAGTGCAAGCGCTGACGGTCCGGCAGGCTGAAGAAGCTGGCCGCCAAACGCTCCAGCTCACAGGCACGCAGGGCTTCGGAACCGCTGCTTTGTTCGTGACGGCCGTTGAACAGCCGATTGACGTCCTGCTCGACAAAACGCTCGCCTTTGCGAATCGCTTCGGGGTTGCCGAACAGGAACAGAATACGTGCGCGCGGCTTCAGATCGCCGCGGGCAATGTCGTGCAACAGACGATCGAGCAACTCGATCGGCGCTGTTTCGTTGCCGTGGATCCCCGCCGACAGCAGCAGGTCCAGGCCATTGTCACGCGCTTCAGGTGGCCGGACTTCCAGCGCACCTTCGCTCAACCAGCGCATGCGCACGCCTTCGACAGTCAGTTGAGTCTTCTCCGCCGGTTCGCGGCCGGCGAGGGTCAGTTCAAGCAGTTTGCCGAGGGCGAGCATAGAGCGGTTTCCTTAGTGATCGTGGTTGCAGTCCGGGCCGTGAACATGGTCCTCATCGTCGGTGAGGTCAGCCGGTTCCATCTCCAGTTGCAGACTTACCAGATTAGTCGCCAATGGGCGCAGCAGCAGGTTGGCGTATTCGGCATCGCCTTCTTCGACGTCCACGCCGATCAGCAACTGGCCACGGCCGTCCTGCTGGATCCACAGCTCTTTGCCTTGCCACAGGACCGCGACGCGGGTGCAGGACGTCTCCAGTTGCGTGCCGTCGGTGTCTTCAAGGATCAGCTGCAGGGTATCGCTCATGTGTTTACGCTCTCGTTTGAGATGAAGCGACGCGCTGCCATCCGGGGCAGCGCGTCGTCGATCAATTGATCTGGAATGGATAAACCGCGCCCAGTTTAAGGATTTGCGTCAATTCATCCAGTGCCGTCCGGCACTCAAGCAGCAATTGCGGGTCCGCCAGATCGTTTTCGGTCATGCGGTCGCGGTAGTGCTTCTCGACCCATTCGGTCAGTGTGCCGTACAACGGTGCCGTCATGATAACCCCTGGGTTGACGGCCGCCAGTTCGGTTTCGTTGAGTGCGACGCGCAACCGCAGGCAAGCCGGGCCACCGCCGTTCTGCATGCTCTGTTTGAGATCGAAGACTTTCACTTCGCGGATCAGCCCGCCGGAGCTGGTCAAACCCTGCAGGTATTGCCAGACACGCTCGTTGCCACGGCATTCTTCCGGCACGATCAACAGCATGGAGCCGTCAGGACGCGACAGCAGCTGGCTATTGAACAGGTAGGAACGAACGGCATCTTCCACACTTACTGCGGAACGCGGTACGCAGATCGACTGAAATTTCCCACCGGCCTTGGCGAGTTTGCTCTGCAATTCAGCGAGCATCTTCTCGGTCTCGAGGAACGCGTCCTCGTGATAGAACAGCACTTCGCCGTTGCCGACCGCGATCACGTCATTGTGGAACACGCCCTGATCGATCACCGACGGGTTCTGCTGGGCGTAGACCACGCCGTCATCGCTCAAGCCGTGCAGACGGGCAACCGCCTGGGACGCTTCGAGGGTCTGGCGCGCCGGGTACTTCTGCGGAGCCGGGTAGCGGGTGTCGAAGGCGCTGCGGCCGAACACGAAGAACTCGACGCCGGCTTCGCCGTACTCACGGCAGAAACGCGTGTGGTTGGCCGCACCTTCGTCACCGAACTGCGCCACGGCCGGCAAGGCGGCATGGTGGGCGAAGTGTTTCTGGTCAGCGAACATCGCACCCAGCACGCGGCTGGTGGTCGGGTGTTCGATACTGCGGTGATATTTGCAGTTGAGGTTGGCAGCGGTGAAATGCACACGGCCGTCAGCGGTGTCGGCGCTCGGGCTGACGGTGGCGGCGTTGGCCACCCACATGCTCGAGGCCGAGCAACTGGCCACCAGCAGCGGCATCGCGTCTTTGGCAGCGCGCTCGATCACTTGAGCGTCGGTGCCGCCAAAGCCCAGGCGACGCAGTGCGGCCACATCCGGGCGCTCCTGCGGTGCCAGCACGCCTTGCTGGAACCCCATTTCCATCAGCGCTTTCATCTTCGCCAGGCCTTGCAGCGCCGCTTCCTTGGGGTTGGAAGACTGCTGGCTGTTGCTCTGGGACGCGACGTTGCCGTAGGACAGGCCGCCGTAGTTATGGGTCGGCCCCACTAGACCGTCAAAATTGACTTCATAGGATTTCATCAGCGAGGCTCCACGAGAATCTGTTGTTATAGGCATCGAGTAACAAATGAATAAGACCGAGGCGCGGCCTTCGCGGGCAAGCCCGCTCCCACAGGTTCGGTGGTGTTCACACATCTTGTGTTCCACTCAACCATTGTGGGAGCGGGCTTGCCCGCGAATGGGCGCTACGCCATTTTCACGCCTGGCGTCAGAGCCGCAGGCATCACCAGGCTCGGTGTTTCCAGCGAGGCCACCGGGTACGCGCAGTAATCCGCTGCGTAGTAGGCGCTGGCGCGATGGTTGCCCGAGGCGCCGACGCCGCCGAATGGCGCGCTGCTCGCGGCACCGGTCAGTTGCTTGTTCCAGTTGACGATACCGGCACGGCTTTCCAGCCAGAATTGCTGGTAACGCGCTTCGGAGTCCGACAGCAGACCCGCGGCCAGACCGTAGGCGGTGTCGTTGGCTTCAGCGATCGCCGCTTCAAAATCAGCGTAGCGGATCACTTGCAGCAACGGGCCGAACAGCTCTTCGTCAGGACGATCGGCGACGGCGGTCACATCCAGGATGCCCGGGGTCAGCAAGGCCGACCGGGCCTGAGGCTGAGTCATTTCCAGCAGCGCCACGGCGCCATTGGCCAGCAGGTGTTCCTGCGCATCCATCAGTGCTTTTGCAGCGCCAAGGGAAACCACCGAGCCCATGAACGGCGCTGGTTGCTGATCGAAGGCACCGACTTCGATGGTCGCACTGACCGCCACCAGGCGTGCCAGCAACGTGTCACCCCAGGCGCCTTGCGGCACCAGCAGGCGGCGGGCGCAGGTACAACGCTGGCCGGCGGAGATGAACGCCGACTGGATGATGGTGTACACCGCGGCATCGAGGTCGGCGACCTGATCGACCACCAGCGGGTTGTTACCGCCCATTTCCAGCGCGAGGATCTTGTCCGGACGACCGGCGAATTGCTGGTGCAGATGGTTGCCGGTACGGCTGGACCCGGTGAAGAACAGACCGTCGATGCCCGGGTTCGCCGCCAGGGCGATACCGGTTTCGCGAGCGCCTTGCAGCAGGTTCAACACGCCCGCCGGCAGACCGGCCTCGATCCAGCACTTGACCGTCAACTCGGCCACTTTCGGTGTCAGTTCGCTGGGCTTGAACAGCACGCTGTTACCCGCCAGCAGTGCCGGCACGATGTGGCCGTTCGGCAAGTGGCCCGGGAAGTTGTAAGGACCAAACACCGCGACTACACCGTGAGGCTTGTGGCGCAGCACAGCGGTGGCGTCGCCCAGCGGGCCGCTCTTCTCGCCGGTACGTTCGCGGTAGCTCTGCACCGAGATGGCAATCTTGTTGACCATGCTGGTCACTTCAGTCGCGGCTTCCCACAAAGGCTTGCCGGTTTCTTCGCCGATGGTGCGGGCCAGTTCGTCCGCATGATTCTTCAGCGCAGCAGCAAAGGCTTCCAGCACCGAGATACGCTCTTCCAGGGTACGCCGCGCCCAGCCCGGGAACGCCTGACGCGCCGCCTGCACAGCCGACTCGACCTGAGCGGCGGTGGCACCGACGCCGGCCCACAGCACCTGCTGGGTCACCGGGTTCAGCGACTCGAAGGCTTCGCCCTGACCTGCCAGCCATTCACCTGCGATGTAAAGCGACTTCATTATTTCGACTCCCGAGCTGCGGACAACGCCACGGCGCGCACTTGATCGCCAGCGTTGAGTTGAAGACGTTTGGCGGTCTGCGGATCGACCACCAGGGTGCCGGCGGCCAGACGTGCCGGCGCAGCAGTGATGCGGCAGTCTTCGCGCTTGCGGTTGTGAATGATGAATGGCGTGGCGTCGTCACCCGGCGTGCCGACGGCCAGCACCAGCGCCTGGCTGTCGCGTACCGCACGGATCTTGCCGGTTTCGCATTCGATGGCCGGGCCTGCGTCGAAAATGTCGACGTAGCCCTGGTAGCTGAAACCTTCGCTCTTGAGCATGGCCAGCGCTGGCTCGGTGTCCGGGTGAACCTGACCGATCACGTTGCGCGCATCCGGCGACAGGAAGCAGGTGTACAACGGGAATTTCGGCATCAGTTCGGCGATGAACGCCTTGTTGCCCACGCCGGTCAGGTAATCGGCCTGGCTGAATTCCATCTTGAAGAAGTGGCGCCCCAGGCTTTCCCAGAACGGCGAACGCCCGGCTTCGTCGGAAACACCGCGCATTTCGGCAATGATCTTGTTGCCGAACAGTTGCGGGAATTCGGCGATGAACAGCATCCGCGCCTTGGACAGCATGCGGCCGTTGAGGCCGCTGCGGTAATCGGCGTGCAGGAACAGCGAGCACAGCTCGGAATTGCCGGTCAGGTCGTTGGCCAGGAACAGCGTCGGGATTTCGCGATAGATGTTCAGCTCTTGGGAAGCGCTAACGGTCAGACCGACCCGAAAGTTGTACCAGGGCTCACGCAGGCCGACGGCGCCGGCAATGGCGGAAATCCCCACCACGCGTCCGTCGTCGTCTTCGAGCACGAACAGGTAGTCCGCGTCGCCCCGCCCGGCTTCGCCGCGAAAGGTCTTCTCGGCCCAGCCGACCCGATGGGCCAGACGCTCTTCGTTGGCCGGCAAGGTGGTCAGGCCGGTGCCGGTGCTGCGGGCCAGGTCGATCAGAGCGGGTAAATCGCTGCTGCGTACGGGACGAACGATCATGCTATCTCCTCAAACGGGCCGCTTGCGCCACCCGTGAAACTCGCTGCTTTACTAAGCATTCACTCTTTATAGGCATAGCAGCAGGTGTTAAACCGCCACCAGGCGCACGCTGGCACCTTCACCAACGCCCAGGGCTTCGGCCGCTTCCAGGTCCAGGGTCACCGGTTTACCCGGCGCGTAGTCAAGCTCGAGCATGACTGCGCGGTAGTCCTGCAACTGGGCGTTGGCCACCAGGTACTGACGACCGACACCTTTGACCGGCTCGCCGATCTTCACCGGCACCACGCGGCTCTGGGCGATCGAACGGATCCCCGAGACGCGGGCATGCAGGGTCGGGCCGCCGTCGAAAATGTCGATGTAGTGATCGGTCTCGAAACCTTCGCGCATCAGGATGTCGAAGGTGATCTGCGCCCGCGGGTGCACCTGGCCCATCGCTTCTTGCGCGGAGTCCGGCAGCAGGGGCACGTAGATCGGGTAATGCGGCATCAGTTCGGCGAGGAACGTACGGCTCTTGAGGCCGCACAGACGCTCGGCTTCAGCGTAGTTGAGGTCGAAAAAGTTGCGCCCGATGGCATCCCAGAATGGCGAGTCGCCGTTTTCATCGCTGTAACCGACGATCTCGGTCACCACGGAATCGGCAAAACGCTCCGGATGGCTGGCCACGAACAGCAAGCGGCCACGGGAGTTGAGTTCCGACCACGGCGAACCCACCAGATCGCGCTGCACGTAGAAACTGGTCAGCAAGCTGTTGCCGGTCAGGTCGTGGCACTGGGAGAGCACGTGGATCTTGTTGTGAATCTTCAGCTCGCGTGAAGCGTGCACGAAGGTTTCGTTGCGAAAGCTGTAGAACGGCTCGGAGTAACCGGCCGACGCGACAATGGCCGAGCAACCGACCAGCTTGCCGGTGGCACTGTCTTCGAGGACGAAGAAATAGCTTTCCTCACCGTTGAAGCTCACTTCGGCGGCGAACGAGGCTTCGCTTGCCGCGATCTTGTCGCTCAGGCGCTCAACGTCATCCGGCAAGGAAGTGACACCAATCGGACTGTCCGCAGCCAGACGCTGTACCTCGCCCAGATCAGCCATTTGCGCGGGGCGCATCACCAGCATGGTGTCACTCCTTAATCTCAGAACTTACAGAAGAAAAATCCCGGGCCTACACAGAGATCAGTGTGGGAGCGGGCTTGCTCGCGAAAGCGGTGGGTCAGACAGTAAAAATGTTGACTGATACACCGCTTTCGCGAGCAAGCCCGCTCCCACATTTGATCGTGCCCGGCATCAAAATTGGGTTCGACGCCTGAACGGTCAGGCGTCGAAGGGTCTATCAGGCTTGCGTCAGTTTTGCCGCGGCGCGTTCGAAGCGGTCCAGGCCGGCATCGATATCGGCGTCTTCCACCACCAGGCTTGGCGCGAAACGCACCACGTCCGGGCCGGCTTGCAGGACCATCAGGCCTTCTTTTTCAGCGGCGTTGAAGATGTCCTTGGCCTTGCCTTTCCACGCATCGCTCAACACGCAGCCGATCAACAGGCCCATGCCACGGACCTTGGTGAACAGGCCGTATTTTTCGCCGATCTGCTCAAGGCGTGCCTTGAACTTGTCGTGCTTGGCGTTGACGCCGGCCAGCACCTCAGGGGTGTTGATCACGTCGATAACAGCTTCCGCGACCGCACACGCCAGCGGGTTACCGCCGTAGGTGGTGCCGTGGGTGCCGACGACCAGGTGCTTGGCCAGGTCTTCAGTGGTCAGCATGGCGGCGATCGGGAAACCACCGCCCAGGCTCTTGGCGCTGGTCAGGATGTCCGGAGTCACGCCGTAATGCTGGTAGGCGAACAGGTGGCCGGTGCGGCCCATGCCGGTTTGCACTTCGTCGAAGATCAGCAATGCGTTGTGCGCGGTGCACAGTTCGCGGGCACCTTGCAGGTATTCGAGTTCGGCCGGGATGACACCGCTTTCGCCCTGGATCGGCTCCAGCACCACCGCGCAAGTCTTGTCGGAAATGGCGGCTTTCAGCGCGGCCAGATCGTTGTACGGCACGTGGGTGATGCCGGTGATCTTCGGACCGAAGCCATCGGAGTACTTCGACTGGCCACCGACGTTCACGGTGAACAGGGTACGGCCGTGGAAGCTGTTGAGCGCGGCGATGATCTCGTACTTCTCGCTGCCGAAACGGTCGAAACCGACACGACGGGCCAGCTTGAAGGCGGCCTCGTTGGCTTCGGCGCCGGAGTTGCAGAAGAAGGCGCGGTCGGCAAAGGTGGCGTCGACCAGCTTATGGGCCAGGCGCAGGGCCGGCTCATTGGTGAACACGTTGGACACGTGCCACAGCTTGTTCGCCTGCTCGGTCAAGGCACCGACCAGCGCCGGATGAGCATGACCCAATACGTTAACGGCAATCCCGCCGGCGAAGTCGATCAGCTCGCGACCGGACTGGTCCCAGACGCGGGAACCGGCGCCACGCACAGGAATGAATGCGGCAGGCGCATAGTTGGGAACCATTACCTGATCGAAATCGGCGCGTTGTACCGCAGCGTGCTCAACGGACATCGGAGTCTCCTGAAGAGAAAACACTCGCCTGAAACTGGCGAGCGATGGGGGGATTGTAAGGACAGTTTTCAGCCCGGCCTTGCCGCCAAGCGACAACTTCTTATAGCGCAAACCCCGGATTTTCCCGGGTTTACGGCAATGCGACATATAGGGTCGCAAAGGCGCAGTTTAACTGGCGGCGGACGTTTGCGGCAGGTCGCTGTGTCGTAACCCATGCCGATTCCATGAATGCGGTAGATATGTACCGCGCGTCGACTTCGATTACGGGTTTTCCTGACGGTCTATCAACCGCAAGGGTGGACCTATCCCCATGAGTACCGAAAATCCCGACATCCCTGAGACTTTCAGGCCCGACGCGCATTACCAGCACCTGATGAACGTCATTCCACCCTGGCTTCGCCAAACCACGCCAAAACGGCGTGAAGCGCTGCGCAACATCAAGCCGGTGTTGCCCACCCCTATCAGGAATGCATCTAAAGATCAGCACGCCGAACTCGGTCGACTCATTACCCGGCAGACGACGAGCCAGAACCGGGTCGATCAGGCCCTGGCGAATCTGCTGGACCCTGCAGCCTTCGCCGAACCCATGCTCAAGGGCGCACTCAAGACACGATTCGGCCTGGAAGCGGACGTCAGTAAAATCTTTCTGCGCCTTTACATTCCCGCGCACATCCCCTGGTTGCGCCTGAAGTCCGGAGCAGCGCGCACCTGGACCGTGTCGTTGCTGGACGCCGCGCTGCACAACTTCGAAAGCGCCGAAACCGAAGCCGACGCCTTTGAGCCCGCCTCGACTTACATCACTGCGCCCTCTTCCACCGGGCACTTCAGCGCCCTGCCACAGATTCTGGCGACGATGCCCATCACGGCGTTCACCCAGCTATGCCGCGAGCTCGACATTGGCGAGCGCTATAAAAGTTACCTGGCCGACAACCTTGGCATCAGCAACCCGGTGGCCGCGGCGATCCTGCAACCGAAAATTCGCGAAAGCCAAAAAACCGCACTGACCGTCGCCCTGCAGATGGCGCAGATGCAAAACCTGCTGACCAGCGACGTTCATCAGCCGCTCCTTCGCCTGCTCTCCGATGCACACGGCCAATCCTGGCGATGCCATGACCTGACGATCATGAATGCCCGCCTGACCGGCATCGTGCTGTTCGCCCCGGGACTGGAGCGCGCCCGCGAAGCGGTCCGGGTAGTGGCCTACATTCCTGACGACCCTGAACATCCCATCAAGCAATACCCCTCATCGGCGGCATTCGCCGAGGAACTGAGCCAGCGCCTGCGGGCGCCCGACTATCAACAGTTTTTCAGTCGATTTATCAATCATGAAGACCGCGGTTACTTCTTCGCCGAGCTGAACAACCGCCTCGATCCCATCACCTGGCAACCGGTCCCACCCGGCGATCCACGGCCGACCTGGAGAGAAACCCCCAACCAGCGCCCCGACCTGCAAATGGCAGCAACGCCGATCAGAGGCGACCTGTGGGTTCATCTCTATCAACGCAAACTCGACAAGATTCTCAATGACGCGCGCGTGATCGCAGTGTCGACGGCCACGGTCGACCGCAAGGCCCGATGGGCGTTATGGGACTCCTTCACGGAAATCGCCTCGGCGCTGCTGAACATCGCAGCCTTCATTGCGTTGCCGTTCGTCCCGTTCCTTGGCGAGCTGATGCTGGCTTACACGGCCTATCAGCTGCTGGATGACACCTTCGAAGGTGTTGTCGAATGGGCAGAAGGCCTGACCAACGAAGCCTTCGAGCATTTCATGGGGATGGTTGAATCTGCAGTGCAACTGGGCACTTTCGCGGCAGGTGGCATGATCGCCGTCAGCGAATTTCGCGCGGTCCTGCCCCGGGAAGTCGTGCAATTCATCGACCGCTTCAACGCCGTGAAACGCCCCAATGGCGAAACCCGCTATTGGCAGCCCGACCTGACGCCTTACGAACATACCGTCGCGATCCCCAACGACGCGCAACCCGACTCGATGGGACTGCACGCCCATCAAGGCAAAACCCTGCTGACACTGGACAACCGCCGTTACTCCGTGACCGAGGATCCGTTGACGGGGCGCCATCGTATCCAGCACCCCACGCGTCCCGAAGCTTACCAGCCCACCCTGAGGCACAACGGAAAAGGCGCCTGGCACACCGAACTCGAGCAGCCACTGACCTGGGACCAGGCCACCCTGCTGCGGCGTATCGGTCCGGACATGCAGCGTTTTTCCGAGCGCGAGCGCGAGCGCATCCTCAGCATCAGCGGCTGTCACGAAAACGCCTTGCGCAAGATGCATGTCGACGCCGAACAGGTACCGCCGCTGCTGGCCGACACCCTCAAACGCTTCAAGATTGATCAGGACCTGCAGATCTTCATTGATCAAATCGGCAGCAATCGTGCGGACGATTACCTGAAGGCTGATCCGCTGATGCAACTGGAACTGCTCTGCGACTACGGTAACTGGCCAGCGGACAAGGGGCTGCGACTGGTCGATGCAACAGGAGAAACCCTCTGGGAGCGCGGCATGGGCAACCAGGTCGTGGTGCAGATCAACCTAGCGCAACTGGACGATGGCGACCTGATCAACACCCTGTTGCAACACCTCGGCAACACCGACGCGCGCTCAGTGCGCCGCTACCTGACAACGCTTGCCGCCGACAAACGGGAAACCCTCTTCAGCCAGCGCTACCGCAAAATCGAACAAGGTGCGCGCCCCTTGGTCCAGCGTATTATCGACAGCGAACCCGGTTTGCCAACCAGCCTCGCCGAAGCACTGCTCGACAGCGCCAGTGCCGCCGAACGCGAGCAACTGGAGCGTGGAACATTGTCCAAACGCCTCACGGAACTGGCACAGGAGGCCGGCCTGCAGGTGCGCGTCACTCGCGCTTATGAAGGGCTCTACCTGTACTCGACGCGCAACCATCTCGACACCGATCGCCTGGCGTTGCACACCCTGGAACGCTTGCCTGGCTGGTCGGGACAACTGCGCCTGGAAATCCGCCAATACACCCACAATGGGCCGCTGATCGACAGTATTGGCGAGCCGGACGCGCCCTTGCGCAAGGTGCTGGTGTTGACCGATGAAGGGGCGTATCAGGCCTACGACGACGCCGGCGAACAGCTCAGTAGCACTGACACCCTTTATTCCAGCCTGTTACAGGCGCTGCCCGACAGCGAGCGAATCGCCCTGAACATCAACATCGGCGAGGGCGAAAGGCTCAAGCGGCTGATTCGCACCCACGCCGTCACTCGTGAAGCACTGCGTGCGCTGCTGGCGCAACAGCCGAATCTCAAGCCTGCCTACGATCCGGCGGTGATGCGCTTGCTGGGCGGGGGCGATGGTTATCGCTGGATGCCGGCCAACACCCCTTCATTACAAAGCCACATCTATCGGCTGTTTCCCCATCTGAGCCCAGAGGAACTGCAAGCCTTTGCCGCACGATTGCAAAGCAATCCCGGCGGACCGCGCGCAGAACTCCAGCGCCTGTTTTATCAACACGCGCAATTGATTGAGCAATTGAGCACCTGGTGCGACGAGATCCCGTTGTATGTTCCGGGCACGCAAATCCGCTTGAGCATCGAGCAGCTCGCCAGCCAACGGTATGCACGCCGACAAATGATAGCCAGATTGCTCGACTGCTGGCGGCGTCAGGCCACCTACGACAGCGCCCATGGCGTACCGGTTTCCTTTGAATTTTCCCAGCCGGTTGTTGGCGAGCTGCCAAAGTTGAACGTCGATTTCCCTCAGGTGCGCAGCGTGACGCTTGAAGGTCATCGTGCTACCCGTGGTGTGAATGATTTTTTGAAGGGGTTTTCCAGCCTCAACCGCCTGGCGCTACGCAACTTCGAACTGGGGCAGTTGCCGGACGCCATTGCCCAATGGCCCCAACTCGACACACTCATCCTCAGCGACTGCGCCGTGACCCTCACAGAGCAGAGTCGCGCCACCCTGTCTGCCCTGAACCAATTGACTGCGCTCGACCTGTACAAAAACCCGCTCGGTGTGTGCCCTTCCCTGGAAAACATGCCGAAGCTGAACTACGTCGATCTTTCCAGTACCGGAATTACCCGCATTCCCGAGGGCCTGGTGAATCACCCGAGCATTCGAACCGCCATTTTGAATGACAACCAGATCACCGAATTGCCCACCGCCCTCTTCGATCTGCCCGGCGACCTCAGCGAGGGATTTGATTTTGGCAACAACCCTCTGTCCCCGACCACCCGGGAACACATCAAGCGTCACTATCAGCGAACCGAAAAGGACTTTGGAGCCCATGCCGAACAGGTCGATATCGATCGCGTCAAAGCCCTCTACCCAAGTCTGGACAACGAAGAGGCCAGCGACTTCGTCTATCGCTTACCCGGCACCCTCGCAGAGGGTCGAGCTGACCTGACCCGTCGCGAGCTCGAACTCACCCGGCTCGGTACCGAGCTGAGCCGGTGGACAGCCAATGTGCCCGACACCCATTCCGTTACTGGCGTCCCGCTGACGGCCGAGGAGATTTTTGCCGAGCACGTAAAAAGAGACGAATTCAAACAAAACCTGGAACGCTGCTGGCGCCAGATCCCCATCGAACACATTGCCGTGGGTGAGTACGGATTCGTCTCACACCTGCCAATCATGGGTGACCTGCCGACGCTGTCAGCCGACTTCAGTCATGTGCCCGAAATGTACCTGACGACCACCCATGGCATTGCACCTGGACTTGGCCGGTTCCTGGACAGTTTTACCAACCTGGACACCCTGACCATACGGGGATACCAACTGGGCAACCTTCCCGAAGCCATCTTCAGAATGGGCAGGTTATCGGTGCTGAGCTTGGCGGAGTGTGGCATTACGCTGACTCCGGAAACCGTAGAGGCCCTGGCGGGCATGGAGCACCTTGACTACTTGAGCCTGCGGGACAATCCACTCGGTCCAGGCCCTGACCTTAGCCACATGACAGAAATATCTTCACTGGACTTGAGCCATACGGGTATCACTGAAATCCCCAAGGGAGTGCTGAGCATCACGACCTGGACCGACGTTGACCTGAGCTTTAACGCCATTACCGAGATGCCGCCCGAACTCATGGAGGTCGACCCAGGTGTCGGCGAAAGCTTTGACTTCAGCGGCAACCCGTTCAATGCGCAAAGCTTGCAACGCATCGCTGCGTACTTTCGCGCAACCGAGAATGATCTGGGTATCGACGAGATAGCCGACATGCCGGTGCCGGAGGACGGGGCGCCCGACACCGACATTGAAGACTGAGTAACGGCTACCCGCGTTCCGGCGGCACCGATGACAATTCGAACGGGCTGCTGCTGCGCCGCTGGTTGCGATCTTCCCGCGGCGTGGCGCCGAAGAAGTTGCGATAGGCGCTGGAGAAATGCGGCCCCGAGGAGAAGCCACAGGACAGGCCGATCTGGATGATCGACTTGCTGGTTTGCATCAACATCTGCCGGGCCTTGTTCAGGCGCAATTCCAGGTAGTACTGGCTCGGCACACGGTTGAGGTATTGCTTGAAGATCCGCTCCAGCTGCCGACGGGACACGCACACATGCTGGGCGATTTCGTCGGTGGTCAGCGGCTCTTCGATGTTGGCCTCCATCAGCAAAACGGCTTGCGTGAGCTTCGGATGGCTGGAGCCGAGGCGGTTCTGTAACGGGATACGCTGGCGCTCGCCGCCCTCGCGGATGCGCTCGACCACCAGCTCTTCGGATACGGCACCCGCTAGCTCCGCACCATGGTCGCGGGCCAACACCGCCAGCAGCAAGTCGAGCACCGACATGCCGCCGCACGCGGTCAGGCGATCGCGATCCCAGTCAAACAGGTGACTGGTGGCGATGACCTTGGGGAAACGTTCGGCGAAATCATCCTGCCAGCGCCAATGCACCGCCGCGCGATAACCATCGAGCAAACCGAGTTGCGCCAACGGGTACACACCGGCCGACAGACCTCCGATCACGCAACCGGAGCGCACCAGTTGCTTGAGCGCACTGCTGAGCGCCGGCGCCAGTGCGGTCGGTGGCTCGTCAGCGAGCAGGAACAGTTTCTGGAAGTTTTCCAGCTTGCCGGTCCATGCCTCACCCGGCAATTGCCAGGCGCTGTCGGCCGCGGCGTCTGTAATGGCTTCGGCCTGCAGGAACGACAGCTCGTAAACCACGTCCGGATGCACACGCTGGGCAACACGCAAGGCCTCCTCAGCCAGCGCAAGCGTCAGTGCTTTAGTGCTGGGCCAAATCAGGAAACCAATTCGATGGGCAGTCATGGCGGGCAATCCGAAACGAAGAACAGTGATGAAGGCATGGGCCAATGCTAGCCCGTAAATAAGCGCAAATCTCAAAACCGCCCCGGATCAAATGTGGGAGCGGGCTTGCTCGCGAAGGCGGTGTGTCTGTGGCAGAGAAGCAAACTGACCCACCGTTTTCACGAGCAAGCCCGCTCCCACAAGGGATCGGGGCCGGCCTCCAGGTTGCGAAGCATGCACTATCCCGGGGCACAACGGGAGTTCGGCTTACTTCAGGCTGCCCGAGAGGAATTGCTGCAGACGCTCCGATTGCGGGTTCACCAGCACTTCGCGCGGGTTGCCGCTTTCTTCGACCACACCTTTGTGCAGGAACACCAGCTGGTTCGACACTTCACGGGCGAAGCCCATTTCGTGGGTCACCACCACCATGGTCCGGCCTTCCTGGGCCAGGGCCTGCATGACTTTCAACACGTCGCCCACCAGCTCCGGGTCGAGGGCCGAGGTCGGCTCGTCGAACAGCATCACCTCAGGTTCCATCGCCAGTGCACGGGCAATCGCCACGCGCTGCTGCTCGCCGCCGGACATGTGGCCCGGGTAAGCGTCTTTGCGATGGGCCACGCCGACCTTGTTCAGGTAGTGTTCGGCCTTTTCCCGAGCTTCAGCCTTGGACACGCCGAGCACGTGCACCGGCGCTTCCATGATGTTTTCCAGCGCGGTCATGTGCGACCACAGGTTGAAATGCTGGAACACCATCGACAGGCGCGAACGCATGCGTTGCAGCTGTTTCGGGTCGGCGGCTTTCAACGCGCCGTCCTTGTTCGCCACCAGCTTCAACTCTTCGTTGTTGAGCAGGATCTTGCCCGCGTGCGGCTGCTCCAGCAGGTTGATGCAGCGCAGGAAGGTACTTTTGCCGGAGCCACTGGAGCCGATGATGCTGATCACATCGCCGGCTGCCGCTTTCAGGGACACGCCCTTGAGCACTTCGTGACTGCCATAGCGTTTATGCAGGTCTTGGACTTCAAGTTTGTACATGCGGTCGGTTCTCACAAAAACAGTCAGTCAGTCGTTGAGCAAGCGCCCGTGACGCAGCGCTTCGCGCCCCGCCACCTTGGCCAGCCAGAAACCGGGTTGGGCATAACGCAGCCGTTCAATGGCAAACAGCACCCCGGACGTACCAGCACACACCGTGCTGACCCGATCCGCCAACGGATCGATCACTTCAAAAATCTCGTCGCCTGCTTCAACCCATTCACCGGGCTTACGCAGGAACGTCACCACACCGGGGTGCGGCGCGAACAACAATTCAGTGCCTTCGAATGGCAGGCCTTCGCAAGGGTCTTGCGCAGGTTTGGGCCATTCACCGCCGATCAGGCCTTGCTCGGCGAGGAACGCCAGAATGCCTTCGGCATGGGCGCAAGCCTCGGCGCGACCGGTATCGGCCTGACCACCCAATTCAATGGTAGTCGCCAGGCAGGCCAGCGGAATTTGCGCCTGCGGGAACAGACGCGACAGGCGCAACCACGGCAACGAACAGGCTTCGTCGAACGAACTGCCGCCGGAATCTTCCGCCAGCAAACCGACCCGCACATTCAGGTGCGCAGCCAGCGAACGCCACTGCGGCCAGTGCTGCGGCAAGGCGTACATGTGCAGCGCCGCTTCGGCGTCGCAATGCAGGTCCAGCACCACATCGGCGGTGCAGGCGTGGCTGAGCAGAACGCGCTGCATGCCTTGCAACTGGCTGCTCGCCTCTGGCAAAGCGGCCAGATGATCGACCATCGCCTGACGGATCAGGCGAATGTTGGCGTGTGGATCGTCACCCAGGCTTTCTGCCAAGGCAGCCGCCACAGGTGCGCTCAACTCGACGAAATCGCGGTTGAAGTTCTTGCCGCTGCCCGCCTCGAAACGCCCTTGATGATTGCCCTGAAGCAGTTGACCCAGACCCAGTGGATTAGCCACCGGCACCAGCTCGACCACACCGTTGAGCAAGCCCTGGGCTTCGAGTTCGGCCAGACGCTTTTTCAGCTCGAACGCCGTGCGCATGCCCGGCAGCTCATCGGCATGCAGGCTGGCCTGGATATAGGCCTTGCGCTCGCCATTACCGAAGCGGAACACCGAAATCCGGCGCTCGCTGCCCAGGTGGCTCCACGGCAAAGCGTGATCGATGCGTTCCATATCAGTGCTTCCGCGGGGCCAGGTAGCCCAGCCAGCGGCGCTCGGCCATCTTGAACAGCTTCACCAGGATGAAGGTCAGGCACAGGTAGAACACGCCGGCGGTGATGTACGCCTCGAACGGCAGGTAGAACTGGGCGTTGACCGTGCGCGCGGCACCGGTGATGTCGATCAGGGTCACGATGGACGCCAGACTGGTGGTCTGCAGCATCATGATCACTTCGTTGCTGTACTGCGGCAGTGCCCGGCGCAGGGCCGACGGCAGCAGGATGCGCTTGTACATCTTGAACCGCGACATGCCCATGGCCTTGGCCGCTTCGATCTCGCCGTTCGGCGTGGCGCGCAGGCTGCCGGCGATGATCTCGGCGGTGTAGGCGCTGGTATTGATCGCGAATGCCAGGCAGGCACAGAAGGTTGCGCTGGACAGCCACGGCCAGAGGAAGCTCTCACGCACCGCTTCGAACTGCGCCAACCCGTAGTAGATCAGAAACAGCTGCACCAGCATCGGCGTGCCGCGGATCACGTAGGTATAGAGCCAGGCGGACATGTTGACCACCGAGTTCTTCGAGACGCGCATCAGGCCCAGCGGCAATGCGCACAACAAGCCGAAGAACAGCGACAGCGCGAGCAGTTTTAGGGTGGTCACCAGGCCGCCGAAATACAGCGGCAAGGCCTCCCAAATGACGTTGTAGTCGAAGATCATAGATCAGCCGCCCTTACGCCTACCGAGTAGCGCTTCTCAAGGTGACGCAATGCCAGCAACGACACACTGGTGATCACCAGGTACATCGCCGCCACTGCGAGGAAGAAGGTGAAAGGCTCGCGGGTGGCATCGGCCGCCTGCTTGGCCTTGAACATCATGTCCTGCAGGCCCACCACCGAAATCAGCGCGGTCGCCTTGGTCAATACCAGCCAGTTGTTGGTGAAGCCCGGAATCGCCAGGCGAATCATCTGTGGCACCAACACCCGGAAGAACACCTGGAAACTGCTCATGCCGTACGCCATGCCGGCTTCGGCCTGACCCTTGGGGATCGCCATGAACGCACCCCGGAAGGTTTCCGACAGGTACGCGCCGAAGATGAAGCCCAGGGTGCCGATACCGGCAGCCAACGGATTCAGGTCGATGTACTCGTCAAAGCCGAGCAGCGGTGCGACGCGGTTGAGCAGGTCCTGGCCGCCGTAGAAAATCAGCAGGATCAGCACCAGGTCGGGAATACCGCGGATCACCGTGGAATACAGGTCGCCCAGCCAGGCCAGCCAGCGCACCGGCGACAGACGCAGTGCCACGCCGATCAGGCCCAGAACGATGGCCATGGCCATGGACGACAAGGCGAGCTGAAGCGTCAGCCAAGCGCCATCGAGGATGACAGCCCCGTAGCCTTTCAACATGATTCAGGTCCTCGAAAGTTGGGATGAAAAAATGGCGCAAACCTCAGCGATCCTGCTGCTTGCGCCATTTCGGACTTGTCGCCGGGGCGTATTACTTGCCGTAGATATCGAAGGCGAAGTACTTGTCCTGGATTTGCTTGTACTTGCCGTTCTCGCGAATGGCGGCGATGGCGGCGTTGAGCTTGTCCAGCTCAGCCTTGTCGCCCTTGCGCACCGCGATGCCTACACCGTCGCCGAAGTATTTGACGTCGGTGAACGCTGGGCCGACGAAGGCGAAACCTTTACCGGCGTCGGTTTTCAGGAAACCGTCATCCAGAAGCGTAGCGTCTGCCACGGTGCCGTCGAGGCGGCCGGCGGCCACATCGAGGTAAATTTCGTTCTGCGAGCCGTATGGCTTGATCTCGGCACCCAGCGGGGCCAGGACTTCGCGGGCGAAACGCTCGTGGATCGAACCACGCTGTACGCCGATGTTCTTGCCCTTGAGCTCGGTCAGGCCTTCGCTGACCTGGGTACCGGCCTTCATGACCAGGCGAGCCGGGGTGTTGTAGTACTTGTTGGTGAAGTCCACGGACTTCTTGCGATCTTCAGTGATCGACATGGACGACAGGATCGCGTCGATCTTGCGCACTTTCAGTGCCGGGATCAGGCCGTCGAACTCTTGCTCGACCCACACGCACTTGACCTTCATCTCTTCGCACAAGGCGTTGCCGATGTCGTAGTCGAAACCAACGATGCTGCCGTCCGGTGCTTTGGAAGCGAACGGAGGGTAAGCCGCTTCGATACCAATTTTCAGAGGCTTTTCATCGGCGAAGGATGGCAGCGACAGCACGGACAGTGCCAGGGCGCCAAGCAGCACGAGTTTCTTCATCTTGGGACTCCATCGGTAAAGGGCAAAAACGGCAGAGTGAGCGACAGCCCAATATGCGAATGAGTGGAACCGGAAAGCAGTGCTGCGTCCTACATTGCGTGTGCGAAATTTCAACACGGGCAACGACGAGCGAGTGATCGGCATTCTAACGACAGGCCCGAGGCCGATATTTCTTCAATGCGACAACTAATTACAGAAGCACCGAGAAAGTCGTTTTAGCACGTTGACAGCCCTGCAAAATCATGCAAGAGCAAAAGACATTGAACCGATCTATATTGCAAATTGCGGGCCTATTATTGGCAAACCCTTCTAATCCGGCAAGCGCAGCGTGGGGTCTTATTTTTTATCCGTGGTTTTTAGCCCCTGCTATGGGGCTGGGCGTTTCCCAATGCCCCGCATTGGCGCGATGCGGTTACACATTCAGTAACCTGAAAGATCTCGGGTAACAGCAGGAAAACGCCGACAGAGAAACCCGATAATTATTGGCTGATGTTGCTGTATTGCCTGACAAACCGCCTTCGCGAGCAAGCCCGCTCCCACATTTGATCTCGAGCGGACACAGAATTTGTGTCCGCACAGATTTAATGTGGGAGCGGGCTTGCTCGCGAAGAGGCCAGCAAATTCGACACAAATACTTCAGGCACAAAAAAGCCCCACCAGGCTCAACACCTGACGGGGCTCAATGACTCAAGATCGCCGCTTACGCAACATTCATCGTCTTGTGCGTATCAATCAAATGCTGCACCACACTCGGATCCGCCAGGGTGGAAATATCCCCCAACCCATCATATTCAGCGGTAGCAATCTTGCGCAGAATCCGCCGCATGATCTTGCCCGAACGGGTTTTCGGCAGCCCCGGTGCCCACTGGATCACATCCGGCGAGGCAATCGGCCCGATCTCCTTGCGCACCCAGTTTTTCAGTTCCAGACGCAGTTGCTCGTTCGGCTCCTCGCCGTTTTTCAGGGTGACGTAGACATAAATGCCTTGTCCCTTGATGTCGTGCGGCACACCGACCACCGCCGCCTCGGCGACTTTCGGGTGCGCGACCATCGCGCTTTCGATCTCGGCGGTGCCCATGCGGTGGCCGGAGACGTTGAGCACGTCGTCCACCCGGCCGGTGATCCAGTAGTAGCCATCGGCATCGCGACGGGCGCCGTCACCGGTGAAGTACATGCCGCGGAAGGTCTTGAAGTAGGTGTCGACGAAGCGGTCGTGGTCGCCATACAGCGTACGCGCCTGACCTGGCCACGAATCGAGAATCACCAGGTTGCCCTCGGCCTCGCCTTCGATGATGTTGCCCAGGTTGTCCACCAGGGCCGGCACCACGCCAAAGAACGGACGCGCCGCCGAGCCTGGCTTGAGGGCATGGGCGCCCGGCAGCGGGCTCATCATGTTGCCGCCGGTTTCGGTCTGCCACCAGGTGTCGACGATCGGGCAACGGGACTTGCCGACGTTCTTGTAGTACCAGTCCCAGGCTTCCG